>JBDUEJ010000014.1:0-115048 GCA_040002475.1 bacterium | reverse complement strand
CGGTACTGACGACTGCCATGCGCTTTCGGTCTCGCGGATCGCGGGCAATCGGCTTCTCGACGGTGAGACGGTCCTCGGTCAAATGCCCCCAGGAAAGGGCAGCATACCGCCGAACGATCTTTCGGGCCTGGAGAGCCGCTCCAAGCACCCGGTGCGCGCGATCGGACTTCGCGACCAGCAACAGGCCCGACGTCTCCTTGTCCAGCCGATGCACGATCCCCTCGCGGCTCTCATCGTCAGAGGCCGATAGCTGAGCGCCGCGGCCCTTGAGAGCATTTACGAGGGTCCCCGACCAGTTTCCCGGCGCGGGATGGACGACCATCCCCGCCGCCTTGTCCACCACCAGCACGTCATCATCCTCGTACGCGATCTTGAGATCGATCTCCTCACCGACGATCGCACGCGATGGGCTGGGCTGAACTTCGACGGTGACGGCTTCGCCCGGTTCCGCCTTGTAGCTCGCCTTTTCCCGCCGCCCGGCCACCAGGACATGACCATTGGCGATCAGTGTCGCGGCCTGATTGCGCGACACATCGAGTGAGGACGCGACCAATACATCGAGCCGCGGAGCGTCCTCGGGAGCGACGAACTCATGAGAAGTCATTGATTTGTTTCTAGTTATACGCAGTCGGACCTCCGCGCCCGCGGAGTTTCTCCGACAAGGGACAGCGTGCGACGCGTGTGCTGGAGCAGGCCGTCCTGAGCTACAATGGCCGGCGGCCTGGGGTCAGTCCCGAGCCGCTGCCTCCGCCGCCGCGATGGCTAGCGCTCGACGGTCCTCTTTCCAGAGTACCCATGCCAGCAAGAGCGCGCCCACAGTCACGGCCGAGTCGGCCACATTGAAGGTCCAAAAACGAATGTCCCCGACGCCGATGTCAATGAAATCGACCACACCGCGCGGCCGGGAAAACCGGTCGAGCAAATTGCCCGCGGCGCCGCCCCACGCCAGTCCGAGCGCTAAAGAGCGGACGGTGTCGCCCGGCTCGCCTGTCCGATGCATTCGCCACAGAATCACGAGCGCGATCACGGCAAACGCGCCGAAGAAGTACCGCGAGTTGTGCCCCAACGACATGCTGAACGCCGCATACGGGTTGTACGCGAGCGTGAGGCGGACGGTGTTCCCAACGACGTGCTGCGTGTGGAACGGCACGAGGTATCGCACCGCGAGCGCCTTCGTGATGACGTCGAGGATGATGACAATGACGGCCGCGGGCCAAAACACGCGGCCGTTCTTGCTTAACGGGCTCATGCTGTGCGTTTGCTCTACGAAAGTTTTCGGGAATCACCCGGTACGCCGGCCGCGGCGGGGACCGACAGCGGCTCACGTTCGGTATCCTCTCCCCACAGCACCCACGCCAGCAGAAACGCGCCCAGACTCACCGCCATGTCGGCGACGTTGAACGTCGGCCAGCGGGAATCGCCGAACCCAATGTCGATGAAGTCGACGACACTTCCCGGCTGTTTGATGCGGTCGATGAGATTGCCCACGGCTCCACCGCAGACGAGCGCCAGCGAAAGCGTCCGCACGAAATCACCCTGACGCGTGGCCACGTATAGCCGGCTCAGAATGATCAGCGCGACAATCGTCAGCACCATGAAAATCCACCGCGAGTGCGGCCCGACGTTGAGACCAAACGCCGCACCCGGATTCCGAACGAGCGTGAATCGTATCCACTCGCCATACACATCCCGCGGCAGTCGCTGCGGGATCAACTGAGTGACCGCGAGCGCCTTTGTACAAAAGTCGATCGCGGCCACCATCACCAACACGGGCCAAAAAAGCCCCGAGTTACTTCTTTGCATCTTCTTCGCGCTGCTTGCAGTCGATGCAGTAGCGAGCGTGCGGAAGTGCGTCCAACCGCTCGTACGCGATCTCATTCCCGCACTGGTGACATTTGCCGAACGTCTCCGGCGACCGATACAGACGACGGAGGGCCTCATCAATGTGCCACAAAAACCGGCCTTCCTGGCTCGCGAAGAGAAATGCTTTCTCGCGCTCCATGGCGTCCGTCCCTTGATCGGCCATGTGGAACGAATAGCTACTCAAATCGCCGTCCGCCGACTGCGGCGTGGCGCCAAACGCTTCGTCAGCGCGGCCGAGCTCCTTGAGCACACGCTTGCGTTCATCGAGCAACCGCTTTTCAAAGTGTTGCAGCGACTTCTTGTTCATGCCCTTCGGCTTCTTCGCGCTATTGGTCGTCGCCATTGCTACTCTATCCTGGTGATGGCCACGTAGGCCGTGATCCCGTCGAGATCAATCGCTTGCACGTCCTTCCCCTTCGACTCGCCGTCGCTCACAAATATGAGCTCGGCCGCCAACACCTCATCCGCGATCCACGTACCGTGCGCATCGATCACAGCCCGCACGTCCGGTCCTCCCGTCACGGTCAGGTGGATTCGGTCGCCGACTGCAAACCCAGACTCCTTTCGCAGACGTTGTACCCGGCTGATGACTTCTCGGGCATGTCCTTCACGTTTCAGCTCCGGCGTGATGGCCGGATCGATCGCGACGAAGAACCCACCCTCTTCCTGCACCGAGAGACTGCCTGAGGCTCGGCGGACGATGGTCAAATCGTCGGCACCGAGCTCGTGCGATTCCCCCTCAACGCTAACGACCAACGGCTCTCCGTGCAGAAACGCACGTAAGTGATCACTGCCAAACGTCGCAACAGCCTGCGCCGCCAGCGGCGTCTTCTTGCCAAACTTCTTACCGAGCGCCCGGAAGTTCGGTTTCGCTTCCAGTGTGACGAGTGCATCTCCGGAGCTGGCAAACTCCACCAACTTGACGTTTAGTTCCGCCGCCAGAAGAGAAATCATGGGCGCCAGCGCCGCCTCACTGATGCCTGGCGCAACACAGATCAGCCGGGCCAACGGTTGCCGAACCTTGATTCCCACCTCTTCTCGCGCCGCCCTCCCAAGACGAGCCAGCGTCCGGATAGCATGCATCGCGCCGTCGAGTGCCGGGTCGACCGCGCCGGGCCGCTCGATGACAAATGGCGCCAGGTGGACCGACTCGCCGGTCAGCTCGCGATGCACCCAGTCGCTTACAAACGGTGCGATCGGCGCCAACAGTCGGCAGATCGAAACGAGCACCTCGTGCAGGGTCGCGAACGCCGCGCGGTTGTCGTCGGCATCCACATCGTAAAAGCGCCCGCGATTGAGGCGAACATACCAATTCGCCAGATCGTCGTCCACGAACTCGATGATCGCGCGGGCCGCGGTCGTGGCGTCGTAGTCCTCGAACGCCTCATCCACCGTTCGCTCCAGGCCGGCCAGACGGCTGACCAGCCACCGATCGATGACCGGCCGATCGGCGAGCACGGGATCGCGATCGGACGGCGACCACCCAAAGTTCGCGTACTGCGCAAAGATCCCCGTGTACACGTTCTTGAACGTGCGAAGGAATCGGCCCGACTGATCCTGAATCACCTGTTCGTCGAACGCGCGCGGCATCCACACGTTGCTCGACGCCACAAAGAACAGGCGCACGACATCGATGCCGTGCTTCGCCATCACGGCCCACGGCTCCACGATGTTCCCGCGGCTCTTGGACATCTTGAGCCCTTCCGCATCGAGCAGCTGGTCGTTCACGACCACGGCGCGATACGGCGCAGCCGACGACCTATCGCTGTTGTTCGGGAGCGCATCGCCCAGTCCCGTCGCGATCGCTAGCAACGAGTAAAACCATCCGCGCGTCTGGTCGATCCCTTCAGCGATGAAATCGGCCGGGTACTCCGCTTCGAACTTGTCACGGTTCTCGAACGGATAGTGCCATTGCGCGAACGGCATCGATCCCGAATCGAACCAGGCGTCAATCACCTCCGGCGTCCGCCGCATCGTGCCGGCACAGCCAGGCACTCGGCACTTCCACGAATAGTGATCGACATGCGGCTTGTGCGGATCGAAGTCGTGCGGAAGGGGCGCGTTGACACGCTCGCCGAGCTCGGCGAAGCTGCCCACGCACTCGACGTGCGACGCGTCGCCATCGCACATCCACACCGGCAGCGGCGTGCCCCAATACCGATCGCGCGAAATCGCCCAGTCGATGTTCCCCTTGAGCCACTCGGCGAACCGCCGCTCTCCCGTGGCCTCCGGCTGCCAGCGGACGCGCGCGTTGCGCGCCAGCATCGCGTCGCGAAAGCCGGTCGTCCGCACGAACCACGACGTGCGCGCGTAGTACAGCAACGGCGTGCCGCAGCGCCAGCAGTGGGGGTATTGGTGCATCATGCGGCCGGCCTTCCACAACACGCCGCGCCGCTTCAGCTCCTCGATCAACAGCGGATCGGCGTCCTTGACGAACAGTCCGCCGACGAGCGGCAGCGACGCCGGGAATTGGCCGCGCGCGTCGATAGGCTGCAGAAACGCCAGGTTGTGCCGTTTTCCGGCGGCGTAGTCGTCGGCGCCGAAGGCCGGCGACATGTGCACTACGCCGCTGCCGTCGTCCGCCGACACGAAATCCTCGCCGACGATGATCTCGTGCTCCGTTCCCTCCGGATACTCGAGCCAGTCGATCGGCCGCCGATACCGCCGGCCCACGAGATCCGCACCCCGCAGCCGCCGAACCATCTCCCATCGCGTCTCGTAGTCCTCGCCCAGCACGGCGCGCACCCTCGACTCGGCGAGGATGAGCGTTTTCTTATCCTTGTTCTCTTCGCGCCGGACAAACTCCACGTACTCGAGCTCGGGGTGAACGGCGAGCGCGGTGTTCGATACCAGGGTCCACGGCGTGGTCGTCCACACGAGGATGCGGCGCTCCACGGGCGGATGCAGGGTCGCATCGCGCCGCGACTCCGCCGGCGTGTCGTCGACCAGATCGAGCGCGATGTAGACGCTCGGGTCATCGACCTCCTTGTAGCCCAGGGCCACTTCGTGGCTCGACAACGCGGTCCCGCAGCGTGGACAGTACGGAAGGATCTTGTGCCCGCGAAATAACAGGTTCTTGGTGAACAACGTCTTGAGCGCCCACCAGACGCTCTCCACATACTCGTTCGTGTACGTCGCGTATGGGTTGTCGTAGTCGAGCCAGTAGCCCATGCGCGCACTCAGGCGCTGCCATTCCTCTCGGTACTTGAAGACGCTCTCGCGACAGAGTCGGTTGAACTCGGCGACGCCGAGCGCTTCGATCTGCTGCTTGCCGCTGATGCCGAGCTGCTTTTCGACCTCGATCTCGACGGGAAGACCGTGCGTATCCCAACCCGCCTTGCGCGACACGAGAAACCCCTTCATGGCCCGGTGCCGGCAGAAGAGATCCTTGATGGTCCGGGCGAAGACGTGATGGATCCCCGGCTTGCCGTTCGCCGTCGGCGGGCCTTCAAAGAACACGAATCTCGGCGCGCCCTCGTTCGCGCGCGCGGTGATCGTCTGCTGAAACAGATCCTCGCTCTCCCACGTCGCGAGGAGCTCCAGCTCCAGGTCATTCGCCGGCCGATCCGGCGCGAGGAGCCGATAGCGCGTCACGCTCGGCGCGGTCATAGCCGTTCCAGCACGCCGCGGACCACGGCGGTCAAGTTTGGCTCCGCTCGATTCGCGACCGCGATGATGCGCTCGACGGTCGCCGGTTCGAGCGCGTCGGGCAGACATATGTCGGTGATGATGGAAAGACCGAGCACACGCATTCCGGCGTGCACGGCGACGAGCACTTCGGGCACCGTCGACATTCCCACGACGTCCGCACCGATCGCGCGAAGAAACCGATACTCGGCGCGCGTCTCCAGGTTGGGACCGGCAACCGCAACGTACACGCCTTCACGCAGCACAATCTGGCGCTCTATGGCGACCGCGCGGGCAATGGCACGCAGCGATGCATCGTACGCCGATGAGAGATCTGGAAAGCGCACCCCGAGCCGCTCGTCGTTCGGACCGACGAGCGGGTTGTCGCCGAGACAATTGATGTGATCGGCCATCAGCATGAGATCGCCGGCCGACCAGAGCGGATTCAGCCCGCCGCAGGCGTTCGACACGATGAGCGTTCGCGCGCCGAGCGCGTGCATCACACGAACGGGGAACGTGACCTGCTGCAGCGAATACCCCTCGTACCGATGGAGACGTCCCTGCATCGCGATGACGACTTTGCCGCCGAGCCGGCCGCAGAGCAGCCGGCCGGAGTGCGACTCCACCGTTGACGGCGGAAAGCCCGGGATATCGGCGTACTCGATCACCGCGTCGGCGTCGATCTCCGACGCGAGCGCGCCCAGACCAGTGCCGAGGATGATCGCCACGTCGGGCCGCTGGCCGAACCGTGCGCGCACGATCTCCGCGGCCGCGTCGGCAGCCTCGCACGTGTGCGGGTTCGGCACGTCACTGCGCACCTCAGAGAACATCAACGTCGCTGTGCTCATTCCTTGACGAGTGACCCCATCCACTCGGGAGACGAATCCACGACCGCACCGAGCGGTGGATCGGCCATAGTCGGCTGCTCGGCAGCCGCGATCTCCGAAAGCTGTCGCTCCGTGAGCAGGCGCATGTGCGCGAGATACGCCCGGCGCCCACGGTCGAGCGACGAGCGCTGATCTTCGATCCGGCGGATGTCGCCGCGCGCTTCTTCAACGATGCGCTCAGCGTCGGCTCGTGCCTCGCGCAGGATGAGCTGCGCTTCCTTTTCCGCCTGCTCTCGGATTTCGCCGCGGAGCTGCTGCGCGGAGACCAGGGCTTCGTTGATCGCCTTGTCGCGCTCACGAAACGCGCGGAGCTGTTCATGGAACGCCCGCGTCTTGGCGTCGAGATCCTGATTCAGCCGGGCCAAGCGCTCGAGCTCTTCGGCGACCTGCTCGCGAAACTGATTGACCCGCTCGGGGTCGTAGCCGCGCAACGCCTTGCCGAACTCGTAGCGGCGCACGTCGAGCGGCGTGAGATGAAACGTCTCGTCGATCATGCGGATCTCGCTCCGAAGAAAATCGTTCCGAGGCGGACGATCGTGGCGCCCTCCTCGACCGCGACCTCGTAGTCATTCGACATGCCCATCGACAACTCCGTTGCTTCGTGGCCGGCCGCGCGAAACGCATCGCGCGCGTCACGGGCTCCGGCGAATGTCAGGCGCAGCGTGCGTTCGTCGGCGTCCAAAGGCGCCATCGTCATCACTCCACGCACACGAATTCCTGCCAGTCCGCGCAACCGTGCGGCTTCGGCAGGCCATTGGTCCCGGGAAAATCCTCCCTTGCTCTCTTCCCCAACGACGTTGACCTGCGCAAGCGCGTTGACGGGGTGTTCCGCGGCGACGCCGACTTCGTTCACAGCGTCAGCAAGTCGGGTGCTGTCCAGGGAGTGGAGGAGCTCAAACCTGGCCAGGGCTTTCACCTTGTTCCGCTGCAGATGTCCGATCAGATGCCACCGCACGGGCGCCGAGACTGTGTCCATTTTCGGAACCGCTTCCTGAACCCGGTTCTCTCCGACGTCGCCAAGCCCAGCGTCCCACGCCGCTTGCACAGCATCCGCCCCGTGGGTCTTGGTCACCGCGACGATTGTCACCGTCTGGGCATGACCACCGCGGCGTACCGCGGCAGCGATTCGGTCGCGCACGTCCTGTAGCCTGTCCGGAAGGTCAGGAAACGGCATAACGTAGCAACTTACCGGAGGTTACGGAGCGATTCAACTAGGGTCTCCCGGTATTTTCTGGCAGAGGAGAAACGGGCGAGAAACACCCCTCTGGGAAGCCTGCGAAACGAAGCTGCGGATAACGTAGCAATCGCCGGAAGGGCCGTTGCCGTCTAACGCAGCGTCAAGTTGCAAATAGAGTCGGCTGAGGCGAGTTGAGCGGGCGACGGCCGTCGTTCGAGGGCTAAGCTTGGGCACGCCAGGACGCTCATGAAGTACTCGTGAACCGGGTCGAGCGATGGGTGCGGCGTGCGACCAGCGAGCCAGCGGGCAACGTCGGTCTCAGCAGCGCGGGTCGCAACGGAGTCCACGCGAATGACCGCCGTGATCGCTGCTGAAGAGTTAGCATCCGATCGGCCCCCACCATCGGCAATGGCCGACAGTCCAACCACCGTCCAGATGCGTTTTAATTGGTTACGATCAGCGGGAGTCACCGTCAACGAAACTGCGACAGGGCGCCCCGCCCGCTCGGCGCCATCAGCGATTCGACCCGCCAGCGCGAGCGGACCGCCGGTTCGGTCGGGACCCAATAACCTCGCCCGTCTCACGAACTCCTCGGCGTACCACGGAGCCGCGAGCAATGGCAGCGTCACGACCGTGACATCGCGCCGCTCACCCTCCACCTGCTGAGCGTACCACAATGGATAGGTGTCGTTGTCACCGGCAACGAACAAGACGGCGCGCGACGGGAGCGAGCGGAGCAGCGCATGCGCGACCTCTCGCGGGAGGCTCGCCTCCGGTTCGACCCGCCGGCTCACGGCGCTCCAGTTGAGGGCGATCGGCAAGGCGGCGATCGCAAGACCGACGACCACGGGCCAACGAAGTCGGCGCGCAATCGCCATCGCACCCATGCCGGCCAATAAGCCCCACGCCCAAAAACCAAGAACAAAAAAGTAGTCGCGGTCACGGGCCTCATGCCGCGCCGCCAAAGGAACGAAGTTCCAGGCAAATGAAGCGCCGGCCTTCAGGTTGAGGTACGCCCCAACGCCGATCGTCCCGCACAGGAACAACAGCGCGAGCGCACGCCAGCTTCTTGGGTCGTGCGCGCGCTGCCAACTCGCGCCCACCAAACCCAACGCTCCAAACAAAATGGTGGCGCAGACGCGCGCGACTCCCGGAATCACCGTTGGCGCAAATGAGAGCGCAAACTGCCAGTCGGCATACTCGAACCAGTTGGCAAACTGTAGCCAGATCGGCGCCTGCCGCGGCCACATTCCCGCGACGTCGTACTGACGCCGGCCAACGACATACGCGAGCTGACTGATCGTGACGGGATTCCCCTGATTGATGGCTGGATCGTGTTTCGCTCGTAATATGAGAAACATCAACGCCGACAGCGCCACGGCAACCGCGCCAAGCGACAACGCGATCGTCCCAACCTCGACGCGTCGAGTCGATCCGACGGAGATCCAGCGGCTCGCAACTGTCATCGCAACGCCGCCAACAACGAAAGCCGCGGAGAGGCGGCTCACACCGACAACACTCAACATTACGCCGGTCAGCATGAGTGCTGAGCCCCAATCAAATTCGCCGCTGGCCTGCTCGGCAGCGAGCAAGATGACAACAGGAGCCGCCACCAACGCGCTCAAATGCAGCGGAACCGCAAGCGCGAGCAGATACGCGGACAGCACAACCCAACGGCGCTCTCCTGATCGTCCCGCCAGATCGGCGGCGGCGATGGCCGCGATCGATAGCGCCAGCGACGCCGCGTAGACTTCGGTCTCGGTTGCGTTCTGCCATACCGATGTCATCGCGCCCGCCGCGATCGCGCCTGCCACGGCAACCCAGGGCAGTTTCGTTGCCCGCGAAATCCAAAGCGCTGAGAGTGCGCCCGCCGCCGCTGTGCATGTCGCCGAAAACAGATTGGTCGCCGTAGCGAACGGGAGAAACCACCACACGCGTGCCCACGCGTTCAGCACTACGATAAACAACGGCGTGCCGGGAGGATGCGGAATGCCGAGCGCGTGGGCTGCCGCAATGAATTCGCCCGCGTCCCAGAATGTCACGCTTGGCGCGAGCGTGGCCACATACACGGCGAGCAAGATCGCCCCTGCCAGCCACGCCGCCCGGCGCGCCGTCACTGTTCGAGAATGCTCACGAAACCCGGGCCCCGGCCCGATGAATCGCCCACGCAACGTCGAGCGCCTCACGCGACGCCTTCACGTCGTGAACGCGGAAGAGGCGCGCACCGCGCTCGAGCGCCGCGACATTGGCGCCGATCGTTCCGGCCATCCGGTCCGCCGGCGTCGCGACCGCGGTGATCTCGCCGATGAATCGCTTGCGCGATGCACCGATGAGCACCGGATGCCCCAACGCCACCACACGCGTCAATTGGCCGAGCACCGCGACCGAGTGTTCGCCGCGTTTCGAAAAGCCGATCCCCGGATCGATCACGATGCATGCGTCGGCAATGCCGGCGCGCCGCGCCACGTCGACGCACGCATCCAACTCCGCAATGACATCGCCAACGACGTCGGCCCCGTACGTTGCGTGGACGAACGTCGCCATGTCCTGCACGTCGCCGCGCGAATGCATCAAGATCACACCGGCTCGCGCCCGGGCGCACGTCGCGGGCATGTCTGCGTCGAGTCGGAACCCCGAGACGTCGTTCACGATTGACGCGCCCGCGCCCAGGGCGTCGTGCGCGACGCGCGACTTGACCGTGTCGACCGAGACGGGAAGGCCTGGATGGTCTCGCACCACGGCGGCAATGACGGGAACGACGCGGCGTAGTTCTTCGTCGACGTCCACGACCGTCGCGCCCTGTGGCCGTGTGGACTCTCCACCGACGTCGATGACGTCGGCGCCTTCCTCGGCCAGTCGATCGACATGGCGGCGCGCGTCGTCGATCGAGCGCAGCCGACCGCCGTCACTGAAACTGTCCGGCGTGACATTCACGATTCCGAGAATGCGCGGTCGGTCGAGCGAAATGATTCCCGTCGCATGACGCCAGTGCATGGTGGAGAAAAGTACTCACGCACGAGGGTGTTCGCGCGCGCCGCCATAGAACCAAAAAGAGGGGAGCCCGTTCGGGCTCCCCTCTTCACGCCACGCCATGCACCAACTCAAGCCGGGCTCGGCTCCGGTCCGCCCAACAGTGGTGGGCTGCTACGCTTCGGTTCGAGAATGGGCTGAAGTACTGGTGACGCGGCCGTCGGCGGCGCACCCGAAGTGCGCGGCGGCAACGAATCGCCGCGCGAGAGAATCTCGATGTCGTCGCGCGTCAACGTCTCGCGCTCGAGCAGCGCCGCGGCCACCTGATGCAGCAGCGTGAGGTTCGCCTGCAGCGTCGTCCGGGCACGCTCGTAGGCATTGTCGATCACGCGCTTCACTTCAGCGTCGACGAGTTGCGCCGTTTGCTCGGAGACTTCGCGACGGTGCTGAATCTCACGGCCGAGGAAGAGTTCCTGCTCGTTGTCGCCCACGAGAATCGGGCCGATCGCGTCGGACAGACCCCACTGCGTCACATACCGGCGAGCAATCGCCGTCGCCTTCTGAATGTCGCTCGCCGCGCCCGTCGTCACGCGATCGTGTCCGAAAATCAATTCTTCGGAGACGCGTCCGCCGTACGACATCACGAGCACCGCTTCCAACTGCTCGCGCGTGACCGATACTCGGTCATCCTCGGGCAGCGTGAACGCAAGGCCGAGCGCGCGTCCCCGTGGGACGATCGTTACTTTGTGCAGCGGATCGTTGCCCTTGACCCGCATAGCGCAAATGGCGTGACCTGCCTCGTGATACGCGGTGAGACGCCGCTCTTCGTCCTTCATGACCATGGACTTCCGTTCGGCGCCGAGCATGACTTTGTCCTTCGCGTCCTCCAGATCGACCATGTAGATCTTCTCATGGCCAACACGAACGGCGAGCAGCGCCGCTTCATTCACAAGATTGGCGAGATCGGCACCCGCCATACCCGGAGTACCGCGGGCAAGCGTGGTGATGTCGACATCGTCGGCGATCGGCTTGTTCCGCAGATGCACCTTGAGAATACCTTCGCGGCCGCGGAGGTCCGGTGCGTCGACGACGATCTGTCGGTCGAAACGGCCGGGGCGCAGCAGCGCGGGATCCAATACGTCGGGACGGTTCGTGGCGGCAATGAGAATGACGCCGTCGTTCGACTCGAACCCGTCCATTTCAACGAGCAGCTGATTGAGCGTTTGCTCACGCTCGTCATGTCCGCCGCCCAACCCGGCGCCGCGGTGACGACCGACGGCGTCGATTTCGTCGATGAAGATGATGCACGGCGCGTGCGCCTTGCCCTGTTCGAACAAATCACGAACGCGGCTGGCGCCAACGCCAACGAACATCTCAACGAAGTCGGAACCCGACATCGAGAAGAACGGTCGATTGGCCTCGCCGGCCACAGCCTTGGCGAGCAGCGTCTTTCCCGTTCCCGGGGGGCCAACGAGCAATGCGCCCTTGGGGAGACGGCCGCCGAGCTTCGTGAACTTCTGGGGATCGCGCAGGAACTCGATGATCTCCTGCAGCTCTTGCTTGGCTTCATCGGCGCCCGCGACGTCAGCGAACGTGATCTTGGGCGTGTCGCCGGTGAGCAGTTTCGCCTTCGATTTACCGAAGGAGAACGCCTTGGCTCCGCCCGCCTGCATCTGCTTGAACAGGAACAGGTAGAAACCGATGAGCAGCAACCACGGCACGAAGTTGAGGATCCACCCCGTTACAGAGACGCTGGCATCCTTCGCGTCGATGGCAACGCCCTTGGCGTTCAGCGCGTCGACCTCGTGCTCGGAGTTTTCGACCGGAAGACGGACGCTGAAATTCTTGACGTCGGTCGCGCCGATGTTCTCCGGCTGTTTGAAGCGACCGATCACCGTCTTGCCGGCAACGATCGTCACCTTGGCGATGTTGTCGTGCTCGAGCGCTTCGCGATACTGCGTGTACGTAATCTGCTTCGAGGCTTCCGTCTTCGCTCCAGTCAGCTGGATGAGGACGAGCGGGATGAGCAGAATGAGAATCCAGAAGGACAGCGTCTTCGAGAAGCGTCCCCAGCTGAATTCTTTCTTGTTTTTGGGAGGCATTTGAACAGGCATTACTGCAAGCTCGCTATGTACGGAATGTGCCGGAAGTTCTCCGCGTGATCCAACCCATACCCCACCAGGAACTCATTGGGTGCATCAAACCCGATGAATCGGGCGGGGTGCAGCAATTCGGTCGCCATTCGCTTATGCAGCAACGCGCATATCTCCAACGAACGCGGTTTCCGTGCCTGGAGCAAGTCCATGAGCCGACTCAGCGTACGACCGGTGTCAACGATGTCTTCAACGAGAAGAATGTGCTTTCCCTCGAGTTCGGTTTCCGGATCGTACAAGAGGCGAACGTTGCCACTCGATTCGGTCGCGTCTCCATAACTCGATGCCACGAGAAAGTCGACCTGCAAGGGGCGCCCGATCTCACGAACCAAATCACTGAGAAAGATAAAACTCCCCTTCAAGAGCCCGAGCACCAACAATTCGCCGTCCGGATACTCCCGGGTGATCTCCGCCCCAAGCTCCACGACGCGCTCGGCGATTTGTTCCTTACTATAGACGATCCGTCGGACGGCACGCCCCAACAGTCGCGGATCAGCGGTTGACGTAGTCACAAATGAAAGATAACCCCGGTCGACCAGACCGGTCAGTCGTCGCGCCTCCGCGGCAGACGCCCGGAATCCAGACGATCTGATCCCCAGTCAGTACTACGGGCCAATGAGCCCGTTGGTGTCCGGTGACACCGGCGTCCGACAAAATTCTTTTGACTTTCTGCGGTGTGGCGCCCGTTCGGCGCGCCATCGTGTCCCCGGGTTGCCAGCGTCGCACCACCAGCGGACGATCCGTCGGCAACCAGGACGACCACGATCCATCGCCTACGTTTCCACTCTCGTCGTTCGCCGGGTGAAACGACCATTCGCCCCATTCTGTTCTGTTCGACAACTCCAACTCCGCCGGGGTTGGCTCCTTTTGAGCCGACGCACGAAGTTCCAGCGCGTCACGCGAGCGAACCACCTCCCAGCCACCCGAGACTTGGATCCGCCGGCCGACCCCGCCCAACCTGGTGAACTCGACCGCCCGACTGGTTCCGCGACGATCCAGAACGAGCCCGACGCGAGCCGCGACGACTGGCCAAATAACGCACAGCCCGGCGTCAGAATAGTGTCTGAGCGACGCGACGGAAATGTCCAACCCTTTGCCGGCAGAACGCTCGCGAAGATCGATCGCTCTGTCGACAAGCGCTTCCGTCTCGCGGCGCCATTCTGCGGCCTGCCTCGCCAGGACCAGGAGATCACCGTCGATGGACGGACGCACCCGACGCATCGCGGGTAGCAGGTCTCGACGCACACGATTCCGGAGGTACCGCGGCGACTGATTTGATGGATCTTCGAGCCACTCCACCCCGCGAGCCCGCGCGTAGCGGAGGACGTCAGCCCGACCAATTTGGAGGAGTGGCCGCACGACGGTACCGTCGGCGTAAAGGCCTGCCAAGCCGCGCGCGCCGGCGCCACGAAGGACTCGCATGAGGACGGTCTCCACCTGATCGTCCGCCGTATGCGCGGTGCAGACCTCCGCATCGCGATCGCTGGCGACCCGTTGGAGAAATTCCCATCGAGCGCCGCGCAACTCCGCCTCGCTCGACAGCACTCGGTCGGCCCGAGCGGCCGCGCACTCGATCCCGATTGCCATCGCGCGCTCTTCGACCAACGCGCGTGCAGACGTCGCGGCCGGCCCAGTCCCGTGGTCAAAAGTCGCCACGGTCAATCGTTCCGCTGGAATCGCGCCGGCGACAGCATCGAGCAGCACCATGGAATCGACGCCACCCGACACAGCGAGCACAAACCGCCCCTGCGTTCCCCCGCCATCGAGGGCCGCTCGCACCGCTCGGCGAACCGACGTCCTGTCGCGTGCCGTCATTGGGAGAAGATAGCCGACCGCCTTGGGCCGCACCGGCCCTGGAACGGGCGAATCGCCTTGGCTATACTTATCGCGTTCGACCAACACCTCTCGGGGGCGCTCGCTTGGAAACTCACGGTCCGCTCGGAACTCTTTGGGTCAGCCTCGGCCTCGGCTGCTTCTACATCGCGCTGATTTGGCTGAACACACTGCTCGGCTTTTTCCTGACGCCCCTCTTCATCATTCCCGCAACATGGTTGATGGATCGCGTGGGTGGCCGGCGCAACGCACAAGTCTGACGAGCGCAGGTTTCTCGCGCACGGAGTGTTGCGCATGCGGATGACGGCAGGGACGGGGATCTTCCCCGTCCTTTTTTTGCGCCGGGTCCTGCGAGCCGCTGCGGTCTTGGCGATCTCGGTCCCATCGACATTACATGGACAGTTCGCCGTGCGAGCGTGGCTCGATTGGCGGACGGTCGAGACGGCGCACTTCGTTTTTCACTATCCCGCTGATCTCGAGGACTGGACGCGCGCCGTGGCGTCGCGCGCCGAGGCGATCGATTCCGCGGTGGCGCGCACGGTGGGCCAGGCGCCGGCCGCGAAGACGCAGATTGTCGTGGACGATCCGTATCAGGTGCCGAATGGTTCGGCGTGGCCGTTTCTCAACCAGCCGCTGATCAACCTGTGGGCAACGCCGCCAAATCCCCGCGACGACATCGGAGAGTTCCAAAACTGGGGCGAGATGCTCCTGTCCCACGAATTCACACACATCGCGCATTTGACGCGGCCGTCGCGCAACACGCTCACGCGATTGCTGTGGCAGGCGCTTCCGGTGGATCTTGGACCGGTCGCGATCCGTGCGCCCCGATGGGTGATCGAGGGCTACGCAACGTTGGTTGAAGGAAGCGTCAGCGGGTCGGGACGACCACACGGCGCGTGGCGAGCTTCGTTTCTCCGGCAGTGGGCGCTCGAAGGACAATTGCCCCGCTACGAGCAGCTCGATTCCGGCGGAGGATACGAAGGCGGCGAATTCGCCTATCTCGCGGGGTCTGCCTTTCTCGAATGGCTCGTCGAGCGAAAGGGGGATTCGAGCCTCGTCCAGACGTGGCGGCGACTGACTGCGCGGCAGGACCGAAGCTTCGACGAGGCGTTCAGCGGCGTGTTCGGCGAGAGCGCGCGAGCATTGTATGGGCGGTTCAGCGCCGAGCTGACCGGCAAGGCCCTCGACGTGCAGCGCAAGATGCGCGCGGCGTCGGGTCCAGATACGAGTATAGTCGTTCAAAGACTGGCATGGGAGACCGGAGATCCCTCCATCTCGCACGACGGCACGCGCGCGGCGCTGGTGCTTCGCTCGGCTACTGCGCCGTCGCGCGTCGTGGTTTGGAGTACCGCGCTCGAGCCGGACACCGGCAAAGCACGCCGAGATTCGGCGATGCTCCGACGAGACCCCGAGGATGTTCCGGCGAAGCCGATCTATCCGCCACCAAAGAAGCAGATCGCGACCCTGCGTGCACGGGGCGGCGGATCGTACGCATCTCCGCGCTTTCTTCGAGACGGTCGCGTCCTTCTTTGGCGAAACACGGCGCAGGGCGACGGGTCGCTTCGACCGGATCTGTATCTCTGGAGCCCGGACCACGGCGGCGTTCGTCGCATCACGCACGGCGCGTCGATACGCGACGCTGATCCACGTCCCGATGGACGCAGCGCGATTGCGACGCGCTGCCACGGCGGGTGGTGTGACGTCGTTGCGGTGAATCTCATCGACGGATCCTATACCACGTTGCTTCCGGGGAGTCCGACGCGGTCGTTCTACAGGCCCCGCGTCTCGCCCGACGGTGGTCGATTGCTCGTCTCAGTTCACGAAGGACGCGGTTGGCGCCTCGCGATCGGCAATTTGTCGTCGCCGCACTTGTCACCCGCCGGGCCTCTGAGCGGGAACGTGTACGACGGCGAATGGATCGATTCGACAACGCTCGTTGCCGTGTGGGACGGAGACGGTATTCCAAATCTGCAATCGATCGATCTCAAACAGAACACGACGCGGCCGCTCACATGGTTGACCGGCGCGGCGGTCGCCCCGGCCCCGAACTCCGTCGATGGCACCATCTGGTTTCTCTCGCTGCAATCCCGCGGATACGACGTGCGTCGCGTGTCACGGGCGCCGTTCGGAGCGATCGCGACGCAAGCGTCGCGCGACACATCAGACATTCCGGCAATGCCGCTCGCCCCAACACGACTCACAGAGTTCGCCGAGAACGCGACATCGGCACCTCGCTCGTTCGGGCTGACTTCGCGACTCTTTCGCTGGATTCCGCAGCCCGAGGCCGACGCCGACGGATTCAGTGGCGCGTTGGCGTTGACCAGCAGCGACGTCATCGCCCGCAGCGAGTTGATTGCCAACGTCGCGTTTGGCGACGCGGCCAGTTGGCGCGGCGCGGCGGCCAGCGCTACGTGGCGCGGTACCAGACCGTCCATTCGCCTCGAAGCCTTCGGCGCCGAACAACGTCCGAGCGCGACTCGGTCCGGCGTTCCTCCGTCCGTAAACCTCGATTCACGTTTGACCGGAGGCCAAATTTCGCTCGACGGCACTCGGCAATACGACGCGTGGGCCACGCGCTTCCGCATCGGAGCCGGCCTCGCGCAAATACATGAATTCGAATTGCCACAGGCGGGAGCGAGCGGGGAGACGCGCCTGGAAAACGTCGCGCGACGCAGCCGGCGCGCGATGGTCTTCGGCCACGGCGCCGCGGCATGGACTCAGCGCGGCGATGCCATCAACGTCACCGAAACGGTCGGCGGCAACGTCACGGTCGGCCAATCGTTCGACGCGCACTTTGCTCGCGGAGTCGCGACCGCCGGCTTCTCAGTGTCTGGCCCAGGCGCGATTCCTATCGCCGCGACCGCACTCTATGGACGTGTGAACGCCGGCGCGGATTCGTACGAGATGTTCGCGCTCGGCGGCGGACCCTCCGCTCTTCTCGACGGCGCGCAGCTGACCCAACGCGTCGGCATGCCGGTTCTCCCCACCGGAAGCGCCATTGGGCCCACCCTGTTTGCGTATCGCGTCACACTTCTCGCACAGCCATTGTCGCCGTATTTCTGGGCCGGCGCGACGGCCGGCGTTGACCAACGCTTCGCGATCTGGCATCGCGTCGTCGGCCTCGATTGGTCACAGTCAATCGGAGCGATTCCACTGGCGGGAACGCCGTCGGCGCGCGGAGTGATCGGCATCGGCGAATCGCTCGACGCGCCGTTTCGGCATCGGGCGCGCGCATACGTGAGCCTTGTTCTAAATCCGTAACGCCGCGACCTGGTGAGTTTCTGTGTCGAGCTAGATGCTGAGCAAGCGATAGCCCGGAACGGTGAGAAACTCCTCGAACTCGCCAAGCACGAGACGGTCGAGCAGGGCCGCGGCGTCGTTCCAGCGCGCATCGGCACGACCATCGGCGCGGAGCGACTCGAGGACGCGATCTCGAATGGCGCGGTAGCCGGGCGCGCTCATTGTTCCGTCATCGACAATCGGCGTCTCGTTTTGAATCCATTGCCAAAGCTGCGAGCGCGAGATCTCCGCCGTCGCGGCGTCTTCCATGAGATTATGGATTGCTACGGCGCCCTGTCCCCGCAACCACGCCTCGATGTATTGAAGCGCGACGTCGACGTTCATCTCGACGCCCGCGAGAGTCACGGCTCCGCCCGCGACGTCGAGGTTCACCAACTGTGCTGCCTCGACCTGGACATCGTCGCGGAGATTGTCCTTCTGATGCGAACGCGCTCCAAGCGCGCGATCGAATACTTCGCGTGCGACCGGCACGAGGTCGGGATGCGCGACCCACGTTCCATCGAAGCCGTCGAGCGACTCGCGCTCCTTGTCCTCGCGAACTCTCGCGAGCGCGCGGGTGTTGACGTCCGCGTCCCGCCGGCTCGGGATGAACGCCGCCATGCCGCCGATCGCATGCGCGCCCCGACGGTGACAGGTCTTCACAAGTAGTTGTGAATAGGCGCGCATGAACGGCACGGCCATGGTCAGCTGCGCGCGGTCAGGAAGCACGGAGCCGGGTCGCGTCCTGAACATTTTGATGATGCTGAACAGATAGTCCCAGCGACCCGCGTTCAATCCTGCGGCGTGCTCTCTCAACTCATAGAGGATCTCGTCCATCTCGAACGCGGCGGGGATGGTCTCGATCAGTACCGTCGCCCGAATAGTGCCGCGCGAAATCCCTAACATGTCCTGTGCGAAGACGAACACGTCGTTCCAGAGCCGCGCCTCTCTGTGGCTTTCCATCTTGGGCAGATAGAAATACGGTCCGCTGCCTTGGTCGATGAGCGCGCGCGCATTGTGGAACACATAGAGCCCGAAGTCGAAGAGGCTCGCCGACGCGGGACGACCGTCGACCTCGAGATGCGCTTCCTCGAGATGCCAGCCGCGTGGGCGCACGACGAGCGTCGCGATGGCGTCGTTGAGCCGATAGCGCTTTCCGTCGGGTGCGTCGAGGGAGAGCCGGCGCCGCACGGCATCCGTCAGGTTCGCCTGACCGCCAACCACATTCTCCCAGGTGGGTGACAGTGAGTCTTCGAGATCCGCCATGAACACGCGCGCGCCGGAGTTGAGCGCGTTGATCATCATCTTGCGATCGGTCGGCCCCGTGATCTCGACACGACGATCCTCGAGATCGCGTGGGGCGCCGGCCACACGCCAGTCGGCGGCGCGAACTCTTTCCGTCTCGGCCAGAAAGCCCAGCGATTCTCCATTCTCTAATCGCCCGCGCCGGTCGGCGCGATGCGCCAACAGCTGCTCTCGCGTGGAATTGAACTCTCGATGCAGGCGGGCGACGAACTCGACCGCCTCGCCCGTCAGCACGCGAGCGGAGTCCGGGGTCACGTTCCCCGTGATTCGAACAGTTTCGCGGTCGACGGTATCTCGCGCTTCGGACATGAACGCTCCACGATATTGCCAATAGCTTTCTTAGCGGGCCACATACGTGCAGTGTAGTCTCTCTCGCCAGAGGCGACACGGCGGTTGCTTCTTCATATATTCACCCTCCTCACGTTCCGGGATCGGGCAACGTGGTCCGAGGGGAGCGACAGGCCGGTCACGTGACAGTCGGCACTGCCTCACGCGCCGAGTGATTCTCGAAATCGCTCGCGCCAGCATCAGGAGGATGGAATGAAGGTCTATCGTCTCACGCGGTTGTTGTGGTCGTCCGCGGCGCTCGGCATACCCTGCGCGTTATCGGCGCAGGCGTTCGGCCTGAACGAGATTGGATCCTGCGCCGTTGCTCGTGGATACGCGGTTACCGCTTCACCCTGCCGCGACGCATCGGCGGTCTATTGGAACCCGGCCGCGATAACATCCCTCAGCGGTTGGAGCATCTCGGCCGGCGCCGCCGCGATCTCGATCAAAGCCGCCTTCCTTCAGGACACGACCCACCGTAAGTGGGATGCCGACGTTCCGACCAAGGTGATTCCGCACGGATTCATCAGCTATCACTCGCCCACGAGCAAGGCGGCGTACGGTCTTGGGTTCTACGTCCCGTACGGCCTGACCTCGCAATGGACCACGGACTTTCCCGGGAGGTTCCTGGCCCAGAAGGCTGCGCTGGCCACGTTTTACATTCAACCCACGTTTGCCTGGCAGCTCACGCCCAAGTGGTCGATCGGCGGCGGCCCGGTGATTGGCCATTCGTCGGTGGAGTTGATCCAGGCGGTCGATCTATCTGATCAGCTCACCGCGGCGACCGGCCCAACCTTCGGTCAGTTGGGAATAGCTCGCGGAACCGAATTCGCGCAGGTCAAGCTGAATGGCAGCGCGATGGCGTACGGAGCGCAGATCGCGATTTCCGGACAGCCAACGCCCGAATGGAGCCTCGGCGCGCGTTTCCTGACGCCGCTCGAGTTCAAGTACGACGACGCCGACGCCGTGTTCACGCAGACCCCGACAAACCTCGTCATCGGCGGCGACCTCACCCCACCTTTTTCGAAGGGCACGCCCATTGACCTTCTGGTCGCCGGCCAGTTCAAAACCGGCGGCGCGCTCGTGAATCAGAAAGTGGCCACGAAGATCACCCATCCGGCGCAAGTCCAGGCGGGCATCGCCTATTCGGGCTACAGGAACTGGCTGCTCGAGGGCGACTACGCGTGGATCGGGTGGAAGCGATTCGACGTCCTACCGGTGACGTTCGCCGGACCGGCGAGCGCCAACAGCCGGCAGATCCTCGAGGGTTACAACAACTCCTCGTCCATCCGGTTGGGCGTCGAATACACGATTCCGACCGATGGCTGGAAGCTTCGCGCCGGCTATGTCGGCGTGGCCAGTGCCGCTCCGCCGGAGACGGTCACGCCACTGCTGCCGGAGCAGGATCGCAGCTACTACACGGTCGGGGCCGGCATTCCGTTCATGAAGACGTGGTCGTTGGATGCGTCCTACGCGCGCATCGCGACGCCAGGAGCCCGCGGGCGCATCGTCGATCGGACGACGAAACTCAACACGACCGCCACCGCCGACCAGATGAACACGGGCGTCTACACGCTCTCGGCGAACGTCTTCTCGTTCACGCTGAAGGCCAACTTCTAACCGTCCAGGAGACGAACGCATGTCACGCACGCACGCAGCAGTTCGCGGCGCCCTCCTGCTCGGCGCGGCCGGAGCAATGGTCGCCTGCGGCAACGAGCCGCCGGTCTTCGGACCCGCGATCAAGGATCCCCTGTTCCAGAGTTATGTGGCGATGGGGAACAGCATCACGGCCGGCTATCAGTCGGGCGGTATCAACGATTCAACCCAGAAACTGGCCTATCCGGTCCTGCTGGCCCGGCAGATGGGGACGCGCATGGCCTACCCGTCGCTCAACATGCCGGGATGTCCGCCGCCGATCAGCAACACCCTCACTGGTGCCCGGGTCGGAGCTGGGTCCACGGGCGCCACCTGCCTGGTCAGAGTAGCAGGCGGCGTCACCGCCACGCTGAACAACGTGGCCGTTCCAGGAATCGCCACCGCGGATCCCACAGCACAGGTTGGTCCGAATGCAAACCCGTTAGTCGAGTTATTCCTGGGCGGCGAAACGATGGTCCAGAAAGCCCTGGACGCCAAGCCCACGTTCATGACCATCTGGGTTGGCAACAACGACATTCTGCAGCCGGCACTTTCCGGGTTCCCCGCCGGCGCGACGACGGTCCCGACGTTTATCGCCAACTACTCCAAGATGATCAACCAGATCACCGCGGGCGCGCCGACGGTGAAGGGCGTACTGATCGGAGTGGTTCAGGTAGCAGCGGCCCCGCTGATGTTCCAGGCCGGGCTCATCGACGCGAGTGCGGCCGTCAAGGGAGCCGCGAGCCAAGTCGCCGGTCGGCCCGTCTCACTCGATCCAATCACGTGCGCCGGCGCAGCGGCTGGGGCACTGGTGAACTTCCAATATCTCGTCGCGATCGCAGCGCGCGCACCGGCGCAGGGCGGCGCGATCTTCTGCCAGAAGGTTGCCGGCGGCGGCGCGGTCGACCCGGGCGACAACGGGATTTTGGATGTGACGGAGCAAGCAACCGTGGCTTCCACGATCAACGCGTACAACGCCTACATCAAGGCAAAGGCAGACAGCATTGGGTTCGCTTACTACGATCCGAACCCGACGTTGGCCGGCCTCAAGACCACCGGCGCAATTCCGCCGTTCCCAAATCTGGCCAGCACGACACTGATATTTGGGCAGTACTTTTCGCTCGACGGAGTACACCCGTCGGCGACAGCGCATGTCGTCCTTACGAACGACCTGATCAACGTGATCAACGCCAAGTACCTGACGAAGCTGGTCGCGGTGCCAACCTCGTAAGTGGATCGTGTCGGTGGCTCGAGTACGAAACGAACGGGGCGGGCCGACCATCGGCCCGCCCCGTTACGTTTGTTGCCTGGCGCCGCAGCCTCTCGACGAAAGGATGATCGGCGCGCGAGCGATTGGCGTCCGGAAGGCCACGGAAGGTTCGATTTTGTGCTTGGTAGTGGCTTGGTAAGAATTGTGATATCGCCACAATGATTTGATTTGTAACGTGTTACTAGAGACACAATGATGTGCTTTAACACATTTTCTCAACACGCCTTTTGTACCTGCAATTTCACCATCCTGACCAACTCCGACGCGGCATGACGACTCGCGAGACAGCTTTCACCCGCCAGGCAGGAGTCCAATTCCCCATCATCTGCGGCGCGATGTTCCCCTGCTCTAACCCTGAGCTCGTCGCCGCAGCGTCGGACGCCGGAGCCATTGGAATCGTCCAACCGGTCTCAATGACCTACGTCTACGGACACGATTTTCGCGAAGGTCTTCGGTTGATCAAAGGGTTGACACCACGCCCTTTTGGCATGAATGCGCTCATCGAGCAATCGTCGAAAATCTACCGCGAACGGCTCGAACGCTGGGTGGATATCGCGCTCGACGAGGGCGTCCGATTCTTCGTGACGTCACTTGGAAACCCGAGGTGGGTGGTCGACAAGGCCGCTCAGGTTGGCGGGGTCGTCTACCACGACGTCACCGAAAAGAAGTGGGCCCTCAAGGCGATTCAGGGCGGCGTTCACGGCCTCATCGCGGTCAACAACGTCGCCGGAGGCCACGCCGGTCATCTGTCTCCAGAGGCTCTGTTAGCGCAGGTCTCCGACCTTGGGCTTCCCGTGATCTGCGCCGGCGGAGTCGGCGATCCTCAGACATTCCGCCGCATGATGGACCTTGGCTACGCCGGCGTACAGATGGGTACCCGATTCATCGCCACGACCGAATGCCTGGCCCACGCCGACTATAAACAGGCAATCGTCGACGCCGAGCCCAAGGATATCGTCCTCACGGAGCGCCTCACCGGGCTGCCCGTTGCCGTGATCAACAACGACTACATCCGCCGCCTCGGGACCCGCGCAGGCCCAATCGCGCGGTTCATGCTGCGCCATCGAAAGATGAAGTACTGGATGCGGACGATCTACAATCTGCGGTCCCTCAGGCGGTTGAAAAAAACGTCCCTGAGCTCGTCCGGCGCCGAGGACTACTGGCAGGCCGGAAAGAGCGTCATGGGCATTCATTCTGTGGAGTCCGCCGGCGACGTCGTGCGTGAGTTCGCCGCGGCCATCTAGAGACTTGCGCGACCGGAACCCAACCTTCCCTGCCCCATCCGTGTCTATGGGTTGGTTCTGATCCACCGTGAATGCCTGGCATAGTCCAAACCTGGTGACTGAAAGCCCGCGAATCATCGACCGGCAGTTGGTGCATCGGTGTCTGGCCGGCGACTCAATTGCCGAGCGGGCGCTGTACGACGCGCACGTCGATCGGGTGTACCGGCTGATGTATCGGATGGCGGGCGACGGGGACCTCGCGGCGGACTTCACGCAGGAAACGTTCATTCGCGCGTTTGACCGCCTCGAACAGTTCCGCGGCGATTCGTCGCTCGCGACCTGGCTGCATACCATCGCCGTCTCGGTCGCGCTGAACGGAATGCGGAAGGTGCAACGAATTCGGGGGCGGACGGACAACATCGACGACACCCCGGGGCTGTCAGTTCAGCCCTCGGGATTCACCGCGGATCTCAAGGCGCGACTGCATTCGGCGGTCGATGCGTTGTCGGAGAAACTGCGGCCGGTGTTTCTAATGCACGACGTGGAAGGCTACACGCACCATGAGATTGCCGGCACGCTCGGCATTCCGGTGGGCACGTCAAAGGCTCGACTGTTCGACGCGCGGGCAAAGCTCCGCTTGGCGCTGGCGGCATTTGCGGGGGATCACATCGCATGAACGACGATCGGCTGGACGAGCTTCTCTCGCGCGGAACTCGCGACTATAACGAACCCGGCGCGGCGCCGCGCGAAGAGATGTGGGCCCGCATCTCGGCGGCCCGCGCCGCTGCCGCGGCTCCTGCCGCGGTTGTCATACCCCTAAGGACGCGCCGAACGCGGGTCTGGGCGGGCGCTGCCGTGGCCGCTGGACTCATTCTCGCCGCGGGAATCGCTATTGGCCGCAGACTCGAGCACTCGCCGGCGCCCCAGACAAGTTTGGCGAAGAGCCCAGGCATTGTTCGCCGCGATTCAGCAGACTCAATCGGGTCGCAAACAAATACACCGGCAACGGGCTCACCAACGACCGTCGTCTCCGGCACCAAGCTGACGGCGCCGGATGACGAGATCGTTCGCACGCTGCGCGCTCAGACGAGAAACACCGGCAGGCGCGCTGAAGAGCTCGCGCAGGCCGCGAGCACCGCGGGCGACAATCAGTCCAACAACTTGGCGTATCACCTCGTGGTGCTGCAGCACCTCGCGGGGAGCGAAGCCATGATCACCGCGTTTCGGTCGTCGGCACAGCGTGGAGACGTGGATCGAGAGATCGCGGCGTGGTCGCGCGAGCTCCTGAGCACCACCCGCATGCTCGAGACGTCCAACGCAGCCGCCCAGGATCCTACGATGCGGCGGCTGCTCGAGGATCTCGATCTCGTGATCGCGCAGATCACCCAGTACGTGACGCGCGGAACCAACAATCCGGACGACCTGGATCTCATCGAACAATCAATCAGCAAGCGCAGCGTGATCGCGAAGCTGCGCGGCACCATTTCCGGCCGGAACCAACCGGCGGGCACCTGAGGAATCGACCATGAACAAAGCTCTTGCCGTTGTATGCGGGCTGGCGATGATTGCCGGAACCACGCAGGCGCAACGTTCGCGCGGCGCGGCGACGCCGAACGCCTTCGCTCGCACCTCGACCGCAGTCGAAGACCCCGGTGACTCACTCTATCGCCTCGGCCGCCAAGCGGTGACCGACAACGACTACCGGCGCGCCTCCGGGCTGTTCAAGCAAGTCGTCGACAAGTATCCCTCGTCGCAGAGCGTGGGCGAGGCGCTCTACTGGAATGCGTGGGCGTTGTACCACTTGGGTGTCGACCGCCGTCGCAAACCCGATCTCGACGAGGCGCTCGCGTCCATCGAGCGGCAGCGAAAGGCGTATCCCAAAGCCGCCGCGGCCGACGACGACCTGTTGACCCGCATTCGCTCAGCGCAAGCACGGCTCGGCGATCCGCTCGCGGCCGGTGACATTGCGGATCAAGCAAGGAAGCTGGAGCAGCCGGGCAGGTGCTCGGGCGCCGATGATGAAATCCGCATGGCGGCGCTGCAGGGACTCATGAGCATGAATTCCGACGACGCCATGCCGATTCTCAAACAGGTCTTGTCGCAGCGCGATCCCTGTCGCGTACAACTCCGCAAGACCGCCGTCTATCTGATCGCGACGCGGAAAGGCGACGACGTTGTGACCTCGCTCCTCGACGTGGCTCGGAACGACCCGAGTGTCGAAGTCCAGTCGGACGCCATTTACTACCTGTCCACCACCCATTCGGATCGCGCCACCACCGCGCTCGATTCCATCCTCTTCTCCGGGCATGACACCGAGTTGCGCAACAAGGCCGTCTACGCGCTCTCCCAGCTGAAGACGGAACGCGCGGGACAGGTCCTTCGTCGAGCTGCGCAGGACGACAAGCTCCCTGATGAAGTTCGCGGGCAGGCGACGTACTGGCTCGGAGAGTCGCGCCTCGCCGATCTGGATTTCTTCCGCGCACTCTACAAGAGCACAAAGAGCGACAACGTGCACGGCCAGATCATCCAGGCAATCGTGCGTTTGAGAACGCCGGAGGCCACGCGATGGCTGATCGACATGGCCAAGGACAAGAATCTCGACGCGGAAAGCCGCAAGAATGCGATCTATTGGGCAGGCCAGCAGCAAGTTGTCGACATGACCGAGCTCAACTCGATCTACGATCAAGCGCGCGGCGACGACGATGTCCAGAAGCAGGTGTTGTACGTATACTCGACGCGCAAAGAGACCGCCGCGGTCGACAAGCTGATGGCGATCGCGAAGAGTGACCAGAACATCGAGATGCGCAAACAGGCATTGTACTGGCTCGGGACCAAGAACGACCCGCGCGTCAAGCAGTTCATTCTCGACCTCATCATCAGATGAGAAGCGCGTGCTGGCCGCGACGATGCCTTCGCGGCGGCGGCCTTCGCCGACGCGGTGGGTCTTTGTCGTGACGCGCCGAGGTCAAACTATGCGGTACACCGGGTTGGTTTCGCTCTTGCTCGGCCCCATCGGTCTTGCAACGGCCGGCGCACAAACCGTTGGCCAGCGCGTGACGGCATCGGACGGCGTCGTGCAGGTGATCTATCCAAGTCGCCCCGGCGCGTGCGGAGATGGATCGAGCTACATCGGCAATGTGCTCGGACGCGACCGGATGCGCACAGGCGATGCGGTGATGTCCGGTCAGGTCGGGTGGACGAATCGCCCGTGCGTGCGCGGCCCGGCGCGGGTTGTCGCGACCGTCCTCGATGGCGAGATCACGCGACTTCATGCGTACGTGGGGCCCGCGCCGACCAGTGATGCGGCGACCCGGACGCTCACCATCGGCGCCGCTGAAGCGTCGGTCTGGCTCGGCGAGCTCGTGATGCGCGGCAGCCAGCGCACTGCGACTCAGGCGATGCTGCCGCTCCTGCTCGCCGACGCCAGCGAGCCCTGGCCGCTGCTCATCAAAGTCGCGCGCGAAACGAATCGCGCGCGTGAAGTACGACAGTCGGCGCTCATGTGGTTGTCGAACGGGATTGCAGAGCATCTCGGCATTTCGGATGCGAGCGACGCAGACACGGACGATGATCAGATGCGCGCCCAGGCGGTCTACGCTCTTACGCAGCGGCCGAAGAGTGAAAGCGTGCCGGCGCTGATCGATCTCGCGCGCACGGCAACGCATCCCGCGGCGCGAAAAGCTGCCATCTATTGGCTCGGCCAGTCCGGCGACGCGCGCGCGGTGGACGTCTATGCCGAGCTATTGGGCTTGCGGTAGATGGGCGTCGGCAGGCGTTCGGTCAGGCGCTATGCAAGCAACAGGAACGCGTCGTAGAGCGAGTGCGTCCACGCGGTGATTCCGAATCCACGCGTGAGATACAGTCCGCTGAACGCCAGCCCGCTCAGCATTCGGAAGACGAACGACTGCAACTGCAGCTGATCACCGTACGGGCCGATATAGTGGAACGCCGAAAAAATCAGGGCGCCAACGATTGAGGCAAGAATGCCAGAGCCGCGGCGGCCCAATCCGAGAACGATCCGCGCGCCGGCCGCGAGACCCGTCACGAGCAGCACGCGAAAGAACAGCTCCTCATACAAGCCCGCACCGAGCGAAAGCATCAAGCGGGTCGCCCAACTCGTGTGACTGATCGTGTCGGCCCCCGGCGCGATGCTCAGCGCGTGGAGTGATCCAAGCAGTTTTGCGGTGGTCACGCCGATCACGAGCCCGAATACGCCCGCGAGCGCAATGGATTCGGCGAGCATGCCGAGGAACACGCGCGGTCTGGGCCGGTCGCCGCTTTTGCGAATGTCTCGCACGACGAGTGCGAGGCCGATAAGGATGATCAGGCCCATGAAGATCGTCGAGCCGTAGCGTCCTGCGATGGCCGTGAACGCCCCCCGAAGAAGCGCGTCCGCTCCGTTGCGCAGCTCGCCCTTGCCGGGCTTGGCCAGCATCGCCGCGAGCGCTTCGTACCCCAGGAGGAGCGGAAGCGCAAACAGAATGCTGTAGCGATGCGACCGGCTCATCGCAAGATACGGCCAGCGGCGCTCGATCGCGGTTGGGCGATTCGCGGTTGTCATTGGTCTAACCTACGCAGAATGGCGCGGGAAGTTCTGCCGATCGGCTCAGCGTTCCGATGCTGCACCGGCCTTCGTTTGGCCCACGACGATTCGGGCCCAGTCCCACCCTTCGAGTCCACGCGCGTTGATGGCTTTTACGGCGACGGTCGTCCCTGGAGCGATCCCGGTGATCTTTGCGTGCGGCTCGGTCACCACAATGCTGTGCGCGGCCGTAGAGGCCAACGCGGCCGGCGACATTGAAGACGCCGCGACGTCCGGGCCCCACGCGACGACATACTTCTTCGTGTCCTTTTCCGGACTCGCCGTCCATGTCAGCTCGGCCGATTTTCCGTCGAACGCCGCGACAGTGAGGCCGGTGAGTCGTGACGGACTCGACGCGAGGAGCATGATCGTCGCCGTGGTGGTCTTGCTCACTTCGGCGATGAGTTGGTGGTTCTCGTATTCGAGATTGTCATGCGGCATGTGGTAGTGCGGATTCCCGAGCACGGGGTACGATCCGATGCCCCCGATGATGTCGCCCCATCCATCGTAGAACGCTGCGGCGTCGGTGCTCTTGTAGTAGAGCGCGTCGTAGGTGATGAGGTTGGAGAACTGCATCGCCGCCGCGTGCTGAATATCGCGGATCCCGGGATTCGAGTAGCGGATCGTGTTGTCCATCCGATCATCGTTGGCCCAACCGATCATGTCGTTGTTGAGCGCGCCCACGATGTGCCATTTGTTGACCCCAGCCTGCCGAACGAACTCGCGGCTTCCGAGGAGACCAGCCTCCTCGCCGGTGAACGATACGAGCACCACCGTTGCAGGCATCGGATGCTTGGCAAGCACGCGCGCCGCCTCGAGAAGCGCCGCGGTTCCCGACGCGTCGTCGTCGGCCCCCGGGCCTTCAGCGCGCGAGTCGAAGTGACTGCCAACCACGTAGATGAGCTCCGGATTGATCGTGCCTTTGATGGTCACGTAGACATTCGCCGTGTGCGCCGATGGCTGCTGCGCTGTCGCTCGCGTGTCGAACTCCTGCATGACCGGCGCGTAGCCGAATGATTGGTACGTGTCGAACAGATATTGGCGCGCCTTTGCGTTGCCGGGCTTCGTGACGTGCTTCGAATCAAAGTCGAACAACGCCTTTTCGTACGAGTAGATGCGGTCGGTCGAGATTTGCGACGTGATGTTCTGAACCTGCGGCGCCATGGACTTGTACGAGGCCAACCCGTTCGCGCGAAGTTTTTGTTCAATGGCCAGATTGTGTTTGAGCCGGTCGAGCACGTCCGCCTTCGTGACCTTTTGCTTCAGCTCCATCATGTAAACCCCGCGCTCCGGCGACACGGTGTCACCGTCCCGCTCGGCGACAATCAACAGGTGTTCGCCGTCCAGACTCGGCACCCATTCGTACTCTGGCGCGATCGTGCGCACGGTGTTGTTGTCGAATAACCGCGTTCGTGTGTGCGCGCTCAGGTCATAGAGGAACGAGCGGCGGTGCCGCGGCTCGCCCTGCATCGCGATGATGCACGATTCATCGAGGAACTTGGGCAGGACGTCATGCTGGATCTCGCGCGTCACGCGCGTCTCGGTTTTGCCGTCACGACCGATCGTGTAGATCTCCCAGTCGTGCTCTGGCATCATCTGGTAGGCAATGAGCTGTCCCGACGGCGACAGCGCAGGCGCAGCGAGCGAATCGGCGGACTGTCGAACGATGACGGGCGCGGCCGTCGCCGGCAATGCGAGAACGCTAATGGCGAACTCACCGTTGCTCTTACCAAGGAAGGCGACGGCCGAGCCGTTCGCAGCGACCGCGGGCGACGTACCGCTGACGTACTGGGTAGCGTGACTCTCGAGATCCAGCACACCGAACGTCCCGGAACGACCGGCGGCCCCGCCGCCGCCGCCACGTCCGCCGGCACCACCTCGCGCGAGCGGATTGCGGCCGCCGGCGGCGAATAGCAGATACCGGCCACCAGGCACGATGACCACATCTGCCTTCACGCTGTCATCCGAGGTGAGTGTGGATGGCGCTCCCCCCTCGAGGTTCAGGGCATAGATGTCGGTCTTCTTCGTTTCACCGGTTGGCGCGCCAACTGCGTACAACGATTTTCCGTCGGACGACCAGGCCAGCGCGACTTTGCGAAGACCGCCGTCGGCGATGACGCGATCGTGTTGCGTTGCCAGATCACGCACGACAACGGACGAGTTCTCCGCCTCGAGGCGCGCGATCTCAGCCTGCGCTTGCATCTGCGCGGCGCGGTCCGCCTCCTTGGTGGCACGATCGAGGTCCTGCCTGGCTTTTTCCAACTCGGGCGTTTCACGAATCGAGATGTATGCCGCGCGCTCGTCTCCCGCGGCGAATGCGAAGTTGGATCCGTGCACTTCGGCGATCGTGCGCGGCCCGCCCGTCATGGCGACGATACGCGTCACTCGGCCGGCACCTGAGCCCACCTCGTACGACGCGAATTTTCCTGTCGATCCCCACCGAGGCGTTCGTCCGTCGATGGTGAGCTCCGTGGTGCGATATAGCTCGCCGGTCAGGAGCGCAGTGCGCTCGAGGTATGCATCGCCGTCCGGTGCCGACATGACCGTGATCAATCTTTGAATGGCCGCCGGGTAGTTGCCGCGCGTCCAGTTCTGAACAGCCTGGTCGTACGCCGATGCAGAGCCCGCCTGTTGGGCGGACGCAACGCACGGGCACGCGACAATACAGGCGACAAGACACGCGATGAACGCGGATGATGCCGGTCGGCGGGAGATTTTCATTCGTCGGAACGGAGGGAGAAAAAAACTGACACGCAAAAGTTGCGGAACGCGCAGCGCTGCGATAGGGTACAATAACCGTCGCAGAAATCGCGACGTGGGGACATGTCTAACCCGAAACCCAGGAGGTGATCCTTTGTCTAGCGGAACGCGTAACGGCAGGATCGCCGGAAGCCGCTAAGTTTCTACAACTTAGCGAACCGGAAGCCTGTCAGTTCCGGTTTAAGAACGTGAAAGAAGGGCCGCCGTGGCTTTTGCCGCGGCGGCCCTGTTGTATACGGGCGGTTTATGGCTGAGCCCAGCTTCCGTGATCAACCGCCGGTGCTTCCAAACCCGCCGACGCGCGTGGTGCTCACGGACACGCTCCCGGTCTCGATAGCCAGCACTTCATACCGCGAGAGCACCATCTGCGCGATACGCTCGGCGTGATCGAGGCGAATCGGATGGTCGGTTGGATTGCGCACGATCACCATCCACTCTTCCGGATAGTCCGAATCGATCGTTCCCGGAGCATTGGGAATCTGCAACCCTTTCTTAAAGCTCGTTCCGCTGCGAGGACGGATCTGCGCCTCGATGCCCACCGGCAATCGGGCCTTGAATCCGAGCGGGATGAGAGCAGCGACGCCGTGCTCGAGGGAGAAGGACGGCGATGGTCCGGCAGCGTCGGTCACGGCGGCGTCCCACACGCGCTGACCGTCGGAACACTTCACCGAGCGACCACGCAAATAGGCGCAGAGGTCATAACCGGCCGAGCCGGCGGTCGCGCGCTTGGGTGCTTGGGCGTCGGGGTGAAGCAACTCGACGACGACCGATGGCGTGTGCACATCGGTGGGATTGAATGCTGACACGGGCTCGTCTTGTGGGTGATCCAACGGCGATCCGATTGACCGCGGCGACGGAAGATGCACGTGGCGCAATCGGCCGGGTAGACCTGTCCCTGTCTTCGAGGCTCTTGCTCGACTCCCATCGCGCGAGGTAGCGTCTGATACATGATCTCTCCTTTCCGTTTTGCTTCGTGGAGCGCACTCGCCGGGGCGCTCGTCATGACGTCTTCCGCGCCCATCGATCCGCGCACGGGCCCCGGGGTATCGCGACAGTTGGCCGCGGAGCGTTCGCTGCTGATCAGCGCGGTTCGCTATGACTTGCGCCTGTCGCTTCAGTCATCCGACACGGCGCGTGGTTCGATCGCCGTGCAGTTTGACGCCAGGCGATCGGCCGACGTCATTCTGGACTTCCGTGGGCCGAGCCTCACGCGCATCACCGTCAACGGCGCCGCTGCAAAGACGGCGTTCAACGGCGCACACCTTCGCGTTCCGGCGTCGGCCGTCCGCGCCGGAAAGAACACCATCACCGCCGATTTCACGACGCCGATCGCTCCGGCCGGTGCGAGCATCATCAAGTCTCACGACGACAAGGACGGGTCCGACTATCTGTACACGTTGCTGGTCCCGTCAGATGCCAACTTGCTCTTCCCGTGTTTCGACCAGCCCGATCTCAAGGCGCGTCTCACGCTCGCGCTGACCGTCCCGGCCAAGTGGCGCGCGCTCGCGAACGGCGTCACGCAACATGTCGACACAACGAACGCTTTGGCCACCTATCATTTCCGCGAGACGGACCCGCTTCCGACGTACCTGTTCGCATTCGCCGCGGGCCCGTGGAAGGAGTTCGCGACCAAGCCGGCGACGCATTCGTTGTGGGTTCGATCGTCGCGGGCCGGTGAAGTCGAAGTCGATTCGCTTCAGGCGCAAGTCACCTCAGCGATCAATTCGCTCGCCGGGTATTTTGGCGTGTCGTATCCGTTCCAACAGTTCCAGTACATGTTGTCGCCGGCCTTTCCGTTCGGCGGGATGGAGCATCCCGGCGTCACGATGTTCAATGAGGAATCGTTCATCTACCGGGAACCGCCGACGCTCACGCAACGGCTGGGGCGACGAGCGACCATCTATCACGAGGTTGCGCATCACTGGTTCGGCGACGACGTCACGATGAAGTGGTTTGACGACCTCTGGTTGAAGGAGGGATTTGCCACCTACATGGCGGCGAAGATGCAGGACATCGAAGGCCTTCCGAATCCATGGATGTCGTTCTATTTGCGGAACAAGCCCGCGGCGTACGACGTGGATCAGACGTCCGGCACCACACCCGTCTGGCAGCAGCTCGGCAATCTCGACCAGGCGAAGAGCAACTACGGCGCGATCGTCTACAACAAGGCGCCCGGAATTCTCAAGCAGCTCAACTATCTGGTGGGCGATACGGCGTTCCGCGCCGGCGTCCACGCGTTTCTCGTCGCGCACGCGTACGGCAACGCGACATGGAATGATCTGCTCGCCTCGATTGGAAACGCATCACACCGGTCGCTGGCCGATTGGGGCAAGCAGTACATCCTTCGGCCGGGTATGCCGGTGCTCGAACAACGCCTCGAGCTTTCCGACGGAAAGATTCGTCGTCTGACGCTCGTGCAGCATCCGGCACAGAAACTGTCCGGCCGCGGGGTGTGGCCAATGCGTACCGAACTGGCGCTCTGGTCGGGAGGAGCCCCGTCCGCGTCGATCCCCGTGGAGATCACGGCTGAGACGACCGTCGTTGCCGCCGCGGCCGGACGCGCGGCTCCGGACTTTGTCTTCGCGAACGCGAACGACAACGGGTACGGCCTCGTGATGCTCGACGCGCGCAGCACGCAATGGCTCGAGGCGCACATCGGCGACGTGCACGATACATTCCTGCGCGCGATGCTCTGGGGCGCCCTCTGGGATCTCGTGCGAGATGCCCGCCTCGCGCCTACGGAGTTCATCGCCACAGCAATGAGGGAACTGCCCGCCGAGCGCGACGAACAGATCGCGTCGGGAATCGTGTCGCGCATCGGTCGTTCCGCCGGGATCTATCTCTCCGCGACGCAACAGCGCGCGGTACTGGGGCAGGTCGAGTCTCTGCTCCTCGCCGGAGCATCGAACGCACAGAACAGCTACGGACTGCGTAAGAGTCAACTCGACGCGTACATCGGACTCGCGCGCACGCCCACCGCGGTGGCTCGTCTCGCCGCTTGGCTCGACAGCACGTCAGTGGCTGGGCTTCCCCTCCGACAACCGACGCGGTGGTCGATCGTCACGCGCCTCGTCGAGCATGGGGCGTTGAACACCGATGCCCTACTCGCGAGCGAGGATCGCCACGATACGACGGCAAACGGAAAGCGCAGCGCGTTCGTCGCGGCCGCGGGCCGACCTCTGGCCGGCGAGAAGCGGCAGTACTTCGATCGGTACTTCCGTGATTCGACGTTGAATGAAGATTGGGTCACCGCCAGTCTCCGCACGTTCAACAATTCCGATCAGAGCGCGCTCACGCTTCCCTACCTCGTCCCTGCACTCGACAGTCTGCCGTGGATTCAAAAGAACCGACGGATCTTCTTCCTCGGCTCCTGGCTCGGCGGCTTTATTGGAGGCCAGCGGTCGCCGCAGGCGCTGGCCGACATCGACGCGTTCCTGGCCCGGCGGCCGAAACTACCGCTCGATCTCCGTCAAAAGATTCTGCAAACGCGCGACGATCTCGAGCGAACCGTACGCATACGCGCCAAATACGCAGACGGCGAGCGCGCTACGTCGACGGAACGCGGGCGCTAGACGCCGGCGCTGCTTGCGGCGCGAGCACACGATCGTCCGCTGGCGACCGCTCGCGAGACGTGTAGGTAGCGAAGAACTCCTCGGCGCGCTCGACATCCGCGCCACCGATGTGTTCCGCGCCCAAACGGCGCGCGCCGGCAATCGCGAGCTGGAACAAGTCGCGCGCCGTTCGCGCGATCGATGCGTCGCGCAACCCGCTTTCACCAGCGGCACGCAAGAGCGCGCGACTGTCGGCGGCGAGGATGGACGCCTCGGCGCTCGCGCGCGCGTCGTGTGCGATTCCATAGAGGAACACGATCGGCGCGGCGTACCACTCGGGGGCAATTGCGTCGCACGATCGGACTTCGAAATGTCCGCGCGGGCGGACCTCCGGGAATAGTGTGGTGAGATGCGCACGCCATGCGTCGGGCTCATGTTCACTCACGCTTCGGTCGCCAAAACGACGGCGCTCGCCGGCGCCTCGCGTCATATCGTTCGCCGCCAGCGCAAATTGAGTGTACTCCGCGGCGGGGTCGCGGTCGACGCGGCTCACGCCCGTTCGAGTCGCGTCGAGCATTCTCCAACAGTGCGCGCGATAGCTGCGGTGCCCAGTCTCGCCGCCACAGTAGTGCGGCGAGTTCGCGAAGATCGCAACGACGTACGGCGCGAGGTCGTTGAGCAGGCGCCAACGCTCGGCGGGACGCGTTCCTCGATCGAGTGAGACCTGAATGGCCGCCGTCTGCCGCATCATGCGAACACCGAACGGGCCGATGGCGTCGAAGTATCGCGTCATCGTTTCGTAGCGATCGACGGGGAGCTGAAGCGGAATTGCCCGCGCATCATTGTGCGGATCGATCCCGATCGACTCCAGCCGAACGCCCTGCTCGTTCAGCGCGGACCGGAGCGGGAGAACAATGTCGTTCAAGCGAGCAATCAGCGCTGACGCGCTGTCACAGGGCAGCGTACTGATCTCGAGCTGACCGCCCGGCTCGAAGCTCACGATTGCGCGACCGGGGATCTCAAAACGAGGCACGCGACCGTAGCCGTGGTGCTCGTTCCAGCCGCTCCGCGCACCGTACTGTCGTAGCAATTCGACCAGGCAGTGAGGACCGCCCAACAGTGGAACAGGAAAGTCCGACGCGTCGTGCGCGAGGAACTCGACCTCCGCGCCCACGAGCGGGCGCCGGGCGTCGGGGACGAAGCTCGCGGCGTGAATGTCGTCTCGAAGAGCGAGAACGCGACCGGGGGCGTCGGACAATCGCGACATCATAGACGCGGCTCGAGCAGCGACAACGCGAACCGCCCTTCGCTGTCCGTGAACCACGATATAACGCGCAAACACGCCGACGCGGCGAGCGCATCCACCGCCGCGCGATCGTATTTGTGACTAAGCTCCGTGCGAATCGCTTCGCCGTCGGCGAACGCGATCGGGTCAAGGCCAGGAATATGAACCGTCTGTTGCCCTGCGGAATGCAGATACATCTCGATGCGGTGCTCGGCGGCATTGTAGATCGCGCGGTGAACAAAGCGCGCGGGCACAAAGTCGGAGCCCAACTCGGCATTCAGGACGCGCAGCATGTTGCGATTGAACTCGGCCGTGACGCCGGCCGAATCGTTGTACGCGGCCTCGAGCGTCGCTCGATCCTTGCGCAAATCGGTCCCCATCAGGAATCGATCATGCGGCCGCATCTGGCCGCGCACGCGCCGTAACAGCGCTGTGGCACTCCGCCCATCAAAGTTCCCGATCGTGCTGCCAAGAAACGCGAAGAGGATCGGCTCATCCAACATCGGCGGCAGGTCCAACGACTCTTCAATGTCCGCAACTACCGGCTCGACATGTAGCGTTGGATTTTCACGGCGGAGCGCGTCGCGTGTCTGTTGGAGAAACTCGTCGCTCACGTCCACGGGAACGTATGTCACCTCGCTCACACGCGCCTGCATTGCCCCGAGTAGCACGCGCGTCTTCGCGGCACTTCCCGCCCCGAGCTCGACGAGCGTTCGCGGTGCCACCGACTCGACAATCTCGCTGGTCCGCGCCAGAAGAATCTCTCGTTCGGCGCGCGTCAGATAGTATTCGGGGAGCCGAGTAATCTCCTCGAACAGGTGCGAGCCGCGTTCGTCGTAGAAATACTTTGGGGGAAGCTCGCGCGGATGGCGCGCCAATCCACTTCGTACGTCGGCGAACATCTGACGCGTGCGACGCCCCGCGGCGTCGAGCACGGTGTCGCCTGACATCGTGTGACCGTTAGTCATCGGAGGCGCACCTGAATCCGCTGAAGATCTGGCGACGAATGGGATAATCCCAATTTCGAAAGCTGTTTCGAATGGCCCCCGGCCGCGTCGCCCATGAACCGCCGCGCAACACCTTGTACTCCGATCCAAAGAACACCTGGGAGTATTCCGGATACGGAAACATCTCGTACCGCGGGTACGGACGAAAATCACTCGACGTCCATTCCCACACATCACCAATCATCCCGTAGCAGCCGAGCGGCGACCAGTTCTGTGCGTAGGCACCAATCGGCGCGGCGCTGAACGACAACTGGTCCACATTCGCCCATTCCGGCGTCGGCGCCGAATCTCCCCAGGGAAAGAGGCGCGTCCTGCCGAGAAATGGATCCCACCCAGCGGCGACCTCCCATTCCTGTTCGGTTGGCAGTCGCTTCCCGGCGTGCCGCGCAAATGCCGCGGCCTCATGATACGAGACGTGACACACGGGACGGCTCGGGTCCAGCGGCGCGACCCGGTCCATCGAGCGAACGCACCAATCGTCACCGTCGCGCAACCAGTACTTCGGCGAATCGACATTCGCTTCCGAGACCCATGCCCAACCGGCAGCAGACCACAGCTCATTGCGCGAATAGCCGCCATCGCGCATGAAATCGCGGAATTCGCCGTTCGTGACCGGAAACACGTCGATCGAGAATGGCGCGAGCTCGAGCTCGTGAACCGGGCGCTCGTTGTCGTACGCCGCTGAGCGGTCGTCGGTTCCAAGCCACACGCGACCGCCGCTGAATCGAACGGTCCGCCCAGTCCCCGCCGAGAAACGCGGCGCCGGGAGTGCGTATGCGCGCGGGGCATGATACGGCGCGCCCAGCTTGAGCTGGAGCGTCTGCAACATCGTCTCGTTGTGTTGATACTCGTGCTGTAAGACCATCGAGTACACGTACCCGTCGCGCAGTAGCGGGTTGGCCGCATCGAAATCGACGGTTGAAATACGCTCCAATACCCGCGATCGGATCTCTTCCATCATTTTTCGGCACTCGTCCAGCGACGGCAGCTGCAGCGCCCCGCGAACACGCCGAGGATGTTCGAACGGATTGTAAATGCCAGGCATTTCGCCGAACTCAACCGGCCCTTCGAGATTGCGCAACAACCACAACTCCTCGAAGTGCGCGATGTGACCCAGGTCCCAGATGATGGGACTCATGAGCGGATCGTGCTGCACGTGGAGATCCTCGTCGGTCAGCGGCTCGAGCAGTTGCATTGTTCGAGCACGTGCCTCCGTGAGACGTTCGACGAGTTGCGCTCGCATCAGCCTTGCCCCGGTCGAATTCGACGTTCGACCAACGCGAGCCCGCCGTCGACGACGATCGCCAGAAGCGCCGCCGGAATCGCTCCAGAAAGAATCATGCGCGTGTCCGACAATGCGAGCCCCGCAACAATGGGTTCACCGAGTCCTCCCGCTCCAATGAATGCCGCGAGCGTCGCGGTGCCGACGTCGATCACGGCGGCGGTGCGCACGCCGGCCATGATGACTGGGGCCGCGAGCGGAAGACGCACGTGGCGGAGCACCTGTGCATCGGTCATGCCGAGGGCCCGAGCGGCCGCGACGGCGGATGGATCGGCGTCGCGCACGCCGGTAAACGTGTTCCTGATGATCGGATACAACGAATAGAGCACAAGTGCGACGAGCGCGGGCACAACACCGATGCCGAGCAGCGGAATCATGAACGCCAGCAACGCAATCCCTGGAAGCGTCTGAAGGACGCCGACCGCACGAATGACGGTCTCGGCCCGATTCGAGACACGCTCGAGGAGCACGCCCAGCGGCAACGCAATAATGATCGCGACAAGCAACGAGACGGTCACGAGCTCCACGTGGCGCGCCGTCAGGCGCGCGATGGTCGACCGCTGGGCTACGAAGTAGCCACCGAGCGTCTCACGCGTGACCAGCAGCGATGCGACATTCGCTGTCGGTGCACCGGCAATCAGTCCCAGCGAAGCGAGCGCGTCGCGCGCGACGACGTTCGCCGGCGTGCCGTCGACTTCCACACGCCTGTTGAGCGCGCGCATTCCCGCCGCATCCAAGCGCCCGCTCAATTCGCTCAACGCGAGCACGGCTTCCGAATTCTCCGACACCAAACGTCCGCTCACGAGGGCCGCCGCTTCGTAGGGAGGAAAGAAATGTCGGTCGTCGGTCAAGACCACAAGGTCGTACCGAGCAATTAGCCCGTCGGTCGAATAGCCGTCGATCACGTCGACCTGTCCGGCGGCAAGCGCTTGGTACTTTACAGCTGGTCCGAGAGCGCGAACGTCTCGAAAGCGTAAATTGTAGGCGCGTTGCAAGCCGGGGAGCCCGTCGGAACGCCCAATGAAGTCCGGAGTGAGGCCGGCCCGGATGGTGGCGCTCACGCGCGCAAGATCACTCAGCGTGGCCAAGTGCAGCGAGTCTGCCGTCGAACGCCGGACAGCGATTGCGTAGCTGTTCTGAAACCCGAGCGGCGCAAGCCAACGAACGCCAAATCGTTTATGAAACTCGGTCGACACGCGCCGATACACCGACGCGGCATCGCCCAGTGGCGGCTCGCCGAGAATCGCGAGAAGCCCCGTTCCGGTGTATTCGGGATAGACGTCGATTGCCCCGGATCGCAGCGCGCGAAAAGCAATCTCGGTGGCCCCCAAGCCGGGACGTCTGTCGACGCGCACGCCGTGCGCCTCGAGAAGTTGCGAAAACATCTCGGCGAGAACGTACGACTCGCCGAACGGTTTGGACGCCACGATGACCGGACGCGTCGACGTCCGTTGAACGGGCTGCACAAGGAGCCCGAGCGCGAACATAAGCGAGAACATCACGCGCTCGCGGAGTGAGTGACACGTGCCCGACGCAGCAACGTCCCTACGTACTCTGTGGCCGGCGCGCGGACCAATTCCTCCGGCGACGCGCACTGCTCGATACGTCCGCGATGCATCACGGCAATGTTCGTCGCGAGCAACATTGCTTCATGCAGATCATGCGTGACGAGAACGGTGGTTGCGCGAATTCTCGCGCGGAGAGCAATGAATGCGTCTTGCAATTCCGATCGCGTGATGGCGTCAAGGGCGCCGAACGGCTCGTCGAGCAGCAGGACATCAGGTTCAGCCGCAAGCGCCCGTGCGATCGCGACGCGCTGTCGCTGGCCCCCCGACAACTCTCGCGGCCAGCGATCGCCAAAGCGCGACGGGTCGAGCCCGACCAACGACAGAGCCGACTCCGCCCGCTCGGCGGCGCGATCGTTCCCGTTGAGGCGAAGCACCAGCTCGACATTTCGTTGCACGCGCCAGTGCGGGAGAAGTCCACCATCCTGAGGTACATATCCAATCCGACGGCGTAACTGAACCGGATCGACGGCGGCGATGTCAGCGCCGTCCACTCGGACCGCGCCGGAGTCGGGATCGACCAGTCGGTTGAAACAGCGAAGCAGCGTGGACTTTCCCGAGCCACTCTCGCCGACCAATGCGATGCACGCGCCCGGCGATACATCGAGGGACACGTCGTCCAGCCCCACGACCGCGCCAAACCGTTTCGAGACATGCTCGGCGGCGAGCGCGAATTGATCCTGCAACGGGCTGAACATCGGCTGAAGATTCATCACATGCAGAGCGCGCGGAAGGGCGTGAAACAAAAAACAACGGCACGCCGAGTGGCGTGCCGTTGGCCGTCTAGGGTCGCGTTCGCGCCGCTACGGCTCCTGAGAGGTCGTCGCGGGGATCTCGCGCTGAACCTGATGATGGGCGGCCCACATGGGCTGCACTACGCACGTGTCGAAATCGGCGCCGGGGCAGGTGGATTTTGCCGCGAGCTCCACCTGGTGTCGCACCGCATCGGGGTAGCTGAAACAGTCCTGCGAATTTCGGCCCTCAACACACCCGTTATAGCGGAGCAATGCCTTTCGCCATGCGTTGTCCTGATTGTCCACCAAGTTCGCTGCTTTTCCGGCGACCCACCCGAGAATGAAGATTCCGTATTTCAGATTTGTTGAATCGGTGCGGATGTTCGTTCCGAATTTGCGACCAAGGGCATCACTCCAATGTTTCGGATACACCTGCATGAGCCCCACCGCCCCGACGCGCGACTCGGCCGACGATTTCAACTCGTCGTTTTCAGTGAGCATCACGCCGAGCACGAGCGCCGGCGGGATCTTACGCGTGTACGCCTCACGCACCGCGACATCGGCAAGCGCTCGGGCGCGGAACTGATTGACGTGTCCCGTCCGAAGCAGATCCATCGCGAACAACTCGCGATCCAGCAAGAACTGCGGTGTTTGGAGCGATACTTCAGCGGACGAATGAAGCCACGGGGCGCGAAGAGCCGACGAATCCACATATCGGTGTGCAATCAACTGCTCGCCCAGCGGCTCGCGCTCGATGTAGTACGGGCGCGAAACACTCATGGCGAAAACGATCGCCGCGGCAGAGCCGATGGCGAGCGCGAGTTGGATCCAGACCGACTGTTTCTTCGAGGAAATGCGAGCCTCCAAAAGATGGGGCGGCGGCCGAAGTGCTGGGCCAGCGGCCCCGGCAGTTCGTATCTGGTACCATTGATACCGCGCGCAGCGAGCAGAAGTTCCGCCGACTGCCATTTGCCGTCATGTCAAAATGACCGGCTCATGCGTTTCGTATGTTTTACGGTAGTACTTTCAAGCGTGCTATGCAACACGAATTCGCCGGTATTTCTCTGACGATCACGGCACCACTCTTGTGACACGACCCTGGATATGCGCCCCGGACGCCTGAAGCGCAGACGCCGCGCCCGCCCCGGGGTGCGCTATACGATGATCGTCATCGCGTTCGTCGCCCTCATGGTGCTGATTCAGTTCCTCGTGCACGTCGCGCGAACCGATCCGCGCGACACGCGCAGCATCGCTGAGCGCGAACTGCAACTCAACACGCTGCAGCCGGGCGAACATGTCGTCCGATCCGTGTCGGTGTTCAAGCGTCCCGCGATCGACTACTTCCGCGCGACGCGAGGCCTGCTCGTGCTCACGAACAAACGCCTCCTGTATCTCGGTCTCGAGCCGCGCGACCTCCTCGCTGCGCCGGATCTGCCGCCAACATTCGAGGAGCGCGACTTCCCGCTTGATACGCTGGTTCACGTATCCGCCGGCCGAACATTCTTTGGGATCGCCCGAGCGATCGTGATCACGACCCCGAATGAAAAACTTCGCCTCGGCGTTCCATCCGCCGCCTGGTCGAGCGGCGACGTTCTGATCACTCAGATGTCCGTGCGGTATGCCCGCGCTGTCGTGTCCACCGCGCAGCAGCGGGTATTCCTCGCGCAGGCGGAAGCGCAACGTCGCGCGGTCGAGACGGACCGGCGCAAAGCGAAGTACTACACCGTGCGCCGCGGCGACGCACTCGGCGGCATTGCGACGATCTGGAATACGACGACCGACAAGCTCCGCACCTGGAACAGCCTTCGCGACAACAAGATTCGCGTGGGGCAAGTCCTGATGGTGCGGCCGGCGCTCTGAGCGAACTTCGGCGCGAGGAGTGCTACACCGCCCGAGCCGGCAGCACGCGTCCGCGACACTCGCCAAAGCCGATTCGGCGTGCGCCTGGCCGTTCGCACCATCCGCGCATCACAACGTCGTCACCGTCCTCGAGAAAGGAACGCAGTTCACCGCTCGGAAGACTGAGCGGTTCGGTGCCGCGCCACGCGCGCTCGAGCAGGCATCCGCGCGATTCCTTCGTGGCTCCTGAGACAGTTCCACTCGCCAGCAAATCTCCCGGCCTCAGGTTGCACCCATTGCTGGCGTGGTGCGTCAGGATCTGTCCCAACGTCCAGTATAGATCAGCGAAGTTTCCGCGGCTCACGCTGAGCGGCGGTACACCCGTGTCGCGCATCCGCGCGGAGGCGAGCAGAACCTCCAGTGAGATGGCGACGCCGCCTCCATGAGTATTCTCTCGCGACGATAGATGCGGCAGCGGTGCAGGATCACCCGTTGGTCGCTCCAACGCCGGCGAGCGGAACGGCTCGAGGGCGTCCATCGTTACGACCCACGGCGACACGGTCGTCGCGAAGCTCTTGGCGAGAAAGGGCCCTAACGGTTGGTATTCCCACGCCTGGACATCACGCGCCGACCAATCGTTGACGAGGCACAGGCCGAACACATGGTCTTCCGCATCGGCGATGGGTATCGACGTACCAAGCGCGTTGCCCCGCCCCACGAACAATCCGACTTCCAACTCGTAGTCGAGGCGGCGCGTCGGACCAAATGCCGGCGCACCCTCTGCGCCATCGCGCGTCTGACCGATCGGACGCCGAACATCCGCTCCGCTCAGCACGATCGACGACGCCCGACCATGATACCCGATCGGCATCCACTTGTAGTTCGGGAGCAGCGGATTCTCGGGACGGAACATGCTCCCAACGTTCGTCGCATGATGAATCGACGCATAGAAATCCGAGTAATCGCCGATGCGCGCCGGCAGCAGCAGCTCCGCTTCGCTCATCGGCACTAACACGGCGGCGGTAAAAGCCGTAGCATCCGACAAACCGGCCTCGCCGATTCGTAACAGTTTGCTCAACGCGCCGCGCAGAGCACGCAGCGGCAGCCGGCCGAGTCCCATGAGGTCGTTCAAACTCGGCGCTGCGCAATGCTCGGCGGCGGTCGCCGCCTCGCCGTCGATCAGCTTCAGCGCCGCGCAGGCGGCAACGTCGATGATCTGGTCGCCAATCGCCACGCCGACGCGAGCCGCTTCGGCGCGTCCGACGCGCTTGAATACGCCAAACGGCAAGTTCTGAATCGGGAAATCGGTCGCGGGGTCATTTGCCGATGCTACCCACGACATCAATTCCGGCGCGTGTGTCTCATCAAGCATGGTCAGGCAGCGGAGCGAGCGACCGCAACTCGTCAACCGGTTCCCGGAACGAACACGAACCAAACGACAGCGCGCCCTCGGCGCGTAGATGACTCACGTCGCGCGAATGAAGCACGTGACCGCGCCATGTGATTGCTTCATCGGCGATCACGACCGCCGCCGGATCGCGTTCGTCGAGCACTTCGCTCGCCGTTCTGTCGTCCATTCCCGAACGCATGAAACCCGCGGCGAGAAATACGTTGAGATACCCGAACATCACGCCGTGAGGCGCGTCGGTTGCATACGTGAGCGGATAATCGGCGCGAATGGGGTGATGCAAGCCTGCCGTCGCCTTGAACGGCACATCCGCGTCGATACATCCGCGCATGAAGCGAATCACAGCCGGGGTGGGCGGAATCGATTCGGGCGAGACTCCGCCGGTGCGCATTTTTGCCTTCACACCGGCGCTGCCTGCCGCGGCGATCAGCGGCGCCGGGTCGGGATCGGTTGGGATCTCGACAAACAGCTCGAACGTTTCACCGGAGAGCGACGCCGCTTCATTGATCGCGTCCACCGTTGCGAGTTTTGCCTCGAGAGAATCGATCGCCGCCCGTCCAAGATTCGACGCGTTGAATGCTCGGGAGTGCGCGATGTCCGCGGCAACGTCGGCTCCAAGGAGCGCGGAGAGTCGCCACACCGGTCCATCGGCGTGGTCGACCCCGGACAAGGCGGTCGCGAACTCATCGAGGCGGGCAACGGGCACGACGAACCGACCCAGCATCCAGGACGCGGCGTCACGGCGGTACGACGCGTAGTTGCGGACAGCGGTCGGCATGTCGAGCGCGGCGGGTGGAAACAGACCCGCGTAGTCGACGATGCCGGACAGCAACGCCCGCAAAGCGTTCATCCCTTCAGTTTTTTTCGCGTCTTCACGATCGTGCCCCGGCACTTGGCTGCGCCGCAACTGCACGCATAGAAGCGCAGATCCTTCTCGGTGTACTTGGGATCATCGTCGTACTGATAGTCGTATGTGAGCTCGGTTCCCGCCGGGATCGCCTTGATCGACTCGATCCAAATACGCCCGCGCGTCACGCTCGTCTCGCAGTTCGGGTCGCATGAGTGATTGATGAACCGCGCCTCATTCCCATTGTACGCGGCGTCAACGCAAATCCGATCGGTGAGGATGAACAAGAACGTGTGATGATTCTTCATCGCCTCGTCATCGTACCGCCGATCGGCCTCGGCGTTCGAGATCTTTTGGCCGGCATATTCGATGACGCGCGTTCCCTTGGGAATGTCGGTCAGCGAGAACGCGCCAAGCCCGTGGATTGGCGAGCGGCGCAATTCCATCCATTCGTTGACCGGGCCCGCCTTTCCGGGTCCCGAACGCCGTGCGCGCGGCACAGGAGATTTCTTTGCCTTCAGAGGGCGGCGCGTCGTTGACGGGCGCTTTTTCTTCAGTGTCGGTTTTTTTGTCGGCATCTCGTGGCGTGGCTGAAACGTGCCGCGAAAACTAGTCGATCGATGCGTCCAAATGTGATACGGGGACGCCGCCGAAGCGACGCCCCCATATCACCCGCCCCCAACGGCCCCGCCCCAACCCCACCAGCTTCACACACATCGACCGCTAGAAGTCGAATCGCAGCCCCACGGTCAGCGCAAAGTTGTGCGCCGTTTCACCGGAGATGCCCAGACCCGTCGCGTCCTGAAAGTTGAACTTGCCGATGTAGTCTTTGCCGAGGATGCGGAGCGCCATGCCCTTCCCAAGCGCGAAGTCCGCGCCGACACCAACGTTTCCCGCAAAGTTCGTTGCGTTGGTTTGAAGGATCGACTCGTCGATGTTGTAGCGAATGGCGCCGACGCCGGCCTGCACAAACGGCGACAACGGGAATGCGCCTGCCTTCGACGAGCCGAAATTGTATTCGAGCCCAGCATCGTAGATCAGCATCGAGCTATGGCCCACCGACACGCCGCCGAGGATGGGAATCCCCACACGAATGTCCGAGGACGTATACCCGACGTTGCCGAGTAACGACAGATTGGGCGCGAGCGACATTGCCACCTGTGTTCCGTAGAGAACGCCCGGTGCATTGCTCAGACTCGTCCCGAGCGGACCCTGCAGATAATCGCCGAACACCATGTAGCCGACATACGGCGAGACGTGGAGCACTGTGCCTGATCCCGGCGCTTGCGCGCGCAGCGGCATGGCGACGGCGAGTGAGCTCGCGAGCGACGTGATCACGAAGAGACTTCGGCGAATGTTTCGCATGGGAGTGTGTGGTGAGCGTTGAACCAGCGACCGACTCACCACCTCTCAACGCATTCGCGAGACCAATTCGCACCGCGTGTGGCTCACGCGGTGAACTCGTTGTCCGTGATTGATTTAGGTGTTATGTCCGCGCGGGCGACTTCCGAGCGGGCGTCCGCGAAACGGGACGCTTTGCCGTCCTCGCATTGGCGCGCATGCGCCATCCAAAGCGCTCGAGCGACACGCGCCCGGCCGCGTCGACCGTGACGCCCTCGCGTACGAGACGAAGTCGTTGTGTTGTGCCCGAGCTCGATGCGGCCAACTCGAGACTCAACCGACCTTGAGCGTTGATGACGCGGTGCCAGGGCACGCTCGTGCCATCTCGAAGCGCGGCCAGTGCGTAACCCACCAATCGCGCTTGTCCCGCCAAGCCCGCAAGTCGCGCGACTGTTCCGTAGGTGGTGACGCGGCCGCGCGGAATCTTGCGCACAATCGCGTAGATGCGCTCGTGCGAGGTTGCCGGCGCCACTTACGCCGTCATCGCCGCGGCCGGTTGCGGCGTGACGTTGGCCACGCCCACCGACGGACAGCATGATAGTCGTTCACGAATCAGCGCAAGAACCTCGGCGCGCTCCGATCCTTCGAGCTCCAAGCGCGGCGCGCGAACGATGGCATTTCCCTGCCCCATTTCCGCCTGAACCAGCTTGATCAACTGCACGAACTTGGGAACGCAGTCGAGGCGGAGCAGTGGCAAGAACCAGTCGTACAGCTCTCGCGCTGCATCCCATTGGCCGTCGCGACCAGCCTCGAACACGCGAACCGACTCGGCCGGCAACGCGTTCACCAGTCCGGCAATCCATCCCTTTGCGCCCATCGGAATCGCCTCGAGAATCATGTCATCCATTCCGGCGAAGATGTTGAAGCGATCTCCATTCCGTTCGTGGATCGCGGTGACTCGTCGCACGTCACCGCTCGATTCCTTCACCGCGTGGAGATTTCCGTGGCTCGCCAGCTCGCGCATCTGATCGGGCGTCACGTCCGTTCCGTACGCGATCGGATTGTTGTACAGCATACACGAGAGAGACGTCGCATCGATCACCGCGTCGAAATGCGCCTTGCTTTCGCGCCAGTCGCCGCGATAGACGTACGGCGGTAGCACCATCAGCCCGTTGCAACCGACGGCCTCTGCTCGTTTCGCGAGCGCGACACACTCCGCGGTGCTCAACCCGGCGATCCCCGCCACGACCGGAACCTCGCTCCCCAGCGCGCGCTTGCACGTTTCCAGAATCTGGATCTTCTCGTCGAACGCGAGCGTTGCCGCTTCACCAAGGGATCCGAGTGCGACGATGCCGTTGCACCGATGCTCCGCGAGCCACGCCACATGCTTCGCGAGCCGCGGATGATCGACTACCATCGACGAGAGAAACGGCGTGGTGATCGCCGGGAGAACTCCCTTCCAGTCCTGCTGTTGCATCGTCAATGCACTCCCTGTTCGTCGGTAGTTTCCGCTTTGGCGCCGACGAGAAAGGTGGCGAGTCGCGCCGGCTGTATGGGGGGCCGAACCGAGTCGGGCGGCCAACCCCTGAGACATTCTAATGCCGCACCGCAAATTCGTCCCTGACACGGCCCCATGCCAGCCCGCGTGTACAACTTGCCCTGTCGAATCGACCACGAGGGATCGAGATCGCGGAGGCGCACGTCCTCGCACCGGCAGACGATCGTATCGTCCGTTGCGAGACGACTAACCTCAGAGCGGAGCGCGAAAGCTCGGTCGAGAGCGGCCGCATCGCTCTGCAGGCGCGCGCGCCGCGCCACGAGACCATCATCGACTGCCCGTCCAGCCGCCGCGGCACCCGCAATTTCGCCTTCCACGAGAGACAGGTCCACGCCGCCAATTCCCGTTGGCTCGCCCGCACAGAACACTCCGGCTATGGTCGTTTCCTGCGTCTCGGTGACGATCACTGAACCGCGCTCCACTCGGCAACCAAGCAGGCGCGCCAACTCGGTGTTCGGAATGAGGCCGAACGCTGCGCACAACACATCACAGTCCATGTCGCGTGATTTTACACCGTCGGTCACCGTCACGTTGCGAACGTGATCCTCGCCGTCCGCTGCCACGACCCACGTTCCGGTCGCGTACCGCGTCTTCATGAAGCTCGCGCGAAGGAGGGCCGCCTGCGCCAGCGTCGACGGCCGACGCCACAAGCCGAGCGTATAGCGTGAGACGCTTTCGAACGGCGCCTGCTCGGCGACCAGTACAACCTTGGCGCCGACTTTCGACATGGACGCGGCCACCGGAAGGAGAAGCGGCCCAGATCCGGCGATGACCACGCGGCGTCCGCGGAACGACGTGCCGCTCTTCAGCAGCGCTTGTGCACCACCAATCCCCACGACGTTCGGCAGCGTCCAACCGGGAAAAGGCAGAAAGCGCTCGCGCGCGCCGGTCGCGAGTATCAGTTTGCCGGCGACAATCTCGAGTGCGCCGGACAACGATTCAGCGGCGACAATCCATCCGCGGCCTTCGTCGCTCCGCGCATCGACCGCCGACGTCGATGAGAGAACTGTCGCGCCGGACTGACTGAGACGCGACCGCCACTGCGCCGCGCGCCCACTCGACAGAACGCGTGAGCTGGGCCGCCAGATCTGACCGCCCGGCCCAATGCCCTCGTCAATCACCATGATGCGCGCACCGAGTTCCGCGGCCCGGGCGGCTGCCGCAATTCCCGCCGGCCCCGCACCGATCACCACAACGTCGCATTCTCGGCGTTGGGCTGTCATGCGTTGCCCGATGCCGTGTCCACCCGCATGCCGCTCGCCACCACGACTAGGCACGCGCGGCGGTGCGGAACGTCATCGATCGTGACGCGACACTCGTAGCAAATGCCCATTCCGCAGACCGGACCGCGAACGCTCCCGCTCGTCGACGAACGAAACGCGGTCACTCCGGCGTCGAGGAGGGCACTCGCTACTGTCACTCCTTCGGTGGCAGTGACCGCCCGCCCATCGATCACGATGGCGACCGACCGCGACGCGCTCACGTGGGCGCCCCAGCCGCCGCGGCGAACACGCGCATTGGCGAAAAGGAGGATGCGTCGATCGCCGTTGGACGTCCCGCGACCTGATCGGCAATGATCTGCGCGGAGCCAACGGACGTCGTGATCCCGAGCCCTTCATGGCCCGCCGCAATCCACAGACCCGGAATCGGCTCCCACCGTCCAATGAGAGGAAGCTTGTCCGGCGTTGCTGGGCGAAAACCTGTCCAGCACCGAATGATCGACAGGTCCGAGAGCATTGGCATGAAGTGCGCGGCGCGTGCGAGCATTTGCCGCAGGATGGCGTGATTGAAGCCCGCGTTCCACCCCACGAGCTCGCGCGACGAGCCAATCAACACCTGCCCCGTTGATCGTGGCTGCACGTTGAACGCGACCGATTCAGTCGTCATGACGTGAGCGCTCGTGAGGTACCCGAGCTCCACGATCTGATGACGGAGGAATCCCGGATACCGATCGGTGATCGCGAGGTGCCCTTTGCGCGGGAGGATCGGCAGGCGCGGCGTGAGCGCCGGCGCCGCCGCGCCCGCGGCATTGATCACGACGTCGGCACGCAACATTTCTCCGTCGCACCGAACGCCGTTGGCCACTAACTCGCGAACGTCCACGCCTTCACGAACGACCGCGCCGTGCTCACGCGCCACCTGGAGGAGGTCGAGCGTTGCGCACGGCGGATAGACCACCGAGTCGCCCGGTACGAGCAGTCCTCCAACCAGGTCGCGGCGCAAATGTGGTTCGGCTTCCTGCAACTCGCGCCGATTGAGCACACTGCTCGTCACGCCGACCGCGCGATAGCTCTCCTGTTTGGCGCGGACGGCATCGAGCTGCGTCTCGTCTTCCGCCACCCACACCGTCCCGCAGCGGTCGACCTCCGATCGAGCGTGCAACTGCGAACCAAGCTCGCCCCACAGGCGGCTCGAGTACGTCGTCAGCGCGAGTTGCTCGGGAGAATCGTCCATGACGACGACGTGGCCCATGCCAACAGACGTCGTGCCGGCTGACGCGAACACCTTGTCCAGCACGGTGACACGCAGGCCGTCGCGCGCCAATGCCGCGGCGCACGCCGCGCCGACGATGCCCGCCCCGACGACAATGGCGTCGGCGCGATCGCGCGCACTCACGGAGCCGCGGTGCCGATCCCGAAGCGGAACGGATCGGCGGGATCGAAGCGAAGCGTCGCCTCGCCAGTCACGAAGGCCGTACCGCGCACATGCGGAATGACCTCGTCGTCAGAGCCGGGCGTGAGCCACCCGACAAAGCGGCTACCCGTAATGCTCTCCTGTCGCCATTCAGCCCCGAACGCGAGCTTCCCGCGCTGGTGGAGCGCTGCCATCACCGCCGACGTGCCGGTGCCGCACGGCGACCGGTCGTACTCGCCGCCCGAGCAGAGGACAAAGTTGCGAGCGTCCGCGTCGGCGCGCGTTGGGGCGGCCGAGACCTCGATGTGATCGATCGGAACGCCGCCCGCCACGCGCTGTTCCAAAATCGCGTCCTGTATGCCCTGAGTCACGCGCGTCAATTCGGCAACATTCGATATCTCTAATGCCTGGTCGATGTGCGTGATGAAAAACCAGTTGCCGCCATACGCCACGTCGCCACTCACTCTACCACCCGGCGCGCCCGGCACATCGACAACCACATCGAGCGCGTGACATCGAGACGGCACATTCTCGATGGTCACCGAGCCGTCGGCATTCAACTCCGCCGACACCGTGCCCACCGGCGTGTCGAATCTCGCCACACCCGCCGTCATCCGCCCCAGATGCTCGAGCGTACGCACGACGCCGATCAGCCCATGGCCGCACATCCCGAGGTACGTGCCGTTGTTGAAGAAGATGATCCCGGAGAGAGAGCCGTCGTTGACCGGCGGCGTCAGCAGCGCGCCGACGACCGCGGAATGCCCACGCGGCTCGCAGACAACAGCCCTCCGCAGATGGTCCCAATGGTCGCGAAGATCGTCGCGACGTGCTTCCATCGTTGCACCCGCGGGTTGCGGCCACCCGTCCACCACAACGCGCGTCGGTTCTCCCTCGGTATGCGAATCGACAACGCGAATCGTTGTCGGGAAATCGCGGCCGAGCGGGTTCGACGCGCTCAACGTGCGACGGGCGGCGCGATGGCGGAGCCGCCCCGCTGCACGTACAGAAGCTCCAGCAACGAGGCCCCCGCGCCCAGGATGTGCGACCGCATCAACTGACACGCACCGCGAACGTCGTTGTCGCGCACGGATGCAATGATCGCGCGGTGCTCGTCGTTTGCCCGCTCGCCGCCGTGGGCAAGCAGCACGTGCATGCGAAAGTATCGGTCGCTGTGCTGGTGAAGCTTCTGCAGCACTCCAATGGTGACGCGCCGATTGGCCGACGCGTAGAGCGCTGCGTGAAAGTGCCAGTTCAGCGGACCCCACCGGGCCGCTTCGCCCGCCTGGAGGGCATCCTGGAATTCATCGAGCACGCCAACGGCGCGATCGATTTGCTCCGTCGTCATTTTGGGAATGGCGCGCCGCAACAGATCGCTTTCGATGTCGGCGCGCAACTCGAACAATTCATTGATCTCCTCGAGCGACAGACTCGAGACGACGGCACCCCGATGCGGGCTGAACGTCACGAGTCCCTCGGCCTCGAGCTGCCGGAGTGCCTCGCGAACCGGAATGCGACTCACCCCCAGCTCGTCAGCGAGCGCATCCTGCCGCAGCGGCTCGCTTTCCGGATAGTCACCGCGCAGAATGCGCTCGCGGAGCGCCTCCACCGTCATGCTGGCGATTGTTTGGCGTTGAATCGGCACGACGCTGGCGCGCGGCCTGATCGGAATGGGCGCGAATGACGAGGGCGTACCGGCGATGCTTTGCGAACGATGTGTCATCCACACTCCAACGAATCGAGGGCCTGGCGTTCGGGCGGATAGAGTATCCCTAGCCATAGACACTCGCAAGCGCAAAATCGATGTTTAATGACCGAGACACCCTACCGGAACCGCGGTTCGCGTGGCATCGTCTAGGTTGCATCCGCCACGCAATCCGCCGTCCTCCCAAACCTCTGCGGACTCCATGCAGCAGCCTGCCCCGACTGGTTCCACGACAGCCCGCGACGCTCTGTTCGTGGCGCTCGGACTCATCACCGTTGGTTTTATTGTCGCCCTTACGCGGGCGTTGCGCGCACGCGCCGCGGCGGGAGAACGGGTGCGGCCAACCGTCGCCATCTCGATCATCAGCTTCATCGCCAATTTCTGGGATACGCTTGGCATCGGATCGTTCGCGACCACCACATCAATGGTCCGTCAGTGGCGGCTCATCCCCGACGAGCGAATGCCCGGCTCGCTGAACGTCGGCTACGTCATCCCCACGGTGCTCCAGGCGTACATCTACACCAAGACCGTTCCAGTCGATTCGACGACCTTGATCCTCATGATCGTCGCTGCGGTTCTCGGCGCGTGGCTCGGCGCCGGTGTGGTCTCAGCGTGGCCCCGGCGTAAGATCCAAATCGGGATGGGCCTCTCACTGCTCGCGTTTGCGGCCATTCTGGTGATGAAGCAGCCGCAGGTGGCGCTGCTGCCGTCCGGTGGTGATGCTCTCTCGCTCACCGGCGCCAAACTGGCCGCGGGGCTGTTGGGCAACTTCGTTCTGGGCGCGCTCATGACGGTCGGCGTCGGTCTCTACGGCCCGTGCATGATTCTGGTCTCCATGCTCGGCATGAGTCCAATTACCGCGTTCCCCATCATGATGGGCTCGTGCGCCTTCCTGATGCCCGTGGCGAGCATCCGCTTTCTCAAGACCGGCGCCTACGAACCGCGTGCCATCCTGGGCATGCTGCTCCCGGGAATTCCCGCCGTGCTGATCGCCGCGTTTCTCGTGACGGCATTTTCGATGACCACGGTGCAATGGCTCGTCGTCGTCGTCGTGACGTACACCGCGATCAACCTGCTCCGCGCTGCGCGGCGTGAACGCGACGTCGCCAGCGCGGCGACAAGCGCCGAGGCGCAGCCGGCATCACTCTGACCGCGAGTGTTTTTCGATCGGACGAGACGCTCGATCAACAGAAGCTCTTGACTTGATCGGCGACGAACGGGCGAAGCTTGGCCACGAAATCCAGGGCCTGCTTCGCGGCATCGGGGGCGGCCGATCCGCCGCTCACGAGATTGATCTCCGCTTCCGTCAGCGACGAATCGGCGAGCTTCGATAGCTCGCAGCTCTTTTTCGCCGGTGCCTCGGTCGCCGCCGACTGGCTGACCGACAACGCCGACGCACCGAGCAGAAATTTCGCCTCGGCGGTCGGCTTGATCGTGGTAGCGAGAGTGAGAAATCGAATTGCCAGCTGGAAGTCCTCGCGCTTCTGCGAGCTGCCGGCGGCCTTGTACAACGCGTTGCCTCGCGCCAAGGCGAATTGCGCGGCCATCAACGGATCCTCGCCGTACTTCGACGCCTGCTCGATCGACGCGTACGCACTGTCGATCTGTCCGACGTCAAGCTCGAGCTGCGCGCGTTGCAGATAGCCGTGCGGCAGCCGCGGATTTACCGCCAACGCGCGCTTGGTTTCGGCCAGGGCTCCCGCGGCGTTCCCCGAGCCCTTCATGCTCTGCGCCGCGATCACGTGCAGCTCGGAGTTGTCGGGAAATGCCGCCAAGCCGCGAGGCAGCGCAACGTCATTCTCCGCGCGGAGCAATTGGACGTAGACCAAGTACAGCGCGGCATCGCGGGGAAACTTCGCGACCCCGGTGGCCGCGATGCCGACGGCGCGAGCCGGCTGGCTGTCCGAGCGATATGCCGATGCGAGCCGCGCATAGAACTCCGGATCGACCTGCGTCGCCGCGTCGCGGGCAAGGAGTTTCTCCGCCGCATCGACCGCGCCCTTCCAGTCGTTGTTCGCCAGGTGTACGAGCCAGCGCAGCTTGAGCAGTACCAGGTTGTCAGGATGCTCATCGGTTCCACGATCGATGATCGGTTGGGCCAGCTTCGCGTTTCCTTCGTGCGATAGCGCATTGACCACGCGATCGATCATTTCCTCATTGGTCGAATCAGTGGCGAGAAACCGAATCCACATCGGCGCGGCGTCTGTTGACTTCATTTGCGCGTCATATGCCTGCGCGAGGTCCACGAGCGCCGCAGAGTTGGTTGGGGCGACCGACAGGATCGCCGACGCGACCGCGATCATGGTGTCAGGCTTCGCGTCGAGCTTCGTGAGCGCGCTGAGGAGGCAAATCCTCGCCGGCACCGCCCGCGGATAGGCAGCAACACCCGCCGTGGCCGCCACCGCGGCGTCAGCGGGCTTTCCGTCACGCGCGAGGTTCTCGCACTGACGCAGCGGCACGAACTGTCGCCGGGCAGCGATCGCTTCACGAGCCACGGCGTCGGCGGCGTCAGCGACGCTGACACCGTCGCCGATCAGTGGTTGCGACAATCGCAGATCGCGAATGAGCGTTATTGACGCATCGACGTGAAATTTTCCGTCCGCGCGCGTCACGACGCCGGTAATTCGCTCGTCGGCCCGGAACTTCTTGGCGAGCTCACGCAGCTCGCCCTCGGTGAGCGTCATGTTCTCGTCGAAGCCCGAGCGACGCAACCAATCGTCCATGTCGCCGCCGGAGACGACGCGGAGCTCGCCCCTGGGAAATGCCGCGGCGACGCGCCCGCGTACGATGTCGCCCGCTTTCCCTCCGAGCCCGCGATCAGGCCCTCGAAATGCGGGGACGATCATCACTTGCGTCGTGTACTTCTGCTGTGCCCCCGCCGTGGCGGCGGAGAGGGCGAGGAACACAACGGTCGAGCGAAGCAGCATCGCTAGGAATACAGCTCGAGGGAGTGCGCGGTTGGGCAGGTGAACGCCCACCGAGAATGTCGTGGGAAATTAACGAGTTACCCCAGTCGCGCGATGGCGAAGCCGACGCAGCTCGCGGCGCGGCACAACGTATCCTTATAAGAAACCTCGGTTCGCACAATGGTGCGAACCGAGGTTGGGTCGACTTCGGAGGGCGGTTGTAACGATATGTGCTAGCCCCAGCTAGTTGACGATCACCTGGCCGGACATTGCGGATCCGTGAATCGAACAGTGGTACTTGAACGTGCCCGCCGCCGTGAACGTCCGGGTGAACGACCCGGAATCCTGGACGGCTGAGGCGATATTGCTCCCATCATCGAACGTGACGCTGTGCATGCAGCCACCATACCCACCATAACCCCCGCCCGTGCAAGAACCCCACACCCACGTCACGGTGGTACCCTTCGGCACGGTCGTGTTGGACGGAGCGAAGTTCTGATCAGCGAGCGTAATGGTGTTCGTGTTGGCCGACGGCGGTGGGTTGTTTCCAGTAGGCGTACCCGGCGACGTGCCGTAGTCTCCAACTCCACTTCCACCGCAGCCGGCGATTGCAAAACCGGTCATCGCGGCAACGGTCCATGTCCATCTGCGCATCTTTCCTCCGGATCACGCGCGCCCCGCGCTCTTATTCACTGCGAGGGGCTTCTTGTGGGTACAACAGCGTGCTGATTGAGCCGCTTCCCCACTGAATCCGGACACTCCGAAACTGGTTCCGCCTCGAGACTGCGCGCGACGCGAGTTTAGGGCATTGGCATAGTGAGCCGCACGCTCGACAGGTTCGTCGACGGTCGATAGTCGGCGGCCACCGACGACCGCAACAGCCCGAGCACTTCGCTCAGCTTGAGGCTCGCATGGTAGACGCCCCACGTGCCCTTCGACATCGCCGAGGGCCACACATCGAGTGAATCCGTCCGCGCATCATATCGCAGCGTTCCGCGGTACCATGTCGAGATCGAGCGCTGCTTCGCCGCGTTCATTCCGCGCCAAAAGATCGGCGCCGCGTACGTCCGCCACGACACGCCATCGGAGCTGGACGCGAGCCAGACATCACTGCTCGCGCAATTCATTCCGCGCGCGAAGGCCGCGATGAGAGCGAGGTACCCGCCGTCCGGCAACTCGATGATGTCGAGGTGCCACACGACGAATCCAGGAATGCTCATCGTCACGTTCGTCGGCGTGCTCCAGTTCGCGTGCTCGTACCGGGAGTCCGAGTCGGGCGACGCCACACGCAGTTGGACACTGCTCGACGTCGCGTTGCACCCGTCCGTCCCGGCACGCACATACCAGATTTTCGCGGTGCGGTCCTCTTCGATGATGAGCGACGGCGAAATCGCGTCGTGATTGCGTTCCTTGAAGGCAACGACGGGAGGCGTCCAGGTGTGCGCGTCGCCCGTCGACATCATCATGATCTTGTTGAAGTCGTTCTCCACGACGCGGTACACCTGCACGATCCGGCGTGTTGTGGGATCGAACGCGTGATCGGGGTCGGAGTTGTACCCCGACGCCCCGGGATACGGAATGATCGGATTGCGAACGCCCGGCGGTGTGGTCCAACTCGTATCGCTGTCGGCGAGCAGGAACGCCGGATTCTCGTACGACGATTCAGAGTTTTTATATGGCGTGTACATCAACCAGCAGCGCGCGCCGCTCCATGTCGAGGGCGCGCACGCCATGTCGGGATGCACGGCTTCTGATGACAGGGAATAAGCGTCGGCGGGCAGGGAAACTCTGCCGAGGCTGCGCACTACCAGCTCTTCGATGCGATCCGTGAGCGGCCGGGGATCGATTCCGGTGTGATCCGTGGGGTCGGGACTACGCCCGATTGGACCAGGTTCGAGACTGACGCGGTTCGTTTCGACTGGAGCGTGAACGTCGGAACAACCGACAAGTGCGGCGGCGCACATTGCCCGGAGGACGAGACGCATTCGTTTCCCTGCGAGAGGCGGGTGGGTGGATGGTCATGAAACGGGGGGGCTGGCGGGGGGCGGAGGGGACGGGCATCGACGGCCGTTGGCGGGGCCTGGCGATTTTCGTCACGATAGTAATGCTCGGACCGCCGTCGCGGGTCAATGTGCATTAAATCGTCGCACATTTGCCGGCCGATGTATCCGAGTTTGTGCGCAAGCTGCCCGCCGCCGGAGCAGCGAGCGGGCGCCGGCCGATCCCAGTCACGTGACTTGTGACGCGAGCGCTACGTCCATCCCTTGCTCAGTCCCGATCCAGAACGCAGAATCAGGCAACCTCAACAATTTTGCATGCCCTTCTCTCGCGTGACCACTCTCCTTCGGCTCATCGTGGTCGGAGACGGCAAGATCCCGGGCACTCTCGCGACGCTGGATTCCAGCCGCGGACCGCTCGTGCAGCTCAACCTCGTGTCGCCGGCGGACGCAATCGCAATCGCCAAGCGCGTTCACTCCGACGGCGTCGTCGTCGACGGCCGCGTGGCGTGCGCGTTGGATGTAGTGCGTGACATTCGGGCCGCCGACCCCAGGCTACCCATCTTTTTCCTCGCTCCGTCGCTCGACGACGTGGCGTCGGCGCTGTCTGCGGGAGCGAATGACTTCGCTCTGGACCTGACCCTCCCTGCGGAGCTGCTCTTGAGGCTCCAATTCCTCACGAGTGGCGCTCGGCGACGGATTCCCCGGCTTCGGCGCATCGGCGCACTCCGCCTCGACCGCGAGTCGCGAAACATCTCGCACGGCGCGCAAAGTGTTGGTCTGAGCCCCATCGAGCTCAAGCTGTTCGAGCGGCTCCTCGTGCGACCTGGCCAACCCGTCTCCCGAACAGATCTCGAGCGATCCGTCTGGGGACAAGGCGGGGACGGACAACATACGAATATCGCCGTCGTCTATGTCTCCTACCTTCGCCGGAAGTTGGCGAAGCTCGGCGGCGTCTGCGTCATTCGAACAATGCCGAGCGTTGGCTACGTCCTCGAGCTAGAGCCAACCGCGACCGCGCGCATTTAGAACGCGTGGTCAAGGCGATCGGACAAGGACGGGCAGCATCGGCGAGTAGACGTTGGCGGCGATCGCGCGACCAGTGATGTACTTCAGCGGTTCGACCCGCTCACGCGAACGTGGTCCATGTACTCGAACATGGTCTCCGGAACCGGATTGAGCCCGCCTCCATAGACCGGGCTCCAGGCCAAGCTCAACCACGTCCGCGCGCTGCCCATCTGCCAGTCCACGTCGGAATAGCGGTGAGTTTCGACGCCGTCGATCCACACATGCAACTCGCCGTTCGCCGTGCTGTTGTCGGAATTGGCCTTGAGCAACATCTCATAGAGCACCCACTGACCGCGGCGCGACACCATCGTCGCGGACGTTGCGTTCATGTTTGCCGCGAGTTGGCGGTCGACGGGCCCCTGCTGGAAGAACTGGAAGTCCAAATTCGCACCGTCATGACCATTGTAGGTCATTGTCCCAGTCACCTGGTCGCCGGACGGCCAAAGGAATTTTGTTCCGGCGTTGCCGTTGCTGGTGAAGTTGTCGCTTTGTTTTAGGTAGAGACAGATGTAGAGATTCCTGAACTGCTCCTGCGGCGCAAACGGACGGTATACGAAGAACGGCGCGCTTCCGCCGGGTGCGCCCTTGTTGAATGCGCCGGCGGCGACGTTGTGATTTATCGACGGAAACAGCGATGTCGGATCGTTGACGATCGAGATCGTCGCCTTCGCGTTGCGCTCGTCGTCAATCCAGCCTTGCGAATTCGTCGCGGGCCACGCCGGAACATCTTTCAGCGCGTCATCATTGATGACCGTGTACCCAGTCGGTTCGTTCGAGCACACGGCGGTCGACGACGGACCAGGCGCCGAGATGGTCGGCAACGCGGACGGAGTTGGGCTCTCGGCGCAGCTCGACGCGGCGGCGAGCAATGCCACAAGAGCTAGTAAGCCAGCATGACAAGACATCGTCCCTCGGCTGGGTGACGCTCTGCACTTCCTAGGTCGTTCAATATCGTTAACGGCTCCGCGCATCGCAACGAAAGATATCACCCACACCGCCGTTCGCTCACCCATCCCGTTCGCTCACCCCGCTGAGCCGAGGCCTCGACACCCACCGGAGAAACGCTGGACAAGCTGTCTCGGACAAAACCCAGAGAAAAAGCCTTCCAAGCGAATGTATTGGAAGGCTTTAACAGAATCATCGTTTCTTGAGTAGCAGGGGTGGGACTCGAACCCACGACCCCGGCATTATGAGTGCCGTGCTCTAACCACCTGAGCTACCCTGCCCCGTAACAACCGCGACGCAGCATCCGAAGTCTGCCGCTGAGCTCGGGGTCCTTCAACCAAAACAAACCGGCCGGCCCTCTCGGACCGGCCGATTTGTATAGCGGGGGCGGGATTTGAACCCGCGACCTTCGGGTTATGAGCCCGACGAGCTACCAGGCTGCTCCACCCCGCGGCAGTGGGAGGTAAGGTATCCGCTGCTCGACTGGTGTCAACCCACCAACATGCGCTCCGCACTATCCGATGCGCCTGCACGTGACGTTATTTGAGGCGTGGCAGTCGTTCGTGAGTTGACAAATCTCGCGCTTAAACGGCTCTTGGACACACTTCGCAGCCGTCGCGACAAACATCGGTGGTCGGTCGCTCCGGCCCCCTACGCACCCAGTCACACACCATGGCTCAGCATCGTCAGATCGCATCGCCCACGTATCTGGTAGCACTCACCTTTGTGCTCATCCCGCCGTTCGACGCACTCATGCAGCTGCTTCCATTGAGGATTCATGATCCCCGGTGGCGGTTCGGCTTCTTTGGCCTCATGGCGAACGCGCTGATGCTCCCCATGATCGGTCTGTTGATCGCGTTCATGGCATCGGCGTATTTCGAGCACAAAGCCTTTCAGCGCGTTCTGGGTATCCTCTCGGCGGTGGTGGCCGTTGGGATAGTCGCCGTGCTGGGGCTGTTTGCCCTCGACGCCGTTCAGTTGCGCCCCGACGTGAAGCCCGTGGCTCAGTTGGCATTCAAGGTGGCAAGCCTCACCGCTGCGTTCAAATACCTGCTTGGGTTGATCACTCTCAGCACGTTCGCTCTCGCGTCGCTCCGCGCACCAAGGCTTCCAAGGACCGCGCGCAACAAGCGCGCGAACAACCTCGTAATGGGCACCACAGCGACGGGTGCCCGTCCCAGCGGTGCTCTCGCCTCACCAGAGCCGGAGTCGAGCGCGACGTAGCCGCCGCGAGTCGAACGAGAAAGCGAGCGCGTCGACAGAAACTGAGGGGGTCGGAGAGCACGTGCTCTCCGACCCCCTCAGAACTTCCAGTTGCTTCGACGACGGCGCGCCCCAGCGGGGTGCGCCGCTGATGGTTCAGCTAGCGATGGCACCCGAGACGACGGTCTCGTTGGCGCCCTTCCGGCGGCGAATTCTGACAAAGCCGACCATGCCGATCAGCCCCGACCCGAAGAGCACGAGCGTACCCGGTTCAGGCGTCGCGTAGATGAATTCCTGCGCGCCGGCGCCAGGATTCCCGACTCCCGTGAGGACGTTAAAGTTGTCGTAAAACCCGGCGTCCTGCAGCGCATACTCCGACTGGGCGCGTGCGATCCAATACCCCGTCGAGCCCGTACCAGTGTTCTGGATGGTGTTCACCTGACCGTCCGCCCAATAGTTGTTCGTCGTTGCGTACTTCAGGCTTGACGGAAGGGTGGGGCCGTTGTCCACGATGCTCCAAATCGCCGTCTGAATCGCTACGGCCATATTGGGGTCGGACGCCGGGTTTGTCGGCATCTGAGCGGTAAGCCATGCGGCTTGCTCATAGAGCTTAAGTGCATCGCTCAAGGAGTATCCACCGGTACTGCCATCTCGTGTAATGCCCAACAGGCTGTTGTCGGCAATCGCGGCGCCGAGGTTGGTGACCGTAGCGGTCCAAACCTCGCCGAGCGAAACCTCGTGAAAGAAGTCGACGCAATTGAGGCGCGTCGTGGCGTCGTCGACCGTACCGGAGTAGGGGCTCATGTAGTAGCCGAACGCGGTGACCGCGCCAGCTCCCGGAGCATATCCGGCAGTCAATACGACGTTGGCTGTCTGGGCACCCGCGCTGGTCGCGGCTGCGAGAGACAAACCAGCAACCATGGAACTGAATCGAAACCGCGTCATGGAATGGAGGGGAACAGGTAAAGTGTCTGATACCCTAGGCACCGGCAGCAAATCCGAACCACCGACCGAATACGGGCAAAGCAGGTTTCGGTCCAGCCTGATAGGCTCTTTTGACGCGAATGCCGATTTGCTCGAATGCTCATAAGCTCAATAATTTCAACATGTTAAAACTCTGACCGCACAACCGCGAATTGCAATTCGAAACCGGAGTGTTGCTGCGGCGCAACAGGCCTGTAGCACGCGTCTCACAAAAGAACGGCTCCGTGCCATATCAGGAAACCGGCGCCAACTCGATCTGAAAAGACAACCGGGTCCCCTCTTCCGGCGCAGTTTCCACCTTGAGTGCGCTCCCCATCGCCTCGAGCAATGTCCGGCAAATGGCCAAGCCCAGGCCGGCACTCGAGAATCGAATTCCCACAGAACCGGGCCGGAATCCGTCGAACAGCATGGCGAGAACGGTATCCGGAATCCCTCGGCCGGTATCCTTGACCCAAAACTCGACGCTCGACTCCGACTGCTCGGTGCAACCGATCGAGACGGATCCGGAATCGGTGTAGCGGAGAGCGTTCGTCGTCAGGTTGAGCAACACCCGATTGATCGCGGAGGGGTAGCCGATGCGTCCGTCAACCGTGGGAAACGTGACGTGCAGGGGAAGACCCTTCTCCTCGCCGATCGGTTGAACGATCGCGCACACGCTCAGAATGATTTCCGTGATGGAGAACGGCACGGGCCGCCCATCCACCAGCCGTTCTCCTCGCACGGCATCAATGAGATCGGATGAGAGCGCGCTCAATCCAAGTGCCGCGCCGTAGATCAGACCGAGTTGGCGTTCCTGTATCGCGGAGACCTTGCCGCTTTGCCCGCGGCGAATCGTGTCCACGAGGAACAGGATAGAGGAGAGAGGCGACCGAATGTCGTGCGCGATTTCCACTACGGCGTTGACCGACTCGGCCCCCGCTAAACGAGCGACGAATCGACCGGTGGCCGTTTGTTCGCTCCGGCGAATGACTTCTTCGAACGCGGAGAGAACCCGGATCGTATCTCGACCGTCCGATTGATGGACCTGACTGGCGGCAACGGCGAGAAACTCTGATCGAAGCACGTCGACGTATCGCCGCGGAACGTTCCAACGAGCGTCCTCGACATTCGGCTCGTCGTAACCCGCTGCGAGATCTGGAAGCAGGTGAACGATCCAATCGAGCTGATTCTGTATTTCCTCAGCCGTCTTGCCCCCGGTCTCAGCGAGTATCCGGGATGACCGACTAGCGGCTTCGCCGAGGGCGCGCCGCAGAGGTCCCGAGACAGCGTCTGAACCAGACGCGCGCGAGGAAGTCAATCGATGCCGGGTACCGGGTGAACGACGACGCTAGATCGTACTGAAACTATGAGTACTCGACCGGTCGCTGGTTCCCGCTCTGTCGAGAGATCAACACTCGCAGGCGGCCACCAGCGGCCGTCAGGCAAGCGAAGCGTCGCCGGCGTCTCGGCGGAATCCGTGGCGTTGGAGCAGCCGATACAACGTCGTCCGATCGACACTGGCGAGTCTTGCCGCGCGGGACACGTTGCCCGACGCGCGCGCTACGAGGCGTGTGACGTACTCCTCCTCGAAGTTTGCCAGGACGTGCTCTTTGGCAAGGTGATACGCGTTGTCCAGCAGCGCGGGCGCAACCGTTGTCGTCGCGTCGCCCGTGCCGTTTCCCCGCGCCCAGTCCTGATCAATTGGAAGGTGCGCGATTTCGATTTCGGTATCCGGCGACGCGAAGACGACCAAGTGCTCGACGACGTTTTGCAGCTCGCGCACGTTTCCGCGCCACGGCCGCGACATGAGGAACTCCATAGCCGCATCGCCGAACCGAGGCAGAGGCTCCTTCGACGAGTGGTGCCTGTTCCAGAACTGAACGAGAAAATGATTCGCGAGAATGGGGATGTCCTCAACGCGTTCGCGCAGGGGCGGAAGCGTGATGCGGACAACGTTCAGGCGATAGTAGAAATCTTCGCGCAGATGCTTGGTCTTGATCGCCTCGCGGGGATCGCGGTTGGTGGCCGAGACAAAGCGGACGTCGACGACGGCGTCCTGGCTTTCGCTCCCGACGCGGCGAACGACACCATCTTGGATCACTCGAAGCAGCTTGGCCTGCAGCGCCAACGGCATTTCGGTGAGCTCATCCAGGAAAAATGTTCCGCCGTTCGCGACTTCGAGCAATCCTACCTTGTCACGATCAGCGCCGGTGAACGCGCCTTTGCGGTGTCCAAACATTTCGGACTCGAGCAGTTGCTCGGGCATGGCGGCGCAGTTCAGGGGCACCAGGCTGCGACTGGCGCGACGACTGTGCGAGTGGAGGAACTGCGCGATCAACTCTTTTCCGGTGCCGCTTTCGCCGACCAACATCACCGACGCATCAGTCGATGCCACTTTTCGCGCGAGATCGACCGCACGTCGGAACGCCGCCGACGCGCCAAGGAGCGTGAGCTTATCGCTGTTGCCGTTCCGCTCGAGCATGGTGTCTCGCGCCATATCCTCTTCGCGCCGCGCGAGAACCGCATGCGCTGCTCGGCCGAACAGAACTTGGATATGGGTTCCGGAAAACGGCTTCGGAACGTAGTCCCAGGCGCCCATTCGAAGCGCTTCGACACTCGATGCGACGCTTGGATTACCCGTCATCATCACGACGATCGTGTTTGGACGGACTTCTAAGGCAGCTTTGAGGATTTCCATCCCCGGAACCGGGGTCATGCAGAGATCACAGAGCACGATATCGAACGCCGACCGCCGCAACATCTCGATCGCCTCGTCGCCCCGACCCGAGACGCTCACGCTGTATCCTTCGACTTGGAGCAAGCTCGCACAGCCCTCGCGAAGCGTGCGGTCATCGTCGATCACGAGGATCCGAATCGTTGAGCGCATCCGCGCCGCTACCCCGATGTCCGTGAGTTGCTCATCCGCGCCTGCGGCGGTCATAGACACCTCGGAATTGAGTATATGGGCAGCCGAGGGAGTGGCGGGCGTATATATGCTGGAGTCGGAGCGGACTGGTTTCATCTATCGGACCCTGCGTCGGGTACATGTGGTCGGTGTGTCGCCGGAGTACTGCATAGTTTCGGCATGTAGGAGCAGCGCAACAGCACTGGTGTGGATTGTTGCAACAGTGCTTGAGCGCACATATTGGTGTGCGCGCGCCCACAGGTCAAGAACCTGCAACGTTTGTTGTCAGTTGAGGCTTGCGCGTTACAACAACCGGTGTAGTGCTGTTTCCGGCTCGCAACGGGCGGCGGGGCTGTTGCGCCTCCGCAACACATAAAAAATGAGGACGCCGATCAAGGCGCCCTCGTTTTTTCAGCTCGGAAGCATCTCGTCGAAGTTCACCGAGGTGGACGCAAAGCGTCCACGCGGTGCGTAGTCGAGGGCCGTTTCCGCGCGGCGGACCAGCTCGCCGGGAGTCAGGTTTGCAGTTGCCAGGTTGGTTACGGCACAATACCCGGCGCGAAGCGACGGCCGTCCGGCGCGCGATTTCGGCGCCAATCGACTGAGTGCTTCCTGCAACCGATCAATGAGTCGCTGGACTCCAGCGACGTCGGTATCCGGCGCCAAGATGGCCACGCGAGAATCACCGAGATAGCCCACGACGTCCGAACGCCGGCTCTCCGCGCGACACAGATCGGTGAAGTCCGCCAGCGCCTCGCTCGTCTCCTCAGCCGTCAACGTCGTGCTGCCGCCGTTTGCCACTTCGGGAGCAACGACCAGACAAGCGATTGGCTCTCTCTTCCGCAGCGCACGCGCGCCAAGCTGCTCCACCCACTGCTGCAATCCGTATTCGCTATACAAGCCAGTGATCCGGTCGATCAACGCTTTGGATCGTCCGGTGTCGGTGTCGCGGCCAGCGCGAATGAACGTGCCAAGCTTTGCCAAGAGTGTCTGAACGTCGAGCGGCTGCGTGCAGTACTCCCACGCTCCGGCTGCATAAGCGGCCGATCGAACACGACTCGCATGCTGGGCGGCTGCGGTAATGAAAATTGGCGTCGCGTGGTTGAACAGCGGATCGTCCCGCAGCGCTCGGCAGACATCGACGCCGGCGATATCGGGCAGTGAATCGTCGAGCAACACCGCGTCCGGATTGGTACGTCGTGCGAGCTCGAGGGCTCGCCGCCCTGACTCCACCCGCAAGACTGTGTAGCCGTTGGACTCGAGCACGTTCTCAAGAGACCGACCTACCCATTCCCCTTCGCTTGCAATCAGCACAAGAGGAGGCTGACTCTGAGGCTCCATCATCTCTTCTCGTCCAAGGGCGGCCAGGTGGGAACCTTCGTCGACGCCGGACCTGCGACTGCTCGCTGCAAGACTACGCATGGTATGCCGTCTATCCGCCATGGGAGACACGTTCGCGCGATGACATCAGCCGACGGCATCCGCGAATGAACACAACGATTTTCAGCATGGCGAACTCATCAATCAGCCCGCGCATGATATGCCGGCCGAGGCCGGATGGAGGTGGCATCGGTGCACCGCCAGGGGAGCAGGTTCCATTCCCGAGCGGCCGCAAGCTCAAGATATCATAAGACCAACCCAGGCAACGAGTTGGTCAAATATACCTCCAGAAACGCAGCACCTGCGATCCGGGGCTGTCGCAGATTTGCAGCAGAACTGTCGAGCGCGTACAACACCGAAAGCAATGCTCGCGGCAGGCTAGAGCCCGCTGTGCGTTGGGTCACCAGATCACTTCGCGGGGCCTCGATCGGCCCCGCGTTGCCGCCATCTACGGCGTGACTGAGACCTGGATTCCGATGCTCTTGGCGGCGGGAAGCTGGCCCATTTCAATGCCGGAGAAGTAGTACGGACTGAGTACCAATTCCGGATCGAAGCCTGACACCGAAGACCACGTGTGGAGGTTCCGACCGATCAGCGAGATACGAGCGCTCTCAAATGGCAGGTGGCTGGCAGTCGTTGGGATCGACAGGCTCAGACGCGCCTCACGAAGCTTCATGTACGTCGCGCTGTAAACCCACGGCTCCTGAACAGCCGCGAGGGCATGGTAGTAGTTCTGAGTCGATACGTGTTGCGTGTTGGCCGTTCGGGTTGTCGCGTCGATTCCAGTGATCAGGAGACCGGAGTCCGGCCGGAAGGTCGTCTCTGACAAATTCCCGGCGAAGTCGCCCCACAGCTTTGAGCCGCTAAACACGCTTCCGCCCACGTGCCAGTCGGCGACAACGTCGAGGCTCACCCATCCGACCGTGATGGTGTTTCGCAGGCCCGCGACCCATGTGGGCTCCGCGACGCCCAACTTCTGTGGCCCGGCGACGGAATCGGGGAGCGGCAGTCCGCCACGGAGCACAAGAGCTCCGGTCCCCTGGTCGCGCAGCAATTTCTTGCCGACGATCAGTCCAAGTGGCTCGCCGTTGCGCGCCTCCAACGTCACGCCCCAGATCGTTGGCGATAGAAGCACCCGATCCGTTCCAGTCGAGATATTGTCGACGGAGCTACTGTTCTTCGCGACGTTTGCCGCGATATCCCAACGCCACAAGCCCGTGCCGCCGCCCATGTGCGCGACGCCCTGCACCTCCACCCCACGATTGGAGATGTCGGCGGCGTTACGGGCGACCAGCGTATTCAGCGACGCATTGCCGACCGGGAGAATGACACCGCTCGTGCTTTCGTCGTATACCGTCACGCCAAAATCCAGGCGGCGAGACAGCGTAGAGACGTCGACTCCGAATTGAGCGGAGCTGGTCACCTCCGGGGTCAGCGAAGGATCAGAAAGCAGCAAGGCCGATCCGATGGGAGCAAGGCTTCCGGATGCGGCCCTCCCGGCGAAGAGCGACTGGAGGGCGTACGGCGTGATGTCGCTACCGGTCCTCGACCACGCACCATTGATCGTCAAACTCGTCGCCTTCGGGCTGCTCGGCGTGCTTCCGAGCGCGCGAAGCACGTCGAGGCTCGCGCTGATCGCGGGATACAACGTTCCCGTTTGATGACCGGTGACGAGATCCGACCATTCGTTTCTCAGGCTCGCGTTGATCGATCCCACATTGCCAAACGCGAAGCCGGTCTGCGCGAATACGGCCGTTGTTTTGAGGTCGGCCGACCATGACACCGCCGCGGGAATCGTAGCGGTGGCGGGCGCGCCGGCCGACGGAACGTCGACCGCCGAGTCAATGCCGGCGGAGTGAATCTCTTGGTGTGTGCTCTGAAGATCCGCGCCGACATGCAACGTCCACCGGGTGGACGGGGAGATCATTCGGATTGCGTCCAGGCTTGCGCCGGCGGTGGTCTGCTGGGCGGAGATGTCGTCGTTCTCCGAGCCGCCCTTCGCAAAACTTCCGGGCGCGGCGAAGAACGGAAATCCGCCCATCCAGCCCGATGCGATCGCGAACCGGCGACCGTCGTCGTCGGAGTCGATTCCGCCACGAACGGTTCCAGTCAGCCCCGGAGAGAACGCATACGTCAGCGACCCCCCGCCAAACCCATGCGTTCGAAGACTGCGATTGCTGTTCTCGAGCGGGGCGACGAACGGGTTGTTGTGGCCGGCGTAATTCCAACTGATCTGGGCGCCCGACGCATCGCGAAGGCGCGTGCGAAGTGCGTCCGCATCCACCTGCCGGCCCATGACCGCGAACTGCGAAAACGGATTCGTCTCATTGAACCCGGTTCCCGCGGCGTCGGAGGCCTTCATCTGCGTGATCGTGCCCGTGGCGTCGAGCGCGAGGCGGGCGACTGGCTCGATCCTGATATGGCCGCCGGCATTTTGCCGCACCAGCGAGTTTCCGGGGGAGAGGCCTTTCGTGTCACGATCGCCAAGAAACGCGCGGAACGATCCGAGCGTACCGGCGCCCTGCACCGCGACACTTGTATTGAGCGTTTTTCCGTCAGCGAAGTAGTTCTCGACGTTGTTGGCGTGGGCCGCCCAGAGACGAACATCCGGCCGGCCGGCCTGGGTCAGGCTCGCTTGGGCCAGCGGGCGACCATCGAGCGCCGGGCCCCAACTCTGGGCAACGCTGTCGTTGATGCCACCACCGCGCCCATTAAAGAACTCAAATTTTCCGTCCAGGCCCTGGCCATACTGATTCTGGTACGATGGAAGGCGATCGGCTGACTCCGAAGTGATCTGCTGGCTGGCGTAAATCGCGAACGGCGAATCGCCGGCACCATTTCGCGTCTCGATCCGCACAACACCGTTTGCCGCGCGGCCACCGTACATCGTCCCCGCGGACGATCGTCCGAGCCATTGGACGGACGCAACATTGGAGAGATCGAGATCCTGAAGCGGGCTCCCGTAGTCGAACCCCCCGGCCCCGTACCGCTGGGAAGACGATGTGAACACGGTGTTGTCGACCGGAAGTCCGTCAACGACAAACAGCGGCTGACTGGAGCCGAGCAGCGATCGCGTCCCACGATAGGTGAGGAAGGAGCTTCCGCCGGGAACCGACGACGAACGCACATCCAGTCCGGCGAACCGTCCGGCGAGCGCGCTGGGCAGGCTGACCGCCCCGGCGATTTCATCCAGACTCAGTGTGTCGACCACAGCACCGCGTGCAACGCTGCCCGTGGGCGTTGGACGAGTCGAATCATGGCTCTGCGCAACGTCACCATCCGGCGCCGGAGCCAAGTCGAAGTCCTGAACCATCGGCCCGCCGGTCAACATCAACGAGGCCGATTTTGGCAGATACTTCGGCCGCCGCTCGATCATGCTGGCGGTGAGGATGACCGATTGGCCGCGAACGTTCGCCGACGGGATCACGACACTGTACCGGCCCTGGGAGTCGGTCGTGCGATCGAGACGAAGGCTCACGATCCGCACGTGGACGCCGGCGACCGGCGCACCCCCCGACGTCACATGACCGGAGACCGTGACGGCCTGCTGCGCGAACGTCGTTGCCAGCGGTGCACACAAGGGCGCAAGGGCAAGCAGCGCCGTACGGCGAATTGATCGAAGCATGTCTGGTTCTGGTGCAGGTGTCAGGGTTTGACCCCGAGAACGACGAAGCGCGGCGTGAGCTGCACCAACGGAGTGTCGAAACCCAGCTCGCCGAGTTGATTCCGTCCCCAACAAGCGAGGAAACCGTCGGTCGTGATCGCGCACGTGTGCTGGATGCCGGCGCTGATGGAAGCGAAACGAGCTGTCGTCGTCACGGGCTGCGGGATATCACGCGACGTCGTCGTGCTATCACCCAGCTGTCCCGAGCTATTGTCTCCCCAACAGTATGCGGTGCCATCCGCTGTCAGCGCGCAGGCATGCGCGGCTCCAACGCTTAGCTGCGCAAAATTGGGCACGCCGGTATACGGACTTGGCGTCGTCCGCCCGGTTCCGGCACCCCAGCAGAACGCCAGGCCGGCGTCGGCGAGACCGCACGTCCAGTTGGCGCCGGCACCAATCGCGGTCCACTGATGCGTGCCCAAAACCGCGGTAGGCGCAAGACGATTCGTGGTAGTACCGTCACCAATCTGCGCCGACGCATTGAGGCCCCAACAAAACGCCGCCGCTTGGAGATTGATTCCGCATTCATGAGACGAGCCCGCGGCGAGCGCGTTGAATTTGAACCCGCCGGCAACGGGCTTTGGCGCAAGATGGCGAACAACCGCATTGTCGCCCAACTGGCCAGTCGTATCTATACCCCAGCAGTAAGCGGTGTGGTCGTTAGCCAAAGCGCAGTTGTGCTGTGCCCCCGGAGTCACCTGCAGCCAAGCGAGATTGCCCTGGAGTCGCGCCGGTGCGAGGGTCGCGAGCGATGCGCCGTTCTCCGCGAAGGCGTTCGTTGTGTCGGTGAGGGCGTTGATGCCCCAGCAATAGATGGCCAAGTCGGTGGTGCCGATCCCACAGAAATGCGAGCTTCCACCGATCACAGAGGCCATGTGAATTCCCCCCTTGGTCAGCGTTGGAGACGACTGCGCCTTGACGGTATCTCCAGTTCCGACCCACGGGGGCGGGCCCATACAACTGACAAACTGATCGAGCGTCACCGCGCAAGTCGACGTCTGCGACGTTCCGACCTGGGCTGCCGAGAAACGGACCGTCGACCCGGTTGCCGTGGAATGCAGCAGGATCTTCGCCGCCTCGACCGAGACAATGAGTTGTTGATCGCCCGACGCGTCGCCAAGGGTCCAGATTCCCGGACTTGCGACGCCATCTACGGTCGTCGACGCAACAATATTCGCAACGCGACCATTGCCGGTCGGAGAGAACGTTACTGGAATTCCAGCGCGCGGGGCGCCCAACGAATCAACCAGCCTGACTGAAGGTGCGATCGGAAGCGCGGCGAGCACGCTGCCGGTTTGGGCGTCGCCTTGGACGACTTTGAGCGCCGCGTACGAACTGACCGAGAAGGTCACCGGGTTGTTCGAGACCCAGCTCACGCGCAGGCTGTCGTCGCCCACGACGGTCGCGGTGAGGGAGTTCTTGCCGGCGGCGGCACCAAGCGTCCATTTGGCGGACGCCACTCCGTTCGCAGCGACAGTCACCAGCTTCGGTCCCGCCGGTGAGACACTGCCGCCGCCGGCCGTGACGGCGAACGACACGCGAGACCCAACCGCGGGTCCACCGCTGAGGGTCGTCACGAGCAGGTGAATGGAGTCGCTGAGGACGATCCCTGGTGTGACGGCGTTCGGCGGGGTGAATTGGACCGCGGCCGCCTTTGCCGCGCCTTTCCAGGCGACGTGAACCTGCACGCCCGCCGAAACGATCCCGAGCGCCGACGCTGAGATCACGGCAACGCCGGTATCGCCGGCGATCATTTGCCCGTCGCGCGCAAACGTGATGATCGAATCGACCGTGCTGCTCCAGACTACCGGTACGGAAACAACTTTTGCGCCCGTATCGCGTGCCGTAGCGGTGACGTTGGAAATGGACCCGCGCTCCACTTCTCGCGTGCCTCCGTCGATGACGATCGACGACAGCTTGACGGTCGGATTGACGGGAGGTGTAACATCGCCGCCGCAACTCACCATCACCATCACGGTCGCGGCAAGCGCGCAGACCGACGCAACGGTGGAATTGACCGGCAGAGGCGATGCGAACTGTCGCCACCTCAATGACATGACGTACTCCGCAAATTCGAGAAGGCGAGCCTCAGCGGTCCATCGTCGACCGGTTGTCGGCGGATTCGCCGTCGCGCGTCCAAGACGATCCAGGGTGCGTGAACGTTTAATCGTAGTGGGATGCACGACAAATCTCCACGTTGGCGACCAGTCGCGTGGCGCTCCTCTCGAGCGCGGTTGATTGCGAACTCAGCGACCTGTTCGCTGCAATCTTCATCTTTCGAACGCAGCCGTAGGGAACGCGCGGATGGGATGACGAATTGATGCCCGTCTTGAGTTGAGTAACTCGCGATGATGTTTAGCTCTATACTTGGAAAACCAATCAGAGCGCAAATCCGGCGCGCTGAGTGAGACGAATGTGCGGGGCTTGCGCGTCGAATTGCGCGCGGTGCTGTTGCGAGCGTGCCGACACCCTGTAGACCGTGCGCAACACATCGAGACGCGTGTAACGGAACATGACATGTGGTGATAAATGATAAGTTATTACAAAGCAATGGTTTACATACAATCGAGAACCCTTGTCGCGTTAGCACGGCAGGTGCATAAGCCCGCCAGCAGTCGCGGTGCACATTGCCCGTGAAAAAAGGACGGCAGGTCGAGAGGACTGTCGGACGCTCGGAGGATTCAGGAACCATGGGAACAGCGGTATCGCAGTTCGGCTCACCAACGAGTTCACGCGGAAACACAGCGGAGTACGCTCGCCAGGCATCGAACACTGAAAAGGTGATCGAGCTTGTTGCTGAGCCGTTTGCTGATACCACGTTGTCGCTGGTCGAGGTGGACGAGGTTATGCCACGTCGTCGTTCGGAGATTGCGAGCCGAGTGATCAACGTGGTGGTCGCCGCGACCGCAATGGTGCTGATGGCGCCGGTCATGGCCTTGGTGGCCGTGGCAGTGTGCCTGACGTCAAAGGGTCCGATCTTCTACTCGCAGGTGCGGGTTGGAGTCGATCGCCGGTTTCGCTACAAGAGCTTGTACGACCGGAGAGGCTACGACTACGGTGGGCGGTTGTTCAAGATGTACAAGTTCCGCTCCATGCGCGTTGACGCGGAAGCGGACGGAAAGGCGGTGTGGGCGCAGAAGAGCGACCCGCGGACCACGACGATCGGCAAGTTTCTGCGCAAGACGCGATTGGACGAGCTTCCGCAGCTGTACAACGTCATTCGCGGCGACATGAACGTGGTCGGCCCGCGTCCGGAGCGCCCAACCATCTTCGCCCAGCTTCGCGAAGACATTCCGCAGTACGCGCAGCGTCAGCGGGTCAAACCCGGTATCACCGGATGGGCACAGATCAACCAGTCGTACGATTCGTGCCTCGATGACGTGAAGAGCAAGGTCCGTTATGACTTGGAATACGTTCGCCGCCAGAGCATTGGCCATGATCTGCGCATCATGTCGATGACGTTGCCTGTCATGCTGTTTCGCAAAGGCGGTTGGTAACACCCCACAGTCCGCTCGCTCCCGGCATTCTTTGAGACGTGTCCGCCGAAAGCTTTGGCGTCGGGTTTCTCTGAGGTGACGGTTGAGCGGGCGCTCGCTGGTCCGAAGGCGCACGCAATTCGGGAGCAAAGGCCAACGAATTCGTTGGCCTTTTGCTTGTCTACGCCACTCGTCGCCTCCCTTCCCCTCGCCTCCTACATGTCCGCGCCACCTCGTGGCATCGCCGCTTCACCCGCGCTACTCGGTCGACAAAGAAACCGAACCGTCACATAGCGGCACTGTCGTCGGCCCACCCTAGACGATAAGGTGCAGTGCCGTGGCCTGCGCGCGCGCGGACTGCCATTAATGTGCGACCAAGCCGCTCCGACTCTGGATTCGACGCTCACCCTCCCTTTCAGTCCGTGACCACACCGACGCAGGCGCTCCGCAGATCTGCAGTCGCGGCTCCTCTCCACGGTGGCCGCTCGGCGGACCGATGTTGCTGAACCCCGGGTTGACGGGCGATCCGAACGGAGGGGCGCCGCCGGTTCTCATCCTCGGCGAGGGCATCACCGCGCTTGGAGTAGTTCGCATTCTGGCGCGCGACAACATTCCGGCTTACGTCGTTGAGTCGTCCGATCCTCTATTGAGGCGATCGCGATGGTTTCGCCGGTTGCCGGCCGAATTTGAGAAGAATCCCAACGAGGCGCTAGCCGATTGGCTTGTCCGACTGCCGCTGACGCGCGCGGTCCTGATGCCTTGCTCGGACAACTGGGTCACGCAAGTTGCTGCACTCGCCCCGGCGCTTCGCGAGCGTTTCCCCGCGAGCGTGCCGACGCGTGACACGCTGCTCGCGTTCGTCGACAAAGGCGGATTTGCCGACCTCCTGAGCCGATCTGACACTCCCCATCCGTTTTCGAAAGCCGTCGAGTCGCGCGCCGATCTGGAAACCGTACCCGATGCGGTGTTCACGAGCGCAATGCTCAAACCGCGGAACTCACAGGATTTCATCGAGCGATTTGGCGTCAAAGCACTCCACGTTCACTCGCGCGAGTCGGCCGGAGAGCAACTCGAGTCGATCGTGGACGAAGGCTTTCATGTCATTCTGCAGGAATACATTCCGGGGCCGGCGCAACACCATTACCTCGTGGACGGCTTCATCGACCGGTTCGGCGAAGTCCGGGCGACGCTCGTGCGGCAGCGCCTGCGGATGTACCCATTCGACTTCGGCAACAGTACGTTCATGGTGACCGTGGACGCCGGCGTCGGGGCTGCTGCCGTTTCTTCGATAACGAGATTATTGAAGGACGCGGGCCATCGCGGAATGTTCAGCGCGGAATTCAAGCTCGATTCGCGTGATTCAGTGTTCAAGCTTTTGGAAGTGAACGTCCGTGCGTGGTGGTACGTCGAGTTTGCGGCGCGCTGCGGTGTGGACGTCTGTCGGATGGCATACGAGGACGCCCTCGGGCGACCCGTCGCGAATGTCGGCAGCTACGCAGTGGGCCGTCGGCTCGTTTTTCCGTACAACGACTATCCAGCGTGCAAAGCGCTCTGGCGCGAGGGAAAACTCTCGGCGGCCGAATGGGCGCGGTCATGGCTGGGTAGCATTCAACCGGTCTTCCAGTTCGCGGACCCAGTTCCGGGAGTCAGGTCGTTCGTGGAATTGCTGGGCGTCTTCTTCAAGGTACGCGTCAGAAGGTTACCGGTGGTGGCCTTCCTTCTGTCACTCCTCAGCTAGCAAGCATGGTAAAGCCAGAGATTCGTGCTGTAACACTCACGGACGCCGAGTACGCGGAATGGAATCAGTTCGTCGAGGGAACTCCGTCGGGCAGCCTGTATTCGCGGACCGAATATCTCGACGCACTGTGTACGGCGGCTGGAGGGAGCTTTCGCGTTGTCGCCGTGCGTCAAGGAGACGTTCTCCTCGGCGGCGTCGCGCTGTACCAGCGCGATAGTCGGTTTGGAAGCTACGTCTCGCCGCGCCTGCTCCTCTACTATAACGGTCCCGTGGTTCGCCTGCACGACACGAAATATCCGTCGGAGCAGACCGCTCGGTACCTCAAAGTGCTGTCAATTCTCGAGATTGAGCTTCGCGTCATCGGCTACGGCAGCATCATATTGAAGCCGCGGTCGACCGTTGCCGATCTACGGCCCTTCCTGGCCGCCGGTTGGACTGCGAATCCGGGGTACTCGTATGTGGTGTCGATCGGCGACCTGGAAGTAACCCGATCGAGAATCGAGCAGAACCTTCGCCGGTTGATCGATCGTTGCGGACGAAACGAAACGGCGTTCACCGACGACGACGATTTCGACAGTTTTTTCCGCTTGCACTCGAGCACGATGGAGCGGGTCGCGTTTCAGGTCTACCTGCCACACGCGGCGTTTCGAACGTATTTCGAGACCCTCTCCCGCCAAGGCTTGATCAAGCTGTTTCATGCTCGATTGCCCGAAGGCCAGGCGATCGCGACCCAGCTCGTGCTGCTCGGACATTCGGTGACGCACACGGTGTGCGCCGGAGCCGACCCCGAATACATGAAATCGGGCGTCACGGCGTTTCTTCGATGGAAATCGTTCGAGCGCCTATCAGAGCTCGGTCATACGGCCAACGATCTGACGGACGCCTCGCTGAACCCAGTGACTCACTTCAAGAGTCAGCTCGGCGGTTCCCTCGAGCCGTGGCTCGAACTGCGAAGCCCGTTGTCGTCGCGCTACCGGTGGGGTACGAGCGCCGTGGAGTTCGCCGGCCGCTCCCGCGGCGCCGCAGCGGCAATTGCCAGACGCGTACTGCGTCGCGACGCCGGGCAGCAACAGGGCGAGTCGAATGAATGACGGAATTTCAGCGATCTGCGACGCCTTACAGGCGGTCGGCGTGGACTGCGTCTTTGGATTGCCTGGAACACAGAACGTGCCGCTCTATGAAGGATTTCGCCGGAGCGGGATACGAACCGTCTTGACGTCTCACGAGTTGGCCGCGTCGTTCATGGCCAACGGATATTTTCGCGCCACGGGCAAGATCGCGGCGCTGGTGACCATACCGGGCCCCGGATTCACGTTTGCGATCACGGGCATCGCTGAAGCGCATCTGGACTCGGTCGGTCTTCTCTACCTGGTGGGAAAGCCCGCGGCGCATCCAGGCAGGAAATTCCAGCTTCAGGCCATCGACCAGCGGACGATTGCCGGCCCACTCGTCAAGGCATGCCTCGCGCTCGATCGAGCCGACGACGCGGCGCCCGTGATACGAGAAGCCCACCGGCTCGCCCTCGAGGGCGAGCCTGGGCCGGTGATGGTGGAGTTGGATATGGCGGCGCTGTCGGCGGAAACGAAAAGCGTTCCGAACTACGCGACCGTCCAACCGGCCGCCAAGCCAAACCCAAAACTTGCCCAACTCACGGCGCTGTTTCGGAAGTCTGAGCGGCCGCTGTTTCTCCTGGGTGGTGGCGCGTTCGGAGCGGCCGGGCAGCTCGAGCAGATCGCCCGAACGCTGGCGATTCCGATCGTCACGACCCCAACCGCGCGCGGAATCGTCGCTGAAGATCACCCGTTCGTTCTCGGATACGACCCGCTGCGCGGTCACACCGACGAATTGAATCGGTTGATCGCTCGGTCGGATCTCATCGTTGGGCTGGGCTGTAAACTCGGGCACAACGGCAGCGACGGATTTGCTATCGAGCTCCCCGAAGATCGTTTCGTGCACATCGATGCGGACGAAGGCGTGCTGGGCGCGAACTATCCGGCCGCGTTGATGATTCAGTCGCGCGTGGAAGACGCGATCGGCGCATTGGTGATCGAGCGGGCCGCCGCGACATGGCCCGCCGACGTCATTGCCGCAACGCGATCGGTGTTGCGTTCACCGCCCGACGGCGCCGCTGAGCCGCGCATTCGCGGTCGGTCGACGACCGGTCCGGCCGAGTTTTTTTCATGGCTTCGAAAGCTGCTTCCGCGCGATGCAATCGTCGTCACCGATTCGGGGTTTCACCAAATCATGACGCGGAGGTATTTCGAGGTACAGTCGCCGCGGGGGTTGGTGTTTCCCAGCGACCTCCAGTCGATGGGATTTGGTTTACCCGCGGCGATCGGCGCCAAGCTTGCCGCACCGGATCGCGCGGTCGTCGCCCTGATCGGCGACGGGGGATTTTTGATGTCGGGCCTCGAGCTGATGACGGCGCGGCGTGAAAACATTCCCCTGGTCACGATCGTCTTCAACGACGGACATCTGAATCAGATCCGGCTTCAACAGTGGTCGGCCTACGGGCACACTCACGCCGTGGACCTACTCAATCCGGATTTTCGTGCGCTCGCTGAGGGCTTGGGCGTCGGCTATGTGCGTTTCGGTGAGGAGGGCGACGGCGAGATCGAACGGGCCCTGTCCGACTCGGCGCCGTTGCTGATCGAGGTGGAGGTTGGAGATTCGATGGCAATGCGGCGCGTGCCGGCGGTCGCGCGGGCTAAAACGCTCGCGCGCTCGACGATGAGCGTTGGACTACGGAATTGGCTCAAAGGTCGGCTTCGCCGGAAGCGATCGCACTAGCGAATCACAGCGATTCGCTGCGATTCCAGCGAGCCCAGTTGACGAGGTATTGTTTCACTCATGGTCCTTGGCGCCGATCAGGCCAAACAAGCAACGAGACACTTCTTCACCGTTGACGTCGAGGAATACTTCCACGTCAACGCGTTCGAGGGTACGATCTCGCGCGACGATTGGCCCAAATGGCCCGTGCGTCTCGATCGGAGCATCCCTACGCTCCTGGATGCGCTCGAGCGGCGCGGTGCTCGCGGCACGTTCTTCGTGCTTGGGTGGGTCGCCGCGCATTCGCCTGAAATCGTTCGGCGCATCGCGAGCGCCGGGCACGAAATCGCGTCGCACGGCTATTGGCACCGTCGCATTCCAACCATGACTCCGGCCCAATTCCGCGAGGATCTTCGCGCATCCAAGGCGGTGCTCGAGGACCTTACGGGAACGCCGGTCCTCGGCTTTCGCGCTCCGAGCTTTTCGATCATTCCAGGATTCGAGTGGGCGTTCGACGTCTTGCTCGACGAAGGCTTTCGATATGATTCGAGCCTGTTCCCGATTCGGCGCACCGGATATGGCTACCCCACTGCCCCGCGCGTTCCACACATGATTCGACGGCCGGCCGGAGCCCTCGCGGAATTTCCGTTGGCAACCACGTCGATCGGGAGCTTGGCAATTCCAGCGGCCGGCGGCGGCTATTTGCGTCAGTTTCCGTTTGCGCTCATTCGGCGCGCGTTCTCGGAAGCCTCGCGCGCCGGGATCCCGGCCACCTTTTACATCCATCCGTGGGAAATCGACCCCGATCAACCGCGCGTTCCGGTCTCTTGGCTGACGCGGATCCGACACTATCGGGGGTTGTCCGATACCCTGCCGCGGATCGAGCGTTTACTCGCCGAGTTTCAATTCGTCCCTATGGCGACGCACCTCGACTGGTTGATCGAGTCGTTCGCGGAGCCGGCGCAAACGATCGGATGAAGTCTCGCCCCGCAATACCTCGCGGTTGGCCGGCGATGCAGTGCAATCCCGTTGACGCATTGGACGGTTGGACGGCGCCGACGGTTTCGACCTGTTCTCATTAACCCTGCGGAGTCGTACGTGCCCCAACCGAGCAAAACGAAGACGGTCATGTTGGTCGCCGGCGCGCGGCCCAACTTCATGAAGATCGCCCCGGTCCAAAAAGCGCTGGACCGCGCCGAACTTCGCACGATCATCGTGCACACGGGTCAGCACTACGACGATCGGATGTCGGCGTCGTTCTTCCGTGACTTGGAGATTCGCGAGCCGGACTACCATTTGGGAGTGGGCTCCGGCAGCCATGCGGCGCAAACCGCGCGCGTCATGGAGGCCTTCGAGCCCGTGCTTCTGCAGACGAAGCCGGACTGGGTGCTCGTTCCAGGTGACGTGAACTCCACGCTCGCGTGCGCGATCGTCTGTGTGAAGCTGAAAGAGGAGACCGGCGTTCGGCTCGCACATCTCGAGGCGGGACTTCGCAGCCACGACTGGCGCATGCCCGAGGAGGTGAATCGCGTGATCACCGACCGATGCTCGGATCTCCTGTTGATTCCGAGTTGGGACGCGGTGAAGAATCTGGAGGCCGAGGGCATCGACAACAATCGCATTGCCTTCGTGGGCAACGTGATGATCGACACGCTGCTCGACCGACTGCCGGCGGCGCGACAGCTGGCCGTTGCGGCTCGCATGGGACTGTCGACCGGCGGATTCGTCATGTCGACGCTGCATCGGCCGTCCAACGTGGACGAGCCCGACGCGCTGGCGATCTGTCTTCGCGGGTTGGGCGCGATCGCGAAGGATCGCCCCGTCGTGCTTCCGCTACACCCGCGGACGCGCAAGCAGATCGAGAGCTTTGGCCTGCTTGATCTCCTGACGCCGCTGCGTATCACCGATCCGCTTGGCTACATCGAGATGTTGTCACTGGTGGATTCCGCCGCGGTCGTCGTCACCGATTCCGGCGGTGTACAGGAAGAAACCACAGCGCTTGGCGTACCGTGCGTGACGCTGCGCGAGCAGACCGAGCGACCTGTCACGGTCGAGGAAGGCACCAATCGCCTGGCCCCGTGGCCGCTCACGATCGACGGGATTCGCCACACCTACGACGCGGCCCTCGCGCGCGGCCGGGTGGGTGTTGGCGAGCGATCGCCGGACGGCTGGGATGGAAAGGCCGCCGAACGCGCCGTCGCCGCGTTGATGCGATAGTCGCTCGGTATTTCACTCGACTTCCACCCGTTTCATCGTGAAACCATTCTCGCTCCACGCTCACGGAACACAACCCACTCGCATCCTTTGTCTCGGCGCGCATTCCGACGATATCGAGATCGGCTGCGGCGCTACGCTGTTCACGATGCTTTCGAGCGGCGCACCGATCGACGTGCAATGGATCGTGTTCGGGGCGAAGGGGTCGCGAGAAGAGGAGGCTCGCCGCAGCGCGGCAATCGTGCTCGGCGGCGACGCGCGGCACGAGGTGTCGGTGCTGGGTTTCTCCGACAGCTTCTTTCCGTCCGAGTCCGCGGCGATCAAGCGGGAGTTCGAGCAACTCAAGGCGCGCTTCGATCCAGACGTGATCTTCACACATCGCGGAGACGACCGGCACCAGGATCACCGGGTGATCTCCGAGCTGACGTGGAACACGTATCGGGGACACACAATTCTTGAGTATGAGATTCCAAAATATGACGGCGACCTCGGACAACCGAACGTGTTCGTTCCGGTCGGCGCCGAGGCGCGCACGAGGAAGATCGACGTCTTGATGGAGATCTTCTGCACACAGCGCGACAAGCGCTGGTTTTCGCCGGAAACGTTCGACGGACTGATGCGTATCCGCGGAATCGAGTGCGCGTCGCCCACGGGGTATGCCGAGGGATTCTACGCCCGCAAGATCACGCTGGACGTTGGATCGAAGGCGCCGGAGCCGCGGCTGATTTCCCCAGCGGACGCGACCGCTGGCATTTGACGGGAAATGGGGGGCGAAGCGAATCTCCGGGCCAAGCGGTCTCGTACATACGGCGTGGGGCACGCAGCGCCGGTTTGCCGTACATCCGCACGTGGATGGACCGGGAACAGTTTGTGACAATTCGGCCGATTCGGCAGGCGATGAGCCGAGCCTTAGCACTGCATGAATCCGATTCGCCGACGATCGATCAGACCAACAAATTCCGCCGAGCTCGACGCACCCTGCCGAGCGCATTCAGGGTGTGACGAATGAGAGTCTCGACGGGGGTACGTAGCGTCCCGGTAACGTAGATTTAAGTAGTGCGTCCTCTGTATTGTGGGCGATATGATCCAACCGGCGCGGATCGGCGCAACCCGCGCCGCCGAGCCGGTATTGCGCGCGCCCTACTCCTATTCATTGCCATGCCATTGGTTCGCCCACGTCTCTCGTTCGTTCTCGGCCTGTTCGCGTTCCTCGCTTTCGCGCGGGTGACCGTCGCGCAGGCCGGCAATGGCAAGTCGGATGGAACGCGCGCGCAACTGCTCGCGCGCGCTCACATCGCAGACAGCTTGGGACATCATGACGAAGCCTTTCAACTCAAAGCCCGTCTACAGAACGGTGATTTCGAGGTCGGCGACCGTGCGCTGTTCGTGTTCGAGACGCAGCCGGTGCAGACGCCGGCCGGCGTTCAAGTTGTTCGCATTGCCGACACGCTCGTCGTCCAGGCAGGCAAGATTCTTCGGCTCAAGCCGGAGTTGCTCGGCGAGCTGAATCTGAATGGTGTTCTGATGTCCGAGCTCAGCGACAGCGTTCTCGCCCGCGTCGCGAAGTTTTACAAGAACGCGACGGTGCGCGTTGATCCGCTCCTGCGTCTTAGCGTCTCGGGGACCGTGGGACGTGCCGGGGTCTATTATGTCGCGGCGGATGCCCCGCTGGGAGACCTCATCAAGGCAACCGGCGCGGGTCAAGTTCCGATCGCGGACTTGAAGAACATCACCATCAAGCGCGGCATGAGCGTTCTCTACGTCGCCGACGACGTGCAGTCGGCGCTCGCCGACGGACTCACGCTGCAGCAATTGGCTCTCCAACCGGGCGACGAAATGGTCGTCGGCACAAAGAGCAGCAAGCCGTGGCTCGCGATTCTGACGTACGGGTTACCGATCGTCGCGATCCTCATTCCGCTCATTCTTCGGTCTCGCTAGACACATCCTGACATCGCTCCGCATTCGCGGCCGATTCTGGCCGTTGCGGTTCCAACTCGTTCTCGTGCCCAATGTCTTCGTCAGAACAGATTGTTCCCATCGGCCAACCCACTGCGCTCGCGCCGCAGGATGACTGGCAAGACCAGGGACCCGGACAAAATTTGGCTCCGCGGTCGCCGTTGGAGCGGCCGGTTGCCGCGATTCGCCGATACAAATGGCTGGCCATGGCGATCGTCCTTTTCTCGACGGCCGCCGGCATCGGCGCCACGCGTCTCGTGCCGCCGATGTATGAAGTGCAGTCGCGCGTCATGATCGCCAACGACAGCCCGGTCGACAGCCGACTCGGTCCGATCCGCGGAACGGGGCTGCTATCGGCCGACGACTGGGTTGCCTTGCTGCGCAGCTCCAGGATTGCAGATGCGGTGGTTCGAGAACTGGCGCTCTATCTGCGGCCGGCGAGCGGCGCGGATGCGTGGATGTTTAGTGGATTCTCATTGGCGGACCAGGTGGCGTTCGGGCAGTACGAGCTGCGGCTCGACAAAGCCCGGAAACGGTGGACGCTGGTTCTGCAACGCTCGGAGTTTCCGGTGGACAGCGGCGGCGTGGCCGATTCGGTCGGCGCCGCGCGGCTCGGGTTCCGTTGGCTGCTGCCGCCGTCCGCGTTCTCGGGAACCGGTGTGAGCCGCGTGAAGTTCACGGTGTCCACGCCGCGTGAGGCCGCCAACGAACTAATCAACCGCCTGGTTCCGAGAAAACAACCGGAGAGCAAGTTCTTCGATCTCACGATTCAAGATCGCGACGGTCAGCGCGCGGCGACGATCATCAACACATGGACGCGGAAATACATCGCCACCGCCGCAGAGCTCAAGAAGACCAAGCTGACCGAATTCGCCAAGACACTCGAAGGGCAACTGCAGACCGCCAAGAGTGCGCTCGACTCGGCGGAAGGAAGTCTGTCCAGCTACCGCGGCCGCATCATCACGCTCCCGCAGGACAACGTTCCAATCGCCGCTGGTGTCGCGCAGACGACCGATCCGGTCATCAAGGACTACTTCGATCGGAAGATTCGGTCGGAGGACATCGGGCACGACATCGTTGACCTTCAGCGACTTCTCCGCGCGGCAGCGCAGAAGGACAGTGTTCCAAGCGAAGCCATCCTCCGAATTCCATCGGTCGCCGCGCCGGGGCCGGCCAATCGCGCGCTCGTGAACGCGTTCGAACAGTACCACCAGGCGGAGAGCAGTCTCGCGGCGCTCCGCGTGGGCTTTCAGGACGAGCACCCGGCGGTGAAGGCACAGATCGATCTGATGAATTCGATCAAACACGAGAAGATCCCGCAGTACGCGAACGAGCTGCTCAGCTCTCTGCGTGCGCAGTCCGCCGAGGACAGCGTTCGGATCGCATCGGCAGGCGCCAACATTCAGCAGATTCCGCAGCGAACGATCGACGAGGAACGCCGCCGCCGCGTTCGTGACATCGATGCCGGCCTTTATACGAATCTTCAAAACCGCTATCAAGAAGCGCAGCTGGCCGAAGCGAGCGCCACGCCGGACGTGAGTGTTCTCGATACCGCGATCGCGCCGCTCTTCCCGACGAAAAACACCGCATCGCGCATGATCCTGTATGGCTTGGTGTTCGGCCTCGGCGCCGCGATCGCGCTCGCCATCTTGCTCGACAAACTCGACGGCCGCCTCCGCTACCCCGAACAAGCGACCGAAGAGCTCGGGCTGCCAATCGTCGGGACGGTGCCCCGATTCCCAAAGCGCGGGCTTGATCGCAACTCGCCCGAGCAGATGTTCCAGCTTGTCGAATCGTTCCGATCGCTGCGAATGGCGGTGACGTACAGCACGGGATCCAACGTGTCTCTGGCCGTCTCGAGCCCATCTCCGTCGGAGGGCAAATCGCTCATCTCGGCGAACCTGGCGATGTCGTTCGCCGATGCCGGCATCCGGACGATCCTCGTGGACGGTGACACGCGCCGCGGCGCGTTGAACGCAATGTTCGGATTGTCGCAAGGCCCCGGACTCACCGACTACCTGGCTGGCAAAGCTTCGCGCCGCGATATCATGAAGCAGAGTCATCACCAGATGCTCACGGTGATCCCGTGCGGCCAGCGGCTGCGGCGAAGCCCAGAGCTCCTCACGTCGCCCCAACTACGAAACTTGATCAACGATCTTCGGGCGCAGTACCAGGTGGTGATCGTGGACACGCCGCCGCTGGCGGCGGGTGTGGACGCCTACTCGATCGCGGCTGCGACCGGGAGCCTGATCATCGTTCTGCGGGTCGGTCAGACGCAGCGGCGCTTGGCCGTTGAGAAGCTTCGCATGCTCGACCGTTTGCCGGTCAATGTGCTAGGCGCCGTGCTGAACGGAATCGAATTCGAGGGCGGCTACGAGTATTACGGCTATGTGTCAGGGTACGAGGCCGTGGACGAGGTTCCGGGCACGGCAGTCGCGGATGTCAGGTAGCCGCTCTCCAGTTTCGAGCCCGGGGCGCGTTTTCCTTGGCTAACCCGAACGGCGATCGGCCACCTGTCATAGTTTTTGGCGGCGGAATGACGCCGCTCGGTGCAATTCGCATTCTGGGACGCCGCGGACTGGAGGTATATACCGCCGAGACATCCGATCCCCTGCTTCGTGCGTCGCGGTGGTTTCGGCCGCCTCCGATGAAACGTGGCGCGGTCGCGGCGCCTGACAGTCGCCCGCTCGAAGACTGGCTGCGCGACCTCGACTGCGAGCGCGCGGTGTTGATGCCCTGCTCCGACCACTGGGTCAGCACGATCGCCGCGCTGGATCCGTCGCTCCGCGAGCAATTCCCCGCGAGCGTACCAACCCCGAGCGTGCTGAAGCGTTTCGTGGACAAAGGCGAGTTCGCGCAACTCCTGTTGGAAACCGGCACGCCGCATCCGTACTCGAAGGTCGTCGACAGCCGCGCCGATCTCGCCGATGTACCCGAAGCCGTTTTCTCGAGCGCGATCCTCAAGCCCAGAGACTCGCAGAATTTCATGTCGCACTATGGCGTGAAGGCTCTTCATGTGAGCTCACGCGCCAATGCGGCGGAGCAGCTTGACGCGGTCGTTGCGGCGGGTTTCCCTCTGATACTCCAGGAATACATCCCCGGCCCGGCGACAAATCATTTTTTTGTCGATGGGTTCGTCGACCGGTTCGGCGCGGTGCAAGCCGTGTTCGTGCGGCAGCGCGTGCGCATGTTTCCGCTCGATTTTGGCAATAGCACGGCGATGATCAGCACGGAGGTGGATGCGGCGGCCGGTGCCGTGGCGTCGATCACGGCCCTTCTATCGCGCGCCGGCTATCAGGGAATCTTCAGCGCCGAATTCAAGCGAGATCCGCGCGATGGGATCTTCAAGATCTTGGAAGTGAACGCGCGCGCCTGGTGGTACGTGGACTTTGCCGCGCGCTGCGGCGTGGACGTGTGCGGCATGGCCTACGAGAACGCGCTCGGCCATCCGGTGGCGACCGTCGCGCGGTACGCGGTGGGCCAAACACTCGTCTTCCCGTACTACGACTATTTTGCGTGCGCCGCGCTTCGGGACCGGGGCGAGCTGTCGCTGTGGGCGTGGTTTCGGTCATGGTTTGGCACCATGCAGCCGGTTTTTCAGTTCGCGGACCCGGTCCCGGGGCTTCGGTCGTTTTTCGAGGTCGCCGGCCCGTTCGTGAGCCGTCGGCTTCGCCGGCTGGTTGGCTCGCGAGCTTCCTAGGTCAATCCGGCGAGGACCCTGTAGCCGGGAGCGCAAAAACGTCTCCCGAGCGTTACATTGGTGCGCCAAGTCCGAGACCATTCCTTCGATCCGGCCGGAAGAGCGAACGGTTCGTGGAAGCTGTCCCGCGATTGACCCGATGAGGGGGCGGCTTGCTGGATCGTTTACGTTCAATGGCTTTGGGAAGCCACGACCAGCGCCGATACTTGGGTGGCACTAGGCTGAAACGGCACCATTCCTTCACGCCGCACCCCGCCGACCGCAGGTTCACGCGCCCACCGCACGATGATCGATCCCGCCTTTGCCGTCGCCGCCGCCTTCCAGCGCTGTGCGGTTCAGCCAGAACTCCAGACCGGAGGAACATGAGCGAGCCTCTGGTGAGCATCGGACTGCCTGTCTACAACGGCGGTAAGCTACTGCTGCCGTGTCTCGACTCCCTAGTGCGGCAGACGTACGGCAACATTGAGTTCATCATTTCGGACAACGCCTCAACCGACGGCACGAAAGCGGTCTGCGAAGCGTACGCCGCGCGCGACCCTCGAATCCGGTTTGTCACGACCGAAAAGAATCGCGGCGCCGCCTGGAATCACCGACAGGTGCTGGAACTGGCGCGCGGCGAATACTTCAAGTGGTGCGGCGCCGACGACGCCATCGCTCCTCGATTCGTTGAAGCATGCGTGGCGGCCCTTACGGCAAGGCCCGACGCAGTGCTCGCCTTTCCGTTGACGGTGGTGATGGACGAAGACGGTCAGTCCGTCCGGAAGACGACCGACCGGTTGCCGGTGTCCTCTCCGGATCCCAGGGTTCGCTTCCAAGCGCTTCTCAGCAACTGGGAGGTCACGCACAGCCCGTTTTACGGTGTGATGCGCTGTTCGGCACTCGCGCGAACCCGACCATTCGGCGATTTTCTTGCTGGGGATCGCAGCTTTCTCGCCGAACTTGCGCTCAAGGGCCCATTTCTGCAGGTCGAAGAGTTCTTGATGTACAGGCGCAACTATTCCAAGCACTGGAAACGCACGGCCGAGATCGAGCAGGAGCTGCTCAATCCGGCCGGCGTCGAAGATTTTTGTCCGCGAGAGCTCACGATGCTGCGTGAGCACACCATCTCGTCCATTCGAATGGACGCGAGCATCGCTTCCAGGCTTCGGGTCATTGGCGCGGTGGGCCACTGGGCATTCTTGCGTCGCCGAGACTTTCTGGCGGAAGGTCGCGCGTACGTCGCTCGCGCGCTTCGCCGAGTCGCGCGTCGGCGGCCCCGAGCGACATGACGTGGAGGCCGGAGTCTGCCGGCCTCATTCCTTTTTCGATAGCTGAGACGTGAGAACTGTCATCAATGTCCTCACGAACTGGGCCGCCATGGTTGTCGGCATGGCGATCACGTTCGTGTTGTCGCCGTTTGTCGTGCACCATCTCGGCGACACGCGATATGGTCTCTGGGCGGTCGTGGGATCGATCGTCGGCTACCTCGGTCTGCTGGACCTTGGCATTCGCGTAGGCGTGACACGCTTTGTGGCGCGCCACGAAGCCAAAGGCGACCAGGAATCAGCCAAACGATTGCTGACGACCTCCCTGGCGCTGTTCGCGACGGTCGGTGTCGTTGCGATCCTGGCCGGCGCCGTGGTGTCGTCGCGCCTCACGTGGTTCGTCCACACACCGCCCGAGTTCCTCAGGGAAGGCAGCATCGCGGTGTTCATTGCCGCCGTCACCGTGGGCATCGCGCTCGTGACGGGCGTGTACGGCGCAGTGATCGCCGGACTCCAACGATTCGCGTTGCTCAACGGCATCGACCTGACGGCCGAGGTCATTCGGGCTGTCACGACATATGTCGTGGTGAGAAACGGCGGCGGCCTCGTGGCGCTGGCGGTGATCCAACTCGTGATCGTTTCGGGACGCGGAATTGCCTACCTGATCGCGACGAAACGGCTCCAGCCATGGTTACACATCGCGCGAAGCTTCTACGACCGCGCCACGCGAAACGAGATCCTTTCATTCAGCACGTACACAACGCTGCTGCACGTGTCGTGGATGGTCGTCTACTCCTCCGACGCACTGGTGATCGCTGCCATCATGCCGGTAAGCGAGGTCGCGTTCTTCGTTATCGGCGGCAACCTGGCGCAGGCGGCGCTGCAAGTGCAGAGCGGTGTGTCGAGAGTCCTCTATCCGCTGGTGAGCGCACGACAGGCGACCGACGGTCTCGACGGAGCGGCGGTTCTGGTGCGGAATTCCGTGCGGCTGTGCACGATCATCGTCTTGCCGGTGGTGCTCACGTTCCTCACCCGCGGGCGAACTTTCATCGGCATCTGGATGGGCCCGTCGTACGCCGGGCCCGCCGGGCAGGTGTTGGAGGTCCTGTCGCTCGGCTTGTGCGTGTTCGTGAGCTATCAGGTGCTCACCATCAGCATCATGGCGCTGGCGCTGCATCGCGGCCTGGTCCCTGCCTACATGGGCGAGGCGATCGCGAACATCGCGCTGAGCTTCATCCTCGGCAAAAGGATGGGCGTCGTGGGCGTGGCGTGGGGAACGACAATCCCGCGTGTCGTGGTCGCCATGGGATTTGCGCCGTGGTTCTGCAAGCGAAAGCTTGGATTGTCGATTCGAGATTACGCGATCCACGCCTGGATTCGACCGCTTGCCAGCACCCTGCCCTTCGGTGTTTTGAGTTTGCTGATCGATCGAAGGTGGCCCGTATCACACCTGCCGGCGTTCTTCGCGCAGGTTGCGCTCCTCATGCCGGTCGCTCTCGCGGGAACGTGGATGCTGGGCCTCGAGCCGGCCGAGCGGGATCAACTACGCCGCGCGCTTCGGACGGTGCCAGGACGTTTGCGCCGCTCCGCCTAGTTCGCCCGGCGTCTTTCAGTCGCGGCGGTGGTCCGGCGAGAGTCGCTGAATTTCGTGCCGGACCAGCGGCTCCAAACATTGAGCAACCGCGCCGTTCCCTGCTGCGGAGTAGTGTTGGTGGCCGGGAATGAACGCGCGACCTGGTCCGATGCGCCCGATACAGGATGTGAGGTCCACGTTGTGAATTCCGGCCGCCGAAACGGCGGCGAGGATCTTGTCTTTTTCCGTGCGATCGAGGCCTTCGAAATCGCCTCGCGTTGGAAAGTAAATGACGAATGGGACGGTGCCGTCGATCGCGGCTTGTCGGCCAAAGGCGCGAAGGATCTCGCTGTTCACGGCGACCTCCTCGGTGGCCCAGTCAGCTTGCGACCGCGCCGTCCATCGTGGGAAGCGCGAGACAAGATAACGTACGAGATATGACGCCTGCGCCATGTGCCGCTTCCATTCATCGGGATTGTAGCCGGGATCGCGATCGACGAACGGCAGGTCGGCCACGGCATGCTTCTCGAGAATGGCCTCGGGGCTCAACACCGGAAAATTGATCGGGCGCAGCGCTCCGTCGATCAGCGTGAACCGCGGTTTGGAAAACGGAATGCCCCAGTTGGGATACGTGAGAAAGGTGTAGACTGACATCGCGCGGCCCAGATCATGATCGATGAACCCGAACAGAGTCAGGCGCGGGTGCCACGGCCGCGCGTCGCGCATGTAGCGCAAATACGCCTGGTCCATGCCGTAGCCGTCGATGCCGAAATTCAGAATTCTCGTATCGCTTCCAAGCAGCGGTTCGAGCTGGCTTTCCCATGAGTCTTCGTACGGTCCTTCGAGTCCGAAGGTGAACGAGTCGCCGATGGCGGCAATCGTCGTGCGTCTATCGTCGGCGGCGTACGAGATACCGATTCGCGGGCTTCGGATCCCTTCGGTGCTGCTCAGATACAGTCCGCTCTTGCTGCGGCGCGCGGGCGCGACACTCCATCCGAGCAACGTGTCGCGCACGAAATAGGAAATGTTCGCGGGCGCGTCGCGGAGCAACCCGGCGTTGCGCTGCTTCTGGAGCTCCCAGCGTTTCGGCAACAGCAACGTGCCGGCGAACGATGGCCCCATGGGCGTCGCAACGGACAGCAACCGGACCAAGACTTCGCCGGTGCCGAACATCAGCGTCACGGCAATCAGGTTCGCCGCGAGGGTGAACCAGAATCGGCGGCGACCGGTTCCGCGAGCTCTGACGTACCCGCGCGCAGCGTAGGCCAACGCGAGGAGCGCAACCAGGGCGGGCGCTCCGACGAGGGCTGCCTGACGGAGCGACAGCGCGCCCAGGCGGCCGTAATACTTGTAGAGTGCGACGGCGAACGCGGCGAGCGCCGCCTCGAACACATACAGCGAAAGCGCGACCCCGACCCCGACCCCGACCCCGACTTGGTGGTCGCGCGGAGTCGGAGCGGGCGGCATGCGGTTGATGGGCGCCGAAGGCACGGTTGTCGGGGCTCGGCGCTTATTCCAGCGATTCGACGATCAGACCGCGACCGTCTCGCGCGGGGCCCCGGCCTTGAGCCGGTCGGCCAACCACTTCTCTCCGCGAAAGTGCGCATACTGCTCGGCGCGCAGCGTGTCGGCGAGTCGATTGGGGGGCAGCTCCACGTCGGCATACGTGAGCACCTGGTCCTTCGGCACATCGCGCAGCAGGCGGCAGCCTTCGACGAGTCCTTCGGGCAGATACTGATTCGCACTCATCTCGTCGACGTTCGCTCCCTCGCCGTACGTCATGTACATGCCGTAGTCGTCGAGTACCTCGCCGGCCTTGAGATCGCGCTTTGCAACAGCACAGACCTCGACGACGGGCCCGCCAAGCGATGGCGCGACGTCGTCGCCGAATAGAACGACGCGAGCGATCGAGTTCGGCACCTCGAAGTGAATGAGGTGATACGGGACCCAGAACGGATACAGCGGCCCTTCGCCCATCTTGTACAAGTTCAGATAGTGCCGCTGCTTCGGATCAGTGTGTTCGGCGAGACAGAACACTTTGATGAGCGACGGGCCAACCGTGTAGTCCACGATACCGCCCGCCGCGCGCACCTCGTCCAGGTCGTACAGTTTGGCAATGTCCATGATGCTGCCGTCGTATTTGACGCCGCCGGACATGCCGCGCTTGAGCACCTTGAAACCGGTGGCGTTGGCAACAATGGCTTGTTCGAAGCTGACCTTCGACCCGTCGGCGAAGGACGTCACCATCGCCGGATTCTGGCCCCACCGCTCGGCCCATGCCTTCTGCGTGGTCGGATTGCGATAGGGATCCTGGAGGCCCTTGACGTTGCCCATGACGCGCGGGGTGAGCCCCATTCCCTTGACCCAGCGGATCAGATCCATCTGCACGCCGGGCTCGTCGCCGTTGCACGCGGACAGGATGGTGCCGTGCTTCTTCGCATACACGCGAAGGATGGGGCCGATGGTCGCGTCCACCTCGGCGTTCATCAGCACCACTGATTTACCATGCTCGAATGCCTCGAGAATGATGCGCGCCCCGAAGTCCACCGAGCCGGTGACGTCGACGATGACGTCGATCTCGGGGGAGCGGCAAATCGTGAGCGGATCTTCTGCGACGACGGGCTTGCCGGCTCGAATTGCGGCATCCAGCTCAGCTTGTGTCGCCGCGCCCACGGCGTCGAGCCCGGCGTACTTGTAGACATGAAAAGCGCGCTCGGTCTTCCGACCGTACACCGCGGCCATGCGCATGCCGGGCACGCTGTTCTCGATTTGATTCGTGAGACCCTGCGCCATGAACCCCGAGCCGATCATGCCGACGCGGATGGGCTTGCCCTGTTCTTCGCGAGCGCGAAGCGCGGTGTCGATGATGATCATTGCAACCTACCTCCCGATGGTCATGCGCAGTTTCAAGTCATTCCCGATCTCGTCGAGCAGTTTCGCATCGGCGTCTTTTGCCGAGATCTCGGACGGTGCAAGCGGCCACGCGATGCCGAGGCGCGGATCCAATGGCCGGAGCCCGCCCTCGGCGGACGGCGTGTAGAACTCGCTCGCCTGATACGTGATCTCTGTATCGTCGTCGAGTGTTTGGTAGCCGTGAGCGAAGCGCTCCGGGACGTAGAGCGCGGTGCGGTTTGCCGCGGTCAACTCAACCGCGACGTGCTGCAGGTAGGTCTCGCTCTCCGGCCGCAGATCGACGATGACATCTAACACGGCGCCGCTGGTGACGCGGACGAGCTTGGCCTCAGCGTTGGGGGGCGCTTGGAAATGCATGCCGCGCAACGTGCCCTTTCGCGCGCTGAATCCGACGTTGACCTGGGCAATGACCGGATTGAGCCCATGGGTCGTAAACTCCTTCTGACAGAACGACCGCGCGAAGAAGCCGCGGCTGTCGCCACGGCGTTCGAGATCAATTTTGAACGCGCCACGCAGCTTGGTCTCGGTAAAGAGCATTGTGTGTAGGACGAGGACTTTCAGCGTGAGTCACCAGCGCCGCGCGGTGACCGCGATGACCACGAACGGCGGGGGCGGCGTTGGTGCAGGCACGACGCGGGACATGCGGCTCCGAGCCGCCTCGGATGACCCACGACATCGACCGTTCGACCAATGTACGCGCCGTCCGGGGCGACACACAATCGGGTGATACGGAACGATTCAGTACCAGCCGCCACCGACCGATACTCGGTTTCGAGCGCGGTTGGAGCGCGCCTGGCCCTGCGGGGGCTGGGCGTGCTTTGCCGCGGTCGACTACGTTCAGTGTCAGCGAAACGGACCAACCCCACCACGACAGGATCAAGTGAACCGTGGCCGAAACCGCGCGTGATGTCGTAGAGCGAGATCTCGAGTACATGTGCTCCTCGCTCGCCGAGGAGTTTGGGACAATGGGCGGAAAGCACGTGCTCGTCGTCGGCGGCGCAGGCTTTCTGGGCTATTACACCGTCCAGTCGGTGCTGCATTGGAACGCGACGGCCGGGGCCCGCAATCCCATCCGGATGACCGTGTATGACAACTTCATCCGTGGTCTTCCCGCCTGGCTCACGGCGCTCTCGACAAGTCCCAATTTCGAGCTGGTAAAGCACGACATCAGTCATCCGCTGCCGGCAAACATTCCGGATTTTCAATACATCATTCACGGCGGATCGATCGCGTCGCCCGATTTCTATCGGAAGTATCCGATCGAAACGATGGACGCGAACATCGGCGGACTGCGGTCGCTGCTGGAATACGCGAAACTGCAGCGCGCGGCGGGGAAGGCGTTCGACGGCTTCCTGTTTTATTCGAGCAGCGAGATCTACGGTGATCCAACTCCGGAGAACATCCCGACGCCGGAAACGTATCGCGGCAACGTGTCGTGCACCGGCCCGCGAGCGTGCTATGACGAATCGAAGCGATACGGCGAGACGCTGTGCGTGAATTTCATGCAGCAGCATGGCATTCCGATCAAGGTGGCTCGACCGTTCAACAACTACGGTCCGGGACTGAAAATCACGGATCACCGCGTGCTGCCTGATTTCGCGCGCGATGTATTCGCCGGCCGCGACATCGTGATGCGCTCGACCGGCAGCCCGCGTCGCACGTTTTGTTATGTCGCAGACGCGATCACCGGCTATTACAAGGTTCTCGTGAATGGTCGGCCGGGCGAGGCGTACAACATCGGCGTGGAAACGCCGGAAATCTCGATGGCGGAGCTCGCGGGAAAAGTCACGGAGCTCGGTCGCACGTTGTTCGGCTACAAGGGCAACGTGGTGACGAAAGTCGACGCGGACTTCCTGCTGGATAACCCGGAGCGGCGCTGCCCGATCATCGCGAAGGCGCGCGACGAGATCGGCTACACGCCGTCGATTCTCGTGGACGAAGGCTTGCGCCGGTCCATGGTCTGGTATTCGGGCAATCAGGAAGCGGAGGAAGCATGATGAAGGTCTCGGTGATGGGCACGGGCTATGTCGGACTGGTCACAGGCGTTTGCCTGGCCGAGAAGGGATTCGACGTTGTGTGTGTGGACCTCGATCAGGCGAAAGTCGACAAGATCAATCGCGGCGAGGCGCCGTTTTACGAGCCCGGCATGGAAGACTTGCTCAGGAAGCTGGCCGGCAAGAAACTGCGTGCGACGCTCGACGCGCAGGACGCCATCCGTTCGACCGATCTGACGTTGATCGCCGTCGGCACGCCGTTCGACGGCCAGACCATCGACCTCACGTACGTGAAGGAAACAGCGCGCATCATCGGTCGCGCGCTCGCCGACAAAACCGGCTATCACGTCGTCGTCGTGAAGAGCACCGTCGTTCCGGGCACGACCGACAAGGTCGTGCTCCCGATTCTCGAAGAGACGTCCGGAAAAAAGGCGGGGAAGGATTTCGGCGTGGGGATGAACCCCGAGTTCCTCACCGAAGGTGAGGCCATGAGCGACTTCATGGATCCCGACCGCATCGTGCTCGGCGGCATCGACGCACGCACGCAGGATGCGCTCGAGGCACTGTACGCCGGGTTTCCCGATGCGCCGCGGTTGCGAACGAACAACTCGACGGCCGAGATGATCAAGTACGCGTCTAACGCGATGCTCGCCACGCTCATCTCCTTCTCGAACGAGTTGGCCAATCTTGGCGCCACTCTCGGTGGGATCGACACCGTGGACGTGATGCGCGGACTGCATTTGAGCCGTTATCTGAGTCCGCTTGAAAACGGTAAGCGTGTTGAGCCGTCCGTGGTCTCGTTCCTGATGGCCGGGTGTGGATTCGGTGGAAGCTGCCTCCCGAAAGACGTGAGCGCGCTGGTCGCCTACGGCCGCGCCAACGGCGTGCCGATGGACATGTTGAACAGCGCGCTTTCGGTGAACGCGCGTCAACCAGCGGAAGTGTTCCGTCTGCTCGGAAAGCATTTCCCGTCGTTGAAGGGCCGACGCGTGTCGGTCCTCGGCCTGTCGTTCCGGCCTGACACCAACGACATGCGTCAGTCGCCGTCGATTCCGATTGTTCGCCGGCTGCTCGAGGAGGGAGCCGTGGTTTCGGGTTATGACCCGGCAGCCATTGACGAGGCCCGGCATGTCTTGGGTGACGGAATTCGTCTTTGCACGTCGCTGGAAGAGGTGCTCGACGGCGCGGAGGCGGTGGTGTTGGTGACGCGGTGGAAGGAGTTCGAGCGCGTGCCGGCGCTCCTCGCGCAACACGGTCAGTCGCCGGTGTTCGTCGACGGCCGCCGCATGCTGGACAAGCACTCGGTCAGTCAGTACGAGGGAATCGGTTTGTAGGCGGCGCAGGTTGGCGCCGGACTTCATTGTCGCAGTTTTTTTCAATCATTCCCAGCCCGCGGGCAAGGCCTTGTATGAGTCAGGCTCGATCAACGCCGCTCAAATTGCGCGTCGGCGACGTCGTTCAGGTCAAGAGTCGCGAGGAGATCCTCGCGACACTCACCGCCGACGGCACGATCGACGGCATGCCGTTCATGCCGGAGATGTTGGCGTTTGCCGGCCGCCAGCTCACGGTGGAGAAGCGCGCACATAAAACGTGCGACACGCTCGAGTGGACCGGCTTGCTCAGCATCGATGACACCGTGCATTTGGCCGGGGCGCGCTGCACCGGCGCCGCTCATGGCGGCTGTCAGGCAGCCTGTCAGATTTTCTGGAAAGAGGCGTGGCTCAAGAAAGTCCCTGCCTCTGGCGGGTCACCCGCTGATCGCGCCGGCGCCGGTCCGACCGCCGAGTGTACCGAGGCAGATCTTCAGAGGGCAACCCAACAGGCGCCGGTGGAAGGTGACACCGAGGTTCGCTATCGCTGCCAGGCCACCGATCTTCGCAAATTCGCGAAGGAGATGTCGGCGTGGAATCTGATGCAGTTCGTGCAGGACATCCGGTCGGGCAACGCGACGGTGTCGGCCACGCTCAAGGGGATCGGATGGCGCATGTTCCGCTGGACGACCGCACATTTTCGCGGCTACAATCTCCAGCACGCGCTATTCAATCAGATTCAGCGTATGCGCGGCGGCATGATCAACATTCAGCTCGCCGGGCCACACACGAAGACGCCAAAGGAGACGCTCGATCTCACGATTGGAGAACGCGTGCAGGTGAAGAGCGTCGAGGAGATTCGCGATACGCTGAACGTGGAGCAGCGGAACCGCGGCCTGTATTTCGACAAGGAGATGCAGCCGTACTGCAACCGCACGTACACGGTCGGCGCGCGGGTGACGCAGATCATCGAAGAAAAGACGGGCCGAATGATGAAGCTGCCCGGCGACTGCATCATCATGGAGGGCGTGCACTGCACAGGGCGGTATCACAAGAATTGCCCGCGCGCCTCGCCCTCGTACTTCCGAGAGATCTGGCTTCGCCGTACTGATGCTCCGTTGTCGGGCAAGCTTCCCTGGTAGAGCTGGGAAGAGCCGTAGACGGGTGCAGGCGCCCGTCCACCGTCATCAACGCCGCTCGAACACCCTCAGACCCCAAGAGACATCTATGAAGGTCGTTCTGTTCTGTGGTGGACTCGGCATGCGGCTGCGCGACTATGCGGAGAACGTTCCCAAGCCAATGCTGCCGCTGGGCTACCGGCCCATCCTGTGGCATCTCATGAAGTACTATGCGCACTACGGCCATCGCGACTTCGTGCTCTGTCTCGGCTATCGCGGCGACTTGATCAAGAACTACTTCCTCAACTACGAGGAGGGCATCTCCAACGACTTCGTGCTGTCAGAGGGCGGACGGAAGCGCGAGCTGCTCACGAGCGACATCGAGGACTGGCGCATCACATTCGTCGAGACCGGTCTCGCCAGCAACATTGGCCAGCGGTTGCTGCGCGTGAAGCACCACGTCGCGAACGAGGAGATTTTTCTCGCCAACTACAGCGACGGATTGTCTGACGTCCCGCTACCGGAACAGATCGAGACGTTCAAGCAGAGCGGTGCCATCGGCTGCTTTCTCGCCATGAAGCCGCACCTGAGCTATCACTTCGTATCGTTCGACAGCAACGGCCGGCTCGAAGGGTTCAAGGACATCATTCAGGCCGGGCTGCGCGTGAATGGTGGGTTTTTCATCTTCCGCCGCGAGATCTTCGACTATCTCCACGAAGGCGAGGAGCTGGTCGAAGAGCCGTTCAACCGGCTCGTCGGCAAGGACAAGCTGCTCGCGTACAGCTACGACGGGTTCTGGCTGCCGATGGACACGGCCAAGGACAAAGCGAAGCTCGACGACCTCTACGCCTCGGGGAAACCGCCATGGTGCGTGTGGCAGAATGATGGCCCCGCGGGCAGCGTGTAGAGGACTTATAAAACGCTAATCGATCTTCGGCTGCTCGAGCGCGGGCCGCTTGCGCCCGAGGTAGCGCCGGAGCGCCGTCCGTTCGCGCTCCTGGAGGCACACGAACCACGCCGAGATCGCGGCGATCGGCAAGAGCGCCGCCACCTGGGCGAAGAATACAAAAATGTTATGAGGCGCCCAGGCGCGCTCGACCAGATAGCTCGCGGCCGCGAACGGCAGTATGCCGAGTATTGGCTTGAGAAACACCGACACCCAGAACGTCCGCAGCGAAATGCCCAGGGTGCGGCGCACGTACCACGGTCCGATCACGGCGGACACGATGAGGCGCGGTATCATCGTGCCGAGCGCGGTGCCAATGACGCCGTACGCGCGGACCAGAAGGATGCTGAGAATCAGATTGGCGACGGCCTCGCCGATGAAGATCGGAATGAGACCGCCATGCTTGCTGATCCCGAACATCGCGGCGGCGACAACCTGATACCCTCCAATCGTCACGAGTGTGAACGACAGGGCGAGAAGCACCTGCCCCGCCAGGTGCGCGTATTCGGGACCCATCCAGAGGCCGACAAACGAGCTGCCGCGCACCATGAACGTCGCGGCGATCGGGAGAACGACCAGGCTCGCGAGTCGCGCGCTCGTGAGCACGGCTGACTGCAGCGCGGAATCCTCGCCGCCCGCCTGCAGGGCGCTGATCCGCGGCGTCAACGTCTGCGATATGCCACTCACGACGGCCCGGGCGTACTCGCTGAGGTTTCCAGCGATAGCGAAGTACGTGACCATGCCGATCGGAAGAAACGCGCCGATGACGAGCGAATCGCTGTACAGCATGAGCGAACTCGTCACGTGCAATAGCGACGCGGTGAGGCCGAAGCCGAAGATCAAGCGGGACGACTCGCGATCCCACGTGCGCGGAACGATGTCGAGTTGCGGATAGAGACGACGCGTGTAAAACACGGTAGCGAGCGCTCGCGCCAGCGTAGCGGCGATTTGCAGCACCGCGAGCGCGATGAGTCCATATCCCGACCTGAGCGCCACGACGATCGCGACGGCCCGCGCGGCGCTCACACCAATCTCGATGGCATTCGAGTAATCGAAACGCTCCAAGCCAATCAAAACGCCGCCAAACACCCCGCTCACCAACGACAGGCCGACGCTAACGCCGCTCAAGACCGTGACGATCCTAGCCACGTGAAACAGTTCCGGCGGAATCTTGAACACGCGGTCGAGAACGAGCGCCATGACCGAAGCGATCAGGATCGCCAGCACACCGCCCACCGAGAAGATTCTGAACGCAGCGGAGTAGAGGCGGTTCGCGCTCGAATGGTCGCCCGCTGCGTAAAAACGTGCCATGTAGCGCGTTACAGCGCTCCGTACACCCAGATCGAGTAGTCCGAGGTATCCAACCACCGAACTGAGGAGAAACCACGCGCCATATTGTGTTTCGCCGAGCGCTCGAACGACAATCGGCGACAGAACGAAGTTGATCCCGGCGGAAAAGACGAAGGTCCCCCAGTTCGACAGGATGCTCTTCGCCATTCCGCGCGATCCGCTCCGCGTTCTTTCCATTCCACGTCCGTTTTTGGGGAAGCGCCGGCGACCTTAGCGGTGCGAACGCGAAGCTACAGGAGTGGTGCGAACGCTAGTTACGGGCCGCGGAGAGACAAGTGGCGCATCTGGTTAAGCTTTGCCGCCCGCGGCGACGCATTCCGTGACGCCTCCGCGGCTCGTTCGTGATGACAGCAGAATCCGATCACGCCAGGACATTGGAATGGCGTTCGACCGTTGGGGTTTCTGACTCCAGCCTGCGATCGGCCGGTGACACCCGTCACCGTCCGCCCGAGCGCTACCCCGAGCGTTACCCCGAGCGCTACAGGATCATGGGATCGCGGCGACGGCAGCAAACGGTTAGAATTCTGCCGGGGATTGCCACTTCGCACGCCCACCCCCGCGACGTCTTCAGCCTGGCGCTGCCGCCGGGACACACTATTCTCTCACAGCCTCGCCCAGCGGTGAGTCGCGGGTTTCGGTCACGCCGTCCTTTCTCGCGCGCCGATCTATCGGCGGGCATTGGCTCATTGGCGCCGCTCGAATTTGCTCTCACTATTCTCGCCGCCAATGCCTTCCCCGAGATGCCGACCATTTCTGCGTGCGCCCCGCGATGCAGATCCGCTTGACCTCCCAGGACGCCTGCTGATGACCGAGACGCCTGACTGATGTCGATTCGTCGAACAGCTGAGACCTGGTTGGGCCATGGCCTCATGTCCAGTCGCTTGCACCGTGTGGTGCTCGGCGACCGCGGAATCATCGTGGCGTTTCACCGGGTGACCGACATCATCCCGGAAGACGGCCTGACCCGAAGTGCGCGCGACTTCGAACGGTTCTGCCGCTTTTTCAAGACAAACTACGACACCATCCCGTTGGGCGACTTCGTGGCCCGCGTCGAACGCGGCGAAAGCGTCGCCGGGCGCCTGTCGATCACGTTCGACGACGGCTATCTCGACAACTACGAGGTGGCCGCTCCCATCCTTCGCAAGCTCGGACTCCCCGCGACCTTCTTCGTCGTGACGCGGTTCCTCGGCACCAACATCGTCCCGTGGTGGGATGCGTCACTCCCCCGCCAACCCGGCTGGATGTCGTGGGACCAGGTCGGCACGCTCGCCAAAGAGGGCTTCGACATCGGCGCACACACGCAGAATCACGCCGACCTCGGCAAAGTCGATGGCGTTGAGGCCGTGAAGGAGATCGAAGGCTCACGCCAGGACTTGCTCGAGGCCCTGGGTCGGGTGCCGGATCATTTTGCCTATCCCTACGGTCAGGGAGGCAACCTGACCGAAGCCAACCGAGAGCGGATTCGGGCCGCCGGCTTCCGATGTTGTGTCTCATGTCATGGCGGTATCGTCCACACGGGCGAGGATCCATTTCGCCTCCGCCGAATTCCGATCGGTGGATGGTTCCGCACCCCGGAGCAGTTCGGCTTCGAAGTTTCAACGCGCAGATAGCAGTGACGCGGCGTGCCCACCTCGAGCGTGCGGCCCAAGACTTCCAACTCGACTCGCGAGCCCCGAATCCAAAGTGATTCCGTTGCGTGCTCTACAGGAGAGTGTATCTTTATCCTCGCGACAAACTGTGTCTTTGCGGCACGAACGAGGCATCCCACCGAAACGCCGCGACGTCGCGGGCAGCAGCAACGGGCCCCAAGTATCCGTAACTACTACGAAACACAGCTGGACCTCGCCCGCTGCCAGCATGTGTGTGCAGCGGACCGAAAAGATTTTCAGTAGCGTCGCACGCCCCACCCGCGCGACGACTGCTGAAGGATCGATTCGACCCTTGTTTGCCTCTTCACGCAGACAAGGCGGGCTCACCAACACGACTGCGGCGCGCGATGGAAGGAACTGAGAGTCTATCCACTCATGTGGTGTCGTCAGACATGAACCAAGCTGCAGACGCGACCGCGAGACGGGTGGGATCTCGCAGTCGCGTCATCCTAGTCGCCTTCCACTACCATCCTGATCCGGCGGTCGGGTCATTGCGCGCTCGCAACGCGGCGCAGGCGCTCGCGGCGGCCGGCCATGACGTCCATGTGGTTTGTTCGGCAATCGACGGCGCCGCGGCCGACAGCTTTGACGGACCGGTGCATGTCGTTCGCGTGACGTCCGGCGCGAGCCCGCGCGACATGCTCTCCGGGCTCAAGCGCGTCGTTGCCGCGGCGCGCATACGCCCTGAAGCCCGCGCGAACAAGCAGGAGAAGTCCACCGGCGGTGAATCCGGTTGGAAGGCGCCACAAAAGGTGTCGGTGCTTCGGCGCTGGATTGGGTCGGTGACGTGGCTTCCAGATGACCGCCAAGGTTTCATCTTGCCGGCGGCACGCGCCGCCGAACACCTGATGCGCGGCGACGGCACGGACGTTCTGTACACCACCGCACCGCCCTTCTCCGGGCACCTCGTGGGTCTCGTGTTGCGTCTGCGCGCGCGGTTTCGGTGGATGCTGGAATTCCGCGATCCATGGACCGACAACACCTACAAACCGTGGTTCGTCCGCTCGTGGTTAACTGACCGCCTCGAGATTTGGGCGGAACGGCGATGCCTGATGCAGAGCGATGTAATCGTCACCGTGACCAGCGCGTATGCCGACGTGCTCCGGACCCGCCACGGACCGCCAATCGCTAACAAAGTGATCGTTGCACGGAACGGCATCCCCCAAATTTTCTCGCCAACATCATCCGACACGTCACGCTTTCGTGTCGTCTACGCCGGCACCTTCTATTTGCGCCGCGATCCGAACGCCTTCTTGACCGCACTCGCGCGAGTCAACCAGAACGCCAGTGGTCGGTCGCGTCGTCTCGACGTTCAGTTCGTCGGCGACTGTCGCAATTTCGACGGAGAGGCCCTCGGCCCAAAAATCGACACCCTCGGGTTGTCGAGCATCGTAACCTTCGTCGATTGGCTCCCGCATGCGGATTCCGTGGAACTGATGCGGAGCGCGGATCTCCTGCTGTTGTTCGCGCAGGATCAGCCCCTCGCCGTGCCCAACAAGCTGTACGAATACCTCGGCATGGGAATACCAATTCTCGCTTTCGCCGACGACGCGGGTGAGACGGCGCTCTTGCTACGCGATATCGGCGGGCACTTCGTGATCACCGAGAAGGACGGCGCCGAGGCGATCGAAAAAGCGTTGATGGATGCCATCGACCGCGCCGGCTCACAGGAGACGGCGTCGCCGGGGCTTCAAGCGCTCGCCACGAGCATCCAAATGAAGACGGTCACCAACTGGCTCGACGCCACGCCCGTGAGCGCCTAACAGCCGGGGCACTGTTGGCCCGAAGATCCGTCGCGTTAGGACCCGAGTCGCGCGTACAAGGCTTCGTGGTTTCGGACCATCGCCTCGAGCGAGTAGTGGCTGATCACGCGTTGGCGCGCGGCCACGCCGTACGCCCGAAGCGCTCCGGAGTCGACCAGAACGGAACGCCACCGGCGCGCCAGCTCCGCCGGGGCTTCCGACGGGACAAGGAGCTCGCGGAGCTCCGGCCCAAGAACGGCGATATTGCCGCCGACGGCGGTGACCACGGGGCAGACGCCGCAACTCATCGCTTCGAGCAGCGCGATCGACGTACCCTCACTCCGTGAGCTGAGGGTGAAGACATCGAACATCGGGTACAGGTCGATCGTCGGTCCGACCCACCCCACGCAGTGAACGGCGCCGTCGAGCTCCCACTTCGACACCAGCTCGGCAATATGAGTTCTCTCGGGCCCATCGCCGGCAATGACGAGCACCGGTGGGTCATTCGTCGGCCAGTCTCGGCGAAGCGTCGCGAGCGCCTCGAGCAGCATGGGAAAGTTTTTGATCGGATCGAGACGAGCGACACACCCGATGACCCGTGTCTCCGATGACACTCCCAACCGCTCGCGCCACTCCGTCGCGAACCGATCCGGGAGAAAAAGATCGGTGTCGACGCCGTTCACGATCACTTCGATCTCGCAGCTCCTGGCGACCGCGGGCCGCATCTTCTCCTGCAGATTCGGCGAAACGGCAATCAGTGTGTTCGTTCGGCGCGATGCGAGATATTCAATAAACCGCCCGGGCCAAGGGTCGTGCTCCGGTCGGCCATGTTCCGTGTGCACGATGGCGCGGACACCGGCCCTGCTCGCGGCGATCGCCGTCTTGTACCACGCTCCGCTATGCGTGTGAACGACGTCGGGCGCAATCGCCTCGAGCGTCTTTTGAAGAGGGCGCGGCCACAGCATGGTCCACGAGGGAAGCGGCGGGGCAACATGCAGGGTCGCGTAGTGCTCCAGTCCCTCGGCGTGGCGCCCGAGAAAGCGCAAGGCCAGGACGTGAACGTCAAAGCGCGCCGGATCGAGTCGGCGCGCCAAATCGGCCACGACACGTTCAAGCCCACCAGCCTCCAGGTCGAGTACAGCTTGAACGACCCGAATCCGGCGAGTGTTGCCGCGTTCGGTCATACGTGCGATGGGCGACCGTCGTGCATGGGTGGCGTGAGCGCGCGGCCGGGCATTCCCGCGCGACGGACCTTTCGCACTGTCGCCGGGCGGAGCGTCTTTCGTCGGGCGATGGCGAGGGCGCCGGCGGTCAGCGCCCCAAGGATGTACACCGGATCCATGTAGGCGAACGACAGGAAGAACGCCGACACCGCGAATCCGATGAAGGCGATCGGCATATACGCGCCGATGGTCGTCATCAACAACGTTTTGGGCGCGTCCGGCGCGCCGGGGAATCGGGATTTTCGGAGCCAATGGCCGCAGACGATCCCGGACCCAACCAATCCCACGAACAGCAAACCGCCAACGAGTCCCATCTCCACGACGGCCTGAAGGAAGCTGTTGTGAGCAGCCGACCATTTTACACCGGCGCCGCTCCCCAACTGGAACTCCATGGCGGCATCGGACAGTGTGCCTTCCGCGCGCGGGAAATTCATCACGCCAATGCCGGTGATCGGATTCTGTTTCAAATAGCCAAAGCCGCGCAACGCTACCTGCTTGCGCCCCGTGCGCGAGGTCCAGTTGTAGTCCTGGGTCGGATCGGTAATCGTTCCCATCTGCTTGAGATATCCGGGCGGGGCGGCAATGGCCAACGCACCTGCGCCGATCACGGCAATCGCGATGCGCTTGATCGGACTCATTCCACTGCCGAACAACAGTAGCACTCCCGCCTCAGCGAGAATCCCCAGGAACGCTCCGCGCGAACCGGTTCGCGCGATCGCGATACACGCCAGAGCGACAATGCCCAGGGAGGCAATTTTCCCAATTCGCTTGGACGTGCGGAACGTCACGAAGCAGAGAGGCAGACCGGTGAGGCACACGAGCCCAATGTCGTTTGCGTCGTAGGTGTACCCGTCGCCGAGACGCGAAAATCCGTTCGCGCCGCTCTCCATGTGAAACACGGTGAGCGTCATCCACGACAGAATGCCGATGGCGATCACGTATGACCAGATCAATGTCCACAGGTCGTCATCGTTTCGGATTGCGGCGGCCACCATCAGCGCCAGCGCGATGACCTTCCAGTACGTGCTCATGATGAACGACGCGGAACCCCCGGGCGAAATTCCGAAGATCGTCGACACGACGGCCGCGCCACCCAACCAGATCATGAGACGCGTGGGTGTTTCGCGCCAATTTATCGTCGCGCCCTCGCGCTTCCCGCTGGAGAAAAACAACCCACCGGCCCACACGAAAAGCAGCAAGGCCGGACGCACCTTGGCGAGGATGCCGAAGTACTGGTGGACCCGGCTGATCGTTATTATGATGAGCAGCGCCAGCGGCATACGGATCCCAGACAGGGATACGCGAAGAGAGACGTCACGCAGCTTGTCCGCGGCGACCTGAAGACGGGGTCGCGCAACCGTGCGTCTGACAAACTGATCGGGCCTCGCTACGGGCTCGGCTCGCATGCTGCTCCGGAGGTAATAGTTTGCTGAAATCTTGTCGCTCGAGTTGGCCTAAGTCAATGGCCGCGAGCCGCTTCCGATTGTCGCGATGAAGCCGGATCTGCTGTTTCTCTCGCACCGGCTGCCCACGCCCCCGCACAACGGCGCGGCCATTCGCACCCTGAATACCATTCGCGTTTTGAGTGAATCATACCGTGTCACTGCGCTGTGCTTTGACCGGCTCGACGCTCAACTCAGACGCATGAACCTGCAGGAGCGAATCGACGCGCTTCGTCCCTACGCGGACGTCGAGGTGTTTTCGATCCCGCAGCAAGACAGCCGCCTTCGATTCGTCGCCGATCACGTCCGCAGCCTCCTGACGGGGTCCGCCTACACCATCTACGCCTACGATTCGTCGGCGTATGCGGCCGCCGTCAAACGCGTGCAAAAAGAACGGAACTTCGTTCTGGTGCATGTGGACACGTTGGATCTCGCCAGATACCTGCCCCTGCTCGGCAACATTCCCATTGCGTGCACGCACCATAACGTCGAATCGCAGCTGCTCTACCGCCGCGCCATCACGGAACCGCCGCTGCGGCGTGCGTACCTGAACATCCAAGCCAAGAAACTCGAACAGCTCGAGCGGCACTGGTTGCCCCGCGTGGCCGTCAACATTGCAGTATCGGACGATGACGCGCGGACCTTTCGCGGGCTGGCACCAAACGCACGGGTCGAGGTCGCGCCGAACGGTGTGGACATCGACTACTTCCGGCCTGAACAGGTCGAGCACAGCGGATGCGCCTTCACCGGCGGGACGAATTGGTTTCCAAATCGTGACGGCCTCGAATGGTTTCACGCCGAAATTCTCCCCAAGCTTCGCGCGCTCGGCGACAAAACCGAGATCACGTGGGTTGGTCGATGCACGCCGGACGATCAGAAGCAGTATGGAGGACCGAACGGTGTCGTGTTGACCGACTACGTGCCGGACGTGCGTCCGTACCTCCAGCGCGCCGCGTGCGTGATCGCCCCTCTGCGAGTGGGCGGAGGAACGCGCCTCAAAATTCTCGATGCGTGGTCGAGTGGCAAAGCCGTCATCTCGACGTCGCGCGGGTGTGAGGGCCTCCGCACCGAGCATGGCGCCAACATTCTAATCGCCGACGACCCCGCCGATTTCGCACGCCAAATCCAGCGCGTCGTGCACGATCCCCAGCTCCAGCAGACGTTGGGGCGGGCAGGTCGCGCCACAGCCGAGCGACACTACAGTTGGCAGGGCATCGGTCGCGAGCTGTGCAAGGTCTATCAAACCGTTCAGAGAGACCCCGCCTCGCTGCAGACTCCGCGATCGCGATCCGCGTGAGCGCAGGCGCACGAATCGTAGCGGTCATGGCTGGCGAGGAGCATGCGGACGCCGTGGCGGCGTTCTACCGCGAAGTGTGGGACCCCGCCGCCACGACCGAGTCAGTGATCGTGGCGAATCACCAGGCGGCAGCCGCCAATGTCGCCGAGCCAGGAGTTCCACCGCCCACCGCAATCGTCCTTCAAGGCAGCCGCGTCATCGGGTACTGCAGCTCCATTCCGCAACGCCTGTGGGACGGTCGCGCGGAACGACCCGCCTACTGGGTCAAAGGACTGATGGTGCTGCCGGAGTTTCGGAACGGGCCGATCGGCTTTCTGACAGTGAAGGAGTTGAGCCGGCATCTGACGTGTTCAACGATCCTCACCGTCGCGCCCGGCGCGAAGCGACTCTTCGGCGCGCTCGGCTACACCGATCTCGGAGCCGTCACCAATTGGGTCAGGCCGTTGCGCGCTGGTGTAATCGCCAATCGCCTGGACCTGAACGCGCTCGGTCTAGGCAGCCTTCCGACATGGGTCGGCTCGGGCATCGGCATCGCGCGACGGACCGGACTCGCCAGCCTCGGCGCCTCACTCGGTGGCCTGGCCCTCGACGCTGCCGTGAGCGCGGCGCGGTTCGGCAGCCGTCGATTCGCAACCGAAGTGGCGATGCCAAACGGCAATGAGCTCGACGAGCTGTGGAATGCGTCGCGCGTTGAGATGACAGCTAGTCCCGTGCGCGATTCCATGTACCTGCTCAACCGTTTCGGGCCGACGTCTCCGGAAGGCGATGCGTACACCTTCGTCGCGGCACGGGAACGCGGCCGACTCGCCGGCGTCGCCGTGGTTCGAAAGCCAAAGGCCACGTCCGATCCCCGTCTTGGCGGCATTCGTGTCGCGACGATCGCCGATATCGTCTACCGCCCGACGCAGAGGGACGCCGGCCTCGCCACGCTCGGCGCAATCGAGCGGTTGGCGCGCGCGGAGCGCGCGGACGCCTTGGTGTGCATGTCGTCCAATCCTGCGCTCACCGCGGTGCTGCGGCGCCAGGGTTACCTGAGCCTCAGAGGGAACGTACATTTCTTCATCCGCGACGTGACCGGCGCCAACACATGGCCGCCTGACCGCGCCTCTTGGTGGCTCGGGCGTGGTGACGGTGAGTCCGACGCCACCTTTTGACCCCGGAAATAGATCATGACCGCTGAGGGCGAAGCGAAACTGAGCGAAATCGTACGCTCGGTGCTCCAGCTCCCCGACGATTCCGACGTGAGCCGCGCCCGACAACTCGGCGTCGAGGCCTGGGACTCCCTTGCTCACGTCTCCCTGATGCTCGCCATCGAGAGTGAATTCGACGTGACGGTCGACATCGCCGACCAGCTCACGCTCACATCTTATCCCGCAATCCGTCTGTATCTCGAGGAACGTGGCGTGTGAAGCAGGCCGGATTTCAGGTGACGGTTGGCCAGGAAGACGCCAACTCGTTCGCAGCGCTGTCGGGCGATTGGAATCCGCTCCACACTAACCCTGAGTACGCCGCCGAGACCCAGTTTGGGCGGCCGATCCTTCACGGGGCCTTTTCCGCGGGGTTGGTGTCTCGGATGGCGGGTATGTTCATCCCGGGGACGGATTGTCTGCTGCACGGCATGCAGCTCAAGTTCCTGCAGCCTATAACGCCTCCCGCTCGCCTCGACGTGACCGGGAAGCTGGTGAGCCAGCGCGGCGAGACCGGCCGCGTGGATGTGATCATCGCCGACGCGGACAGCGGACGCCGATACGTTGAAGCGTGGTACGAATTCGGCCGCCATCGCCTCGCCGAGGCGGTTCCGGACGTTCAGCCGCCCGGAGCGACGGACGAGCCGCGCGTGCTCGTCACGGGAGCGTCAGGAGGCATTGGCAAAGCGCTCCTTGCCCGGCTGGGCGATCGCGGATTCGCAGCTTCGCGCGGCGACGAGCGATCGTTTGGGGAAGCATATTTTTCGAGGCTCGCCAGCGCGACCCGCGGCACCCGCCTCGCCGCGATTGTCCACTGCGGCTGGCCGTCGCCGGACAATACTCGGCTCACGAAGCTTAGCGATCCCAGCGCGGCCATTGATCATAATCTGGCGCAACCACTGCAGCAGTCGATCGTCTTAGCGCGTCTGCTCGCCGCTCAGGGTACGCCGGACGCGCTCTTACTCCTCGTGGGATCTACGGCGGCCGATGCCGGCCGACACAATTACAGAATGCCTTTATATACGCTTGCGAAGGGGATGATCCCGGCACTCGCCCGGATCCTGGCGGTCGAGTTGGGATCCTCGGGTCGGCGCTGCGCCGCCGCGGTGTTCGACGTCGTGGATACCGGTATGAACAAAGCCATGAGCGCGCAGGCCCGGCTGGCGCACGAGGACCGCAGCCCGGCGGGCCGACTGCCGTCGGCCGAGGACGCCGCCGACCAACTGGCGTGGATGCTGGCGAATCGAAGCTCGCTGCTTTCGGGGGCGACCATCGCCGTGTCCGGCGGAGCCATTCCATGAACTTTCTGGAGGCCAAGCGCGTTGTCGCCGGGTTCGCGGGCGGGGAATCGCTTCCCTTCCTGTTCGCCCTTTCCGGCTCGTCCGAGCCGTTCGACTTGTACCTTCGCGCGGCGGGAGCGGCGCACGGGCGGTCGGCGGACGTTCGACTGCTGCCATTCAATACGCTCGCGCAGCTGCTTCGGAGCGATCCAACTCCCGGCGAAACGGAGGTGTTCCTTCTCACGCCGTGGGATTTTGGGTCCGAAGCCGATTGGCGTTCCGGCGTTCCTGAGCGCGTGGACGAAGCATCACTCCGCAACTCCGCGGAAGAGATTGCGATTCTCGTCGCGCGTCGGCGCGCGCGCGTGCTCTATCTCCCGGCTCCCATGCCGCTGCTGTTCAGCGATCCAGCTCGCGACGCCGCGCTCGCAGCATGGCTCCAGAGTTTGGCGATCGGTCTCGGAGCGCAGATTCTCCCGCCGGAATCTTTTTCGTTGTCGGGATATTTCGCGAGCGGATGTCCGGTGGGGGGCAAGTCGATCGGCAACGTCGCCAGAGCGGTGGTGGAGCTGGCCCTGCAGCCGCGGCACGAGCCGAAGAAGGTGCTCGTGACGGATTTCGACAATGTTCTGTGGAACGGAGGGATCGCCGAAGAAGGCGCGAGCGGAATTGCGTACGAGCCGCACGGTAAGGGATATCCACATTTCGTGTATCAGGGGTTTCTGCGCCGACTGCGCAATGAAGGAACTCTGATCGCCGGCGTGAGCCGAAACGACGCGGATGTGGCGATTGGTCCCCTTCGTTCGGGCAAGATGATTCTCACCGAGGACGATTTCGTTGGCGTGATCGCCAGCTATCACGCGAAATCGGCGCAGATCACCGAGCTCGCCGGCCGCCTCAACCTCGGGCTCGACGCCTTCGTCTTCGTGGACGACAATCCGGTGGAGCTCACGGAGGTGTCGCTGGCGCTCCCCGCGGTGCGTTGCGTGCCGTTCCCAGACCAGGCCGACAAGCTGCCCGCGTTCTTTAGCGAGCTCGGATCGCTCTTCGTGCGGCAAGAGACGACAAATGAGGATCGAGAGCGGACGGTGCTCTATCGGCGACGGCTCGAAGGCATGGTTCCGAGCGCGCTGGGTGGCGCAGACATCAGCGCCTTTCTCGGGAGTCTTGGAATGACGCTCACGCTTCACGATCGGTCGAACGGCGACCGTACGCGAGCCGTGCAGCTCATCAACAAGACGAATCAATTCAATCTGAACGGACGGCGAGTCACGGACGGCGAGGTGGCTGCGGCCCTCGAGGCGGGTGGCCGGTTGATCAGCGCGAGCCTGGCCGATCGGACAGGAAGTCACGGCGAGATTCTTTCTTGCCTGATCGGTCCCGATCGGGTGATCACGTCGCTCGTAATGTCGTGTCGCGTGTTTCAGCGTCGCGTGGAGTATGCGTTCTTGGGATGGTTGGCGACGCAACCGAACGCACCCGTGGCCATGGATTGGGCATCCACGCCGAGGAATGAACCGTTTGCGCAGTTCGTGCGCGATCTCGCGACCAGTGCCTCGGCTGTCGACGGAATCATTCCGCTGGACCCGCAGGCAATCGAGCAGCAGTTCGCGGGCGATCGCGGGCTGTTCGCGCTCGAGCGCGAGTGAGCGCGCCCATCGTGGCTCCCGCCGTCACCCTTCCCAATGGCAAGCGGTTCGCGTTCACGATCATGGACGACACCGACGACGCCACGCTGGAGAACGTGACGCCGATCTATCGGCTTCTCGAGTCCCTCGGCATGCGTACGACCAAGACCGTATGGTCCGTACCCTGCGAAGAAGGAAGCGCTGATTTCGCCATGGCGGAGACCCTCGACGACCCGGCGTACAAGGCGTTCGTGGTCGACCTGCACGCTCGCGGATTCGAAATTGCATTCCACGGTGCCACGATGGAATCGAGCTCGCGGGAGCGCACGGTGCGCGCGTTGACGCGATTTGGCGAGACCTTCGGCGCGGCTCCGCGGGTCCACGCGAATCATTCGTTCAATCGCGAGAACCTGTATTGGGGCGCCGACCGAATCGACGATCCGATTCTTCGCGCCGCGTATCGAGCCATCCTGCGCCTGCCAAAGGACTTTTACCAGGGCCATCGCGTCGGCTCGGCGTTTTGGTGGGGCGATTTGTGCGCGGCGCAGATTGAGTATGTTCGCAATTTGACGTTTGAGCACATCAATTTGTTGCGAGTGAATCCGTCGATGCCCTATCGCGACGCTCGCCGGCCATATGGGCAGTGGTGGTTTTCGTCGTCCGACGCCGAAAATGCGGTGGCGTTCGTCGACCTGTTGCGCGAAGCAAATCAGGAGCGTCTCGAGAGCGAGGGCGGCGTCTGTATCGTCGCGACACACTTTGGGAAGGGATTCTGTACGGGCGGCAAGGTCGATGCAGATGTTGAGCGTTTGCTGACGCGATTGGCAGAACGGCCGGGCTGGTTCGTGCCGGTTGGCGAACTACTCGACCATCTGCGTGGGGGCCGCGCCGAACGCCGGTTACCGAAACGCGAATGGCGCGGGATGCAGTGGCGCTGGGCGCGTGATCTGGTGGCCCGCCGGATCGCGGAGTGGCGGCGGCGGGCCTAGCTCGTCGGTTTCGTTGAGACTCACTCACTCACCACCCGTATCTCCTGGAATGGTATGGCAGTTCTCGATGACATGTTGATCGCCGCGGGTCGCGAGCGCGGACTGATGCGCCACGCGAAACCGGCTTGGCGATGGCTGAACGAGGTCCGCCTTCCCGTGATCCGGCCGCTCTTCGGCGCGCTGTACGCTGAACGGCAGCTCCGTGGGATCTGGTGGCCGCTGCTGGCGAAGGTTCTCTACCGCGAGCCGCTCTTCCGGTATCGTTGCGAGTACGTCGGCCGACGTCTCCAGCTGGAGGGTGTGATTCCGGAAATTGGCGGAGACGGTCGGATCATCATCGGCGACAACGTGCGCATCGGACCGCTCTGTTCCTGGGACATCGGGCATAAGGTGTCGACCGGGGCGCAGCTGGTGATCGGCGACAACGTCAGTGTGAACTATCAGAACATCATGAGCGTGGTCACGAGCGTCCATATCGGCGCTCGAACCATGCTCGCCGGCGGCGTTTCGATCTACGACAATCCGAGCCATCCAATGTCGCCGCGACGGCGGTTTTTCCACGAGCCATTTGACCTTGCCGATTGCGCGCCGGTCGTGGTGGGCCGCAATTGCTGGATCGGCTCGAAATCGTTCGTGCTGAAGGGAGTCACGATCGGGGACAACTCGATCGTTGCCGCCGGCTCCGTCGTCACGAAATCTGTTCCACCGAATGTCCTCGTGGGCGGCGCGCCGGCGAAGGTCCTGAGAGACCTGCCTCTGGACTTGACGGAAGCAGACTGGGATGCGCTTCCGCCAACGAGAATGCCAACCTAACCTCCGGACGGTCGTTCCAGAGCACCAGGCGAACAGAACGCGTTCGCGCTCACAGAACTCTTTCGAACCACTGCCCCTCGACGCTCCTGGTCGCGGGGCTTTTTTGTGGTCACTCCCGTTGTCGTTTGGCATACTGACCAGCGCAAAAAACCGATGGGCCGCGTCCACGGGTTCGTGGACGCGGCCCATCGATTTGCAGAGTCCTAATCAACTACTTATTCGACCCGCTGATGTGGATGTTGTCCATGTACTGGTACTGATTGCGGGGCACCGTATGAGTGCCGCCGCCGTACGTGGGATTCCAGGTGAGCGAAAGCCATGTGCGGGCCGCCGACATCTGCCACGCGACATCCGTGTAGCGATGAGTCTCGACGCCATTGATCCACACGTGCAGCTCACCGTCTTTCGCGCTGTTGCTCGAGCTGGCCTTGAACAACATCTCGTAGCGGACCCACGTTCCACGCAGGTTCGCGAGAACGGCGTTCGTCGGATTGAGATTCGCCTGAATTTGACGATCCACTGCGCCCTGCTGGAAGACCTGGAAGTTCATGCTGGCGCCGTCGTGACCCGTGTAGGTCTGCGTGCCACCAGACTGGTCAGCAGCCGGCCAGAGGAACTTCGTGCCCGTATTGCCGTTGGTGTTGTCGAAGGTCGCATCGTGCTTCAGGTAGAGACAGATATAGAGGTTCCTGTACTGCTCGGATGATGCGAACGGATGATAGATGCTGAACGGAGCGCCGCCGCCCGCCATGCCGCCCGGAAAGAGTCCGGCGATGACGTTGTGATTGCTGCTCTGGAACGGTGAGGTAGGGTCGTTGACGATTGAAAGTGCGGATCCACCATTCCCGCCGTCATCCGTCCAGCCCATCGATGAACGAACGTTATAGGCCGGGGACTGATCCCACGGCTGGTCGTTCACCGCCGTGTATCCGGTCGGCTCGTTCGCGCAGCTGCCACTCGGCGGCGGCGGCGGGGGAGGCGTCGTTACGACCGCGCTCGTGCCTGAGACCACCGAGCCCAAACCAGGTGCGCTGAAGGTTACCGAAAGCGTCGTTCCGAGCACGCTGACCAGCGACAGGTTGCTGAACGTCGCCAATCCGCTCGCGTTCGTAACGGCCGTCGTGGTTCCGCCGAGGAGCGCGCCAATACCGTTCGCTCCTGCCGTGACGACAACGCCGGCCTGGCCAACCGCGCCATTCGACGCATCGCGAAGCTGCACGGACGGCTGCTGACCGAAGACCGCCCCAAGAAGCGTGGCGATCGGCTGCGTTGTGATCGTAAGGTGCGTAGCCGGAAGGGCTGCCGCAGCCTGCACCGTGACCGTCGAGGCGCCCGAATGCCCCTCGCTCGTCGCGGTGATGTTCGCGCTACCGGCGGACATCCCCGTGACGACACCCGCGGCGTCGACGCTTGCCACGGCTGCGTTGCTGGACGCCCATGTGGTCACACGACCTGTGAGCATATTGCCGCTGGCATCCTTCGTCACGGCAGCACCCTGTGACGTGCCTGCCGTCTTGATCGACGCCGGCGCAAGGCTCACCGACACCGTCGCGACCGGAACCGCAGGGGCAGCCGCGGCCGCCGTTGCGGTGAATGCCGTCACGCCCGACCTGCCTTCGCTCAGGGCGTAGATGCCGATCGCGCCAGGTTTGACAGGCGTGATGACTCCGCTCGCCGATATCGTGGCGATCGACGTGTTGCTCGAGTACCAGGCGACCACGCGGCCAGTCAACACTTTGCCGCTTGCGTCAAGAGTCGTCGCCGTTGCTTGGCTCGTCGTGCCCATCGGAACACTCGCCGGCGCCACCGACACGGTGACACTCGCCACCGGTGCGGTCGACGCCGGAGCAACCACCGTTACCGATGCTGATCCAGTGATGGCGGAGCTCGTTGCTGAAATCGTCGCGGTGCCTGGGGTAACGGCGGTGACAACGCCGCTGCTCGTCACCGAGGCAATCGCGTTGTCCGACGAGCTCCAAGTCACGGCGCCAGTCATCACGTTGCCGGCAACGTCACGCAGCGTCGCCTTGGCCTGCGACTGATGCGGCGTCGTCAACGTGGCTGAATCGACCACCACGCCAACGGAAGCAACCGTCTGCACGGGAGGAACCGTCTGCGACGAGCCGCAACCAATGGGTTGCGTGCTCACAACGAAGTTGTCGAGCGTCCGCACATTGGCGGCCGGTGCACCCTCATTCTGGTACTGCTCGAGAAACACGGCGTTGAGGCCGTACGTGTTATAGGCGCCAACAAAGTTCAACGTCGACAAGCGCGCAGAGGACTGGCCGTTTACAGAAAACTCAAACACGCCGTTCGACTGGCCGGCATCATTCAGCTTGACGTGGTATTCGTAACACGCCCACTGGCCGACGTGCGTTTGATCTTCCTCAGCTGCGGCCGACTTCGTTCCGCCAAGCCAGCGAAGATGCGTAAAATCATTGTATCCAGCAGTGATGAGAGAGCCGGACGTCGAGGTGCCCGACGCCGGGTCCAGCATCAGATAGCGGTTGTCGCTGTCGCTCGTCCAGCCGTGGGCGATCATCGCCTGGCTCCAATCCGACTTCGCGAAAATAGTCGCGCGGGTCAGCTTACCGGCGCCGTTGCCAACCCATCCGGCCTCACGCCGAACGAAAAAGCGCCAATACACTTCGCGGTAGTTCGCCGTCCCTGCGTCAGCCGGGCGGAACGCGCTGCTGGGCGTGCGGCCGAAGGCAAGCTTCAGGCTGCCCGCGGACTGCTGACCTTTCGTAAACGTGGAACGCATGCCGGTCGAGCCGGACACGCCCGCGCTGGCCGAGCGAGCGAACTTCCCGCTGGCATTGTCGTAGTCGAAATACTTGGAGAGACGATCACTTTCGAAATCGTCGCAGAAGATCCAGCCGGTCTTTGGGGTCGCGCACTCATTCGCGGCGACGGTGAGCGGATCGGCAGCCGCCACCGCGTGAGATTCGGTTGGGGCAACTAAGCGCGCCTTGGGGCTTGCAGCATCGGAGCAAGCGGCGGCGAATACGACCAACGACAATAGGAACATGGATCCAGTGTTCCGGACCAGTCGGATTCCGTACATCGATCCTCCAAAAAGTTGAAGTTGCGGCGGCTCGACTGGCGTGGCTCACGATGTGAGCGGTAGCCTCGTAGCTTTGCGTCCCAGCCTTTCGACTGGTTTGCCATGGTCGACTTCCCCTTTTGAAGGGGAGCCAAGAGCGGTTGGAAAAAGCGCGAACTAGTTAGGTAGGGCGAACAGAACGATCAGGCCGTCGATCGATGCACGCAAACTAATCCGTGGTTATGACGAGGATAACTAGGCCCCGTCACTTTTGCTGAAAAATCGTGCGTGGACTGTGATCTAACGCACATGATGGAAGCATCGGGAGTCCGGCGGGATAACATGAGCTCCCTTCGTCACTGTGTCTCGACACGCCCTGCACATACTAACAGACTGTGTGTGTCGCATTCGTTAAAATTCTTTAACAGAACCGTCATGAAAGGCCCCACAGATCCGCTCTTGATTCTCCACGTGACCGCACCCGCGCGCGTCGGCGGACTCGAACGAGTCGTCGAGGCGCTGTGTGTCGGTCACGCCCGTGCCGGGCACGCGGTGCACGTGGTTGCCGTCGTGGAGAAGCCCGACGACGCGGCCGGATTTCTCGACGCGCTCCAGGCGCACGGGGTTCATCCGCACCGCCTCGTGCTCCCGGGGCGCGCCTACCGACAAGAGCGGTCGGCCATCCGCGAGCTGTGTCGCTCGCTCCGACCGTCCGTCATGCACACCCACGGCTACCGCGCAGACGTTGCGACCTCGGGCGTCGCGCGCGGACTCGGCATCCCAACCGTCTCGACCGTACACGGATTCACCGGTGGAAGTCTGAGAAATCGCATATATGAGGCGCTCCAGGTACACGCATTCCGTCGCTTCGACGGCGTGGTCGCGGTGTCCGCGCCGCTCTACGCACTGCTGCGCCGGCGCGGTGTCCCGGACGACCGCCTCACGCTCATCGTGAACGCGTGGAGCTCACTGAGTGCGCCCATGAGTCGCTCCGAGGCGCGCGCGCGCCTCGGTCTCCCGGAGGACCACGTGTGCATCGGCTGGCTCGGACGACTGACTCCGGAGAAGGGCGCGGACGTGCTGATCAAGGCGTTGCCGTCGCTGCCGGATACGGTCTTCGTGTCGTTCGTCGGCGATGGGCGGGAGCGCGCCACGCTGGAAGCACTGGCGGACGAGCTCGGCGTGTCGTCGCGTATTCGGTGGCACGGCATCGTGCCGAACGGAGGTCCGCTACTCAGCGCGTTCGACGCCTTCGTATTGAGCTCGAGGACGGAGGGCACACCGATCGCCCTGTTCGAGGCGATGGCCGCGGGCATTCCGATCATCGCCACTCGCGTCGGCGGCGTTCCCGACGTCGTCGCCGAGACGGACGCGCTGCTCGTCCCGTCGGAGGACTCCACGGCGCTAGCCGACGCCATTCGTCAAACGTTCAACGATCCTGCGGCGGCGGCCGCACGGGCCGACTCGGCGCGCCGCCGGCTGGCCGAGTCGTTCGCGGTGGCGCCGTGGCTCTCAGCGTATGAGAAGTTGTATCGCCAGGTTGGGACGGACCGGTTGATGCGCGTTCGCTGAGGCGATCGACGCGATCAGGCGGATCAGGCGGATCAGGCGGATCGGGTCACGACGTGGGATCAGGTATTTCAGTTCTCGCATGGGTTCCGTCGGACGGCGGCAGCATTGCGGCGAAGCTCGCGGCGCAGCGATCGAGTCGCGCAAAGGTCGACACCAGGACGTCGCGCGGCTTGGCCCACGGATCGCGTATCGTCCGGCCTTCGC
>JBDUEJ010000013.1:0-133706 GCA_040002475.1 bacterium | reverse complement strand
TCCGGTCAGCAGAACGCGAGTCATGGACGCGCGGGCGTGTGTCTCGCCAAGTCGGCGTCGACCATCGTCTCGATGAGCTGCTTGAACGTCGTGGCCGGCTCCCAACCGAGTTGCGTGAGCGCCTTGCTCGGATCGGCAACGAGCAGATCAACTTCCGCCGGCCGGAAGAATTTCGGATCCTGCTTCACGTAGTCGTGATAGTCGAGCCCGGCGTAGCCAAACGCCGTATCGCACAATTCACGAACTGACCAGGTGTGTCCGGTGCCCACGACGTAATCGTCGGGCTCGTCCTGCTGAAGCATTCGCCACATCGCGTCCACATAGTCGCCGGCGAAACCCCAATCGCGTCGCGCGTCCAGGTTGCCGAGCAGCACCTGGTTGGTGTGGCCGCGTTTGATCCGTGCGACGGCGTCGGTGATCTTGCGCGTCACGAACTCGAGGCCGCGCCGAGGACTTTCGTGGTTGAACAGAATTCCGGAGACGGCGTAGAGACCAAAGCTCTCGCGGTAGTTCACCGTGATCCAATGGCCGTACACCTTCGCTACGCCGTACGGACTCCGGGGATAGAACGGCGTGGTCTCACGCTGTGGACTCTCGAGCACCTTGCCGAACATCTCGCTGGAGCTGGCCTGATAGAACCGCGCTTTGGGCGCGGCCTTCTTCATCGCCTCGAGAATCCGCGTCACGCCCAGTGCGGTGAACTCGCCTGTAAGCACCGGCTGCGTCCACGACGTTTGAACAAAGCTCTGCGCGGCGAGGTTATAGATCTCGTCGGGTTCGCACGCGTGCACGGCGTCGGTGAGCGATGTCTGGTCGAGGAGGTCGGCGGACAGGAGCTCGACGCGGTCGACCAGATGGGCGATGCGTTCGTAGGGTGTGGTCGAGCTGCGTCGCACGATGCCCACGACCCGGTACCCCTTCGCGAGAAGAAACTCGGCGAGATACGACCCGTCCTGGCCCGTGATTCCGCTGATCAGCGCAGTCCGCATCGGTTCAGAGTTCGCTGAAGGTTAGAAAAAAGGGGAGCCCGAAAGCTCCCCTCATTGCTCGCGCATGGTTCTCGGAAGCCACCGTCACGCCACCGCTTGTCCGCGCGGCGCGCGTTTGACCTTTCCGGAATTCATGCATCGGGTGCAGACCTTCACCTTTTCGATCTTGCCGTCGACCAACGTGCGCATGACCTGAAGGTTGGGTTTCCAGGTGCGACGGGTCTTGTTGTTCGCGTGCGATACGTTGTTGCCGAACGCAACGCCCTTGCCGCAGGAAAAGCAGCGGTGTCTCGCGATTGCCATGGGTTAGCCCTCGACCAGCTCGATGCGCGCCATCTCGGCGCCGTCACCCTTGCGGTGGCCGGTCTTGAGAATGCGCGTGTAACCACCCGCCCGACGTGCGAACTTCGGTCCGAGCTCCTGGAACAGCTTGTCCGCCGTCTCGCGCTTGTGCACGTGGCGCACGGCCTGACGGCGATCGTGCAGCGTGCCCGAGCGCGCCTTGGTGATCAGCTTCTCGACGAACGGGCGAAGTTCTTTGGCCTTCGCTTCGGTCGTCTCGATCGCGCCGTGCTCGATGAGCGACGACGCGAGGTTGCGCATGAGCGCGATTTTCTGCTCGGTGGTCCGGCGAAGCTGACGCCCTGCTTTACGATGCCGCATGACCTTACTCCTCCATGTCGTCGGGCGCGGCGGCGGCGGCTCGGCTCGGCGGTGTGCCCCAATCGAGCACACGCACGCTGCCGTCTCCACCCTCCTCGAACCGCATCCCGAAATTCAAACCCTCACGCTCCAGCAGATCGGCGATCTCCTGCAGCGACTTCTTCCCAAAATTCTTGACCTGCAAGATCTGGCTTTCCGTCTGACGAACGAGATCGCCCAATGTCCGAATGTTGGAGTTCTTGAGCGAGTTCACCGAGCGGACGGACAGCTCGAGATCGTCGATCGGCGTGCGAAGCAAACCGCCGAGGCGCGCGCCGTCGCCGGCGCCGCTCTCGCTCGACAGGCCGATCGGCGCCGAGGAGTGCGAGCCGAAGTCGGCGAAGTACTGGAAGTGCGTCTGCGCGAGCGCGGCGGCGTAGCTCACCGCTTCTTCCGGCGAGATGGTGCCGTTCGTCTCGACCGTGAGGACGAGGCGATCGTAGTCGGTGCGCTGGCCAACGCGCGTTTCAGCGACGGTGAAGTTGGCGCGACGAACCGGATTGTAGATCGAGTCGATGCGAACGAGATCGACCGGGAGACCGCGATCGACCGGATGCGAATCCGACTCGACGTAGCCGCGGCCCTTGTTCACGTAGAGGTCGACGTTGAGATCGCGGTCGTCCTGAAGCGTGAAGAGATGGTGCGATGGGTCGACGATGCGAACACCGCCGGCGCTGCTGATGTCGGCGGCGGTGACGGCGCCGGACTCAGATTTGGAAATGTGCAGGACCACATCCTCGACGTCGTCGGGGAGGGTCATGGTCAGCGTCTTGAGGTTGCCAATGATCTGATGCACGTCTTCGACGACACCGGGAATGGTCTGGTGTTCGTGGACGACGCCATCGATGCGGAACGCCCAGACTGCCGCGCCGCGGAGCGACGACAGCAGCATACGCCGCATGGAATTGCCGAGGGTGTGACCGAAGCCGCGTTCGAGCGGCTGCAGCCGGAATTCGGCGACGTTTACGTTGTCATCGCGCTTGGTCGCTTCGACCAGCTGCGGGCGGACGAGTCCGCGGAGATCAATCGTGTTCGACATGTCGTGTGTTTACCTAGTGGTCTTGCCGGTTGCCCGGCATCGCTCTGCCCCGCCCCTTACGCGCGGCAGATTCGAATGGGAGTAAGGGTCCCGACCCTGCCAACCATCATCCTGAGCGCAGCGAAGGATCTGCTCTTGCCGTTTGTTGCGGCCGGCACGAAAAGCAGATCCTTCGTCGCTCCGCGACTCAGGATGACCTGAGCGCGTTCGCGCTCAGGTCACTTCGAATACAACTCGACGACCAACTGCTCCTGCGCCGCGATCGGAATGTTCGGACGGCTCGGCCGCTCGAGCATGCGACCGCTGAACGTGGTGCGATCCACGGCAATCCAGGCGAGCGCTCCGCCACGCGACGACTGATCCATCGCCGACAACACGGCAACGATCTCGCGGGACTTCTGGCGGATCTTCACTTCCTCTCCCGGCGCCACGGCGTAGCTGGGGATGTCCACCGACTTGCCGTTCACCTCGATATGCCGATGCCGAATGAGCTGGCGCGCCGCCTTGCGGCTGGCCGCGAAACCCATGCGGTAAATCATGTTATCCAGGCGGCTCTCAAGTGCTGCGAGAAGGTTGTGACCGGTGATCCCGGGCAGCGACGTCACCTTTTCAAAGGTGTTTCGGAACTGCTGCTCGCTGATCCCATAGATGCGCTTGATCTTCTGCTTCTCACGCAGCTGCTTGGAATACTCCGACGCCTTGCGGCGGCGCGCCGTGCTCTGGCCGTGCTGGCCTGGCGCATATGGACGACGCTCCACCGGGCACTTCTCGGTGAAGCACTTGGTGCCCTTCAGAAAGAGCTTGGTACCCTCGCGCCGGCACTGCCTGCAGCTCGGCCCCGTATAGCGACCCATCCTTAGACTCTCCGACGCTTGGGAGGACGGCAGCCGTTATGCGGAATCGGCGTGACGTCCTTGATTGACTTGACCTGAAGTCCGGCGGTGGCGAGCGCCTGAATGGCGGACTCACGACCCGAACCCGGTCCCTGAACACGCACATGGACTCGCTTCACGCCAAGGCCCAGGGCCTCACGCGCGCACTGCTCAGCCGCGACGGTTGCGGCGAACGGGGTGCTCTTCTTCGACCCCTTGAACCCGGCCTTGCCGGAGGAGCCCCACGAGACCGCGTTTCCGTGCGTGTCCGTGATGGTGATCGTGGTGTTATTGAAGGTCGCGCTGATATGCGCGACGCCCTCAGCTTCCACGATGCGCTTTGCCTTTTTCCCTGTCGCCATAACCTGTTGGTATCGTCTGAAAGAAACAACACTAAGAGCAGATCCTTCGGCGCTTGCACGCCTCTGGATGACCAAGTCACGCGATGCGCTACTTGGTCACCTTCTTCTTGCCGGCGATCGCGCGGCGCGGACCCTTCTTCGTGCGCGCGTTCGTATGCGTGCGCTGTCCACGTACCGGAAGCCCCCGACGATGGCGAATTCCACGGTACGAGCCGATGTCCATCAATCGCTTGATGTTCATCGCGACCTCCGTCCGCAGAGCACCTTCCACCTTGTGCTCACGCTCGATGACGCCGCGAATCTTGTTCACATCGGCGTCAGTGAGATCACGAACACGAAGACCCGCATCAATGCCGGCCTTTTGTATGATCTCCTGCGCCGCGTGACGGCCAATGCCAAAAATGTACGTCAGTCCGATCTCGACCTTTTTGTCGCGCGGGAGATCGACGCCAGCAATACGAGCCATAGTTAGCCCTGACGCTGCTTATGCTTAGGGTTGCGTTTGCAGATGATGCGAGTCACGCCGTTGCGCTTCACAACTTTGCAATGCTCACAGATCGGCTTCACGCTTGTGCGAACTTTCACAGGCGCTCCGGACAATTCGAAACAACACGAAACCACACGAGACAACAAAAAATTCACGGGCAGACACGAATAGTAGCGGGCCCCGTAAGTTCATACAAGGGTCCGGCTTGCCCGAACTGTGGCTTTCCTTTGACACCGGCGCGCGACCAATACCGCTCCGCTCGAGGTCGCCTACCTCACACCCGCCCCGACCGAATCAGTCGAGCGCCCGAACCAACCGCTCCATCGCCGCCACACGATCCGCGGCTCCCGTCACCATCCGCCCGATCACGATGTACCTCGCGCCGGCCGCCGCTGCCCCCTCCGGCGTCATGACCCGCGCCTGGTCCTGGAGCGCCCCGCCTGCCTCGCGAATCCCCGGCACCAGCACGGCAAGCCGGTCTCCGTATTGGTTGTGCACGGCCGCGGCTTCCTTCCCGCTACACACGACGCCATGCGCACCGGCGGCCGCGGCGAGCCCCGCGAGACGCAACACCTCCGTGCCGACGTCCAACGAATCGCTTCGGCCCCACACGCCGGCGAGTTCATCTGCGGTCTGCGACGTCAACACCGTGACCACCATGACCCCGCACGTGGGTCCCGCCGCCGTGACTGCCGCTCGCAACATCGCAGGGCCTCCCGCAGCGTGCACCGTCACGAGCCGCGCCCCGAGCGCCGCCGCGCTGCGAACCCCGCCGGCAACCGTGTTTGGAATGTCGTAGAACTTGAGATCCAGAAACACGTCGCAGTCCCGATCGCGTAACTCGCGAACCAGCTCCGGGCCCGCCGCCGTGAACAGTTCGTTGCCGACCTTATAGAACCGGCAGCGCTCGCCGAGCGAGTCCACGAGCGTGAGTGCCTGCTCGGCCGACGGGAAGTCGAGTGCGACAATAGGCGTCGTTGTTGTCAGCTGTGTGGCCATTCGAGTGTTCCGATCAGGTCATGAATTTTGGCGACGCCATGATGCTCGCACCACGCGCCGAGCTCACGAACAATTCGCGACGGCGCACGCGGATCGCGCAACGCCGCTGTCCCCACGCCCACCAGGGATGCTCCAGCCATGATGTACTGTAGCGCATCCGTTCCCGTTCCGACTCCGCCCAGTCCAAGAATCGGCACCTGTACGGCGCGGCTCACCTTCCACGTCGCCAGGACGCCGATCGGAAGAATCGCGGAACCGCTCACGCCCCCAGTGCCGAACCCGAGCGCGGGACGCCGGTGCTCGATGTCGATCACGAGGCCCGGGAGCGTGTTGACAACCGTGATGGCGTCGGCGCCCGCGTCGGCCGCGATGCGGGCAGCGTCGCCGATGTTCGTGAGCGTTGGCGACAGTTTGACGAACAACGGTCGCTTCGTCTCGGCGCGCGACCGCCGGACCACCGCTGCCAGCGCGGTTGGATCGGCGCCGAATTCCATCCCGCCGGCTTCGGTGTTCGGGCAACTTACGTTCAGCTCGAACGCGTCGATGGCCGCTATGCTGTCGGCGGCTGCCTCGAGCCCGGCGATCACGGCCGGGAATTCACCGACGGTGAAGCCGACCACGTTCACGATCTTCCGCACCTCGGGAAGATTCGCGGCCATCCACGGCAGGCGCTCGGCGCACACGTCTTCGAGTCCGGGGTTCGCCAGTCCCACGGCGTTGATCATTCCGCCGGGAAACTCGGCGACGCGCGGGGCCGGCGCGCCGCCGCGAGGCTCCAAGGACACGGCCTTCGTGACGAATCCACCGAGGACGTCGAGCCGCATGACGCCCTGCAATTCCTTGCCGTAGCCGGCGGTGCCGGCGGCGAGAACAATAGGATTCTGGAATGATAAATTGCTAACGACGCACCGGAGACGGGCGTCGTTCGTCACCGCGTGGGTCCCGAGGGATTGGGGTCCGTGCCGGCGCCGGTGACGCGACGCTCGTAGCGCTGCAGATATTCCATCGCAGCGTCGGCGATCGCCGTCGCCAGCGCATCCTGCTTGCGCGGATCGGAAATGAAGGCCGCGTCGCGCGGGTTGGAGCCGAAGCCGATCTCCACCAACACCGACGGCATGTACGCCGTCACGAGCACGCGGAACCCGGCTTGCTTCACGCCGCGGCTCGGACCCGGATGCATTTTGCCCAGGCTCTGCTGAATCAGATCGGCCAGCTCGCTCGACTCGCGAAGGTGCTGGTTCTGCGTCATATCACTGAGAATGAAGCTCAGCGGGTCGCGGTCGCCCTTCCCGCCCCCGTCCTCGAGCTGCACGGATTCGTTCTCCATGCGCTCGACGCGGCGCGCGTCTTCGGTCTTTGCTTCGGACAGGAAGTAGGTCTCGAACCCGCGCGATCCACCGGGATCTTTCCAGTTCGGATTCGCCGCGTTGACGTGAATCGAGATGAACAGATCGCCGCTCGCGCGGTTGGCAATGCGTCCGCGATCGTCGAGGGCGATCAGTGTGTCAGCCGTTCTCGTGTAGACAACGTCGACACCGCGACTCTTCAGTTGCTCGCCAAGCTTGTTGGCTACCGCGAGCGTGATGTTTTTCTCATAGATTCGCGGCCCACCGGCAATGGGTCCCGTCATGCCGTTGTCCACGCCGCCGTGGCCCGCATCGACGACAATGGTGCGGCGAAAGTGCTTCGCCGCGACCGGCGGCAGCGCGCTCGCTCGCGTCGAGGGTGCTTCGCTGCTGCGCCGCGCGGGCATGCCCACGTCTCCCGCGCTCTGCCGCGACGAACCCCCGGACGATCGCGCCGGCATCCCGGCCGAGAACACGACCAGCTCCGATTTCTCGGCGTCCCAGCGCGTATTCGGCACCACCGCCGGGAATACGTCCGAGATCAGCTGCAGCGGCACCATCAGCCGCCCATTCTGAACCATCGGAGCCGACACGAGCTGTCGAACTTCATCTCCAATTCGCACGACGGACGCACCGGCCTCGAGCTCCATTCGCGTGCCCCAGACCTCCAGCGTATAAGTGCCGTCCAATGTGCGCCGAAGATCGATCGGCATGATCTCGTTGAGCGAACCGGTCCAGACCATCGGCCCGTTCCGCGACGCGACAACCGGAATGCGGACTGAATGATTGACGTCGCGGACGACGAGTGACGTCGCGGCCGTCAGTTGCAGCGCGAACAACGCGGCGACGATCATCGTGAACGACTCACGCGCGCCATTTCGCGGTCGGCGTCACGCGCCCGCTCCGTTTCGCGCTTGTCGTGCAGCTGTTTTCCCTTGCCGAGTGCGAGCGCCACCTTTGCCATCCCATTCTTGAAGTAGAGCTCCAGCGGGATCAGGGTGAGTCCCTGACGCTCGACGGCTCCAATGAGACGACGGATTTCCTTGCGGTGGAGCAACAGCTTGCGTGTACGGTCGGGCTCGTGATTCGTGTATCCGCCGCGCTCGTAAGGAGATATGTGCAGGTTCAGCAGGAACGCTTCGCCGTCGCGGATGATGCCGTAAGAGTCGCTGATGTTGGCGCGGCCGTCCCGAAGGGATTTGACCTCGGTGCCTGTCAGCACGAGTCCGGCCTCCCAGGTCTCGAGAATGTGATAGTCGAATCGCGCCCGCTTGTTTCGCGCGATGGACTGAGTCTCGGTGCCTTTTTCGGGAGTCTTTGGTGGCTTGGCCATCGATGAGACGGGGAAATTCGAGCGCGGGGTGTGCTTCGCGCGGTGCCGCAAGTTAGACATGCCATGTGCGCGCAGCAACACGCGATACGTTGACCTTCGCGGACCCAGCAACTAACTTTTTCGGTCTGCCGAAGTGGTGGAACTGGTAGACGCGCTGGCTTCAGGAGCCAGTGGGCGCAAGTCCGTGGGGGTTCGAGTCCCCCCTTCGGCATGGTGGGACGGACACTGCTGAGCGAAAAAACAAAGCGGCACATCGAGCTCCTCCCGATGTGCCGTTTTTTCGTCTGCGCTTCCATCGCGCTATGCGCCGCCTCGCTCTCCCGCGCCGGTTCGTCCGCCCGCCATTGCGCTTGGCGGAACGTTTTCCGGGAGGGCCGCGGCGCCAAAATTCTTGCGCAGCGCGTCGTTGGCCTCGGTGAGATACGTGGCGAGCAGGTCGCCGGCTCGAACGATATTTGCGTCCTGCAGCTTGAAGCTCCCGCCGGCGAACGCGAACAGTGTCTGTCCCATGCGAATCGATGTGGGCGCACCGGCCTTCGCCGCGAGCCCGTCCCGATACGCGCTCAGACGCGCGTTGTACTGGCGCTCCGACGTTTCGACCATTCCGGCGGCGATGTTGCGATCGCGCCCAAACGCCTCGGTGATCTCGTGTGCGACGATGGACGCCGTGCGATCGTCGAGGGCATCACGTTGCGCAGCGATCAAGCCGAGCGCGCGGCGGGCGTACCGAAGCTCCCAGCACGCGTGGTCCACGTCGCCGCGCGTCGCGGCTTCCGTCAGCCATCGGACGTCAGCCGGATCCGGTTCGCGAAACAGGCTCGCGACGTATGCTGCAGCTTTGCGCGCCAGTTCGCGCTCCGCTCGCCAGCGCGCGAAAATCGCCATCGACGTTACGGCTGGAGGACGGGAAGCGCCCGTCCGTCCGCCGCCTCAACCGGAAGAGCATTCAGTCCGACGCGCGCGCGAACCTCGCTCTCTTCGGCCAGCAGGTCGGACAGATGAACGCCTTGCAGGACATCGTCGATCTTCCGCTGCAGCAGCAGCCACACCGGCCGAATGCTGCAGTTGTGCGACGATGAGCATCGCTCTTCGCCGACGGGATGCGACACACAATGCAGATCGAACGTGGTGACTTCCGATGCTTCGATGACGTCGCGAATCGAGATCTCGGTGGCCGGCCGAGCAAGCGCGTATCCGCCGTGCGCGCCACGCGTGCTGCGGACGATGCCGGCGCGGCGCAAGCGAAGCATGATTTGTTCGACGTAATCAATCGGGAGCCGCTCAAACTCGGCGATCTCCCGGCCCGTGATCGGGCCTTCGGCGACGCGCTGCGCGAGATGCAGCGCGCATATGACGCCGTATTCCGCAAGAGTCGTGATGCGCACGTCTAGCAATCTAAGAGGCGCGCAACGGGCGGGTAAGACGTACCCCGCCCGGGATTGCCTCGCTAGCGCGTCCTCAGCCGGCCCCGCCGACGCCGTGGCTTCCACCGGGCACGCCGATCTCGGTCATCTTCTTCAAATCCAGCACGTCGTCGATCTCGGCGTCGGGCAGAACTTTTTCGCGCTTGACGAGATCGCGAATGAGCACGCCCTCCTTCACCGAGCGCTTGCTGATCTCAGCGGCCCTGGCGTATCCGATCTGCGGAGCCAGCGCCGTCGCGAGCGCGGCCGAACGCTCGACCCAATACGCGCACATATCGCGATTCGCCTGAATGCCCTTCACGCATTTGTCGGCGAACACGTTCGTGGCGTTCGTGAGAATGCGCATGGACAAGAGCACGTTGAATGCGATGACCGGCATCATCACGTTCAGCTCCAGCTGGCCATGCTCGGAGGCGATGGCGACCGTCGTGTCGCAGCCCATCACCTGGAAGCAGACCTGGTTCACCATCTCCGGGATCGACGGATTGATCTTGCCCGGCATGATGGATGATCCGGGCTGGACCGCCGGCAGCGTGATTTCGTCGATGCCGGTGCGCGGGCCCATGACCATGAGGCGCAGATCGCTGGCGATCTTGCTCAGATCGATCGCCAGCACGCGCAGCTGCGCGCTGAATCCGGCGACGTCTCCCATGCTTTGCATGAGCTGAATTCTGTCTTCGCCCACCCGCAGATCGAGTCCCGTGATCTGCTTGAGATACTTGTTCATCAGCGCGGGATATTCTTTTTCGACCGTCACACCCGTTCCAACGGCGCTGCCGCCAATGCCGAGATCCTTGAGATAGTCGGCGGCTTGTTGCACGCGACGGAGACCGCGGCTGATCGACCCTGCATACGCCGTGAATTCCTGACCGAGGCGAATGGGCATGGCGTCCTGCAGATGCGTGCGCCCCGCTTTCACGACGTCGTCGTACTCTTTGCCCTTCGCCACAAATGCGTCGCGAAGGTTTTCGAAGGCGCTCGTCAGCGCGGGCACCTGCGAGAGACACGCCAACCGGATGTTGGTTGGAATGGTGTCGTTGGTCGACTGCGCCATGTTCACGTGGTCGTTCGGATGCACCGGCGCGTACGCCCCGCGTTGCGCGCCGAGCAGTTCATTGGCGCGATTGGCCAGGACTTCGTTCGCGTTCATGTTGTGCGACGTGCCCGCGCCCGCCTGATACGGATCGACGATGAAATGCTCACGATGCTTGCCGGCGAGCACTTCATCCGCCGCCTGAACGATCGCGTCGGCGCGCGTGGCGTCCAGGCGGCCCGTTTCCTTGTGGGTCAGCGCGGCGGCTTTCTTGATCCAGACTTGGGCGGTGACGAAGGGCTCGAGCGGCAGCAGTCCGCTGATCGGAAAGTTTTGTTTCGCGCGCAGCGTCTGCACGCCATACAGCGCATCCGCGGGAACATCGAGCGGGCCGAGCGGATCTTTTTCGCTGCGAGTATCGGGCATTGTCGGTATGGTAATTGTAGTTTGTGTACGCTCAGTGGCGTGCTGCATTGGCGCGTGACGCGAGAACGAGTGCGGCGATTGCGGCGAGCATCGCCACGCCCAACCACGCGACGCTCGCGCCGTGCAAGCGACCAAAGGCCACGCGGCGAACGTCGTCCACCGCCAGACTCTCCAGCGGCCCGCCGATTTGCTCGCGCAGGCGCTCGATGCGCGGTCCAACGAACAGTTGAGCGATCGCACATGCCCCGATCATCACGAGCCCGGCGATCTCGCGCGCGCCCCACTCCCAATGGCGGCGTTCCCATACCTCGAGACCGATCAACACCGCGCCGGCCAGGATGCCGGAGTAGAAGATCGATGGAAGCAGGCGTCCGATCACTTCACCCGCGAGCGTCCGAGTTGGGGCCACGGCGAACACCGCCGGCGCCACGGCAGTGCTGAAGAATCCCGCCGCGCCCAACCAGAGCGCGAGCACGGCAACTTCGACGACGGCGGGATCCACTCGGCGCGCCACGCGAGCTATCGCCGCACGATGCGTGCGCCGCCGTTGAGAAAGCCGTTCGTCGCGCGCTCATCGCCGATGGTCGTGCTCGGACCGTGACCCGGATGCACGTTCGTCGCGTCGTCGAATTCACAGATCCGCGCGAGCGAGTGCTGCATCTGCGCAGGATCCGCGAGCCGTAGATCCGTTCGCCCGATCGATCCCGCGAACAGCAAGTCCCCGCCGAACACCGTGTCGCCATGCTTGAAGATGACGTGGCCTGGCGAGTGTCCCGGTGTGAGCACGACGTCGAACGCGAGCGAACCCACCGTCATCGTATCGCCGTCGGCGATCGCGTGGTCCGGGTCGGCGGGCTGCTCGAACGGAACGCCATACTCCGCCGCCGACTTCGCGGCGCTTGTGTAGAGCGGGAGATCGTTCGGGTGCATGTGAACCGGCACTTTCCACTCACGGAGTACGCCGGCGATGCCGCCGATGTGATCGAGGTGGCCGTGTGTCAGCCAAATGGCGTCAAGCGTTGCGTTGGACTTCCGGACGAGCGCGATCAATCGCGCCGGTTCGTCGCCCGGATCGATCAACACGGCGCGATTCGTCGACTCATCGACGACCAGGTAGGCGTTCTCCTGGAACGGTCCGACAGTCAACGACGCGTATTTCACGCCGTGTATCCTCCGCTACCCGTGATCGGTTCGCTCGGATCACCGTCGGCCAGCGCCTTCAGATATTTCTCAGCGGCGATCGCGGCCGTGGTTGCGTCGCCAACGGCGGTGGTCACCTGACGCGTCAACTGCGAGCGCACATCGCCGGCGGCGAACAAGCCGCGAATGCTCGTGTGCATGTTCGGATCGGTGCGCAAATAGCCCATGTCGTCGTGATCGACATGACCGTCAATGATGCCCGTATTCGGCCGGAATCCCACGAACACGAACAGTCCCGTTGCCGTCAGATTGCGCGGTTCGTTCGTCAGGAGATTGCGCAGTTTGAGATTCGTGACGAGTCCCTGCGCGTCGCCTTCGACCTCCTCGACGGCCGCGTTCCAAATGACCTCGACTTTCGGATTCGCAAACAGTCGCTGTTGCAGAATCTTCGATGCGCGCAGTTCTCCGCGCCGGTGAATCAAGTACACCTTGTCGGCGTACCGCGTGAGAAAATCCGCTTCTTCGGTTGCCGCGTCGCCGCCCCCGACCACTGCGATGGTGTGGCCGCGAAAGAAGGCGCCGTCACAGATTGCGCAGTACGAGACGCCCTTGCCGGCGTACTCGAGCTCTCCGGGCACACCCAACTTCACCGGCGTCCCGCCGGCGGTGATGATGACCGTCGGCGACAGATATACATCGCCCGACTCCGTCCGCGTGGAAAACATGCCATCAGGCTGCTTCTGTACGCCCTCGACAACGACGCCGTTCTGAAATTCGGCGCCGAATTTCGCGGCGTGATCGGCAAATTTTTGAGCGAGCTCGTGCCCCAGGATGTGCTCGAAGCCGGGATAGTCTTCGACCAACTCCGTGTTCAGCAGCTCACCGCCGGGAAACCCGCGCTCGAGCACGACCGTTTTGAGCATCGAACGCCCTGCATACATGCCGGCGCACATGCCCGCCGGGCCGGCGCCGATGATGACGACTTCGTATTGATAAGTTGTAGCCAAGTCCGTTCCTCATATTCCTGCGAGCGTCGTTCGCTCGCCATATCATGAATGTCATGTAATCTAGCCGACGGGGGAATTGTCTCCGGCGCCGAGCGGCCCAATGACCAGGCGCGTGAGTGCCCCGTGACAGTGTGATGTGGTGCCGACAATGACGTCCGCCGCCCCGGTGTCCCCAGCGGTGCGAACAATCGCGTCAGCCTCGATGACTTCGGCGGTGTCGAACATTCCCACGCCAAACGCGCGATGGCGACAATGCATGATCGCCGCGTTCGCGCCGGTGCTCGCCGCGTGCGCGCGCACCGTCGGCGGCAAGCTCCAATCGCGTGGACCGCGCGTCGCCGGACACGTGCGCGGCTCGACGCAGTTCACCGGACAAATCCAGTCGGCAAAACTGACATAATGCGTCGTGTCGGCGCCGGAGCGCTGCCACGGAACCGGTAGCGGCGCGCCAATCGGTTGCGTCTCCACCAATCGGACCGGCCATCGCCGCCGCGCGCGGTCCACGACCCACTCCGCCATCAGGTGCGGCATAAGCGGCGACGGCACGATGGCATCGAGCGCGTACGCGTCCGGCGCGTCGGCGGAGCGCCGTAGATAGTCCGCGAAGAACGTGCCCCATTCTGCAACTTCGACGCGAACGGGTATCGAGGCCGGCTCATTCGACGCGCGTGGATTGGCGGTTGCAGTGGCGACGGCGCAATTCGCGTCGCGATCGACCACGACCAATTCGTGCGCGGCGATGGCACCGGCATGCGCCGCCCGCTGCAACTGGCGGACGTAGTAGCTCCCGTAACAACCGCCGCCGACGACGACAATTGTTCCGTACTGCTGTCGCTCCGCTCGTTCAATGCCGGACATGCCGACCACCGTCGACAATGATCGTTTCACCGGTCAGGTAATCCGAGTCGAGAATGAACAGCACCGTCTTCGTCACATCCTCGGGCGAGCCATTTCGCTGGAGCGGCGTCGACGCGCGCAGATGTTCGGCGCTCTCGGCGTCCCATTTTTCAGGAAGCAGCACCGTTCCCGGCGCGATCGCGGCCACGCGAACATCGGGCGCCATCACGCGCGCCAGCGCTCGCGTCATGCTGACGACGCCCGACTTCGAGATCGAATGGGGCAGGTACGCGGGCCATGCCTCGAACGCCGCGAGGTCGGCAATGTTGACGACGACACCCTTCGCGGCGCGCAGGTGCGGCGCCGCGGCCTGCGCGAGCAGAAACGGAGCGCGCAGATTGAGCGCCATGATGTCGTCCCATTGCGTCGCCGTGATCTCGCCGAATGGTGTACGGATCATCACCGCCGCCGAGTTCACGAGTACGTCGATGCCGCCAAAGTTGGTCGCGACGTCGGCGATCAGCGTATCGATTGCCTCAGCCTGCATGAGGTCGGCGCCGATGACGCTCGCGGTTCCCCCCGCGGCCTCGACGAGGCGCGCGGTTTCATGCGCCCCGTCGGCCGTGGCGTTGTAGTGCACGGCGACGCGCATCCCGCGCGTGCCCAGCGCGATCGCGATTGCGCGACCGACGCGATGGCCCGCTCCGGTCACGAGCGCGATACGTCCGCGGAGCTCCATTCAATTCCTCCGTTCGGCTGACTCGAACGTTCGTTCAGACGCGCGGCTTCGACTACGCCGCGCCCGCCCGAACACGTCCGTCCTGCCGAGCAAGCCATTCCGCCGGCACTCGCATCATGCCGAGCGTTCGCGGTCCCTCCGCGGCACCATGCCAATCGGAGCCGCCGCTCGGGACGAGCGAAAAGTGCTCGACGAGCGCCATAAGACGCGCGGTATCGTCGGACGAGTGGCTGGGGTGACGAACCTCGACCCCGTCCATTCCCTGTTCCACGAACGCCGCAACACGCTCGCGGGTTCCGGTGTGCGACGGATGCGCCAACACGGCCAATCCGCCGGCTCGATGAATGAGGCCGATCGCGTCGACGACCGGCAGGCGGTCCTTCGAGACATACGCCGAGCGGCCGTTGCCGAGATACCGGTCGAACGCGTCGCGGAAATCAACTGCCCATCCCTCGGCAATCATGGCCCGCGCCACATGCGGCCGACCAATCGCTCCGCCCGCGGCCTGTTCGAGCACGGCGGCGAATTCGATCCGCACACCAAGATCGTTCAAGCGTTGCACCATTCGTTCGGCGCGTGAGCGGCGCATCTCGCGCAGCGCGACAAGCTGCGACTCCATCTCGCGCGTATCCGACAGGTGGAGCCCGAGAATGTGTGTCTCGACGTCGCCTTCGACCGCGCTCAGCTCGACGCCCGGAACGAGCCGCACGCCGAGCTCGGCACCGGTTGCCGATGCCTCGGCGATTCCGTCGAGCGTGTCGTGATCGGTCAGTGCGAGCGCGGCGAGACCGATCCGCTTCGCCTCACGGACGACGTCCGCGGGCGCACGCGAGCCGTCGGACGCGGTCGAGTGGGCGTGGAGATCGACGAATGCGCTCGCGGTCTCGCTCCAGGGTGATTGCTCGCTCACGCCGAGTAGTCGGCTTCGGGCGAGGTATCGCTTGGCTGCGAGACGCCGAACAGTCGCTCGAGATCGGCGTCTCCCATCTCGACGAGCGACCGCTCGCGGGAGCGCGTCCCAACCGGCGAATAGCGCGTCACGCGCACCTCGCGTTCGGGTCCGGTGCCGCGCACGAAGATGATTCCAAACTCGTCGCGATCGTACTGTGTGAGGCGGCCGGACGGAAAGACGAGCCACTGGCCGCCGTTAACGGTGATGGAACGGGTGGGCATCTATCGCAACTCCACTTCGGCGTACACGCGATTGGGATCGAGCACGGGATCCGGGGCCTCGGCGTGCGCCTTGGCCAGGGTTTCCGGATCATCGGCTTCAAAGAACTCTAAAAACGCGCCCGGCAACCCCGCTTCCTCGAACGCCCAGAAGCGGCACTTGGCCTTGGCGTAATACGCATGCTTTCGGCGAAGCTTTTCATGAAAGCGTTCGCGGTCGGGGGGTGTGACGAGAGTCCGCTGGATGGTCAGCGAGCGCGCCATGGTCAGAGAACCGATTCGGGAAAGGTCTCGAGTCCTTTCTTGACGAGCGACATGAACTTGTCGGCGTCCGAGCCGTCGACGATGCGGTGATCGAAGGACAATGACAGATAAGCGCAGGTGCGGATGGCGATCGTGTCTTCGCCGTCAGCGCCAGTGATGACCTTGGGGCGCTTCTCGATCGCGCCGATGCAGAGAATGCCGACCTGTGGCTGGTTGATGATCGGCGTGCCGATCATCGAGCCGAACACGCCCGGATTCGTGATGGTGAACGTTCCGTCCTGCACTTCGCGCGGATCGAGACGTTTCACGCGTGCGCGATTGGCGAGATCGTTGAGCGTTCTCGTGAGCCCGGTCAACGACAGATTGTCGGCGCCTTTGATGACGGGAACAATGAGGCCCCAGTCGAGCGCCACGGCGATGCCGATATTGATCTGTTTGCGATAGATGATCTCATTGCCGCGCACGGCAGCGTTGAGCACCGGGTGCGCTTTGAGCGCGTCGCTCGTCGCCTTGATGATGAACGGCAGGAACGTGAGCTTTTCGCCGGTGGCCTTCTCGAATTCGGCGCGATGCTTGGAGCGAATGCGCGCAATGCGCGTAAAGTCGACCTCGAAGATCGAGTTGACGTGCGCCGACGTGTGCTTCGACACCACCATGTGCTCGGCGATGATCGCGCGCATTTTCGACATCGGTTCGACGACGTCGCCCGGCCAAGGCTGGGCAACGGGCCCGTGCGACACAGGACCGCGGGCAGCGGTCGCAGGGACTTGTGCGGGCGCGCTTGCGCCGGACTCGAGGAAGTCGATGAGGTCGCGTTTCGTGACGCGGCCCGACACGCCGCTTCCGGAGAGGGCGCTAATCTCGACCCCGTGCTCTGCGGCCATGCGGCGCACGAGCGGCGAGGATTTGGTGCGAAGGCGTTCTTCGAGGGAATTTCCGCCGTTGGTCGGCGTTGCGGTGGTTGGTGCAGCGGGCGTTTGATGGGAGGCGGGCGGCGCGGACGTCGCAACTTCTTTGCGGGGGGGGGCCCCCGCCGCGACGCTCGCGGCGGCAACGGGCGCGGGCGCCGCGGCCGGCGCGGCGAGCGTCGCGTTCACGTCCGTCTCGAGGCGAGCGACCACTGTCTGAATCGCGACCGTCTGACCTTCCGTTACCAGGATCTCGGCCAGAATACCACTCGACGGCGCCGGAATTTCGGCGTCCACCTTGTCGGTCGAGATCTCGAAAATCGGCTCGTCGCGCTTGACCGCGTCGCCGACCTTCTTGAGCCACTTCGACAGCGTGCCCTCAGCGATCGACTCACCCATCTGGGGCATCACAATGTCTACCCGTGCCACCGAATCACCCTCGTTCCGAGTTTTGCGTGCGGCTGCGCGCGCGTCGCAGCAATGAAATCGAGATCACCGGCAGAAGAATTGATCCCGCGAGCGCCCCGAACACAGCATACGTGACCCAACTGCACGGCGCGCCCGTCTCTGAATCGGCCGGACATCGCCCCGCCGCGCCGACCACCTTTGCGATCAACACCCCGATCATTCCCCCGCCGGCCCATCCCGCGACGACGGTGAAACAACCCACTCCAAAATAGTGCGGACCAACGTCCTGTGCCTGATTTGCCCCGACAGGCTCGGTTCCGTCGGCCACCTCAGTACGCCGCCAACGCGCGGGCGGCCCGGACGATGTCGCCGGTCTGCGGCAGCACGAAATCCTCGAGCGACGGGGCGTACGGCAACGGCACGTCGTGCGCCGTCACCCGAAGCACCGGCGCATCCAGCCAGGCAAACGAGCTTTCGTTGATGCGCGCCGTGATCTCGCCCGCCAACCCGCCGGTGCGCGTGTCTTCGTGGACGATGAGCGCCCGGTTGGTCTTTCGCACCGTCGCCTGAATGGCCTCGTCGTCGAGCGGCGACAGCGAACGAAGATCCACTACCTCGACCGAAAGGCCATCGTCCTTCTCCAACTGCTCAGCCGCCTCGAGCGCTTTCCACACCGTGGCGGCGTACGTGATGATCGACAGGTCGCGACCTTCACGCGCGATGCGCGCCTTGCCGATCGGCACGACGTGATCGCCCGCAGGCATCTCCGCCTTGATGCGACGGTACAAATACTTGTGCTCGAAGAAGAGAACGCAGTCGTCGTCGCGAATGGCCGCCTTCATCAGACCCTTGGCGTCTTCCGCCGTGGCCGGATACACCACCTTGAGACCCGGCGTGTGCACGAATCCCGCTTCGGGATTCTGCGAGTGGAACGGTCCGCCGCGGACGTATCCGCCGCTCGGACCGCGAACCACCATCGGACACGCCAAGTCCGCACGATAGCGTGAGGTCGCCACGTAGTTCGTCAGCATGTCGTACGCGTTGGCGATGAAGTCGATGAACTGCATCTCGACCACCGGCCGCATGCCCATATGCGCCGCACCCGCCGCGGCACCAACGATGCCCACCTCGGAGATGGGCGAATCAATCACGCGTTGCTCGCCAAACTTGGTGAACAATCCGTCGGTGACCTTGAACGCCCCACCGTACGCGCCGATGTCCTCGCCAATACAGAAGACGTTTTCGTCGCGCTCCATTTCCTCGAACAGCGCCTCGCGGATTGCCTCGAGATAGGTGATCTCGGCCATCAGTGCCCCTCGCCGTCATGCGTCGAGAACGTGCCCCATCCCTCGGGACGCTCGTGCTGGTCCACCACTTTGGCGACGCCTTCTCTGAACCACAGCGGCTGCGCGGCCGGCGGATCGAGGTAGACACCGGTGAGCGCGTCGAGCGCGGCCGGTGGTCCCGATCGCTCTGCGACGTCGGTCGCCTCATCGATTACGCGGCGAGCCCGCTCATCCACGCCCTCGATCTCCGCCGGCGAAAAACCAAACTCGTCGACCAGTCGCGCGATGTACCGCGTGAGTGGATCGTTCTCGCGCTCCCACCGGTCGATCTCTCCGGGAGGCACGTACGATTGATTGTCGTGTTCTGCGTGGCCCTTTCGCCGATAGGTCATCAACTCGATGATCGACACGCCCTCACCGCGCCGAGCTCGATCCACGGCGCGCTTGGTCACGTCGTAAACGGCCAACACATCGTTGCCATCCGCTTGTTCGCCCGGAACACCGTACCCAATCGCTTTGTCGATGAACTGACGCGCGGCCGTCTGCTTTGAGGTCGGCGTAGAGTACGCGTACCCATTGTTCTCGATGACGACGACCAGCGGACACCGCTGCACGGCGGCGAAATTGATTCCTTCGTGGAACGCGCCGGTGGACGTCGCTCCGTCTCCCACGTACACCAGTCCCACGCGATCCTGGCCGCGCATTCTGAACGTCAACGTCACGCCGGCCATGACCGGGACCATGTCGCCCAGCGGCGAAATCTGTCCGATGAAGCCGCGCTCGGTGTCGCCGAAGTGAATGTTCAGCTCGCGGCCGCGCGTCGGCGAATCGGCCTTCGCCATGTACTGCCGAAGTATCTCGAGCGGCTCGGCGCCCTTGACCAACATCGAGCCCAGGTTGCGGATGAGGGGCGACAGAATATCGCGGCGCTCGAGCGCGAACGCGCTTCCAACCGAATCGGCCTCCTGGCCGAGCGACCGGAATAGTCCGCCGACAACTTTGGTCTGTCGATACAACGCCACGAGACGCTCTTCGAGCGTACGCGTGAGCCGCATCCAGTAGTACAGCTCCAACAGTTGTTCGCGAGACAGTCGCGACGAATGCGGGGCGCCGGCTTGGGCAGTTCCGTTCTCGCGGCTGGTGCCTTTGTCTGCTGTGCTTCCTCGTCGCTTGGTGTCCGGGGGCATTAGTAGCTCGCGCTCAACACGTGCGCCGGATCCTCCGTGCGATGCAAGCTGACGAAAAACCGCTTGACGTTGCGATCCATCCGGCTCTCGCCCATCTGATCGGTGTCGACCTGGACGAAGGTGTAGTGCCCGCCCTCCGGTTTGGCTGAGACGCTCAGCGCACCGAGCGATCCAGAGTAGGTGCGCGAGCGCGGGGCCGTTGTGTTCTGCGCGAGTCCGATGGTCGGAAAGAAGTTGTCCGCGGCCGCGAGCACGTCGGCGGGCGCGATGTGTGTCCGATAGAAATGTCGCATTTACGGTACCGATGAGGGCTTTTCGTCGAGAACCTGCTGCATCCAGTCGATTCGCTCGAGCGGTCGGAGCGAATCGCGTCGAAAACGGATCGCCGCCGCCCATGTTCCGGCAACAACGAAGTTCAGCTTTGCGTGGTACGTGCCGATCTCCGGCCCGTACGCCATTCCGTCCCAGGTTTTCGCGCCTTCGCCATTGCTGGCGAACAACTGCCCTTCGCCCGCCTCGATCGGCTGGCGCGTCTTGCTGTCGAAAATCTGGATGACGTAGTGAATGTCCTGTCGCGCGTGCGGTGGAACGTCGTCCGGGCTGATGGTATACGAGTAGCTCATCGACATTTGGCGGAGCGGACGCGGCTTATCGTCCCCTCCGCATGCGACGAGGCACCCTGCCGCAACGAACACCGCCGCCGAGACCGCCCTGCTCGCCCAGCCCCGCATGATCGCCTCCGTCTACTGCTGGTAGTACTCCAATCCGAGATGCGTGATCTGTTCCTCACCCATCAGATGGCGAAGCGTGTTCTTCAGCTTCGTCTGTTGGATGAAAAGATCATGTTCCGGCTGAAGTCCGGCAGCGGCCATCGGCGATTTGTAATAGAAGCTTAACCATTCCTGAATCCCCTTCATTCCCGACCGATGCGCGAAGTCCGAGAACAGCGCGAGGTCGAGCACGATCGGCGCGGCCAGGATCGAATCACGACAGAGAAAATTGATCTTGATCTGCATCGGATAGCCCATCCATCCGACGATGTCGATGTTGTCCCAGCCTTCCTTGTTGTCGCCGCGCGGCGGGTAGTAGTTGATCCGCACGACATGCGAGAAGTCCTTGTACAGGTCCGGATAGATCTCCGGCTGCAGGATCGTGTGGAGCACGCTCAACTTCGACTCTTCCTTCGTCTTGAATGACGCCGGATCGTCGAGCACTTCCCCGTCGCGGTTGCCGAGAATGTTCGTGGAATACCAACCGGCGAGACCGAGCATGCGCGCCTTGAGGCCCGGCGCGATCACCGTCTTCATCCAGGTTTGGCCGGTCTTGAAGTCCTTGCCCGAGATGGGCACGCCGCGATCGTTCGCCAACTGCTGGAGCGCCTGCGTGTCGACCGCGAGGTTGGGCGCGCCATTGCAGTACGGAATGCCTTCCATGATCGCCGCCCAAGCGTAGAGCATGGCCGGCGAGATCATCTCGTCATTGTTCTCCATCGCTTTCTCGAACTGCGCGATGGTTGCGTGCTGCGGACCGGGCTTGATGAAGATTTCGGTCGACGCGCACCAGACGATCACGAGGCGATCGCACTTGTGCGTCGCCTTGAAGTCGCGCATGTCCTGTCGCAGCTGCTCGGCGAGATCGCGTTTGGTCTTGCCCTGCTTGACGTTCGAGCCGTTGATGCGTGTGACGTACTTGTTGTCGAACACGGCCGGCATCGGCTTGATGGCGCGGAGGAAGTCGGCGACCGGCTCGAGATCGCGTTCCTCGAGCACGCCCGCTGTCTTGGCCGCCGTGTACGCGTCGTCGGGAATGGGATCCCAGGCGCCGAACACGATGTCGTCGAGCGACGCAAGCGGAACGAAATCCTTGATCAACGGGGAGCGATTCTCTGTCCGCTTACCAAGCCGGATGGTCGCCATCTGCGTCAAGGAACCGATCGGCTTGGAATGACCGCGACGGATGCTCTCCACGCCGGCCATGAACGTCGTCGCCACGGCGCCAAGGCCAGGGGTGAGAATGCCGAGCTTTCCGCTGGCGGGGCGAATGGGGGACGATGCCACGAATTATTCTCCTTTCGATACTAACGGCGCGTACCGGTTCGACGCCGGCGACGCAGCCAGAAAGTCTTTTCAGTGGTGAGCGGAATCGGCTGTGCGCCGTCCCGGGAGTTCGTCTGCCGATACACGAAGTGCATGCGCTGCACGACCGTGATCCACGCAGTGACGGTGAGAAACACGACGATGAGGCCGAGAATCAAGCCATTGAACGCCAACCCAAAGAACGCCTGCGGTACGGAGAGCAGCACGATGCGCTCCGGACGTTGTACCATCCCGACCTTCGCGTCCAACCCCAACGCCTCGGCGCGGGCCCGGACATAGGAGGTGAGAAAAGCACCGATGAGCCCGGCAAGACACACTGCCATGAGAGGCACATTGTGGTGCGTGGGATTCAGTGCATAGAAGACCGCCAATCCGCTCAGGAGCGCGCCGTCCGCGACCCGATCGAGCGTCGAATCGAGAAACGCGCCGAAGGTCGAGCTCTTGTTCGAACGCCGCGCCACGGTTCCATCCAGGACATCGAACAACGCGGTTGCACCGAGAAACCATCCGCCCGTGGAGATATGCCCCATGGCATAGATCACTCCGCCGGCAACCGTGCACACGGTGCCGATGATGGTGATCGTGTTGGGGTGGACGCCACGCCGGACCAGCCAGTTCGCGACCGGATCGATGACCTTCAAGTATCCGTTTGTGAGCCAGTCCGGGAGAAGCTTCATGCGGCTCCGAAGGGGCGCTGTGGCGCGACTACGCCGAGACGGCGATGAGGCGGGGCGGAAGGAGCATACACGCCAACTGATCGGAGCGCTGCTCCGCTCGTAAAAGTAGTCCTTCCACAGAGTTGTAGCAACGGGCGCGGCGTTTCGATCGCCCTACGGAAGCGGGAACACGAACGTTCCAGTGAGCACGACGCTGGCGCGTGTGTACGTTCTTGCCCCGTCCGCGGTGACGGCTTTCAGCCCGACCGTGGAGCCCGGCGCGAAGCCCTGCACCGGAACGCTCGTGTTGCTCGTGGCGGCAACCTGCCTCAGGAACGTCTCCGTCCCGTTCGCCACGATATAAACATTCACCGCTTGATTCAGCGTGTTGTTTACCTGGATCGATACCGTTGCCTGTTGCGCGGGAGCGGTCCGGACTTCCGCAGCGCGTTTTCCGCAGGCGGTGGTCGCGGCGGTTGCGGCAGCTGCGACGGCCAACACCAGCAAGCGTACGTTCATGACGAAGTCCTCAGAAAGTTCGAGTGCTCGGATGAGCCGACCGTTCGATAGATCCCAATATGCTCAGGCACTGACGGCTCGCGTGCAAGAGGTGTGCGCGACGGACTCTGCCGATCCAATCCAGTGGTTCCCACACCGGCCGACTCACCGATAAATGCGAAACGGCTTCGTATCTCGTAGGAACTTATCGATCGTCGGCCTTAACCGCTCCATCTCGGCACCGGGGTCCGCGCCGTTCAAGATCGCTTCGCGGGCGGCGGTGCTGCCAAAGCGCTCGTCGAACGCTCGGTTCGCGATCCCCAGTTGATCACGATGGACCCGGGCGACGGCCCAAAGAATCGCCGCCGCGATATGCCCAGGTTGCACGCGATCTCGATCGGTCACGCCGATCCGAATGCCGGGGATCGTGACGCCGCCATATTTGTTGTCGCCCGGATCGCGCGGCATAAACGAGTCGACCACGAACCGCACGCCCTCGAGTCGCCTCGCGTTGAGAAGACCGGCCACCTGCACCGCATCGAGCCACGGCGCGCCGAAACGCTGAAACGCGTCAGGCGTCCCTCGACCCACCGAGAGTTTCGATCCTTCGAACGGGACCAGCGCCGGATACAGCAACGCGCTCGTCGCGGTCGAAAGGTTTGGCGACGGACGGACCCACGGCAGCCCCGTTTGATCAAACCACATTGAGCGCCGCCACCCGCCGACTGGAACGACGTGAAGCGGCGCGTTGATGCCGAGCACGGTGTTGTAGAAAAGCGCCAACTCGCCCATCGTCATTCCGTGACGCAATGGGAAGGGATATAATGCGTACGGCAAAGCCGATCGCTTGCTGGTGTGTTCTTCGGCGTTCGCGAGTCCCATGTCGAGCATCGGACCGTCCGCGTGTTCCCCGGTGATTGGGTTGGGGCGGTCGAGCACGATGATCGGCAGTTGCCGCCTCGCGGCCGCGCGAAGCGCATAGACCATCGACCCCACGTACGTCCACGTCCGAGTGCCGATGTCTTGCAGATCGAACACCAATGCATCGAGGTCCACGAGCAAACTGTCCGGCGGCGCGATCGTCGTGACGGTATAGAGCGAATGCACCGCGAGACCGCTGCGTTCGTCGATCCCGCCTTCGACATGCTCCCGGTCCTCCGTGCCGCGAATGCCATGTTCGGGCGAAAACAATCGCACGAGCGTGACACCGGCCGCGCGCGCGCGTGGTCCACGGAGCAAGTCGATATCGGACGCGCCTGCGCCATCGACGCCGGTTTGATTCGTCAACAGCGCGATGCGCTTGCCGCGAATGAGTTCGAGGCTGTCGGCGAGGAGGACGGTGATTCCCGGCCGCACGCGCGCCCGCGCCGAATCGAGCATACTCACATCCGGCGCGCCGGCGCCCGCCGAGGCTGAATGACGGACGCACCCGCTGTGGAGCAATCCGCCGAGGAGCGCGGCGACGAGCAGGAGCGTCCTTCGTTCTGGCGTCCCGCGATGCACATGGCTCGGCATTTCGTTCGCTCCTCTAGGCTTGCGCTGCTGGCGGGCATCGTCGGCGTTGGATGTCACGCGCCGCCCGCCGCGCGATCGCAGCAAGATATCTCGGCACCATCCGCGCCACCGCAGTCGCCGGCCTCCGATGCCACTATTCGCGATTCATTGAAACGCGTGCTCGATCGTGCGCTCGCCGACAGCGCGTTTCCGGGAGCGGTCGCCGTGGTCGGCACGCGCGGTCGCGTGATTGGCCAGTACGCGGTAGGCCGCCTCGATTGGGCGGCAAGTCCAGCGCCCGACGATCGCACGCTCTGGGATCTCGCCTCGCTCACGAAGGTCGTCGGCCTCACGAGCGGCATCATGCAACTCGTCGCCCGCTCGCAGATTTCCGTGGACGCGCCCGTGCAGCGCTATCTGCCCAACTGGACCGGCAGAAACAAAGATCGGGTGACGATTCGCCACCTGCTCACGCACACCTCCGGACTTCCCGCGTTCAAGGCGTACGACGAGATCACGCACGATCCAGACAGCCTGGCCAAGTTGATGTTTGCCACCGAGCTCGACACCCTGCCGAGTGCGCGCATGGTCTACAGCGATATTGGCGCGTACATGTTGGGGCGGGTGCTCGAGAAGGTCTCGGGTGAAACGCTCGACGGCTATCTGCACGCGCACGTGTTCGAGCCGGCGGGAATGCACGAGACGATGTACAAGCCCCCAGCGTCGCTGCTGCCACGCATCGCACCGACCGAGATCGATCCGCGGCGCGGAGGCCTGGTCCGCGGCAAAGTCCACGACGAGCGCGCCTACTATCTCGGCGGTGTCTCCGCCCACGCCGGAATTTTCAGCGACGCGCACGATCTCACGCGCTTTGCGCAGATGTACTTGAACAACGGAACGATCGACGGTCGCGAAATTTTGCCGCCGGCGAGCATCGCGCAGTTCACCGTCCGACAGGTCGCCGATCGCGCGCTCGGCTGGCAAAAACCCGACGGCTCGAACTCCGCGGGACATCTGATGTCGCCCGAGGCGTTCGGACATACCGGATTTACCGGGACGTCGATCTGGATGGATCCGACCAACGACGTCTTCGTGATTTTGCTGAGCAATCGGGTCAACCCCACGCGGGCGAACACGAAGATCGGCCGCGTGCGCGTGCAGCTCGCCGACGCCGTGTTGGGAATATTGCAGACTGCTCATCGCGGTTCCCGTCGTTAGTCCACTCCTCCCGTCTCCGGCACCATGAACCTCACCTGGATCGACTGGGCCATCGTCGTCGCGTACTTCGTGCTGTCGGCGGGCATCGGACTCGCCTTCACGAAGAAGGGCGGCGAGAGTCTGAGCGAGTATTTCATCTCGGGGCGACAGGTGTCGTGGTGGTTGGCCGGCGCCTCGATGGTCGCGACCACGTTCGCCGCGGATACGCCGCTCGTGGTGACCGGCATCGTTGCTTCCAACGGCGTGGCCGGCAATTGGTTGTGGTGGAACATGCTGATGAGCGGCATGCTCACCGTGTTCTTCTTTGCTCGGCTCTGGCGCCGCGCGAACGTGATGACCGACGTGGAGTTCGCCGAAGTACGGTATAGCGGCAACCGCGCCGCCGCCCTTCGCGCGTTCCGCGCGCTCTACCTCGCGCTCCCGATCAACTTGATCATCCTCGGTTGGGTGACGCGGGCAATGATCAAGATTCTGACCATCTCACTCGGCCTGCGCGATGTGAACGTGGCCGGCGTGACCGTCTCGGGCCAGGTGATCGCTGTCGGCATCTGCTTCCTCGTCACGATGATGTACTCGGTCGCCGCCGGCATGTGGGCCGTGCTCTGGACCGATCTCGTGCAGTTCGTCATCAAGATGTCCGCGGTCATCATTCTCGCGGTGTATGCGGTGCGCGCGGTCGGGGGCATGACGGCGCTCAAGGCCGGCGTGGCCGCGCATTTCGGGACCGAGACCGCGGCGCTGTCCGTGTTGCCCGTGAAGTTCACCGGGAGCGGCATCGAGGCCTACACGTGGATGCCGCTGCTCGCACTGGGTGTCTTCCTCTCCGTGCAATGGTGGGCCGCGTGGTATCCGGGCGCCGAGCCGGGCGGCGGCGGCTACGTTGCGCAGCGCATCTTTTCGGCGAAGACGGAGCGCGACGGCGTGCTGGCCACGCTGTTCTTCCAGGTAGCACACTACGCCATTCGTCCGTGGCCGTGGATCATCACCGGATTGGCGACAGTGCTGCTGTACCCGCAGGGCATTGGGCCGACGCACGACCACGAAGCGGCCTATGTGCAAGCGTTCGTCGATCTGCTCCCAACGCCGTGGCGCGGCGTGATGATGGCGGGCTTCGCGGCCGCGTATATGTCCACTGTCGGAACGCAACTCAATTGGGGCGCGTCGTACCTGGTGAACGATTTCTATAAGCGTTTCATCAACAAGACCGCGACCGAGAAGCACTACGTGGGCGTGTCGCGCTGGGCGACGATCGGCCTCTTTCTCGCCTCGGCCGTTGTGGCGTGGCAGCTCGACTCGGTGAAGGGCGCGTGGGAATTCCTGCTCGCGCTCGGATCGGGTACGGGGTTGGTGCTCATCCTTCGTTGGTACTGGTGGCGCGTGAACGCCTGGTCGGAGATCAGCGCCATGATCGTCTCCGCCGTCGTGTCGCTCGCGGCGCACCCGTTCATCGTGCGGCGGTATCCGGCCGAGGGCGACCAGCGAGTGATTGCCGTGACGATGCTGGTCACCATTGTCATCACGACCCTCGTATGGCTTGGGGTGACGTACGCGACAGGTCCAGAGCCGGACGCGACTCTCGATGCGTTCTATCTCCGCGTGAGACCGGGCGGCCCCGGCTGGGCGCACGTGTCGGAGCGTCTCGGTCTTGGTCGCGAATCGACGCCCGGCGGGGCGCTTGCCTGGACGAATTGGCTCGCCGGCGTCGTCGCGGTGTACTCAACGCTGTTCGGCATTGGAAAGCTGATCTTCGGCGAGCTTGGGACCGGCCTCATCCTCTTGGTGATCGCGGTTGTTGCCTTCAGTTGGATTGCACGGTCGTTCCGTTCGGAGCCCGAACCGCCGGCTGCCGCGATCCGCCGCGAGGACCGCATCGCGGCTGACTAGTTGCCGGGAGCTGGAGGCTGGGTGGGACCCGATCATCCTCAGACCTGTCATCCTGAGACCTAGTCCTCCCCTTCCCGGCGCACTATCTTTGTATCTATCACGGCCAGCACAACTTGGCTGTCTCAATGGGAGGCTCGGCAATGAGCACGATGAATCAACCCGAGGTGCAGGTGGTCATTACACCGGGCGCCTCTGCTGAAGTCAAGAAGTTCATGGAGGCTGAAGGCGTCGATCCCGCCAAGGGCGGGCTGCGCGTCAGCGTTCAGCCGGGCGGTTGCAGCGGCTTCAAGTACGGCCTGCTCATCGAGGATGAGGCCGCCGAAGATGATCTCGTCGTTGGCCAGGGCGAGTGGCGCGTGTTCGTTGATCCGTTCTCGGCACAATATCTGAACGGCGTGACGATTGACTATGTCTCGTCCATGCAGGGCTCCGGCTTCACGTTCAAAAACCCGAATTCAACGGGCGGCTGCGGCTGCGGCAGTTCATTCTCCGCGTAACTCGCGCGGATTGCATAACTCGAGCACGTCAGGCGTAAAATGGAACGGTCGGTCGCTGGCAATCGCCGGGACGCGGTCGTGACCGAACGACAGGGGGCCCGCGAGGCATCAGATCGCGGGCCCTCTCGCGTTTCTCATCCGTCCGCAAGCCACGAGTTCATTCGCACGGTCGTCGTCGACGACCACGAGGACATTGCGCGCCTGGTGGCCAATCGCATCGCGACGCTCATTCGCGAACGCAACGCCGCCGGCGAACGAACGGTGCTTGGCCTCGCCACTGGCTCGACGCCGATTGGCGTCTATCGCGAGCTCATTCGCATGCATCGCGAGGACGATCTCAGCTTCGCAGACGTCGTGACGTTCAATCTCGACGAGTACTATCCGATGGCCAAGGACAGCATTCACTCCTACTATCGCTTCATGTGGGAGAATCTGTTCTCGGAGATCGATATCGCGGCGAAGAATGTCCACATGCCGCCGGGGCACCTGCCCCGCACCGAGATCATCGACGCGACCGAGCGCTACGAGCTCGCCATCGAACGCGCCGGCGGGATCGACTTTCAGATTCTCGGCATCGGGAAGACGGGACACATCGGCTTCAACGAGCCCGGGTCTGGCGCCGAGAGCCGCACGCGGTTGATCACACTCGATGCGGTGACGCGCCGAGACGCGGCCGCCGATTTCTTCGGCGAGGAATACGTACCGCGCGAAGCCATCACCATGGGCGTGGCGACGATTCTCGACGCGCGCGAGATCGCGATCATCGCGACGGGTGAGCACAAGTCGAGCATCGTTCGGCGCGCCGTCGAAGACGAGATCGACGTCGAAGTCGCCGCGACATTCTTGCAGCGCCATCCAAACACGACGTTCTACGTGGACCGCGCCGCCGGCGCCGAGCTCACGCGAATCAAGACGCCGTGGTTGATCGACGAAGTGCAGTGGACGCAGGCGCTGATCGTTCGCGGCGTGATCTGGTTGTCGCAGCGGACGGACAAAGCGATCCTCAAACTGACGCAGCGCGACTACGCTGACGCGCACATGTCGTCGCTCGTCGCGAAGTTCGGATCGCCCGGCGAGGTCAACGGAAAGGTCTTCAACACCCTCGGCGCCAAGATCCGAGGCAAGTCCAAGCTTCCGGACGACCGCAAGATCATCTGCTTTTCACCGCATCCCGATGACGACGTCATCTCGATGGGCGGCATCCTGCGCAAGCTCGTCGAGAACGACAACACGATCACGGTGGCGTACATGACGAGCGGCAACATCGCCGTCTACGATCACGACGTGCGTCGCTATGTGGACTTCCTCGAGCGGCTCGCCGCCGAAGGACATATCGATCGCGAGCGCGTCGACCCGCTGGCGGCCAAAGCGCATGCGTGGCTCGATCGGAAGCGTCCGGGCGAAGTCGACATTCCGGAGATTCAGGACATCAAGCGAATCATTCGCGAAACGGAAGCGGTGAGCGGAATCGAGACGGTCGGTCTTCCGCGGAGTGCGGCGCGGTTTCTCAACCTTCCCTTCTATCAGACGGGGAAAGTTCGCAAGGATCCGATTGGCCCGCCGGATGTCGCCATTGTTCGCGCGCTTCTCGAGGAGATGACGCCCGACCTGATCTTCGTTGCCGGCGATCTGTCCGATCCCCACGGCACGCATCGCATGTGCAAGGAAGCGATCGACCTGGCGCTGTCCGAGATCAAGGACTCGTTGCGCCCCGAGGTATGGCTCTATCGCGGTGCGTGGCAGGAGTGGCCGATTCACGAAGCAACCTGGCTTGTGCCGCTGTCCCAGGAAGAGCTGCGTCTCAAAATCCAAGCGATCTTCAAGCACCAGTCACAGAAGGACTCGGCCCCCTTTCCCGGCGGATACGACGAGCGCGAGTTCTGGCAGCGCGTCGAAGGTCGCAACAAAGGCACGGCCGCGGAGCTCGACCGTCTCGGGCTCGCCGAGTATTTCGCGATGGAAGCATATGTCGTGGAGTGAGATCGCGATGACGCCGCGACGGGACGTTGAATGCGCGGGCTGAACGCGCTCGACTTCCTCGTCATCATCGCCTATCTCGTCGGCATCACGCTGCTCGGGATGTACGTTGGGCGCCGCCAGCGCGACGCCAAGGACTACTTCGTTGCCGACCGCGAGATTCCGTGGTGGGCGGTGATGTTCTCGATCGTCGCCAGCGAAACGAGCGCGCTCACGTTCATCAGCATTCCGGGTTTGGCGTATGTTGGCGACCTCGGATTTCTCGAGATCGCGGCCGGCTATCTGGTTGGGCGCGTCGCACTCGCCTACACGCTGCTTCCGCGCTACTACAACGGCAACCTGGTCACCGCCTACGCGCTGCTGGAGAAACGGTTCGGATTGGGAACGCGGCGATTCACGTCGATCGTTTTCATGGTCACGCGCGGGATGGCGGACTCGGTTCGCGTCTTCGCCACCGCGGTGCCGATCGCATTGATCATCGGACCGCTGCTGCCGCGGGCCGCGGTGATGCCGGTAGCGGTGCTCGTGCTGGGGACATTGACGATTCTCTATACGATCAAGGGCGGTATGCGCGCCGTCGTGTGGACAGAGATCGTGCAGGCGTCCGTCTACCTCATCGGCGGCATCTCGGCGGTCGTGCTCGCGGGTCGTCTCACCCCCGGCGGCTGGGGTGCGATTCTTCCCGCGGCGAGAGCGGCAGGCAAGCTGCATATGGTGAGCTGGTACACCGGCTTCGACCGGCCGCACACGATGTTTGCCGGCATCATTGGCGGCGGTTTCCTGTCGATGGCCTCGCACGGCGCGGATCAGCTGATCGTTCAGCGGCTGCTCTCCGCGCGGTCCCTGCGCTCGGCGCAGGCGGCGGTGATCGGCAGCGGCGTCGCCGTCATCATTCAGTTCGCGCTGTTTCTCATGCTTGGCGTTGGGCTGTGGGGATTCTACGCCGCCAAGGCTTTTCCGATTCCCGATTCGATCTTCCCGACCTTCATCGTCGACCAGATGCCGCATGGCCTGGTGGGTCTGCTGTTGGCTGCCGTGCTCGCCGCGACGATGAGCACGCATTCGGGGGCGATCAATTCGCTGGCTGCCGCGTCGACGCACGACCTCTATCTGCCGATCACCAAGCGGGCTGCCGACGATCCGCGAACGTTGCGTGTGGGGCGGATCTTCGCGCTCCTGTGGGGCATTGTGTTGACCGGCGGCGCGTTGCTCTTTCCCGAGAACACCAAGACTCCAGTCGTGGTCGTCGCGCTTTCGATCGCGTCATTCACGTACGGGGCACTGCTCGGCGGGTTCTTTCTCGCTATTTTCTGGCGACGGGCCCGGCAGCCCGATGCCATTCTCGGAATGTCGGTCGGCATTGCCGCCATGAGCTTCATCGTGTTCGCAAAGCAAATCAGCGCGGCGGTTCCGGCGTTGGCCGCGTCGCTACAGCCCGTGTCGACAATCGCCTGGCCCTGGTACGTGCTGATCGGCACGGCCATCACTCTTTCCGTTGGGATCCTGTCGTCGCTGACTCACGGCCATGCCGTGCAAGCGCCGGCCGAACGCATATGACTTTCATCGTAATTGGAATTGACGGTGGTGGCTCGAAGACGCACGCCGTCGTCGCTGACGATCAGGGACAGACCATCGCCGAGATGGTTGGGCCGGGCAGCGCCGTGCGCCCGGGTCAGGCGGACCATTCCGCCAACGTCATTGCCGACGTCGTGCGCGACGCGCTCGCGTCGTGCGAGATGACCCACGTGACGCCGCGCGCGCTTTGCGTCGGCGTTGCCGGCGCCGGGCGCGAGATCGAACGACAGCAGCTCTGGCAGGCGCTGGTCAGTCGGGACCTGGCGGCCGAGTTGGTGATCCACTCCGACTTCAGCATCGCGCTGGACGACGCGTTTGCCGACGGCCCCGGTGTCTTGATGATCAGCGGGACCGGATCGGTCGCGTTTGGTCGCGGTCCCACGGGGACAACGGCGCGCTGTGGGGGCTGGGGTCCCGTCTGCGGCGACGAAGGCAGCGGCGCATGGATCGGTCGCCGAGCGCTGTCGGTCGTCACGGCAGCGGCGGATGGACGCGAGCCTGAGACCGCGCTGACCGGCGCGCTACTCACCGCCGCTCAGGTCAACGAGACCGCCGACCTGATTGGATGGGCGGCTGACGCCACGCCGGCAAAGCTGGCGACACTCGCGCAGGTGGTGCTGAGCGTCGCTGATTCGGGCGATTTGCGGGCGAATGCGATCGTGAGCCTCGCCGTTGAAGAGCTGGTGCTGCACGTTCGGTCGCTGGCACGACAGCTCTTCGGCGACGAGCGCGCATCACTCCCGCTGGCGCTTTCCGGCGGCATGATGACGCGCGGCAGTACGTTGCGCAAACGCTTCGAGCATCGGATCAAGACGGCGATTCCGGGAGCTCAACTGCGCAGCGATCCTGTGGTGCCCGCGCGCGGCGCCGTGCGCGCCGCATTGCGTGTGGTTGGCGAAGCGATGGTCTGACCCCGCCCTGCCGTCATCCCCACTTCAGATCCTGCTTCGACAGCGGAAGTGACCGAACACGCTTGCCCGTGGCCATGAAGATCGCGCTGCACAGCGCCGGCACGACTGGTGGCAACGCCGGCTCGCCGAGTCCGGTGGGTGGAAATTCCGTGACCTTGAAGTGCACTTCGATAGGTGGGGCCTGCCGTATGCGCAGCAACGGGAAGGTGTTGAAATTCGTTTGCGTCGTGCGTCCTTTGTCGATCGTGATCTCCTGCCCAAGCGCCTCGGCGATGCCGTCGAGCACCGCGCCCTGCGCCTGACTCTCGGCGTTGCCGGGGTTGATGATCTGGCTTCCGATATCGCCGGCAACCCAAACCTTGTCGACCTTCACGTCGCCGGCCATGCTCACCGTCGCTTGCACGACCTCGGCGAAATAGCCGCGGTGACTAAAGTGGAATGCGACGCCGACGCCGGTTCCCTTGGGCAGTTGTTGCTTGCCCCACCCTGCCTTGTCGGCGACCAGCTCGAGCACGCCGCGCATGCGAGAGGCGTCGAAGCCAGCTTGCGGCGGTGGTGCGCCAGGAGCGGCGTTCGCCGCCGGCGGTACAGGTTGAGCGTTCGCTAACAGGTCCAGACGGAACTGCACGGGATCCTTGCCCGCGGCATGCGCGAGCTCGTCGATGAACGATTGCATGACAAAGGCGAGCGCGTTGCTGCCCGGCGCGCGGAGCGGTCCCGTGGGAACGCCGAGCGGCATCAGGGAGGCGCCGATCTCGAAATTTGGAACAAAGCGCGACGGGAACTCGGTGGCACTGAGGTTGGCGCTCGAAGCATACTGATCGCCTTCGCCGAACGTGACAAAGTGATCGCGCCACGCCACGAGCTTACCGGCGGCGTCCACTCCGCCGCTCATGTAGTGGAAGCCTGCTGGACGATACGGATCGTGCTGAATGTCGTCTTCGCGCGTCCACAGGAGCTTCACCGGCACGCCGCCCACCTGCTTGGCGATCGCCGCCGCTTCGACCATGTAGTCGTTCGCGAGGCGCCGACCGAAGCCGCCGCCGATGCGTGTTATGTGAATCGTAATATCAGTTTCTGGAATCCCGAGCGTGCGCGAAACGAGCGCGCGGCCGCCCTGCGGCGTCTGCGACGGCGACCAGATTTCGAATTTTCCGTCCTTGAACTGCGCCGTGGTGTTCTGCGGCTCGAGCGGCGCGTGGGCGATGAAGGGATAGAAGTACGCGGCTTCGACCGTCTTGGCGGCACCCTTGAGCGCCGCGTCCACGTCGCCGTCCTTCTTGACGGACTTTTGCAGAGCGAGCTTCGACAGCTCGAGCGCCTTTGCGGCGAACCCTTCACTGCTCTGTTGCGCGGTCGGGCCTTCATCCCACGTCACGCGAAGCTTTTTGCGCGCCTGCTGCATCATCCACCAGTTGTCGCCCACAATCGCGACGCCGCTGAGCAAGCCCATGAGCTGCGTGCCGCCGTCGATGACGAAGGCGTGCTTCACGCCGGGCTCCTTTTTGATCTCGTCGACGTTGGCGCTCGTCACCTTGCCGCCGAACACCGGGCATTTCTCGAACGCGGCGTAGAGCATGCCCGGCAGCGTGACGTCGATGCCGAAGAGCGGCTTGCCCGTGACGATCGAGTGATTGTCGACGCCGTGCACGTGCGTGCCGATGATCTTGAAGTCTTTCGGATCTTTCAGCTTGACTGAATCGAGCGCCGGCGCCGTGACGGTGGCCGCTTTATCGAGCAGCTGACCGTAGGCGAGCGAGCGATTGCTGCCGCGGTGGCGAACGGTGCCCGCGGATGTTTCGCACTCAGTGTCCGGGACGCCCCAGGTCTGCGCGGCGGCTGTCACGAGCATCGCTCGTCCGGCCGCGCCGACGCGCCGCATCGGCATCCAATTTGTCGGCGTTGCCGTGCTTCCGCCGGCGCTCTGTCCACTGAATTTCACCGTGTCGAGCGGCGCTTGCTCGATGCGCACGTTCTTCCACTCGACATCGAGCTCCTCGGCGATCAGCATCGGAAGCATTGTCTTGATTCCCTGGCCGATCTCCGGATTTTTGGCGATGATCGTGACGATGCCGTCGGGTGTCAGGCGAATGAACGCATTCGGGGCGAACTCCGCGGCTGTCGGTTCCGCCGCGAATGCTTCAGCCGTCCCGAAGACCTTGAGATAGCTCCCGAGCATCAAGCCGCCGCCGGCGATGGCGGTCACGCGGAGGAAAGAGCGGCGGTCAACGCGCGTTTCGGTTTCCATGTGGCGCCTCCCTATGAGTTGGATTCGCCGTTGCGTGATCCGACCGTCGCGGGCATTGCGGCCGCGCGGTGGATGGCTTGACGGATGCGAAGGTACGTGGCACACCGACAGATGTTGCCGTTCATGGCGGTGTCGATCTCCGCGTCGGTGGGACTCGGCGTCTTGGCAAGCAGCGCGGACGCCGACATCATTTGACCGGCCTGACAGTACCCACATTGCGGTACGTCGACCTCTTCCCAGGCGCGTTGCACCGGATGCGTGCCGTCGGCCGACAAGCCTTCGATCGTCTTCACGTCCATGCCTTCAACGGTCGACACTCGGCGCGTACAGGAGCGAGTCGCCGTGCCGTTGATGTGGACCGTGCACGCGCCACACTGGGCGATGCCGCAGCCGAACTTGGTTCCCTTGAGGTCGAGCACGTCGCGCAGCACCCACAGCAACGGCATTTCCGCGGGAACGTCCACGCTCGTGGCCTTCCCGTTGACCTTGAATGAGATCGCCATGGACTCAACCCTCAGCGTTTGACGTGGCTTGATGCTTTGCGACTGCGTGTTGACGCCCTACCACTCGTGCGCTTACTCCGGCGCGCCTACCGCCGGAACGCGAAGCAGATCTCCGGCGAGCGCGCTCGTCACCGGCATCGTTCCCGCCTTGTCGAAATCTCCTTCCCACCGCGCCATCACAACGGTGGCCAAGCAGTTTCCGACGACGTTGAGCGACGTGCGCGCCATGTCCATCAACGCGTCCACTCCGAGAATGACTGCTACCGCCTGCAATGGCAAACCAAACTGCGCGAGAGCGCCAGACAAAATGACGAGCGAGGCGCGCGGAACCGCGGCGACACCTTTGCTGGTCAACATCAGCGTGAGCATCATGACGAGCTGCTGCGACAGCGGCATGTCGATCCCGGCGGCCTGAGCGGCGAAGACCGACGCCAGAGCCAGGTACAGCGTGCTGCCGTCCAGATTGAAGGAGTAGCCCGTGGGCAGCACGAACGCAACAATGCGGCGCGGGACGCCGAGCTGCTCCATCCGCTCCATGGCAAGCGGTAACGCCGCCTCTGACGACGCCGTGGTAAAGGCGATCAGCCACGGCTCTCGCACCGCGCCGATGAACCGCTTGAGCGGAACGCGGAAGATCAACGCAATCGGCAGAAAGACGAGCAGAACAAAGACGATGAGCGCGCCATACAGCGTTCCAACCAGGATCCCGAGATGCTGGAGCACGCCGAGGCCCGATTTGGAAACGGTGACCGCGATCGCCGCCCCGATGCCGATCGGCGCATACGCCATGACGATGGCGACGAACTTGAACATCACCTCCGACAAACTCTCGCAGGCGCTGAGCATGAACGTCTTGCCCGGCCCGGTGACGCGCGACAGCGCCACGGCGAAGATGATCGCGAAGAAGACGATCTGCAGCACTTCGTTCTTCGCGGCCGCGTCAAAGAAGCTCTGCGGCACAGTGTGCTCGATGACACCGGTGAGCGTCGTGTGCGTAGCCGCGTACTCGCCGCCTTCTTTGGCCGACGCGGCGCCGAGGTCTACGCCCCGGCCAGGCTTCACGAGGTTGACGGCGACCAGGCCCACGGCCAGCGCGAGCGTCGTGACGATCTCGAAATAGACGATGGACCGAAACGCCAGCCGGCCCACGCGCTTCATGTCGTCGCCGTGGCCGGCGATGCCCACCACGAGCGTAGCAAACAACAACGGAACGATCAGCGACTTGATCATCCGCAGGAACACGGACGACAGGACGTTCAAATCCGTCGCTGCCCAACCGCCGTGGATTCCGCGCTGCGCGTCAGGAAACGCCCAGCCCACGGCAATTCCCACGACCATCGAGACGACAATCCACTGCGACAGCGTGATCCGGCGCAGAAATGACTTCGGGGCCGGCGGGGAAAATTCTGCGGGAGCGGCGGCGACCTGATTCTGCATGGCGTGGCTGTAGGTGGACTAAGACTCGACGATCACTGGGCCGGTGCCCTTGCGGAGCGTGGAGTTGCGATAACCGTAAGCGAAGTACAGAAAAAGGCCGATGACGAGCCACCAGCCAAACCGTGTCCACGCGATGCCGGGAAGGCCTCGCATCACGAATACGCACAACGCCGCGCCACCTATGCCGACAACATGGACGAACGGCACACGGAACGGACGCTTACGCTCGGGATCGGTATAGCGCAACACAATCACGCCGATACAAACCAGTACGAAAGCGAAAAGGGTCCCGATATTCGTTAAATCGTAGGTCTCGCCGGCGTCGCCGATCAACGACCACAGCGCGACGAACACGCCGGTGAAGATCGTCGTCGCATAGGGCACTCGAGCCTTACCGCTCAGGCGCGCTGCCCAACGCGGCAAGAGTCCGTCACGCGCCATTGCGTAGAAGATGCGCGGTTGACCGTACTGGAACACGAGCAACACCGCGGCCATCGAGAACACCGCGCCCAGCGCGACGATCTTGGCAATGCCGTTCATTCCCGTCGCCTTGAGCGCATACGCGAGCGGATCGGCTGCCTTGCCGAGATCCTGCGACGGCACCATGCCGGTGAGGACGGCGCCAATGATGATGTAGATGACGGTACAGATTGCCAACCCGCCAAGAATGCCGATCGGCATGTTGCGTTGCGGGTTCTTCGTCTCCTCCGCCGCCGTCGAGATCGCGTCGAACCCGATATACGCGAAGAACACGATGGCTGCGCCCTGATGTACACCTTTGAATCCGTTGGGCGCGAACGGGTGATAGTTGGCGGTGTTGATGTGCTGCGCGCCCATGATGATGAACAACGCCAGCACGATCAGCTTGACCGCGACCATGATGTTGTTCGCACGAGCGCTCTCACGTGCACCGCGCAGCAGCAGCCACGTGATGAGCATGACGATCGCGAACGCCGGCACATTGATGAGAATTGGAATTCCGGCAATGTGCGGCGCGGTGGCAATCAAGCCATGAATTTTCGGATCATTGCTCAACAACGCGGTACGATACCCTGTGGTCACCCAGTCGGGCATTGGAATCCAATCCCCGATGAGTGATTTGAAATAATCGCCCCACGAGATTGCCACGGCGACATTGCCGACGGCGTACTCGAGAATCAAATCCCATCCAATGATCCACGCGACGAACTCGCCGAGAGTTGCATACGTGTACGCGTAGGCACTCCCCGCCTGCGGAATCATCGACGCCAACTCGGCGTAGCACAGCCCGGCGAGCGCACACGCTGCGCCGAGCAAAAGGAACGACAGCACGAGGGCCGGACCGGCACCCACGCGTATCACTTCTCCGTTCGGTCCCAGCTGCCCGGCCGCGGCCGATCCGATCGCGCCAAAGATTCCGGCGCCAATCACTGCGCCGATCGCCAGCATGATCAGATCGCCCGCACCCAACGAGCGCTTGAGACCGTGCGCCGTATCGGTCTCGGACACCAACGCCGCGATGGGCTTCCGCGAGAAGAGGGATGACATCGCGCTTACTGCGACTCGATCCTCATGCCGTAGAACGACCGATAGACGAAGAACAGCGCGACGACGAAGAATGCGGCCGAGAGCGCATGGCTGAGGCCAGGCCCGCTCTGCTCAGTGAGCGACACCGCGAGCTCCACGGCAAGCAATCCGAACAACGTCGTGAACTTGATGATCGGATTGAGCGCGACGGACGACGTATCCTTGAATGGATCGCCCACCGTATCGCCGACCACGGTCGCCGCGTGCAGGTCGGTTCCCTTCTGCTTCAACTCGACTTCGACGATTTTCTTCGCATTGTCCCACGCGCCGCCGGCATTCGCCATGAAGATGGCCTGGTACAAACCGAACAACGCGATCGAGATCAGGTAGCCGATGAAGAAGAACGGCTCGACGAACGCGAAGGCGAGCGTGGCAAAAAATACGGTGAAAAAGATGTTGAGCATGCCCTTCTGCGCGTACTTGGTGCAGATCTCAACGACCTTCTTGCTGTCCTCGGTCGACGCAGCCGCCGTGCTCTCGAGGTTCATGTTCGCCTTGATGAACTCGACCGCGCGATACGCGCCCGTGGTCACCGCCTGGATGGACGCTCCCGTAAACCAATAAATGATCGAGCCACCGGTGAGCAGTCCGAGCAGGAACGGCGCGTGCAAGATTGAGAGATTCTCGAGGTTCGCCGTCAGTCCGTTCGTGAGGCCGACGATGATCGAAAAGATCATGGTCGTCGCGCCGACGACTGCTGTGCCGATGAGCACCGGCTTTGCCGTCGCCTTGAACGTGTTGCCGGCGCCGTCGTTCTCCTCGAGGAAGTGCTTCGCCTTCTCATAGTTCACGGTGAAGCCGTGCTGCGCCTTGATCTCGCCGGCCGCGGCGGGCATCTGCTCAATGGTCGAGAGCTCGAACACCGACTGCGCGTTGTCCGTCACCGGGCCATAAGAGTCCACGGCGATCGTCACCGGACCCATGCCAAGGAAGCCGAACGCCACGAGACCGAACGCGAACACGGCGGGCGCGACCATCAAGCTGGCCATGCCCATGTTGCTGATGAGATACGCGACCGCCATCAGCCCCATGATCGTGATGCCGAGCCAGAAGGCGCTGAAGTTACCGGCGACGAGACCCGACAGAATGTTCAGCGACGGGCCGCCTTCGCGCGACGACGTCACGACTTCCTTCACGTGCCGCGATTCGGTGGACGTGAAGACCTTCACCAACTCAGGAATGATCGCGCCGGCGAGCGTGCCGCAGGTGATGACGCTCGACAACTTCCACCAGAGCGTACCGTCGCCCAGGTCGGGGATCATCAGGTAGGACACGATGTACGTCAGCACCACCGACAAAATCGACGTCAGCCACACCAGGAAGGTGAGCGGCGCTTCGAAGTTCATCTTGTCGACGTTGGCGTAGCGGGCCTTGGCCAGCGCACCGTTGATCAGGTACGACACGCCGCTCGCCACGACCATCATGATGCGCATCACGAAGATCCAGACAAGCAGCTGGACCTGCACCTTGGGCTCGCGAACCGCGAGGACGATGAACGAGATCAGCGCGACGCCCGTGACGCCGTACGTCTCGAAGCCGTCGGCGCTCGGACCCACCGAGTCGCCGGCATTGTCGCCTGTACAATCGGCGATCACACCCGGGTTGCGCGCGTCGTCTTCCTTGACGTTGAAGACGATCTTCATCAAGTCGGCGCCGATGTCGGCGATCTTGGTGAAGATACCGCCGGCGATACGAAGGGCCGCGGCGCCGAGCGATTCACCGATCGCGAAGCCGATGAAGCACGCGCCGGCGTAGTCGCCCGGAATGAAGAGCAAGATTGTGAGCATGAGCACGAGCTCGACCGAGATCAGCAGCATGCCGATGCTCATGCCGGCGCTCAGCGGAATCGCGTAACACGGATAGGGTTTGCCGCGCAGTGCGGCAAAGGCCGTTCGTGAATTGGCGAACGTGTTCACGCGAATGCCGAACCAGGCAACACCGTAGCTGCCGGCGATACCGATCAAGCTGAATACGAGAATGATGATGACTTTGGCGGCCGTGAAATGCTGCAGCACGCCGAAGTACAGAGCGATCACCGCGCCGATGAACACTTCCAGCAACAGGATGAACTTGCCCTGCGTGATCAGATACGTCTTACAGGTCTCGTAGATCAGTTCCGACACCGCCAACATGGACGAATGCACGGCCATGTTCTTGAGCTGCGTGTAGATCACGAGGCCAAAGATCAAACCGAGCGCGCAGACAATCAGGCCGAACGTGAGCAGGGCGTGCCCGCTCTTTCCAAAGAACGTGACTTGAACGGTGGAGTTGCTCAGGTCGGGAATGACGAGATTCGCCTCGCCGCCCGCCGCGCGTGCTTGTTGAACCGGAGCGGGCGTCGGCGCCGCAGCCGCAGCGGCCGGCTCTGCGGCCTGCGCGAGAAGTGAGTGCCCGGGGACGGGCGGCGTGAACACCGCCAAAGCAAGGGCAATGGTCACCGGAAGAATACGGCGGAACACGTTCACCATCAGCGTCATCGGTTTCAAGTCCTGGAGGCAGGAGGCAGGGGCAGAAAAAAAGCCCATGGAGTGATTCATGGGCCCTGCACTTACGAAGGATCGCGTAATGATACGAACGCCGTGGACGCTTGGCTAGAGACGCCTCGTCAGAAGTCGTAGATGATCTGTGCTTTCATGCGAATAGGCGTTCCATCGGGGCGTGTTCCCGGCCGGAACTTCGTGCTGTTGAAGATGTCCTCGAGCCGGTGATTGTAGCCGCCATCGCGCGTATGCGTGAAGTCGTAGTGAAGAACTTTGCCAGTCGAATCGACGTCGAATTCCACGACGAGATGAAAGCCGCGAACCTTGTCTGGCATGGGCAGCGGCGGAATGAACAGCTCGGTCGGCGACGGCGAAAAATTGGTCTGCGTTCCCCCGCCCGTGCCCGGTCCGATTCCCGAGCCGCGTCCCGTGCCAACGCCGGATCCGACACCGCCGCCCGTACCTGGGCCGCTGCCTGTCGTTCCGTCGCGACCGGTTCCACCACCGGTGCCCGGGATCGGCGCGGTCGCCTCGACCTTGGGCGCCTCCACCTTTACCTCGACCTTTGCGTCGGGAATCGGCTCGGGCGGCTTGATCACGGCTGGCGGCGGGATGACGGGCTGCGGCGGCGGCTGAACGACCGGCGGTGGAACCACCGCCGCGGGCTTTACCGCCGGGGTGGGAGGGGGCACCTGGATGTAGCTCACCTTTTCGTGCACGCCGCCCGTGCCGCGCTTGCCGCCGCCGCCGCCGCCCGCGGGACCCGGCCCTCCCGCGCCCTGGGGACGTTCGATGACGATTCCGTTGTGACTGGCCAGCGGCGTGATCAGAAGTGCCACCAGGAGCGCGTGCAGCAACGCAGACAGCAGGCCCCAGCCGCGGCGGTCATCGCGGTTCACGGGCAGCCCCGTGGCCGGGAGCGGCCGGCGTGGTGCGGCAGCCCGAACGCTATTTCGGTTCGGCTCGGCGAGAGAGGTCATCAGGGTTGGCACGGGGGCCGCGGCACTCGGCAACATGCCAAGTTATACGGCAAATCGAGCGAAAAGGGTTCCACAACGTTGGCCGTCGACCGAGTTCGTTACTCGTCGCGACGCCAACACGTGCTCAGCGTTCGCGGCTCCAGAGCAAGAGCACGCCACACCCCGACGATGTCGCGTTGTACTTCAACGGCGTCGTCGCACCGCCCGCGTAGTATTCGACCGCCGCGTAGTTGCGAATGTCGAACTGCCGGATGTCCGGCGGTTCAGGAGCGGGGCCCGAGGCGTCGTACGTGATCACACCATCGACGTACAGTGTCACCGGACAGTAACTCAGGCCCGGCTTGCAATTCAGCAGCGCCGGACCCGCGGCGCATTTTCGCCCGGAGGCAATATAGAAAATGTTCTGATGCTTGCTGATCGGAAAACTCTTGATTCCCGGAAGCTTGCCGACGAGCACGTCGAGCAGAGCGTGGTCATCGTTCTTGCGCAACTCCTCGTCGGTGATGAAGTGCCCAAACCCCGCTTTGCGGCGTTCTTCGAATTCCGTGAGCCCCGGCGAAATATGCGTTCGCACCATGGCCGTCACCTGCACGGAATCGAGCTGCGTGGCCTGCTCGCTGAGCATGAACTCACGATCGATGCGCGCCCCTTCGCGAACCTCCAGCGTGTCGTAGAGCGGCGCGAAGCCAACGTGCCGAACCACGACAGCCAATCGCCCGGCAGGCAGCCGTTCGAATTTGTACTCGCCGAGGTAGTTGGCCGTCGTGGATCGGCTGAGCCCCGGCAGGAGAAGCTGTGCCCCGGGAATTTCATGGCCGGCGGAATCGCGGACGACGACACCGAACAGCATCGCGGTCTGCCCGAGCAGGCCATGCGGCGCGCCGACGCACAATGCAATCGCCGACACGATGACTGCGATTCGAACGGGCATCTTGTCCTCACCATGGTGTGACGAGGTCGCGGCCGGCGCTCCAACGTGTTAAACCCATGGTGCCGAGCGCAAGTCACGCCCCGAGCGCGTGGCGCCCGAGGCGTGACTTGAAAATTCGGTGATCGCCTACGGCTTCCCGCTACTTCTTGGCTGCCGGTGCGGCGGCGCCGCCCGGCGTATCCTTTGGCGGAATACCGATGACCTTCACGCCGGCTCCGCGAGCTACGTCCATGGCGTAGATGACATCGCCGTACGGAACGCCCGGGCTGCCCTTTACGAAGATGATCTTTTCCGGACGCGGATCGTAGATCTCCTTCAACCGCGTCGGCAAACGATCCTTTGTCGAGACTTCGCTGTTGATGGCGTATTGTCCGCCCGGCTTCACTTCGAGAACGATCTGATTTGAGTTCGCATTCGCCGGCTGAACCGACGGGTTGGGATCGGGCAACTGGATGTCGATCGCCTTCCGCATGGACGGCAGGACCGCCATGAAGATGATGAGCAGCACCAGGAGCACGTCGATCATTGGGGTGACGTTGATGTCGTTGGACAACCCCGGACCGCCTCCTCCTCCCATAGCCATTTATTTCGCCCCTCCCGCCACTGGCGCGGGCGTCTGCTGCTTGGAGTCACCCGGCACCGTGGACACGGTGCCCGGCTTCTGATCGCTGATCATACCGACGACTTTCACGCCGTTGTGCATCGCGACATCCATGGCGTCGAGCACCTTTGCGTAATCCAGGTTCTTATCGCCCTTGAAGTACATGATGTAATCGTCGCGCGTCTGATCGACGTAAATGTGCTTGAGCGCCGGCCCGACATCGTCTTTCCTGATCGGCTTCTTGTTCAGGTAGAAGTTGCCGTCCTTGTCGATGCCAAGGACCTGATCGCCCTTGTCGTCTTCCGGATGGTCCTTGATGTTCTGCGCCTGCGGGGGCTCGGCGTTGAATCCTGCCAGCAGTGCCGGCGCGACCACCATGAAGATGATCAGCAGCACCAGCATGACGTCGACCATCGGCGTCACGTTTGGCGTGGACGCAACGGCACCAGACCCACTGCCTGATGACATAGCCATTGGGCTACCTCCTCAATGGTGAGAGTCGATCAGGTGTTGATTGGGCCAGAGGAACCGCCGGACGTGTTGAACTCACGCGTGAAGCGCGAGCGGCCGAATTCGCCGGAGACGCCCTTGATGAGATAGTCGATCATCTCCTTGGAGACGTACGTCATTTCAGCGACCAGGTTATCGATCTTGGTCGTGAAGTAGTTGTACGCCCACACCGCCGGAATGGCGACGAGGAGACCGAACGCCGTCGTGATGAGTGCTTCGGCGATACCACCGCCGATCGCCGCAAGACCGCCGGAACCCGAGGCGGCCATTCCGGTGAAGGAGTTCACAACGCCCATCGTGGTGCCGAGCAGTCCGACGAACGGCGCCGTGGCGCCGACCGTTGCCAACACCGCCATGCCGCGCTTCAGGTTGGTGATCTCGAGCAGCATGTTGCGCTCGACCGCACGCTCCGCCGAATTGATGTCGGCAACCGTGACCGAACCGTCAGCGATCAACGGCTTCACTTCGCCGAGTGCGCCACCGAGCACGAGGGCGACGTGCGACTTCTTGTAGCTCTCGGCAAGACGGATGGCTTCGGTGAGGTTGTCTTCCTCGAGGAACTGTGAGAACTCCGGGGCGAACTTGATGGTTTCCTTCTGCGCCTTGCGAAGGTTCCACCACTTGGAGACCGTGATCGTCAACGAATAAACGGACATGATCGCCATGGTGATAACGATGCCTTTGGCAAAGTTACCCATCGCGTGCCACATGCCAAGAAGTGAGAGATCCATATCGACTAGTCTCCGGTGAGTTACTCGGACTTCGTGAGGTTGAACTGGAAAGGCATTTGAACGAGCTGCTTCACCTTGCGACCACCGACTTCCGCCGGATAAAACTTCATGTTCGGCAGTGAAGACCTGACCGCATTGGTGAACAGATCGTGCGTCGACTTGAGGACCTTGAAGGTGCTCATCTCGGCGCGTCCGGTCGTGTCGACCACGAACTGGGCGAGAACCTCGCCCTCGACGTTCGCCGAGCGCAGCATGTCGGGATAGCGTGGAGCCGTGTTGCCGGGATACGGCGACACCTGCTTCTCGACCTGGAACTCGAAGTACGTCTGGTTATTGTCGATCGGCGCCGCGGTTCCGCCAACAACACCCTTGGCAATACCCCCGGCGACGCCCTTACCCGTGAAGTCTTCCTCGTTCGTGACCTTTTTGGAAAGATCGATGTCGGGAAGCACATCAGGGATCTTGATCGGAGCGGTCAGCACCTGGAAGCCTTTCGGCGGCGGTGCCTTCATGACCACTTCCGGGGGCGGCTTCGGCTGCTCTTTCGGCGGAGGCGGCTCGTCCTTCTTGACCGTGACGAATTCCACTTTTTCCGCTTTGGGCTTATCCGAGCCCTGACTCGCGTGCAGCGTTCCGATGACCGCCGCTGAAATCAGCACGGCATGGACCACGACGCTCAGGGCTGTGCCGCCCGCACGCCTTTGCTTTGACGCTTTTGACTCGATGAGGTTGTCGAACATGTCTCGTTGGCCTAATCGGGTGCAGGAAAACAACGCGCGAACTGTCCGCGTTTGATAACCTATTCCCGGTCGATCAGGGCGGAATAGCTGGAAGATTAAGAGTTGGTGAACTCAAAGTGAGAAGTGCCTGACGCTCGCCCGCAACCCGCTCTCGTCAGCTTTCCGCCGACTCGGCGGTCTCTTCACTCGGGACCAACTGCTCCGGCAACACCGGACCGATGGGCACGACGGGAAGATTCACCGTGAACACACTCCCTCGCCCCAGCCGCGATTGCACGGTGAGTGTTCCACCGTGCGCCTGCACAATCCACTGCGAAATCGATAACCCCAAGCCGAATCCGCCGCGCTCCGATGCGCGCGATCGCACGCGATCCGCTCGCCAGAACCGATCGAACACATGCGGAAGATCATTGGCCGCGATCCCGATGCCCGTGTCGCGCACGGCAATCGAGATCTCATCGTTGGGACGCCGCGAGACAGTCAGCTCGACGCGCCCGCCCCGCGGCGTGTACTTGATCGCGTTCGTCACCAGGTTGAGCAGCAGCTGTCTCAGGCGCGTGCGATCTCCCATCACGATCGCGTTGTCGAGCACCGGCATCGACAAGCTGAGCCCCGCGTCCTCGCCGAGAATCACCGCGGTCTCGTAGACCTCGCGCACCAAAGGGTCGAGCTCGATCGGCACGCGATAGATGTCGAACCGTCCCTCGTCGGCCCGCGCCAGTGTGAGCAGGCTGTCGACAAGATCGGACATGCGCGCCGTTTCCTGCAGCGCTTCCTCGAGCACGACCATGCGCTCCGACCGATCCGTGACCGGATGCATCGCGCGCTCGACGTCGGCACGCAGCACCGTAAGCGGCGTCTTGAGCTCGTGGCTGGCGTCCGCAGTGAATCGGCGGAGCGCGGCAAACGATGTCTCCAGGCGCGAGAGCATGGCGTTCACCGTGAGGCTCAAGCGCGACAGCTCATCGTTGCTCGCGTCCGCCGGCAGCCGGCGGTGCAAGCTCCGTCCGTCGGTGATCGCCTCCACCTCGTTGATCAATTGATCCACCGGACGGAACGCGTTTCCCACGACCACGTACGCGACCAGCAGCGAGACGAGAAAAATGATTGGCGCGATCACGATTATCGTGCCCACGAGTAGCGTGGGCGGCAGATCTACAACGTCCGTGGGCAACGCCGCCACCACGCGTGAGATGTTGGGACCGACCGCGACGTTGTGTCTGGCCACGAACAACAGCTTGAGCGAATCGCGAACGGTGACCTTGAGCCCGCCCTGATCGCCGAGCTGAAGCACGGCCTGCATGACCGTCGTCTGGTCGTCGCCCGACAGCAGTCGCATCAGCGTCGACGTGTAGAGGAGTTTGCCCTGCTGATCGAGCACCATGAAGTAGCCGGCCATGGGATCCAGAAGATCCGCCAGCTCCTTCGTGCCGCGAATGACTGGCTCGGCCCTGTTGGTCGTGTCGACGAACGTGAGGCGCTTCGACGCCAGCTGCGCCGATTGAATGGTGAGCAGCACGCGATCGGCCACGCCGAATGTTTCGCGAGCGAGATCGTCGTTGGAGCTCGACCGTCTGCCGACCAGCACCGCGGTGCCGAACGCCACCATTGTGCCCAGGAGCACGAAAGCGTACGAAATCGTCAGGCGCGTCCGCGTTGAAGCCATGAGGGCTACCCCCGTCCTTCCCGTCCTTCCCGGCTCTCTCGACTTTCGCGGCCGTCGCGATCCCCACGCCCTTCACGACCTTCGCGACTTTCCGCGTCCTTGATCATGTATCCGACGCCGCGAACAGTCGTGATCAACCGCCGATTGTGCTTCGAGTCCACCTTCTTTCGCAGATGGTTGATGACGACATCCACGATGTTGGTGCCCGGATCGAAGTGATACCCCCAAGCGTACTCGCAGATCAACGTGCGGCTCATGACGCGGCCGGCGTGGCGCATGAGATACTCGAGCACGGTGTACTCTTTGGGCGTCAGCTCGATTGCCTCGCCGGCGCGGGTGACCTCGCGGGTCGCCTGGTCGAGCACGAGCTCACCCACCGTCAACGTGGGCGATGCGAGCGCCTTCGGGCGGCGCGCGAGGGCTTCGACGCGCGCGAGCAATTCCTCGAACGCGAACGGTTTGGTGACATAGTCGTCGGCGCCGGCGCGGAGTGCCGTGACCTTCGCGTCGACGGCGTCCTGCGCCGTGAGCACGAGCACCGGTTTCTCGAAGCCGCGCGCGCGAAGAGAATGCAGCAGCTCGAGCCCCGATTTGCCCGGGAGGCGCATGTCGAGGATGATGAGATCGTACGCTTCGGACGCGGCGTGCCGCTCACCCTCCTCGCCGTCGGTGACGAGATCGACGGACCAACGGTGCTCCTCGAGTCCGCGCTTGACGTACTGCCCGACGGTGGGATCATCCTCGATGACGAGAATTCGCATGCATCAAAAGTAGCCTGGGTCGCCTGTGCCCATCACTGGCGATTGACCGCCAACGCCGACTTCGTTTCTCTCGCCTCGTCGTGCGCGCCGCGCGGACGCTGAAATCCAAATTCGCGAATCTTTCGATACAGCGTCTTGGACGAGATGCCAAGGATCTTCGCCGCGTTGCCTTGATGCCAGTGCGTTTGCGTCAGGATGGCCTCGATGTGCTGGCGCTCGAGATCTCCGAGCGTGATGCTCGAGCCCACCGTGACGCGCGACATCGACGGCGCGGTGACCAGCGGCAGATCCTGCGCCCGGATCTCGCGATTCCCGCCGCGCGCCAGGAGCACCACGCGCTCGATCACATTCCGCAGCTCACGGATGTTCCCCGGCCACGGATACTCCTGCATCAGCGAGATCGCGTCGCCCGAGAGCACGGGCGCCGCGGCGCCGGCGAGCTGTGTGAGGAAATGCTCAGCGAGCAAGGGAATGTCGACGGCGCGTTCGCGAAGCGGCGGCAGCGCGACCGTGACGACGTTGAGGCGATACAACAGATCATCGCGGAATCGGCCGTCTCGCAGCGCGAGCTCCAGATCGCGGCTGCTCGACGTTACCAAGCGCACCGAGATATCGACCTTCTGCGTGCCGCCCACGCGGAAGAAGCTCCCGTGCTCGAGCGCGCGCGCGAGCTTGGATTGCAACTTGGCGCTCAACACACCGACTTCGTCGATGAACAACGTTCCGTTGCTCGCGAGCTCGATCAAGCCGGCTTTCCGCGCCACCGCACCACTGAACGCTCCGCGCTCGTGCCCGAACAGCTCGATGTCCAATACGCCCTCGGCCACCACCGTGCTGTCCGCTTCGACCATGGGTCCCACGCGGCCCGACAGGCGGTGAATGGCTCGCGCGAGCAGCGTCTTGCCCGTGCCCGATTCCCCAGTGACCAACACCGGTGAATCGGTCGTCGCGACGCGCTCGAGCAGTGTGAGAACCGCGTGCATCGGTGCGTACTGCGTGATGACTTCTGGCGTTCCATCCACGCGCGACAGACGCGCCTGCAGATACCGATTCTCGCGCGCCAACTGATGTTTTTCCCACGCGCGCCGCACCAATACGTCGATCTCGGCCATGCGATACGGCTTGGCCATATAGTCGTAGGCGCCGAGCTTCATCGCGTTGATCGCGGTTTCGACGGTGCCGTTGCCGGTGATGATGATGACCTGCGGCGGATCGGCCTCGGAGCGCAGGTGTCGCAGCGTCTCGAGTCCGTCCATCTCGGGCATGACGATGTCGACCAGCGCGACATCGAATGCCTCGTCACGCACGGCTTGCAGTGCGGCTTTGCCATCACCGACGCACACGACGTAGTGCCCGCGGCCGCGCAAGAAGGCACATAGAATCTGGGCCAGGTTCTCCTCGTCCTCGGCAACGAGAACGCGGATTCGGCCGGCGCCGGCGCCGGGCGCGACTGCGTTGTGCCGCGGCTCGTTCATGCCTTCGCGGACGGAAGAAGAATGCGGAAGGCGCTTCCCTCTCCAACGACGCTGTCCACTTCGATCCGACCGCCGTGCTCCGTGACGATCGCGTAGCAGATCGAGAGCCCGAGCCCCGTGCCGCGACTCGGCGGCTTCGTCGTATAGAATGGTTCGAAGATCTTGGTCCGGTCGGAGCTGCGGATGCCGTGGCCCCGGTCGATCACCTCGGCGATCGTCGTCTCGTTCGTCTCGTCCATGCGCGTGCGGAGCGTGATGAGCCCTTTGTCTTCCATCGCATCGAGCGCGTTGAGCAGGAGCGCCATGAAGACCTGGATCATCTGCTCTTCGTTGGCGAGCACGGCACGCAACGGCGTTCCCGGCTCCACGCTGACGTTGACGCGGCGAAAGCGCGGATGGTGCTTGACCAGCCTGAGTGTTTTCTCAATCACCGCGTTCAGGTCGACATGGACCTTGTTCGTCGACTTGGGGCGGCTGAAGTCGAGCAGGCCGTCGATGATCCCCTTGCACCGATAGACCTCGTGCTGGATGAGCGCCAGCGAGTCCTTGAATTCCGCGATGTCCGTCACAGGATCCATCGTGTGCTCATCGAGCCCGAGCGTCAGCGTCTCGGCGCAGGCGCCGATGGTGGCGAGCGGATTGTTGATCTCGTGCATCACGCCGGCCGCGAGCGTGCCGATCGCCGCCAGCTTTTCCGTCTGCGCGAATCGTTCTTCGGCCTGCCGCCACTCGGTGATGTCCTCGCCGATCGTGATGATGTGCGAGACATCCTTGTCTTCGAGGTGCATCGGGATCTTGGTAATCCGATACGTGCGCGACTCTCCGAACGCCGTCGATTCGATCGGAAACTGTTGCATCTCGCCGGTCTCGAACACGCTCTCGAACTCCGACCGCAGGAGCTCGGCGGGTTGGCGATGCAGGATCTCGAAGATCGTCCGGCCAATCGCCTCTTCACGCGAGACGCCCTGGAGTCCCGTCTCGCGCTTGCGGTTCCACGCTTGAATGCGGTAGGCGCGGTCGATGACATATAGCCCAACGGGCAGCGAATCGATGATCTTTTCGGTGAACCGGCGCTGTTCCTCGATCTCGCGGGTCCTCGCCGCCACCTCCGATTCCAACCGATGCGCATACTCGGCGTCGCGCAATGCGGGCGCCAACAGATCGGCGACCGTCGCGAGGAACAGCTGGTCTTCCTCGAGCAGCGTTCGGCCCGGACGTACGGACAGGGCGCCAAGCTCTTGCCTGCCGGCGACGAGACGCGAGACGATGAACCCGTCAGACCACGTGCCGTCGTTAACGCGGAGCTTGTCCTCGACCGCGGCCGCGAGGGTCGTGTCGTTGGCGACGGCCCAGGCCCGGCGAAGGCCGTCGAGCCCGCGCAGCCAGAGGGTCGCCTGCGCGCCATCGAGCTCGCTTGCCACGGCCGCGAGCACGCCGGGGACCACGCCGCCGACCGAATCCCCAGTTGCCAGGGCAGCCGCGATTTCCGCGATCGCCGTGAGCGTTCGCGGAATCGGCTTTATTGGGCGGTGTCTCGGGGGTACTGAGGTCGGTGCCTCGGACAGAGGTCGAACCGGCAAAGAGGAAAGGACAAGTTGACCGAATCCACTCAGGTTAGACGCACGGACGCCTCGTGCGCAACCCCTTTGACCAGAAGCGGTCTGGTGGCTAGCTGGGCAAGCGGTCGATCGCGGCGAGGATTTCGGCGTTCGTGCGGCGGGCGCTCGGATTCTCTTCGACGTGGCTCCATTGGAGCACGCCGTCCCGATCGATCAGGAAGTACGCGCGGGTCGAGTAGAAGCGGTCGTCGAGCAACACGCCGTAGAGGCGCGAGACGTCGCGCTTGAAATCGCTCAACAAGTCGATTTTCATCTCGTGTTTCGCCTTGTACTCTTTGAGCGAATAGGTATGGTCGACGCTGATTGGGACGACGGTCACGCCACGATCGACGAACTGTTGATTGTCGTCACGCATCTCGCACAGCTCGATTGTGCAGGTGCCGGAGAACGCGAGTGGAAAGAATGCGAGCAACACGGGTTTGCCCCGGAGCGCGGAAAGCGTGACTTTGTCATTGGACGTCGACGGCAAGGTGAAGTCGGGAGCGACTTGGCCGACGGCGGGCACCGGCATTGATTCAGCAACGGTCATTGGAACGCGAGCCTCGAGGGACGAAGGATCGATGAAATCTACATCATGCAAGAACATGCATTCACCACGCACACCGTGCCGATCCGCATTGGCGGCGGTCGCCGCCGCCGTCAGCGCGATCCTCTCGGCGTGCGGCGGCTCGGCGGTCACGCCCAGTGTGACGCCGACGCCGACGCCGTCGGTGGCGGTGCCGGCGCCCGTCGCGCAGCGGCCCGCGGATGAGGTCTCGCGAACGACCTTCGACCCCGAGCTCCACGTCAGCCTCGACAGCATGACGCGGCGCACGTCGGGGTTGTATGTGCAGGATGTGGTGACGGGCACGGGCGCCGTCGCCATTCGAGGAAAAACGGTCGTCGTCAAATACCTCGGTTCATTTCCAGACGGGCGGCTCTTCGACAGCGGTGAGATCAGCGTCGCGCTCGGCACGGGCAAGACGATCCCGGCGTGGGAAGAGGGATTGCTTGGCATGCGCGTGGGGGGAAAGCGGCGGCTGGTCGTGCCGCCGAACCTCGGCTACGGCTCGCGTGGCGCCGGCGAGATTCCGCCAAATGCCGTGTTGGTATTTGTCATGGAAGTCACGTCGATTCCGATTCGCTAATCGGTGGCGTGCTTGCGGTGAACGTCGTCGCTGGCTGCGGCCTCGGCTGCGGCGTTGGTATTTGATTCCTGTTGCCGGCGCGCCCGAACCCTCACCCACTGCGCTCGTGGCAACGGCGCCACGCTGACCCATCACAAAGTCGATGGAGCGTATCGGGATCGAACCGATGACCTCCTGGTTGCAAACCAGGCGCTCTCCCAGCTGAGCTAACGCCCCGCACTTGCTGTCTCTCCGTACATTCCAAATCTACCCACGCATTCGGCGCGTTGGAACGGGTTGTGATGACTACGACAACGCGTCCACGCGATGGAGCGAGAGCAGACGAATAACCGGGAGAACACAGTGGCCACCACCCAAACCGATACCACTCGCCATCTGACCGTGCGCTGCCAATTCTGCGACACGTGGAATCGCATTGACGCGGCGCGCGCGGTCGACCGCCCCAAGTGCGGCAAATGCGGCAAGCCGATGCTTCTCGACCGGCCGATGCACCTGAACGACGACACGTTCGCTCGCACGATCGCCGAGAGCGACGTCCCCGTGCTGGTGGACTTCTACGCCGACTGGTGCGGGCCGTGCAAGATGATGGCGCCGTTCATCGACGAGCTGGCGCACGAGAAACAGGGAACGGCGCTCATCGCCAAGCTCGATACCGATCGCGCACAGACGACGGCGTCGGGGTTCAATATTCGCGGCATTCCGACCACCATCGTCTTCAAGGGCGGCAAGGAAGTCGCCCGGGAGACGGGCGCGGTGCCGAAGAAGGCGCTCGAGGCGCTGCTCGCGAAGGCGTGAGCGTCGGAAAGACGCCCTGCCCGTCATCCAGAGTCGCTTTCGCTCCTCTGGATGACGCGCTACTCGTGCGCCGGCAGCGGCTCCATGGTTTCCGGATTCACCGGAATCTGCACCTCGTCCCGGAACGGCGACGTCATCAACGTCACGCGCATTCTCGGGAACGCATCCATGAACTGCGTATAGCACCAGCCCCACGCGCCAACGTACAGCAGCAGACACCCGATCTCCCAGATGCCGAACGGCAGCGACGTGACGACGCCGTACGTCGACGGGAAGACCTCGATGTATCGCATCAGCCACATGCCCACGAGGCTGCACAACGCGAACAACGTCATCGTCGGGCGATAGACCTTCGCCGACCGCGACAATAGTCCAAAGAACGGCGCGAAGAACACCAGCACGACCGACGACACCGTCACCCATTTCCACGGACCGATCAGGCGGTTCCGCATGAAGTAGGTCTCTTCGGCCATGTTGCCGTACCAGATCACCAGGTACTGGCCAAAGGTGAGGTAGCCCCAGAACGCTGTGAACGCGAAGCACAATTTTCCAATGTCATGGAAGTGCACTTCCTTGATCAGTCCATTCGCGCCGCCGAGGAACGAGTTCCACGCGCGGACCAGGAGCGCGAACACCATGAGCGAGCAAAGCCAGCCGCCCATGAAGAACCACCAGCTGTACAGTGTACTCTGGAAATGCGCCGAGAGCCCCATAGAGAGGTCCCACGCCAACACCGACCAGCCCGCGCCGAACACCACCACCATGAACACAGCCAACTTGCCCTGGAGCGAATGCGTCGAATGAATCTCGCGACGCTGGTCGCGGAATCCGCGGCGCATTCCCGCACGCAGGTTGGCCGCCCAACTCGCCCCCCACTCCGGTGCTCCTCCCACGTCGAGCCGCACTGACGTGTGGATGTACCAGAGACTCAACCCGGTCATGATCGCGAAGACGACGACGTCGCGAGCCATCAGGAACGCGCCGTTGTAGTAGGTCGCTTTCTCGGGGTTCGGATACGCCTCGTGCGTCCACCAAAACACGTGGCCCTTGCCGACGAACAGCGTGAGCAGGAGGAACACGAGCGCCACGGGCAAAAAGGCGACGTAGCCTTCCATGAATCGAATGACTTGCCGCGACCACCGCGCTGTCGTGATGCGCTGAACCGCGACGAACACTACGCCCGCGTGGCTGAGCACGGCGAAAAACAACCAATTCGCGTGGAACGCGCGCCACGCGTGATCGGGATCGAGAAACACTCCGGCGATGAAGATGACGGCTCCGATCCCAAACAGGGCGAGCAGCATCGTCTTCAGCGATTGTGGAATCGGCTTGTTCGTCGCGGCGAGAACCTCGGCCGCTGACGGAACTGGCTCGGGATGCAAGCTCACGGCTGATGCTCCGGCTTCTTCGTCGTGTCAGTCGGTTTTTTCGCGGCGTCCGGAGGGCTCACTGGCGCGGACGCCGCGGTGCCCGGATGGAAATAGGGAGACGGACGCGTTGGTCCCATGCGCGATGCGCCCGGAACGAACTCGCCAGTTTGCCCTGGCCGGCCGTGCGACGTATCGGCGGCGATCGTTCCCTTCCCTTCGATCGAGCGAACGTAGTTCACAATGTCCCAGCGATCCGGCTCTTCGATGCGATTGTACGACGGCATTCCCGCGCGACCGTTGCGCATGATGCCGAAGAGGTAACCATCGGTGAGCGTGTTGGCGGCGTTGGATCCCGTCCCAATCGACGGCGGAAACAGACCGTACTTCACCGCGGTTCCATTGCCCATGCCGCTCGGACCGTGACACACCGAGCAGTTGATCTGGTATTGAATACGGCCGCGATTTACCGACGCCGAGTCAGCAGGCATTGGATTCGCAATGCCGGCCATCGCCGAAACCGCTTGCGGCGTTGGCGCGCGATCGTACATGAATCCGGGCGCGACACTGCCGTTGGTCGGCACCGATCCCTGCGGATTCCCCTTGAACGGAATGGTGTCGTTCGGCGTTTCCCACGGATCGATCTTCGGCTGTTGTTTGAAATCTGTGAACCACGAACACGCAGGAAGCGCGAGCAGCGGGAGTACCTTGGCCAGACGACCCAGCAGACTCGATGTGTGACGGTTAGCGCTCACGACGAACCTCCTCGGCACCGTGCTTCTTGAGGATGTTCATCGCGTCCTCGACGCGATCGGGATCGGTCTCCACCCAGACGCCGAAATGGCCGCCGCTGAATCGCGCGTCGTAGCCCACCGTCATCGTGAGCCGCGGAATGCCCGCGAACCCGAACATGGCGAACACGGTGGCCAAGCCGCCGATGAGCACCATGACTTCGAATCCAAGAATCGTGAACGGCACCCAGCTCGCGATCGGCTTGCCGCCGACGACCAGCGGCCAGTAGTCCGACATCCAGATGGGAATCCAATAGCCGAACGTCACGCCCGCGAGTCCGAAGATGAGCGTGAAGACCCGCACCTTGCTCGGCCCATGGCCGAGCGCATGCTCGAACTCGTGGCGCGGCGTGGGTGTGTAGACGGTGATGTCACCGATCTTCTGTTTCTTGAGATCTTCCACGGCGTGGACCGCCGAATCGATCTCATGAAATGCTCCGAGAACGCCTTGCATTAGTGGGCCCCCGTCTCGTCGGGGTGAATGATTCCTTCCGCCACATGCATGGAGCGGTCGTGTGAATGCTTCATCCGCGCCGGCACGACCTCCTTGATCTCCGACATGGCCATCACGGGCAACTGCTTGATGAACAGCAGGAACCACATGAAGAACCAGCCGAAGCTGCCGAGCAGAATGCCGTAGTCCACCCAGGTGGGGCGATACGTGCCCCACTGCCAGGGCTCGAACTCGTGCGACAACGACGGCACCACGATGACGAACCGCTCGAACCACATGCCAAGGTTGATGAACAGCGACAGGATGAACAGCCATTTCGGATTGCGCCGCAGCTTCTGCGACCAGAGCGACATGGGCAGCACCATGTTGCAGATCAACATGATCCACGCCGCCCACGCCCATTGTCCGAACACGCGGTTCCAGAAGTAGTCCTGCTCGAACCGGTTGCCGCTCATCCAGGCGACCTGGAACTCCGTGAGATACGCCAGACCGACCACGCACGACGTGAACAGGCAGAGCTTGGCGGCTGCGTCGAGGTCGTTGAGCGTGATGTAGTGCTCGAGCTTGAACGCCTTGCGCAGCGGAATGGCGATGGTGAACACCATGCCGATACCGGAGAAGATGGCGCCGGCAACGAAGTACGGCGGGAAGATCGTGGCGTGCCAGCCCGGCGTCAGGGCCATCGCGAAGTCGAACGACACGACCGAGTGCACCGAGAGAACCAGCGGGGTCGCGAAGGCGGCGAGAAACAGGTACGCGCGCGTGAAGTGCCGCCATTCGCGATCCGAGTTGCGCCACCCCAACGCGAGCTGCGACAGAATCGCCTTTCGGATCGGATTCTTTTCGCGGTCACGCAGAATCGCGATGTCCGGAATCAATCCGATGTAGAGGAAGGTGCTCGAGATCGTGAGGTACGTGAGGATCGCAAACACGTCCCACACCAGCGGGCTCTTTGGATTGGGCCAAATGAGACGCCAGTTCGGGTACGGAATCAGATAAAAGAACTTCCACGGCCGTCCCAAGTGAAGAATCGGGAACAAGCCTGCCGTCATGACGGCGAACACCGTCATCGCTTCCGACAATCGATAGATGCTCGTTCGGAAACCGGCGCGGAACAGATACAGAATCGCCGAGATGAGCGTACCGGCGTGACCGATACCCACCCAGAACACGAAGGTGATGATGTACACGCCCCACATCACCGGCGGCTGATACCCTGCCGCGCCGAGGCCTTCATGAATCTGATAGGTCCACGTCGTCGCGCCGATGAGCAGACACAGAATTGCGATCCCGAGCGCCGCGAACCAGCCGAGGCTGGGTCCGAGGGTGCCGGCGATCTCGCGGTCGACCTGTTCGTAGTCCTTGACCGCAGGAAAACGAACCAGCGCCGATGGAACGTTCGGGCGTTGATCCTTCGGAAGCGGAGTCGCGGTTGTTGCCATGTGCGCGCCTCCTATGCCCGCGGCGCTGCTGCGCCGCCAGCCGGATGGTTAACCTTCTTCAAGTAGACCACCGCGGTATAGGTGTTGAGCTCTTCGAAGACGTGATAGGCGCGTTTGTCGCTCGCCAGTTGGGCGACCGTCCAATTCGCATCGGCGGCGTCACCGAACGTTATTGCGCGACTGGGACAACCCTGCGCACACGCAACCGTGAACTCGTCCGGCTGCAACTCGCGATGCTCGGCTGCTGCACGATTCTCGGCCTCACGAATGCGCTGGACGCAGAAGCTGCACTTCTCCATGACGCCCTTGCCGCGGACGGTGACGTCCGGGTTGAGCTGCATGTGCAATGGCGCCGGGAACGCGTACTGCTTGCGATCCGTCTCGCCGTAGCCGAACCAGTTGAAGTAGCGAACCTTGTACGGGCAGTTGTTCGAGCAGTAGCGCGTGCCAACGCAGCGGTTGTAGACCTGCACGTTCAAGCCGTCCGGCGCGTGATACGTGGCGTACACCGGGCACACCGGTTCGCACGGCGCGTTGCCGCAGTGCTGGCACATCATCGGCACGAAGCGCGTCTCGAAGTCTTCGCCGAACTTGCCGTCGGGGTTGCCTTCGAAGTAGCGCTCGAGACGAATCCAGTTCATCTCGCGACCGCGCTCGATGTTGAAGCCGGGTCGCGCGTCGGCGAAGATCGTGGCGTTCTGCCAGAACGCGCCAACGGTTGGAATATTGTTTTCTGCGTTGCACGCTGTGACGCACGCCGAACAGCCGGTGCATCGCGCGAGGTCCACGGTCATGGCCCATCGACGTTTACTCATGCCGCGCACGTCGTCTGGAGCATACATGCCTTTCTTGATGCCCTGATCGGCCGACGTGGGCGAACCAAGCTCGCCCTGCGCGTCTGCCGCGACCGGCGCCCTGAGTCCCGGCAGGAACGCGTGGCTCGCGTCACCAGGAAGCGATTCGCTTTCACCGGCGGCCGGCTTGTTCAGATCGGCGGCGTCCACCGCTTGTGCGATGCCGCGTCCGTGCTGGCGCGCCGATCCTTCCGTACTGGGCAGAACTCTGTGGTCGGCCGTCTTGGTGACGGATGCCTTTGTTGCAGTCCAGATGAATCCACCGGCCGCATGCGTGCCGACTGGAACGAGATCGAGCGCGTTGATGCCGAGATCGCGCGCATATCGACCGTAGCCCCATTGGACGGCGTTGACGTCGTGATGCATCGGATCGAACACCGCCATCTTCGACGACGCCTTGTGCCCCTGCCCAAACGGGATCGCAATCGCGTCCTTGTGAATGCCGAGATACGGGAACGCCGGCGCGCGTACGGTTCCATTCGCGGTCTTCACCTCGAGAATGTCGCCGCGGTCAACGCCGAGCCGCTGCGCCGTCTCCGGATGGATCTCGACCCACGAGCTCCAGCAGATTTTGGTGACGGGATCAGGAAGCTCTTGCAGCCACGGCTTGTTCGCGCCGCGACCGTCGCCGAGCAACGACGAGGCGTACGTCACGAGGAAGAAGTCGCCCTGCGTGGTGGCGATCGACGTCGTCTTTGCCGGCGCGGTAGGTGCCGCCGCGACCACGCGCGGCGCGAGCGTTCCCGTCGCGATGCCCTTTGGCAGTGCAGCGGCGAGTGCCTGTGCGCCGCCCGAGAATCCGGCGATCAACCAGCCGCGATAGTCCGCGGCGGTGTACTTCGCCGCCAACGCCGCGTCCTTCTTTGCGACCTGGATCAACACGTCAGCCGTTCCGAGCGCTGCGGGGAGCGTCGTGCTATTCGTAGGGTACACCGGATCCATGACCGGCTGCTGCAGCGAAATGGTTCCGCGCAACGGCTCGGCGTCACCCCACGATTCCAGCGAATGCAGGTCGGGAAGGACGAGATCGCACATCTCGGTGGTCTCGTCCGGCTGGCTCGAGAAGCTCACCTTGAACGGAACCTTGGCGAATGCCTCGGCGAACTTGGCCGCGCCGGGCAGATAGTACGCTGGATTCGTTCCGCGCACGAAGGCGATGCCGACCTGTCCGGCGCGCATGCGTTCGACCGCGGCGAGCAACTGGTCAGTGCGCGCCATGCCGTCGAACGCGGTGATCGGCTGCGCCGGCTTGATCGTCACGCCAACCGCGCCGGACGCCTGATTGATCGCGGCAACCGCGAGTGCGACGTCGAGCGCGTTTTCGCCATTCACTCCGGAGAGCACGAGCGCCGGCTTGGCTGCGCCGAGCTCTGTGACGAGGCGCTGCAGGATCGCGGCGTCAACACCGCTGTCGGTACCGGCCTGCTGAACGCTTCCCTTGCCGGCGAGCGCGTTGGCGATCGAGAGCTCGCTGCCAGGCTTGCACGCGATCCATTCGTCGGCGTTCAATCCGGTGAGCGAGCGGCGCGGCCCGATGTAGACAAAGCGCGGTGCGCCATCGAGCTTGGCGCGCGCGTCGGCGAAGTCGAGCTGCTGCGGGACGTTGGCGCCCCAGCCGTCGAGGAAATCGGCGCCGAACGAGATGATGAGTTTAGCGTCCTTGAAACTCAGCGACGGCCACGACACCCCATAGGAGCGGCGATTGGCTTCGATCGCGGCGCTGTCGGCCTCGAAGTCGACGCTCAGATGCGCCGGCATTCCCATTCCCGAAAGCCACGCATCGAGGAAGTGCGGGAAGCTGCCGCTCTCGTGCTGATTGATGAATACCGCGCCGCCGGCGGCCGGCCTGTTGGCCGCAAGCCCGGCACTCAACTGCGCGATGGCGGCATCCCACGTGATGGCCGTCCACACGCCGCCCTTTTTCGACATCGGCGACCGGAGGCGATCCGGATTGTACAACCCCTGCAGCGCCGACTGGCCGCGCGCGCAGAGCGCCCCGCGATTCAGCGGGTGCTCGGGATTGCCCTCGAGCTTGATCGCCCGCCCGTCGCGCGTTTCGGCGACGATGCCGCACGCGGCGGAACATTCGCGACAGGTGGTGGAGTAATAGGTCGAGACGCCGGGGACCGTTTGATCCGGCGACACCAGGTACGGGATCAAATGTCCTGCGTCTTCCGAGCACGCGGTCGTCGCGATCGCGACGCTCGACGCTCCGAGGACCTTGAGAAAGTCGCGGCGTTTGACGCCAGTCTGCTTCGTATCCTGGCTCATCTTAGTAGTGGCAGTTGGCGCAGTCGTAGCGCGCCTTCTTGCGCTCACCCGACGCGACGGTCGCGGCTGCGGGCGTGGCCGGAGTGCCCTGCTGCTCCGGTGAATAGCCGGCGGCTTCGAGGCCTTCTTTCGCACTGTAGCCGTTGACGTGACAACTGACGCACCAGCCCATGTTCAAGCTCGCAAATTGGTAGACGCGATCCATTTTCTGGATCTGCCCGTGACAGGTCTGGCAGGTAACGCCGGCCGTGACGTGCCTGGTGTGCGGGAAGTGCACATACTCCGGCACTTTGTGGATGCGGACCCACGGAATGGGCTTGGCGTTCGGACCCATGCCGGCGCCAACGGAGGCCGAGTTAGCATACTTATATAGCTTTTCGAGCTCGGCGCTCTTGCGCTTGGGACCGAGGTCGGTCGCGGGGCGGTCCGGCCCGATCATGGTGTGGCAACCCATGCAGGTGGACACGGCCGGAAGGCCGGGGTCCATCGACTTGTTTGCCGCGTTATGACAGTAGAGACAATTCATGCCGAGCTTCTGCACGTGTACCGGGTGCGGAAACGCGATCGGCTGAACGGGCGAACTGTGTTGCGAGGATGAGGCGCCTGAATAGGCGGAAAGCATCACGGCGCCAACGGCCAGGGCGATGAGCCCCGGAATGGCGGTCCACTTCCTTCGCTTGGTCATCGCGATGGGGTAATGTGTCAAGTCGGTGGGAGCTTGTGAACAAATTCACAAGCTCCCGACTGGCCGAGAAATCTGAACAGCTCGTCTACGGGACGCAAGGGAGCAAATCGTTGTGGTGTCGTGTGTAATCCTAATTGGGCCGGGTCGCCATGTCTGCCTGACGTAACCGTCATTTGTGCACGCCGCCTGATGAGATCACTCCCGCCCGGCACACCGCGCTGGCATCCGTCAGCGTGGACGACCGGAGCTCGTCGGGCAAGAGATCGAGATTCGCACGCGGGGTCTGGGTGAGGCGAAGGGGCCATTGCGTGCCGAACACGAACCGATCGGCGCCGATCGCCCCGATGAGTTTCGCGAGATGATCCTCCGGCGGACCCCAGATCCACGAAATGTCCCAAAAAACGCGGGTCTGCTCAGCCGGCGTCAGGCCCCAGTGCACTTCCTCGATCATCTCGCGACTGGCTGCCGTGACGACAAGGCGCACCGATTCTCCCGCGCGCGCCAGCGATCGGATCGCTGCCGCCGACAGATCGCCCGCCGAGTCGAGTGGGTGGCGTTGGCGAAGATCCTCGAAGCGTACGGTGAGGACCAGCGCCCTTCCCTGCTCCCCCGCCGCCAATGCCAGTTCCTTCATGCTCGAGTCGTGCGGCCCCATGCTCCACTGCGGCGGATAGGCGCGAATCGCCGGGGCACCGGCGTCCGCTGCATCGCGGAGCGCGCTGTCCCACTTTGGCCAGTCCGGTCGAATGGTGGGAACGGGCCGAAGCCGCGACGCGAACGGCGCCAGTGCCGAGTAGAGCTCACGATTCCCGAGCGAGGGATCGCGATAGAACGCCGACGGAAGGTGTCCCACCCAGGCGCCCTCGAGCCCCTCGCGGTCCAGTACGCGAACGAGGACCTCGGGGTCCGGATGCGGGACGTGCCGGAACGGATACGGCCCGATGAGCGCGTTGATGTCGATCATACTTCTGACATCGACGCCGGCGCCGCCGATCCGACGCGTGGTCGTGACATGCCGCAGCGCGGAAAGCTCCCGGCCGGAAAGATCTTCGCGGCGTTGCCCCAGCGAATGGCGGTCATGTCATCGGCGCTCAGTCCAATGACCTCGAGCGCGCGAAGTTTTGCCAATCCGGTATCGATTGTCAGATCACAACCCCATAGCAGCCGGCCGGGACCCAGGGCATCGAGAGCGGCATCGAGCATTCCGCGATCGACGCCGCTCCCCGACAGGTCCGGATAAATATTGGGGCAATCGACGACCGCCGGAAACGTATGCATGTAGTCCCCGCCGCCGCCGATGTGCGCGAGAATGAAGTTGGTCTTCGGATGACGATTGGCCAGACGCGCGAGATCGGCGCCATCAGAGATCTCTTGCGACGGCCATTCCCGCCGGCGATGCTGCCAGATGTGATGAAGGATCGGCATCCCGCGCGCGCCGGCGAGCTCGCACACCGGGTCGAGCAACGGGTCGTCGGCGCGGCGACTGGCGGCCAGCTTCACACCGATCGCCTCACGGGCCGCACAGCGCTCGATCTCCGACAGCGCGTGTTCCGTGTAGTTCGGATTGACCGTCACCTTCATGCGCAGCCGCTCGCGATCGCGCGCGCAGAGATCCAGCATCACATCGTTGCCGCGTGTGACGTCACTCGGCGACGGAAAATACGTTGGCGACGTGAAGCCGAAACTGCCGAGCACCGACGCGACGTGATACGTGATCCCGATCCGATCGCCGGCGCGAAGACGCGCCGCGTTGACCTCGGCCCAATCGGCGCGACCGCAGCCGGCGTGATAGAAATGCGCGTGCGCATCGATCAACGGCTCGGGACCGGCGAGCGGACTCGCGGCGTCGCGCGAGGGCGGCACTACCGCGCTTCCTCGTCCCGCAGCTCGACGAACGCGCCGCTCGCGCCGCGCTCGATCTCGCGGATCGCGTCCTCATCATGCGCCAGCGCGGCAAAATTGTAGGCGCCTCGCTTGAACAGGACGCCGTGCGCCGCCGCGAGCTCGAGGAATCGGCGCTCACGCGCGGCGCTGTCCCACCGCAGCATCCACATGGGATCGAGCCCGTCGACGGAGACGCCGGAAAGGCCGCTCGCCTCCAGCGCGCCACTCACCACCTGCCGCATCTCGGCGCCGATGGTCCACAGCGATTCGCAGACGTCGGCGGTGTCGTGCCAACTGAGCACCGCCGCAGCCGCGGCGAGCGACGATGCTTCGCTTGCCAGCGTTGACGAGATCCATGTTTTGCGGGCGGCGTCCATAATGTCTCGGTGGCCGCAGACCGCAGCCAGCGGGAAGCCATTGGCCATTGCCTTCCCGAATGCCGAGAGGTCGGGCATGACTTCGGCATACGCTTGATAGCCGCCGGTCTTCAGCCGAAAACCGGTTTTCATTTCGTCGAACACGAGTACGGCGCCAGACGACGTGGCCAGATCACGAGCCTTCGCAATCCATTCTGTGGATGGCAGGCGTTCGATCACGGGCTCAATCACAATCGCGGCGAGGTGATTCCCTGCCTCGCTCACGGCTTGTTCGAGCGCCGAGACGTCGTCATATGGCACGCGCTTGAAGCTCTGCCGCGTTTCTTCAGGGACACCCGCGGTGTCATCGGCGCACCAATCCAGCCAACCGAAATAGCCGCAGCCAATGACGAGATCGCGCGCCGTGTACGTTCGCGCGATGCGCACCGCGGCCGCCATCGCCTCGGCGCCCGTCTTGAGGAACTGCACCTTGTCGGCACAGGGTATGACGCCGCACAACCGTTCGGCGACGTCGACCTCGCGAACGTTCGACAGCGCGGACACGTGTCCCGACGCGATCGCATCGACGACGGCGCGCGTCACGTTGGGCTCGGCGTAGCCGAGCGACACGGCGCCGAGCGCCATGGTGCAGTCGATGTATTCGTTGCCGTCGGGATCGATGATGCGGCAGCCGACCGCTTGCACGTAGTGTGTTGGGCCAACGCCGTCGGCGGCGCCGTACAGTGCCTCGGCGCGCTTGCTCCCGGTGGATGCGCCGGTGGGCAGCACTCCGGCTGCACGAGCCCGCCAATCCGAGTCGTTCTGCTCTTCGGGCGAGAGATCAGAGTCGTCGGCCGACTCGTCGGCGTCGAGTGTCTCGTTCACCGGCGCAGCCGGCGGCGCTTCCTTGGACGCGTCCTTCGCGCCACGATCGAAGAATCGGCGAAATGGCATGCGGTGAAAAAGGGCTGGGCGAGGGTCCGCGTCAACCCCGCGTCAATCCCGCGGGCACGCCCGGCTCAGCTGCGCTTTCGTGTGCGCTCGATGTAGTTCAGAACCTCGAGTGACATGGCGCGGATGAGCGACAGCTCGCGCGCGTTCGGTGCGGCCCGAAACGTGAGCGACCGCAGTGTGCGCATGATGTGCTCCGGGAATCGCGTCTTGAAAAACTCGATCGACGCGAGCGAGCGTTCCGCATCGCCAAAGAACTGCTCGAACGATTCGTTCGTCGGCGGTGGTGAATCTTTGCGTGGCGGCCCGATCGTGCGCGTGGCATCGCCCGCGGCGAGGTGCAGCTCGTACAGGCCGATCAACGCTGCTTGCGCGAGATTGAGCGATGCGTGGTCGGTGGTGGGTATCGTGACGGCCGCGTGCACGCGATCGAGGATTTCGTTCGGCAAGCCGCTGTCTTCTCGGCCAAACACGAGCGCGACCAATCCCTCGGCGGCTGCGTCGAGCAATTCCGCCGCCGCGACCTTCGGATCGATGATGCGAAGCTTTGCCGCGCGCCGGCGCGCGGTGAAGCCAAACACTCGTACACAATCGGCGACCGCATCGTCGAACGAATCGCGATGCTGAATGGATTCGATGAGATCCATTGTGCCGTGTGCAATGCCCTCCAACCTGACAGCCTCATACTCCACCGGCCGCACAAGGCGCAGCGTGCTCACGCCCATGTTCTTCATCGCGCGCACCGTCGCCGCGATGTTCACCGGGTCCTGCGGCTCATACAACACGATCACGACGGACGAGAGGAGCGAATCAGGCATCATCGGGCATCAGACAGAGAGAGAGGAATGAGTCGATCGAAATCGTGACGATCGCCCCGCAGATACACGAACTCTCCCGCGGCGCCGCTCAAAACGAGCTGTCCGCGACGACGCTCGCGGCCGCGAGGCATCTCGTTCACGACAACGTCAATGGCCCGAGGAACGAGGCCCGTGATGGCGACCTCGACGCGGTATCCGTCACCGTTGATTTGCCAGGAGCCGGCAAGAGTCGCCGGGGCGGTAGACGCCTCCAGCGATCGGACACGAAGGATGCCTGACTCGCGCTCCGGAACGAGCATCCACGCACTCAGCCCCTGATCACTTCGCACGTACAACTGTACACCATCGCCATTGATGTCGGGATGCTCATTGTCGTAGAGGTTCGTCGCCCCCGGAGCCGAGAACGAATGATCGCTTCGCGCGACGTTGATGCCGACCTCAAAGACATTGCCCACCCAGGCGAGCGTCACGAGTCCGGCCGGTTCGCCGGCATCGCTCCAACTTTGCTCCGACCGACGGTAGTTGGTCTGCCCCAGCGCGAGCACCACCGGTTCGCCTGACCGCGGCAGCACAATCGCGGTTCGCGGTTCGTCCGGGTTGCCGGTCGCTGCGACGTTGCGTCCTGCGGGAACGATACCACCCAAGTCGATGCCGCTGCGCGCTCCTCCCACGAGGAACTCTATGTGCCAGCCGGTGTCGTCTCGTCGATGAACGTGCACGGATCCGTCGTTCATGGTGACGCGAATATCGTCCGCGATCTGTGCCGACTTCACGCCGTCGTTCCACGCGAGAACTGTCTGGTGCATACCCGTTGCCGCGATCGCGCGCACCACGCGAAACGGCCGCTCGTCGGTGTATGGGGGTCCGGCGGCGACTGCGCGCCACCATTCGGTGTCCCGGTCGCTGCGACTCCAAACGGCCAGCAGATGTCCCTGGGCGTCACGCGCCTCAGCGACAACCAACGCGCCGGCGACCGCGGACTGGAGCGTCGCATCGTGCGCGAACCGAAAGCCGTCCTCAGTGCCGTCGCTGCCGAGCAAACGGCCCGGCCGCGACGGCCCAGTCCCGTCGACGACGACGAGGTCGGCATGAATCGGAAGGTCGCAGACGGCAGTGGCGTCGCCGGTCCACTCGAGCGTATCGATGACATACTCCGACAGCACGACGAGCGTCCGTCGCACGAACGCGCCGGGCGCGATTCCAGTCGCGCCAGCAACAACCCATCCCGCGGCGCCGCGTTCGTCGTAGGCGATGAGCGTTCCGTCAACGCGCCGCTGAGACGCGCCACCGATGAGCGGCGCATTGTGCGCCAACGTGCTGCGATACCAATGCAGCGACGGATCCACGTAGGATCCGGTGCCGTAGTCATCGAGCCATCGCGTATCGCCGTCAGCCAACAACAGGTTCAACCGATCGGGATGTCCGTGTCCGCCGCCCGAATGGCCGTAGTCGAGCGCGAGGTACGACTTACCTTCGTTGCGGCGAAAGACGGCGATTCCCTGCGCCGGGAGCAGCGCGGAGCCGGGCGACATTGGTTCGAGTGACGGAAGGTTGTCGAGCGCGCACAGCAACGCGCGCCAACTCAGATCAGCGCGGCTCAACGCCGATGGAGGTCCGTTCCGTTCCGCGTCGGCGGACGAACGACTGCGGCCTGTATCGCGGCGCGGAACATCGTCGCAATACAGTCGCTGCAGAGCGCCAAGCACAACCGGATCGCCGGTTCGAGCAACCCCGAGCTCGCAGTGCTCGGCGATCCGCCACTGCCGAAGCGAGATTGCGTATTGCGAGTCGCGGCGCGACGGGAGCGTGAAATCGGGGAGCGCGGTCGCCAGCGGTGTGGCGAAGCCGCGATCAAAACGTTCTAACAACGCCGGCGGCAGCTCGAGTCCGGCAACGCCCGCCATTGTCACACCGTACCACAGGCCGCGGTGTGCGAACAGATGATAGTTCTCACCTTCGAACCAGGTTCCGTCGGCCAGCAGGCCATTCGTCAAATGTGACGTGATTCCCGACGGACCGAACACCGCGCGCTCCGCGGCCCGAGGATCGTCCACCGCTCTCGCGGCCGCGAGCAGCGCCGCGTCATTCCACACCTGGCGATTCGAGCCGCGCTCGTCGTACTCCTCGATGATCGCGCGGCTTGGCTCAATGATCTTGTCGCGCACACGACCTGCCAGCGAGCGCATTGACGCGGGCAACAGATCAGTCGCGGCGCAGATCTGGAGCAGCCAGATCGACTCCAGATATGTGCTGAAGAACAGTCGCGTGGGACCGAGCACGTTGTCGACGTTCGGATAGGCCAGGTAGCGGTCGACATAGCCTTCGAGAATCGTCGCCGCGAGGGGCGCGAATCGATCGTCGGCGCCGAGCGCGCTGAGCACCGACGCGTGAACGGCGCGCTCAGCGAGCCAGAGTTGGTACCAGTAGATCCAGAAACGATCGTGTAAATCGCCCCGATAGACTTCGCCGCAACGGGCGCAGCGGTGTTCATGCGGCTGGAAGGGATCGAACTCGAGTAGCGTTCCGTCGCGCGCGCAGCGTCCACCTTCGCGCGAGAGGAGCGCCTTCTTCTCCGGAAAGTAGATCTCGCGGGTGAGCAACGGTTCGAGGTCCGCGGCAAGCGATTGCGCTAGCGGACGGAGTGTGGAGGCCGCGACCAGGCGACGGGCACCGAATGCGTTATCTCGAATGAGCAGGCTCATTGGCGCGACCGCGTCGCAAGTCCTGGCGCGCCGGCCTGCCAATTCGCGAGTGTGACCATCTCTCCGCGAAGATCCATGACGACGTTGCGCAAACGCGCCGACACGCCTTGGACGCCGCGCGAATGGTAGATCCATGCGACGGGGACTTCGCCCGCCAGCATTTCCTGTACGCTCCGCCACGCAACAACTCGATCGGCGTCGCTCCGCGCCACGCGTGCGGCCGCAAAGAGCGAGTCGAGTCGCGGCTGATGAAACCCGGTGTAGTCGAGCGCACCGTTTGCCTGGCGAGACTCGAACATCGCACCGAGGAACGCGAGCGCGACGTCGCCCGGAACGCCGGCGACGAGCACGTCGAACTGCTTGGTTGGCGCCCGCGCCATCGTCAGGAATGCACCCAGCTCGACCTGTCGAATGTTCACCTTCACGCCGCGCAACATCAGATCCGCCTGGACCAGTTGTTCCAGTGCGTTGTCTCCGCTGCCGACCGTCGCCAGGTCGAGCTCGAACGGACGTCCCGCGCGCTGTCGCAGGTTGTTGGCGCCTCGCTTCCAGCCCGCGGCGTCGAGCAGCGAATCCGCGAGCCGGGTGTCGAGCACCGGCTTGGCATCGAGCGCGAGCGGACTCTCGGGCGGCACTGGCCCGGCCGCGGCGCGCCCGTATCCCGCGAGCGCTGCGCGAACGATACGCTCACGATCGATCGACGCCGAGAGTGCGCGGCGAACGCGCGCGTCATCGAACGGCGTCTTGTGAACATTGAAGACGAGACCCGTCGTGAACAACACCGGATAGTCGACCAAGCGGAGCGACGGATCGCGAGACACCAGCGGCGCCATCGTCGGCGCGATGCCGGCGATGTCGAGATCGCCGCTCGCCAAACCGGCAAACTTGGTGGTTGGTTCGTCCACGACACTGACGACGAGGGACGCGATCCGCGGCGGTCCGCCGAGCTCGCGCGGGAATGAGTCATTGCGAACGAAGCGCCAATGGTCGCCGGCGCGCCGCTCGACGAATCGGAACGGACCATTGCCAACCGGATCGAGATTGAATGCCGCACGTCGCATGTCGCGTCGCGCAGTTGTCGCCAGCAGATGCTCAGGGAGAATTGGGAGCTCGCAGAGAATCAGCGGAAACGCGGCCTGCGGCGAGTGAAACACGATTTCCACCGTCGTGTCGTTCGTCGCGTGTACGCTATCGATGTCGCCGAGGTCGGTTGCGCGCCAGTATCCGGTGGCGGGATCGCGTGCGGCGTCGATGGTGAAGGCGACGTCGCGTGCCGTGGTCGGCTTGCCGTCATGCCATCGCAGGCCCGACACGAGCTGCAGCGTAAGGCCCCGCCTGTCTGCCGACCAATCCCAGCGTCGCGCGGCGTAGGGCACCGGATTCAAGTTCGAGTCGTACTTCGCCAGTGTCACGAAGAGCGCAAACCGCTGAATCTGCCGCGACAGCGAGTGAATGGTGACGAGCGGGTTGCCCGACTCGAGGTCGGTGCCGGACGCGTAGACGACCGTGTCCGCCGGTCGTGGAGCGGCAAGGCAGGCCGACGCCGACAGGACGAGCAGAGTTGACACCCGCAGACGGTCATGCAGCTTCAACCCGTGCATCCTCCTGTCGTGCTGCGCCGACTCGCCGGCGCGCTGCTATTGTTGTGGCTCGTGCTGACGATCACTTTCGCGCTCATCCGTCTCGCTCCGGGTGACGCCGCGACGTTTCTCGTTCCGCCCTCCGCGACCGCCGCGGACGTGGCGCGAATCCGCGACGAGCTCGGTCTCGATCGATCGATCGTGGTGCAATATGCACACTGGGCGTTCGGACTGCTGCGCGGCGATCTCGGCGAGAGCTTTTCCCTCCATCAGCCGGTGTCTCGCGCGCTTGCCCAGGCGCTGCCCGTTTCGATCGGCCTGGGTGCCGCCTCGCTGGCGCTGACGTTTTTGATCGGCGTTCCAATCGGGATGATCCAGGCGGTGCGTCGCGGTCGGCTCACGGATCAACTCCTCACGGTGATGACCACCGTCGTCTATGCCGCGCCGAGCTTCTGGCTCGCCCTGGCGCTCGTCGCGGTGTTCACATACGGCGCGGCGGCCTGGGGTCTCCCTCCTGGATTGCGATTGCCGGCGTTTGGTTTGCGGTCGCCCGGCTCTGACCTCCACGGTTCCGCGGCGTTCATCGACCTCGTGCGCCACGCGATCCTGCCGATCTCGATTCTGTCCGCCGTGGGCGCGGCGGGTGTGGCGCGGTATGCGAGATCGAGTATCGCCGATGTCTTGTCGCAGGACTTCGTCCGAACGGCGCGGGCGAAGGGTGCGACGCCGGCTCGCGTCTATTTTCGTCATGTTCTGGCGACCGTCCTTCCGGCGCTCGTCGTGCTGTTCGCGCTCTCGCTTCCCGGTCTGGTTGCCGGCTCGATCTTCGTAGAGGCGGTGTTCGCGTGGCCGGGAATGGGGCGACTCATGGTGAACGCGATCGTGGCTCGGGACTATCCGGTCGTCATGGGTGCCGCGGCTGTCTACGCTGCGTTGGTGTTGCTGGCCAATCTCGCCGGAGATCTCGCGCTGCCGCTCGTCGATCCGCGGCGGCGTGCGTGATCGACGTCCCGGCCATTCGACGAATGAGCGGCATCGCCGCAGCGGTGCTCATCGCGCTGGCGGTTGGCGTGATTCTCGTTCCGCTGGTCTCGGCGCAGGACCCGCTTGGAATCGGTGACGTCCTTGCGCTTCGCCTTCTGCCGCCGTGGTCGCACGATTCGGCGGGACATTTTCATGTGCTCGGCACCGATCGCTTTGGGCGAGATCTCTTTGTCCGCATGATGCTCGCGGGGCGCATCTCGCTGGCCGTCGGAATCATCGGCTCCGCGCTCGCGAGCACGGTCGGAACAGCCGCTGGCGCGGTCGCGGCATGGATGGGCGGCGCCGTTGACCGGTCGTTGATGGCGCTCGCCGACGCGTTGCTCGCCCTTCCCCGCCTCGTGCTGCTTCTCGTTTGCGCAGCGCTTTGGACTCCCGGATTGGCCACGGTCGTCGTCGTGCTCGTCGTGACTGGGTGGATGGGCGTCGCGCGACTAGTGCGCGCCGAGTTGCTCGGGGTGAAGGCGCTGCCGTACGTCGACGCCGCGACAGCGCTTGGAGCGTCGTCATCGCGCGTGCTGTGGCGACACGCCCTGCCAAACGCGCTCGGCCCGGCGATCGTCGCAACGACGCTCGGTGTGGGCAACGCGATCCTGCTCGAGAGCGGCCTGTCCTTTCTCGGACTTGGCATTCAGCCGCCGCGCCCGAGCTGGGGGAACATGATTGCCGGCGGTCGCGATTTGATCGTCGTGGCTCCATGGGTGGCGATCGCGCCCGGCCTCGCGCTCATTGCCACCGTCCTCGCGTGCACGCTGCTCGGCGATACCTTGCGCGATCGGCTGGCCGGCGAGAGCGGCGGGAGTCTGCGCGATCGCGTCTGACTCTATCGGACGAGCACGGTGACGATGGCTCGCGCTTGCGCGCGGAATTCAATCACGTCGCCCGCTGGCGCGATTTCGCTTGTCGCGGTTTCGTCGAGTCGCGCGAGGTGCGCGCTCTCGATCGTGAACGGAACGCGCCATTGGCCGGCGACTTCGTCGTCGCGCAGGTTCACGCAGCGAAGCACCAGCCACTCGCCGTCTTCGCTTTCCTTGAGTGCTGAGAAGGCCAGCCCTGTGCCCATGAGCTCAACGCCGACATAGGACGCCGGCGTTCCAATCGTCGAGCGCAGCGTCACGCCAGAAAGCGGCAGCAAAAAATCGTCGGCCGCGCGCTCGATCGCGTCGATGGAAGCGGCGAGTCGCGCGTCGTGCGGCATTACCGCGAACTCGGCGTTGAATGTCCCGAGACATTGCGCGTCAGGGGTTGGCACTGGCCATCCGGCGTGTCCGGGTCGTTCCGGCAGGTCGTTCTTCGACAGCTGACCAACCGCCCGCACGAGCGTCACCGCGACGGAACCATTGTCGCGCGCTTCATATTCGGCGAGCCCGTCGCTGAAGATGGTCACACCGGAATGCTCGGCGAAGAGCGACACGTACCGATGCAGCGGTGCCGTCGGCGGCGCCTGCTCGACCGCGGCCTCGTCTGCGCTGATGGCAATACGCTCCCGGCGAAGCGCGCCGAATGCGGCGTCGGCCCAGACGGTGCCGTCGATGACGTCGGTGTGAAACGCGATGCGCAGGCGATGATTCTCGCCTCGGTTCACGCCGCCCGCGTTCACTCGCACAAACGAGGCGTCCGCATCGAGTGTGATGGTCACGACGAAATCGGCGATGGCTTGCCGCTTTGGACTGGCGGCGTCGACGATGCGGTAGCGCAGTGCAAGCTCACCACGCAACGGACCTCGATGGGTTCGCCGCTTGCCGCGGAACTCGACGTCGACCGCTCGCGAACGCGGCGCCGGCGTATACAAATCTCCGATATCCCGTTCGTCGATGAACTCGAAGAGTGATGCAATCTCGCGCGCGCTCGCGATGTGGAGCAGCGACACGGCACCGGAATCCGATACGTTCACCTGTAAGTGCGCGTTGCGCAGAGAATCTGCTTTGACCACTACGGCCGGTCGCGATCGTTTCGGGCGCGCGCTGCTCGCGCCGATTTCGTACGTCGCAAGGCCGTAGGCCGGCGCTTGCTCGATCCACGCCGCGACGCGGGTGACAGAGACAAGATCGTTGTCCGGGTAGTGCTGGGGCGATTCGAGACGCGAATGCCGAACATCGCGAGACAACACTTGCAGCGCGCCGAGTGCGGTGACGTTCGGGCGTTTGACTAGACTGGGAACGGTGGGTTTGGTTGATGCGGAGCCTGGGCCGACCGCGACGTCGGCGATGAACTCCTCGATGTCGATCATCGCGACGCCGGATCGCGGGCGCGCCGCCGCATTTCGTACGATGACGGTCGGAGACCAGAGATCGCGCGCCTCCCGGGCCGTTGCCGGATCGTGGCCAATCAAATTGTCGACGGCGTCGTCGCGAATTCCCGCCGCTTGATTGAGAGCGGACCGAAGACGGCCTTCCATGGCCGCGGCGACGTCGTCGATCGAGCAGCCGCAAAGCGTATCGTGCGGATGCGCGGCCAACACCGTTTTCCACGCGGCGCTCACGAGCGCGCGTCGCGATAGGCCTCGCCTCGCCGCCAACGCGCTCCACGGCTCGGCTTCGCGAAGCATCGTCCGTTCGGCGTGGGCGTTCAGACGTTTCTCATGCGCGCGCGACGCGAACGTTCCCTGCAACGTCCACGTGTAGCCGTACGAGTCGCGCAGCTCGCCGCGCACGAGTGGAAGTCGTTGCGTCGCACTCCGCGCCACGAATTGGTCAGCGAACAGACGGAGCGAACTGCGATGTACCGAGTCCGAGGCGCCCGCATGTTCGAGTGCGGCAATCGCTTCGTGATGCTGGGTCTGACGGGCGTGGTGGTCGGCTCCGTGTGGAATGAGCATCACGCCGGTCGTGGAGCGCGGCGCGAGCTCGTCACGCATGCGCTGCCAGCGCGCCGCGGCTTGTATCGGATCCACCGGGAGGTGCGACCCAAACTCATAGCCGTCGTGCGGCAGATGAAACAGCAATGCCTCGTCGCCGTTCGGCGCGACCCAACGCACGGCGTCGCCGGCCGGCCAACGCGCGCCGCCGTAGCCGCGCCAGAGCACAATCATGGGAAGCCCAAAGCCCGCGGCGATCGCTGGAAGCGCGGCGGGATGACCGAAGGAATCCGGGCAATAAAGCACAGGTGGGGACACCGCGCCGAGAGATCGAAGTCCGCGCCGGCCCGCGTGCAGGTTTCTCACAAGCGCTTCGCCGCTGGGAATAAGCTCGTCGGCGAGAACGTACCAGGGTCCGGCCTCGAGTCGGCCATCGTGAAGCAACGCAACTAAGTCCGATGCGCGCTCGGGCCGAACGTCGAGGTAGTCGTCGAGTACGATCACCTGTCCGTCGAGCAAGAAACTTTCGCCGGTGCCGGGAGGATCGTCGAGCAGCTCGTCGATGAGCCCGACGAGACGCTGCCGAAAACGCTCGGCGGGCTGGTACCACTCGCGATCCCAGTGTGTGTGCGAAACGATATGGGCGTCGAGAGCCATCGTGGGCGGAGAGACGGAGAGAGTTGCGTCAAACAAAACGGCCGCGGCGATATTCGCCGCGGCCGTCCATCGTGCGCAAGGAGATCCTCGCTACACCACGCGACGCCCTTGCAGAAGCCGGACGACGACAACGATGACTGCGATTACCAGGAGAAGATGAATCAAGCTGCTGGTAACGCCGAACGCGAGAAACCCGAGCGCCCACAAAACGAGCAGAACGACGGCAAGCGTGATGAGCATGGCTGCTTCTCCGAGTGACTGTTCGAACTTGCGATTGCAGTCACCTAAAGCAACAGTCGTACCGCTTGCTACCTGACATCACGGAATCGGTGGCACCTTCGCGGCGTGCGCGACACGTGCGACGAGAATCCTCGCCGCTCGCACGTCGTGCCCTACGTCGATCAACAGATGCGCCAAGTCTCCTGTGCCCCATAGCACGCCGGCAAGCACGATCAACCGACTCGCTTCGCCGAGCAGTGTTGGAAGTGATGCCGAGCCTTGCGTGTAGATGCCCGTCGCTATCTCGGCGATGAGTAGCAGGACCATGATGATGGCCATAAACCGAAACAGCTTCGACAAATACCTCAGTCCGGTGTAAGGCTCGATGTCGCTTGCACGCACCTCTTTGATCTGAACATCCGGAGTGCGTTCCGGCTTTCCCGGTCGTACGTCCGCCTCAGGTTCGTTCTCGAGGGCCACGCCACCACCGTCTACGACTCTCCGATGTTCCGCCACGCTAACCTCCTGAAGTCCCCGACCACCGCGCGCGATAGCCGCGCGTGTCGATGTGAATGAAAGGTCCGTGCCCCGGCGCCGCCGTATACACTCCTGCCCCCCCAACCAACGCGGGATGTGCCGCTTCGACTCGGTCCACAGCGGCCTCGACCACCTTTGAATCGGCGATCGTAATCCTGCCGTCGTGGTTGAGATCGTCCATCTGACCATCCCCATCGCTGTCGATGTAAATGTCCGATGCATCGCCGAACATGTGGCGGCTCAGGTTTGCCCGCCCGCCGGTATTGCCGCCGGTTGCGTTGTACTGCGGCGTTCGAAACCCGCTCATGACCTTCACACCGTGCACGTCGTAGCCGTGTCCCTCGAGATCCGCGAGAACGAGCTCGAGCTTGTCGATCAGTTTTTGTTGGAGGACGAGGTATTTCGGCCACACGGTCGGCTGGTCGTGCGTCAAGAAGTCGCGCAGCACGAAGTGCTCTGACACACGCGTGTCGGCGTTCTGCGGCGTCACTTCGATGAACCCCGCCGGATTTGCGTAGGAGCTCGCGGGTGCTTTCGCCGGGCCGGCGCTACCGCGCTCGCCGGGCCACGTTCCAACGAAATACAGCCCAATGCGACCCTTCGTCTTCGTGCTGAACGGCAGCAGACGGATGACATTGAAGTCTGCCACAGGGCGAACCGCGTTGCCGATGGCGAGCAGCACATTCCAAATGCCCGCGCTGCGCGGTACGGCGGCGACCTTGCCGCCCTGGGCGTACTCGAGTTGCCCGCCCGGCGGCAGGCTGTCCGGCGTGAGTGGTGCGGGGCTCGGCTGAATCGACACGCGGAGCTTGCCACTCGCGCCGCGCGCGTTGGACAGAATTCGATTCGCCAAACCATTGAGCGTCGCATCCGTCAGGTACGCCGTCGTCGGCAGCCCAGGGCTCGTCAATGCAGTCGCGAGCGACGCCGATACCGGCGCGCTGTTGTCGTTGTCGCGCGCGTTGGCGATCGACCAAGCCCACGCCAAGGCAAGTGTGACAATGACCGCGTACCCAGTCACCGTGAGGGCGCGCTCACCCCGAGGGGACATTCCCGGGCGGCTCCACCAACCCGTTGCCGATGGCGCAGGGAGCGCCAGGGCCCTGTCGAATAGATGCATCCAGCGCGTTGGATGGTCGCCAGTTGCCTCAGGCGGTTGAGGTGTTGAACTTCCGTCGCGCGTCACTCGTCCACCCGCCTCTGCCGCCACGCATGCACGCACTGCTCGACCTTTTTCGCCAGATTCGGGACGTTCGCGCGCTCATTGCGTGGGGCGGCTACATCGGGTTGACGGCGATCATTTTCGCTGAGACGGGACTGCTGATCGGGTTCTTTCTTCCGGGCGATTCGCTGCTGGTCACCGCTGGACTGCTCGCGGCGACGACCGGCGTGTTCAACGTCGTGTGGCTCGGACTGCTGCTGTCGGTGGCCTCGATACTCGGCAACACCGCGGGCTACGCGATCGGCAGGGCGGCCGGACCGCGGCTGTTCAGTCGCGAGGATTCCTTGCTGTTCAACAAGAAGCATCTCACCCGCGCTCACGAGTTCTACGAACGACACGGCGGCAAAACCGTCATCATTGCGCGATTCATGCCGATCGTTCGCACGTTCGTGCCCGTTGTGGCCGGCATGGGCCAAATGGACTACCGCCGATACACGGTCTACAACGTCGTTGGCGGTCTGGCGTGGATCTGGAGCATGCTGTTCATTGGCTATTTTCTGGGTCGCTACATTCCGGGAATTGACCAGCACATCGAGTCGGTGATTCTGTTGGTGATCTTCGCCTCGCTGTTGCCTGGACTCATCGGCTGGTATCGCGCCCGCGCGCGGTCGGCGGTTCCCTGAGCACTTCCAGCACTTCCAGCCCCTAGAACACAAGGAGAAGAATATGCCGTTCACGCTGCCCGCACTGCCATACGCCTACGATGCACTCGAGCCGCACATCGACGCGAAGACCATGGAGATTCACCATGGCAAGCACCACCAGGCCTATGTGAATAATCTCAACGCGGCCATCGAGAAGGCGCCCGAGCTCGCGGGCAAGTCGCTCGACGACCTGATGCGCGGCATTGCCACGGTGCCCGAAGCCGTGCGCACCGCCGTTCGCAATAACGGCGGCGGACACTGGAATCACACGATGTTCTGGGAGTTGATGAGCGCTGGGAAAGGCGGCGAGCCTACCGGAAAGCTCGCGGCGGCGATTGGATCGGCGTTCGGCGATTTCAGCAAATTCAAAGAGCAATTCGGCGCGGCCGGCGTGGGCCGGTTTGGATCCGGGTGGGCGTGGCTCGTCAACGACGGCGGCAAGCTGTCGATCACCAGCACGCCGAATCAGGACAACCCACTGATGGAAGGCAAGACGGCGATCCTCGGCCTCGACGTGTGGGAGCACGCCTACTACCTCAAGTACCAGAACAAGCGACCCGATTACATCGCGGCCTGGTGGAACGTCGTCAATTGGGACGCAGTGGCGAAGCTCTACGGCGCCTGAGCAGACCGCTGCTTGCGATATTCCTCATAACGCGACAACGGCCCTCACATCTGAGGGCCGTTGTCATTTGGGATCGCGCGCGGCCCGTTTGGCTGACGCTAGTGCCGCCCCGAAAACACCACGCCCCCGCGCATCACGAACACCACGTTTCGCACCGCATCGATCGCCACGGCAGGGTTGCCGCGCACGGCGATGATGTCGGCGTCAAAGCCGGGCGCAACGACACCGAGATGCTCGCCGAGTCCAAGGGCCTTCGCGGCGGCTGACGTCGCCGATGTCACCGCATCCATCGGCGTTTGGCCGGCCTTCACTCGGCAGAGCAATTCGTCCGCGTTATGACCGTGGGCGAGCGCGACGGCGTCCGTGCCGAAGATGATCTTCAGGCCGGGCGTGGCGAGCGCCCGCTTGAACATTTCGGCCGCCGTCGGGATGGCCTTTGCCAAACTCGTGAAGCTTGCCTCGGTGAAACCGGATCGACCGTAGACGTCGCGGTGGTCGATGTAGTTCTGGAAAACGAGACAAACTTGTGGATCGAAGAACGTTCCGCGCTCCGACATGAGTTTGAGCTCCGCATCGGTGACGAAGGTCCCGTGCTCGATCTCAGTGCAACCGGCGAGCGTGGCGGCACGCACGCTTCCGGCGCTGATCGCGTGGACCACGCTTCTCAGCCCCAACGCTTTCGCCTCGCCGCAAATCGCCGCGAGTTGATCATCCGAGAGCGTCTGGGCGCCACCCGCGCCCAAACCAGCCGACGCGAAGAGTTTGATCACGTCCGCGCCCTGCGCCTTGAGCGCGCGTACTACACCGCGGAGCGAGTCTACCGAGAGACTTTTGTCGTTGATCTGCTCAACCGATGTGAGAATTCGGGGGCCCGGGATCTGTCGGCGATTCACGGCGTCACGGAGATCGAGGTCCTCAGGACCGCCTAGGCTTTGAATGGTCGTGAACCCCGCCATGAGCGTGGAATAGAGATTCCCGGCGCGCGCGAGCGCCGACTGCGTGGGTGTATCACCGTCGCGCTCGTCGTGCAGCGCGCCCTTCGCGTTGATGTACCAACCAGGGTGCACGTGCGCATCGATGAGTCCGGGAAGCAGCGTTGCGCTGCCAAGGTCATACGTTGCTCCGCGTCCGCGCGCGCCGACGTCCGACTGCACACGCTCGATCTTCCCCGACCGCACCGACACGAGCACGTCGTGCGAGACCTTGCCCCGGCCGTCGATCAGCGCTGCCGCGTGTAGCGTGATCAACTGCGCTCCGGGACCCGCAATCGGCGAATTCTGGGCGCCGAGCGAGGATGGATGTTGGCAGACAACGACCACCGCGGCACCGAGCGCGGCCATTATGGAAAGTCTCATGAGCGAGCACCGGAGTCGTCGTGCAAGTTTCTTCACGCCAGGAGCGATCTCAAGCTACGTCATCGGCACCGATTCCGCTTGGTGAACCGCGTTCGAAGATCAAGAATCATCCGACTCGCTGATCGCCCGCGGGCGACGCGGAGGGGATGCTACTGGGCCGCGTCGCCCTCGAGATACGTGTAGCCTTCAAGGCCAGCGACGTAGTCGGCAATGAACGTGTTCGCTTCTTGCCGATTGATGTGCTTGGCCGCGGCCACCTTGCGACGGAAGGTCTGCAGCAGATCCGACGCGCGAAACTGCACGTAGTTCAGCACCTCGGTGACCGTGTCACCGTGCACCAGATCGGTGACGTCGTAGCCGCCATTCGGCCCGAGCCGCACATGCACGGCGTTGGTGTCGCCAAACAGGTTGTGCAGGTCGCCGAGGATCTCCTGATAGGCGCCGGTGAGAAAGATGCCGAGCATGTACGGCTCGCCGTCGCGGAACTCGTGTAGCTCGAGACTTGGACTTCCACCCTTGTCGCCGACGAACCGATCGATCTTGCCGTCGGAGTCGCAGGTCACGTCCTGGATCGTTCCGCGGCGGACCGGCTCTTCATCCAGCCGGTGGATGGGCATGATCGGGAACAGCTGATCGATCGCCCAGCTGTCGGGCACGGACTGAAACAGCGAGAAGTTGCAGAAGTACCGGTCGACCAGCGTGGCATCGAGATCGGCAACAATATCCTCGAATTCATCGCGATTGCGACCGACATATCTCGCCAACACGTTCGCCGTCGCGAAATAGATCTGCTCCGCCAAGGCGCGCTCGCGCAACGTGAACACGCCGCTGTTGAAGAACTCCTGAGCGCGTTCCTTATCGAAAGTCAGGTCGTGAAAGATCTCGCGAACCCGCCGCTTGGACAAATTCTTCCGCGACGCGTCGCGATAGTCGGCGAGCATTTCGTCCAGCAGTTGATGATCGTCCTCGTTGAGGTCCGGGACTGGACGATCGCCCTGCGACTCGACGTCGATCACCTTGATCAGCAGCAGGGCGTGGTGCGCCGTGAGCGCGCGGCCCGACTCGCTGATCAGATGCGGCATCGGCACATCGTGCTCGCGACACGCCTCGGCGAGCGTGTATACCACGTCGTTGGCGTACTCTTGCAGCGAATAGTTGACACTCGCGTCCGACGTGGAGTTCGTGCCGTCGTAGTCCACGCCCAGGCCGCCGCCAACGTCCACGTGCGTGATGTCGAGCCCCGCGTTCCGCAGCTCGACGTAAAAGCGTGTCAGCTCCTGCAATCCGATTTTGATGAACCGAATATCGGTGATCTGCGAGCCGAGATGGAAGTGAATCAGCTTGATGATGTCGAGCCGGTTGGCCGCGCGCAGCTTTTCGATCGCTTGCATGAGCTGCGCGGCGTTCAACCCGAATTTCGACTTCTCACCACCACTCTCCTTCCAACGCCCAAAGCCGCGCGACGCGAGCTTGATGCGCACGCCGGCCGTCGGCGTCACGCCCATCTCGTCTGCCACTTGCAGCAGCACGTCGATCTCGCTCAACTGCTCCAACACGATGTACACCTGATGGCCGAGCTTCTGTCCCATCAGGGCGAGGCGCATGAACTCCTCGTCCTTGTAGCCGTTGCAGATGATCATGTGATCGGTGTTCTCGGCGAGACCGAGAATCGCCTGCAGCTCCGGCTTGCTCCCGCACTCCAACCCCACTCGATGCGCTTTGCCGAACTCCACAATCTCTTCGACGACGTGCCGCTGCTGATTGACCTTGATCGGATAAACCGTCGTGTAGCCGCCGGTATACGAGAACTCCTCGCGCGCCGTCTCGAAGCGCGTGGTCAACGCTTCGATGCGGGAGCGGAGAATGTCCGAGAAGCGGAGCAGCACCGGGAGCGCGATTCCCTGCTCTTCGAGATCGTTGGTAATCTCGAACAGATCGACGACGTGATCGGGTCGCTCGTTGTCCGGACGGACAATGACGTGCCCCTTCTCGTTGATGTCGAAGAAGCCGGCGCCCCAACCTTCGATGTTATAGAGGGCGCGCGACGAGTCGATCGACCAGGTCGACGTCGGTTCCGCTGGAGCGCCTTCGGCAATGCGAGTAGCCATGCGCGGAAGTTAATCGGCGGCGACGTCAGCGAAATGGCTTGGCGAAACCGCTACGGATACAAACGCTGCGTCGTCCACCCATCGCCGTCACGCCGGTACACTTCGCGGATGTGCAGACGGCTTGGCATCCCCTTCCAGAACTCGATCCGCTCGGGCACCACGAGGAAGCCAGACCAGTGCGGCGGCCGAGGCACGGGCGTGCCCTCGAACCGGCGCTCGATCTCGGCGACACGCGCGTCGATATCGCCTGGGTGCTCCATTGGCCGGCTCTGAATTGACGCCCAGGCGCCGATCTGACTCCCGCGTGCTCGCGAAGCGAAATACGCGTCGGCGTCGGCGTCGCTGACCGATTCGACCCGACCTTCCACACGCACCTGCACCTCGAGCAACTGCCAGTGAAAGCACAGAGCCGCCCGGCGCGACGCGAGCAGCTCGCGGCCTTTGCGACTTTCGTAGTTCGTGTAGAACACGAAACCGCGTTGGTCCACGCCTTTGAGCAACACGATCCGGACGCTTGGAGTGCCGGCGCTATCAACCGTGCCGAGTGAGAACGCCGTTGGCTCGGGAAGACGATCGGGCGGCAGTCGTTTCGCGTCGTCCAAGAGTCGCTGAAACCGTTCGATCGGGTCGTCCTGGGCCGCAGTGCTCATCCGATTGCTCGCTTGTGGAAGCTTCGCATGCCGAGAGTCCAAAAGATCGCCACAATGGTCAGCAACGCCAACCCGACCAGGGGGAGCGGCATGTGCGGCACCTCCGGCGTGAGCGCCCCTCGCATTCCCTCCGCGACGTAGACCATGGGATTGATGAGAACGAGGTATTTGATCACCGGGACGACATCGAGCCCGCGCCACGGATAGTACGCGCATCCGAAGAAGAGCATCGGCGCGATGATCACGCTGAACATCAGCCCGATCTGCTGCGGCGCGATCGCCGTGCCCAGCCACATGCCGAGCGCCGAGAAGGCAACGGAGCCAAAGACCACCATGATGAGCACTTCGCCGGCGTGTGAGAGCGTCAGGGCTGGAATTGGGCCCATGACGAGTCGCGCGATGGGCAGCACGAACGCCGCGGCGATCACTCCCTGTAACGATCCGGCGATGATCTTCTCGGCCGCGATGAGCTGGGTCGAGACCGGGGCGAGTAGCCGATCCTCGATCTCCTTGGTCCATCCGAAATCCTGAACCATTGGCAGCGCGACCGATTGGATGGCCGACACGCTCAGGCTCACCGCGAGGATTCCCGGCAGCAATACCGTCTGATATCCCTTGCCGAGGAAGCTCATCTTCGGGAGCAGGTATCCAAAGACGATGAGGAAGAGCAGCGGCTGCATCGTGGTGCGAACGAGAAAGAAGATGAGCTCCTTTCTCGCAACACGAATGTCACGGCGCAGTAACGCGAAAAATACCGCCGACGCACGAACAGGCTGCGGTTCTATCATGGACGCGTTCAATCGAGTTTCCTCCCCGTGCGCGAGACGAACAGCGTCTCGAGACTCGGCTCCGTGAGACTGATGTTGGTCACCACCACACCGGTATTCTCGGCGAGCGCGATGAGGGGTGAGATGATTCGGCCGCCGCGATCGCTGTAGACGCGGAGGAGCGGACCATTGGCTTCGACGCGGAGCACGCCCTCCAGCTGGCGGGCGACTTCGACCACCGGGCTCGCGTCGCCGGCGAGCGTCAGCTCCACGAGCGTGCCGCCCGGCGCGCGCTGCTTGAGCGCTTCCGGCGTGTCGAGCTCCAACAGCTCTCCGCGATCGACGATGGCAATTCGATCGCAGAGCTTGTCCGCCTCTTCCATGTAGTGCGTCGTCATCACGATCGTGCGTCCTTCGTCGTGCAGCACGCGCAGGATGCCCCAGAGCGAGAGTCGCGTCTGCGGGTCGAGACCGACGGTCGGTTCGTCGAGAAAGATGACGCGTGGCTCGTGGATGAGCGCGCGCGCGATCATGAGACGCTGCTGCTGTCCGCCCGACATCTCGTCGACTTTGGCCTGTGCCTTGTCGGAAATTCCGAGCTGCTCGAGCAGCTCGTTCGCGCGTGGCAGTGCCTTGCTCGCGGGAATGCCGAAGTAGGCCGCGTGAAAGATCAGATTCTCGATGACGTTGAGGCTGCGATCGGGATTCGGGCGCTGCGGAACGACGCCGATGCGCTGACGCACGCGTACGGCGGCCGACGACACGTCGGCGCCGCCCACGAGCGCCGAACCTGATGTGGGCCTCACTCGTGTCGTGAGAATGCCGATAGTGGTCGTCTTCCCGGCACCGTTGGGCCCGAGCAGCCCGAAGAACTCTCCCTCGTGCACTTCGAGATCGAGTCCCTTAAGGGCAACGATCTCTCCGCGCGGCATGCCACCTCCAGCAGACGGCGCCGGAGGCGGTCCAAAGCCCGATGGAGCGCTCGGCCGTCCCCGCTTGGGAGGGGCTGGGGCCGGATACACTTTGCGCAAAGCGCGGGTCTCGATGGCGGACATATGCGTGGAGCTTGGGAGGCGTTCGAGCGCTGCGCAAATCCGCTTCGATCCGCGTAAACCCGCGTTCTTTTGTCAATACTGTCGTGGGTCAAGTGGCGTCGCGAATCACATGACGCCGACGAACGAGCAGCCGGTGAACGCGCTGGTCCGAGGCGTTTTTCTATCCTCAGACCAGCATCCGACGCCCTGGGCGTGGTTAGCGATCGTTGTCGATCATCGAGCCAATGACGCCGCCGATGATTCCGGTTCCGATTCCGCCAAGCCGCTCTTCGCGACGACTGCCGCCGTGGCGCGACGCCGCGAGAATGTGATCGGCGAGGCGCGAGAACGGCATGGTCTGAAGCAGCACTCGACCCGGACCGCGCAACTGCGCGAAAAACAAACCTTCGCCGCCAAACAGCGCCGTTTTGATCCCCGGCACCATCTGAATGTCGTAATCGACCGACTCCTCCATCGCGACGAGACAGCCCGTGTCGACGCGCAGCGCCTCGCCGGGCTTGAGATGCATTTCGTGCAGCGCACCCGATGCGTGGAGAAACACGAGTCCATCCGGCCCTTCAATGCGCTGAAGAATGAAGCCTTCGCCGCCAAAGAAGCCGGCGCCAATCTTCCTCGTAAACGCGACCGTGACGTTGATGCCGCGTGCCGCGCAGAGGAACGAGTCCTTCTGCGCGATGATCGTCCCTTTCCAGTCGCGCATGTCCACGGGGAGAATCTTGCCCGGGAAGTGCGACGAGAATGCGACATCCTGCCGCTTGTTCGCCGCGTTGGCGAACGTCGTGACAAAAAATGTATCGCCCGACAGCGCGCGCTTCGCTCCCTGAAACAGCTTGCCGAGCATTCCTCCGCCCTGCGCGTTCGGGTCGAGGGTGGTGTTCATCACAATTCCTTCTTCCATGAACATCATCGCCCCCGCCTCGGCCTGGACCATTTCGCCAGGATCGAGGGTGACGATGACAGCCTGCAGGTCATCGCCAATCAGTTTGTAGTCGATTTCGTCGGCCATTACGGTTTCGTCGATCCCTCGGGTTGAATGCGTCCCGCTTGAACGGGCGCCGGCGCGAGCTGATCCTTACCCTTCGCGACGTATGGAATGCCGTGCACCATCCAATCCGGCGCCGGCGCGCCCTTCAGCTTGTTGTCGAAGAACTGTTGCATACGCATGGCGATGTCTTTTTGATTCGCGCGGCTCGCCGGATTATGCACGTCGTTGTTGTAGGAGATCATGTAAACCTCCTTCCCCAACCGACGCATGCCGACGAACATCTCGATGCCCTGGTACCACGGTACCGCGTCGTCCATGTCGTTGCTCATGATGAACAGCGGCGTGGTCACGCGATCGAGCCAGAAGAGCGGCGAGTTCTCGATGTAGAGCTGCTGGCCTTCCCAGATCGACTTGCCGAGCCGGCTTTGGGTCGCCTCGTATTGGAACGCGCGGGCCAAACCCGAGCCCCAACGAATGCCACCGTAGGCGCTCGTCATGTTCGCCACCGGCGCGCCGGCCATGGCCGCCGAGAAGAGATGCGACTGCGTGATCAGGAACGCCGTCTGATAGCCACCCCACGACTGTCCCTGAAGGCCAAGCGCTTTCGGATCGACGTAGCCGCGCGCGAGCAACGATTGCACGCCAGGCACGATCGACTTCACGGCGCTCGGCCCGGGATAGCCGTTCTCGTAGTGAATGTCCGGCTCGAACACGAGATAGCCGTTCGACGCGTAGTGCGTGGGGTTGATCACGTTGCGGCCTGTGGGCGCAACGTACGAGTTCAGCCCCTGCGACAGCTGCTCGTAGAAGTACGAGATCATCGGATATTTTTTGTTCGGATCGAAGTTCTCCGGCTTATAGAGCAGTCCCTTGAGCGGGAACCCGTCCGCGCTCGTCCAGTGCACGAGCTCCACCGTTCCCCAGTTGTAGTCCTTCTGCTGCGGATTGGCATCGGAGATCTTCGTGAGGTTCGTGAGCGACGAGCCGACCCACAGGTTCGGGAACTCGGTAAACGTGCTCTTGGTCGTCATCCACTCGTCGGCGTTCGCCGCTTTGATGGCCGCACCGTACGCGACGTCGCCCATCACGATCTTCTCCGGCTCTTTCTTCACGCCGACCTGGTCGCGATAGAAGCCGCTCGCCATGGTCTCCAGGTTCGTCGCGCGCAGCATCATCGGTTCCGCGGGATCGATGATCCCACGATCTTCTCCGGCTGCCGCGCCGCCACGTCCGCCGCCACGCCCGCCGCGACCGCCGCCGCCTTCGGCGAGACGGAACTGAATTGTGTTGCGACGACCAACGGAATCGGTGACGACCACCGCCGGCTTCACGCCGGTCGGATCGACTTCCCAGATGTCATATCGGTCGTAGATGAGCACCGACTTGTCGCCCTTGGTCCAGCCGGCAATGCCCCACGCCGGCGCGGCGTCTGGCGTGTCGTGCGTTTCCTGTGCGAAGCTCACGCCCTTTGCCGTCGCGCTCAGGTCCGCGGTCTTGGTCGTCGCCGGATTATACGCGTACCATTTGCCTTGGTCGAAGAACGACACGTACTTCGCGTCGGGCGACAGTTGCGCCGCGCCTTGTGCGCGCTCCTTCACGAGCTTGCGCGCGCCGGTCGCGACGTCCACGTAATAGATGTCGGTGCCGCCATCGCCCCACATCGACTCGACCATGTACCGCTCGCGCGAATTGGCGACGCCCACGCGGCCGTCTTCAGAGAGCGCAATGTTGGGAATCGTGTCGTCCGCGAGCTGCGCGAATTTCTTGGTGGCGGTGAAATAGATTGCCTGATACGACTTGTTGCGGTCGCGCGCCGCGCTGAGCTTCTGCGCCGGCTGCAGCGTGGGATCCTTGTAGTTCCACAGGTCGAACATCGCCTTGCCGACGAGCGAATCTGCCGGCACCGAATCGATCGGCGGCGGCGCAACGGCGAACGTGATCGCCGTGCCCGAGCGGTTGAACGCGATTGGTCCTGCGTCGGCGACGTGCAAACCGGTCGGCACCATCGCCGGCGTGACGGCGGCCTGCGCTGCTCCGCCCTTCACCGTCGCCTGATACAACGTGTAGCGTGGCTTGTCGCCGCGGCCGAATTCGTCGCGGTCTGATACGAACGCGATTTGAGTCCCAGTCCGATCGAACGTCAGCGACTTGTAGTCTCCGTGCCCGTTCAACAGCGTCGTGGTCGAACCGGTCGCCATGTTGCGGATGTAGGCACCGTCTTTGGCCGTGTCGCGCGACACAACGGTGTAGCCGAGCACTTTGGCGCTGTCGTCGAACGCGAAGCCCAGGACGTCGGACAGGCGCTCTTCGGCGCCGGTGGCAAGATTGCGCAGCACGAGTGGGCCGCCGAATTGACGGCGACCGCCCGGTGCACCGCCGCCACCGCCGCGTCCACCACGACCCCCGCGCCCACCACCACCACCACCTCCGCCGCCGACAGCGCTTGCTGCGCCGCGCGTCGTTGAGTCACCGGATGCCGAATCGGGCTCCGGCACATACGCCAGCCACGTAGGATTGTCGCGAGCGATGCGGAAAGAGCGAACGCCTGGAATCGTCGTGCCCTTGCCGTCAGGTAGACTGACAATCACGAGCGACTGCCGGTTGGCCGCCGCCGCGCCGCGTCCACGACCCGCGCGCTCAACCTCCGCTTGGGTGGCCTGAGTGCTCACCAGCACGAAGCGGCTGTCCGAGGTGATCTGTGCCGGCGTTGCCGTCGGCCCGGCCGGCCCGCCCTCCTCTGAACCGCCGGTGGGTCCGCGCAGTCCGCCGGGCACGTTGTTCGGCCGTCCGAGGAAGCCGCGCGGCACTCGGAATTCCGTCGTGTTCGTGGTCGAACGAATCACCAACTCGCCGTCGCCGACCTGCGGAATCAGCGTGTACGCCGCCCACTTGCCGTCGGCCGAGAGGGCTGGTGCATTGATCGACTTCCATTTATCCCAGTCGGCCTGCGTGAGGGCCTTCTTCTGTGCGTGCGCCAGCGCGGGGACGGCGAGCACGGCGCTGAGAGCGACAACGACCTTTCTCATGGAGAACATCGGGTTGAAGTGGAGCGGAACGTGAAATTAGAGATCTATTACGGCTGTTTCTGCCCTTCCGGCGTGATCACGCCTGCCTGCACGGGCGCGGGCCCGAGTTGATCCCTGCCCTTGGCGACGAACGGAATGCCATGCACCATCCAATCCGGTGCCGGCGCGCCTCGCAGCTTGTTGTCGAAAAATTGCTGCATACGCATCGCGATGTCGCGCTGGTTGGCACGGCTCGCCGGACTGTGAAGATCATTGTTGTAGTCAATGAGATACGCTTCTTTGCCCAGCCGGCGCATTCCCACGAACAGCTCGATGCCCTGATACCAGGGTACCGCGTCGTCCATGTCATCGGCCAAAATGAACAGCGGCGTCGTCACCCGATCGAGCCAGAAGAGCGGCGAATTCTGAATGTACAGATTGGGCGCCTCGATCACGGCTTTCCCGATACGACTCTGACCGCTCTCGTACTGGCCCGAGCGCGCGATGCCGCTGCCCCATCGAATGCCGCCGTAGGCGCTGGTCATGTTCGCGACCGGCGCGCCCGCCATGGCCGCCGAGAACAGGTGCGACTGCGTGATGATGTACGCCGTCTGATATCCGCCCCACGAGTGGCCCTGCAGGCCCAGCCCCTTGGGGTCGACGTAGCCGCGGTCGAGCAGCATCTGCACACCCGGCACCACGGCGTTCACCGCGCTGGGGCCTGGGTAGCCCGTCTCGTACACGATGTCCGGTACGAAAATGAGATACCCATTCGAGACGTAGTGCGTGTAGTTGATCGAGTTGCGCCCGTTGGGCGGCACATAGCTGTGAAGGGTCTGCGAGTTGAGCTCGTAGAAGTACGAGATCATGGGGTACTTCTTGGCCGGATCGAAGTTCTCGGGCTTGAACAGCATCCCCTTGAGCGGCTTTCCGTCCGAGCTGGTCCAATGCACCAACTCCACCGAACCCCAGTTGTAGTCCTTCTGCTGTGGATTGGCGTCCGAAATCTTGGTGAGATTCGTGAGCGACGGCCCCACCCAGAGATTGGGAAACTCCGTGAACGTGCTCTTGGTGAGCATCCACTCGTCGGCGTTCGCGGCCTTGACCGGCGCGCCGTACGCGAGGTCGGACATCACAATCTTCTCCGGCTCTTTTTTGACGCCGAGTTGGTCGCGGTAAAAGCCGGACGCCATCGTCTCCGTGTTCGTGGCGCGGAGCATCAACGGCTCAGACGGATCGATGCCGCGTTCGTCGCCGGGTGCCGCAGCGCCCCCACGTCCGCCGCCACCACCGCGCCCGCCACGTCCACCACCGCCTTCGGCCAACCGGAACTGAATCGAGTTCTTGCGGCCAACCGAATCGGTGACCATCACCGGAGCGCGAGCACCGGTGGGATCGAGATCCCAAATGTCGAAACGATCGTAGACGAGGACCGACTTGTCGCCCTTGGTCCAGCCCGCCACGCCCCATGACGGCGCGGCCGCCGGATGGTCATCGGTTTCGTTGTCGAACCGTACGCTCTTCATGCCGCCCGTGAGGTCCGTCACCTTGGCGGTGGCGGTGTTGTAGGTGTACCAGTGACCCTTGTCATAGAAGTACGCAAACTTCGCATCGGGCGATAGTTGCGCGTTTCCGTTAATCTTTTCTCTCACCAGTTTCCGCGAGCCCGTGGTGGGATCGATGATGTACACATCCGTCCCGCCGTCGCCCCACATCTGCTCGATCATGTAGCGCTCGCGAGAGTTCGCGACGCCAATCTTTCCGTTGTCCGAAACAGTCACCGCCGGGATCGAATCGTCGGCGAGCTGAACCAGTTTCTTCGTGGCGAGATGGTAGATCGCGCTGTACGACTTGTTCCGATCGCGCGCCGCGTTGATTTTCTGCGTCGGCTGGAGGACTTGGTCTTTGTAGTGCCAGAGATCGAAGACGGCTTTGCCAACCAATGAGTCGGTCGGGACGGAATCGATCGGCGGCGGCGCAATGGCGAATGTGATCGCCGTGCCGGAGCGCGTAAACGCCAGCGGTCCGTTGTCCGCCAAATGCAGACCCGTTGGAATCTGCGACGGTGCCACGATGAGCTGCGCGGCCCCACCCTTCATCGCGGCCTGATACATCGAATACCGCGGCTTGTCTCCACGACCGAATTCGTCGCGGTCCGAGAGAAACACGAGCTGGCCACCGCTTCGATCGAACGTGAGACTCTTGTAGTCGCCGCGGCCGCTCAGGAGCGTCGTGGTCGCGCCGCTCGACAGGTTGCGGAGGTATGCGCCGTCCTTCGTGGTGTCGCGCGACACGACGGTATAGGCGAGCACTCGTGCGCTGTCGTCAAACGCGAAGCCCAACACGTCGGTCAAGCGCTCTTCAGTACCCGCGGCGAGGTTGCGCAGCACGAGCGGACCGCCAAACTGACGGCGTCCGCCCGGCGCACCGCCGCCTCCGCCACCGCGTCCGCCACGACCGCCGCGTCCACCACCACCCGCTGCCGCCGGCGCCGCGCCAACAGCGCGACCAGTCGAGTCACCGGCAGCAGAATCGGGCTCCGGCACGTAGGCGACCCATTTCGCATTGTCACGCGGCAACCGGAACGACCGGACTCCTGGAACCGTCGTCATCTTGCCGTCTGCCAGGCTGACGATGACGAGCGATTGGCGATTGCCGGCGGCGGCTCCCCGTCCGCGACCTGCGCGCTCTACCTCCGCCTGCGGAGCCTGCGTGCTGACGAGCACGTAGCGGCTGTCAGACGTGATCAGCGCCGGCGACGCGGTAGGTCCCGTGGGTTCGCCCTCCGGGTTGGCGGCCGCCGCCGCGGCGCGCAGTCCGCCGGGCGTGTTGTTTGGTCGGCTGAGATAGCCGCGAGGCACTCGGAACTCAGTGGTTCCAGTCGTCGATCGAATAACGAGCTCGCCGTCTCCAATCTGCGGGAGCAGGGTATACGCGGCCCACTTGCCGTCATTCGACAGCGCCGGAGCGCTGATTGACTTCCACTTATCCCAGTCCGCCGGAGTGATGACCTTTTTCTGGGCGTGCGCTGCGGACGGGAGAAGGAGGGCGACGGTAAGCGCGAGAGCGGGCTTTCTCATCGGAAGGGCCTTCGGTATGGGGATGTCGCAACCGTACGTCCTTTTACGACCGCCGTCCAGGCGACGTTGGGCAATCAGAACGTCAGTCGAGCCACGGTCCACATCCCCTTCGCGCCGCCCAGCGCAGCAAAGATTCCCGAGGGCGCGAATGATAGCCGGGCGCGACCGAGCCCTCTCGCATTGGAGTTGTCGCCGCCCACGCGAGACGACGCGCTGCTCGAGGGCAGGAATCCACCCGCGATGACTGCCATTCCCAATGCGGCTCCGATGCCGGCGGCACTGAAGCTAAGCGTCGGGCTGTCATTCCCGGAGAGCACCGGGACCACCAAACCAACCAGACCGCCTGCCACCGCTCCAATCCTGATCACGTTGGCCTGTACTTGCGTCAGGTCGAAAGGACGCGCCAACATGCGATCGCCGATGAGAATCCCCGCGAGATACGCCGGCGCCACGTAGCTCGAGACCTGTCGGGCACTCGGATGATCGACGTGCCCCAGCGCGGCGGCGCCAAACAGTCCGGCGACCAAGCCTGCGGTGCTCGTGGCCTCGACGTCGCCGGCGGTGACCGTGTACCCAACCTTGCGCGGATACCACACGCCGATCGGATAGCCGGCGGCCAATCCCACAACTGCCACCGCCGCGGCCGTGCCCCTCCCGGGCGCTCCGGCAAGGCTGTTTGCGGCAAGCGTGAAGACCGAGGCCGACTCGATTCCCAACGTGGCTGCGTGTGCTTCAGCGTCGGTGAGAGTGCGACCGAGTGCGGCGCCGACCACCGTCCCGACGACCACCGATCCCAGCGACACCGCACGCACGCCCTTGTCCGAGTTCCCCGCCGCCGCGTATGCAAGCAGGTAGCCGGCTGCGCCGCCGGCGAGTCCGAGGTCGCCGGCCAAATCGCTTTGCGCGCGCGTGAACCGATTCGATTGCGCCGCGCCATACGAAATGAAGAATGTCAGTCCAGTGACAGCGAGATACGCTGCACCGGCCTGGCTTGCGTCGTCGGTCAGCGATGCCGCAAGTGGACCATACGCCACGGCGGCCAAAAAGGTCTGGTGTCGCGCAAACGCATTCCCCGCCGGTTCGGAAACGATGTTCGCCGCCACGTCGGCGGTTGGCCGCCCCGCTCGACTCATGCTCGCGTCCACGACGGCGCCGAGTGACGTGCGCTCGAGCGCGGTAAGAGGAATTCGCTCCATGGCTCCGTCGAGACGCACGACGACGAGCATGAAGCCGCCCGCGGGACTGACCGAATACAAACGCGATTCGCGATATTCTCCGCGTACCGGCCACGTGGGAGTCGCCAGCTGAAGGCGTTCGGCCAAGACGGGGGTGACCGCCATGACTCGGCGCGCCGAGTCGAACGGCACCGGCGTCTCGATCGTCTGAGCGTGAAGTGTCGCGGCTGACGCTGACACCGTCGCGATCAAGAGCGCCACGATTGAACGCATCCTGAAGGTTGCGTTGCGCACGAGGCGTTGGCAAGACATTCTCCGACATGCTTCTTGAACGTTTCCACGATGATTTGCTTGCGCAGACGAGTTATCTCATCGGCTGCCAACAGACGAAGGTCGCCATTGTCGTCGACCCGAACCGCGACGTCGACCGCTACGTCGATGCGGCTGCGCGGCACAAGCTCACCATTGCGTTCGTCACAGAAACGCACATTCACGCCGACTTCGTCTCCGGATCCCGGGATCTCGCGCGAAAGACCGGCGCCCGCCTGATTCTGTCCGGCGCAGGGGGCGAGGACTGGCAGTATCGGTTCGCGGCCGCGGAAAGTGCGCGGATCGTTCGTCACGGGGAGCACGTCGACGTTGGTACCGTGCGGTTGAGCGTTCGCGAAACACCGGGGCACACGCCGGAGCACGTCTGCTTCGTCGTCGTCGATCGCGAGAGCAGCGATCGCCCGGTCGGCATGGTGAGCGGCGACTTTATTTTCGTCGGCGACGTGGGCAGGCCCGACCTGCTCGAGCGCGCGGCAAACGCTCGCGGATCAATGGATGCGTTGGCGCGAGCGCTTTTTCGCTCCATCCGCGCAACGGCGGACTTGCCGGACTACTTGCAGATCTGGCCCGGACACGGCGCCGGTTCGGCGTGCGGAAAGTCCCTCGGCGCCATGCCATCCACGACGTTGGGGTATGAGCGTATTGCGAATTGGGCATTTCAAATCGATGACGAGGACCGCTTCGTTCGCAACGTGCTCGCCGGACAGCCGGAGCCGCCGAAGTATTTCGCGATGATGAAGGCGATCAATCGCGATGGTCCGCCTCCAACGGCCGGCGCGTCGCGCGAGCTGCCCGAGCTCGATCTCGCGGCCTACGACCGAGTGATCGCCGCGGGCGCGATCGTGGTCGACGTTCGGTCGACGGCGGACTACGCACTCGCCCATATTCCGTCGACGCTCAACATCCCGGTGGGCACGTCGTTCGCGACGTGGGCGGGCTCGCTCCTTTCATACGAGCGCGACATCGTACTCCTCGCCGATGACCGCAGGCGGATTGCCCGCGCGAGGCATGCGCTGCGGCTCATTGGGCTCGACCGCGTGATCGGTTGGGCCGGCGCGCGGCTTCGTGACGCGTGGCGACGCGCACACGGCGAGCTTGCGACTGTCGTCCAAACCGATGTCGGAAGCGTCACGACCGGGAACCACCGAATGGTGATCGACGTCCGCGCGGCAACCGAGTGGGACGAGGCACACATTCCCGGCGCCAAGCATTTTTTTCTTGGGGACCTCGCCGCTCTTGCCCGCGACCTGCCCCGAGACACGCCCGTCGCCCTGCACTGTCAAGGCGGAACGCGGTCGGCGATCGCCGCGAGCGTGCTCGAGACCGAAGGCTTTACGAATATCGTCAACGTCGCCGGCGGGATTCGCGCGTGGGAGGCTGCCGGATTACCGCTGGTGCGAGATATTGAGGACGGCGGAACGCCAACGAAATGATTTTCTTCAACTGAGCCCTGATCCCATGCGTAAGATTTCTCTCATAGCGTTCATGGTGGCGGTGATTCCGGTCGTTGCTGCGGCGCAGGCGGCTGGTCGCGGCGGTCGCGGCGGCGCTCCCGCGGCCACGGCGGGCCCACCGACCCTTCTCGTGCCCGACCGAGTCTGGGACGCCATCGCCGACGCGCCGCACGAGGGCTGGGCGGTGCTGGTGCGCGGTGATCGCATCGAGGCCGTCGGGCCGCGCGCCCAGATCACGGTTCCACCCGATGCGACAACCATCACCCTCGCGGGAACGACGCTCCTTCCCGGTCTCATCGAAGGGCACTCACATCTGCTGCTGCATCCCTACAACGAGACGTCGTGGAACGACCAGGTGCTGCATGAGCCGTTGGCGTTGCGCGTTGCACGGGCCGTGAATCACGCGCGGCTCCAACTCATGGCCGGCTTCACATCCGCGCGCGACCTCGGCACCGAGGGTGCGGGGTACGCGGACGTGGGGCTCCGCGACGCGATCAATCAGGGCATCATCCCCGGTCCGCGCATGTGGGTCGTCACCAAGGCGATCGTCGTGACCGGCGAATACGCGCCCAAGGGATTCGTTCCCGAGCACGCGAATGAGATTCCGCAGGGCGCGGAGGAAGCTGACGGCGTCGAGGGCTTCACGCACGTTGTTCGCGATCAGATCAAGCACGGTGCCGATTGGATCAAGATCTACGCGGACTATCGCTGGGGTCCGAACGGCGAGGCGATGCCTGGTCCGACGCAGGAAGAATTCAACGCGGCCGTCGCCGTCGCGAAAAGCTCCGGCCGCAACGTGGCCGCGCACGCCACGACCGCCGAGGGGATGCGTCGCGCTACGCTGGCCGGCGTCGCGACGATCGAGCATGGCGACAACGGAACGCCCGAAGTCTTCAAGCTCATGGCGGAGAAAGGCGTGTGCTACGTACCCACAGTGTCGGTGGGCGGGCGAAACAAGAAGGCGGTGCTCAAGATGGCGACCGACGCCGGCGTTACGATCTGCAACGGCGCCGACTCAGGTCCGCTCGCGCACGGTGACAACGCCAAGGAAGTTGAAGGTCTCGTGACGAACGGCATGACACCGCTCCAGGCGCTGCGTGCGGCGACTGTCAACGATGCGAAGATGCTCGGTATGGGTGATCGGCTGGGCGCGGTGAAGCAAGGCTACTTGGCCGATCTCATCGCGGTGACTGGCGATCCGACCAAGGACATCATGGCGATCAGCACCGTTCCGTTCGTCATGAAGGCCGGTACGGTGTACAAGAAGCCCTGAACCGATTGCCGATCGCGAGTGCGACGGCGTGGCAACAGAAAAGAAAGCCGGCCGGGGATCTTTCCCCGGCCGGCTTTCTTCTTGTCGAACGATGTTGCGTGTACCGCGTCAGCAGCCCGGAGCCTTGAGACTGGCTTCGGCATTCGCCCGCTCGAGACACTCGCCCTGCGGAACGGGGAGGTTGTTCACGACGACGTGAGACGGCTGGTCGATGGTGAGTTGGTTGAGACGGCCGAAGCGGCGCATGTCCACCCACCGATGACCCTCGAACAGCAGCGAGAGCCGGCGGTTGTAGAGCAGTTCGTCGAGGAAATCGGCCTCATTCGCAAACGCTGCGCGAGTTGCCAAACCGCCAGACTTGGTCCGAATGAGGTTGATGTCGCTCAGAGCGCCCGTCTGGTCGCCCGTGAAATACTTGGCTTCCGCGCGGAGCAGAATGAGCTCTTCGTTGCGAATGGTCGGAATCGGATCGGTGCGCAGCGCGTAGATCGAGTAGTCAAAGTTCGTTGGCACCGCGCTCACCGTTGAGGGCGGCGCCTTGGGCGCTGCCAACTTGATGACCTTGGTGGTGAAGCGGAGATCGTTCGTGCCGTCGGCGCGCAGCTTGATGCCGCTGTCGGCCTTGGCGTGCGCGACCACGCTCGTCGTCGCCGCGTTGCTGTTGCCGTTCGCAACGTCGTTCGCCGCGGCCGAGTAGACGTTGAACACCCCGTTGGACAGGGCACCCGCGTCGTCGATGAACGACCCTTGAAGGTTCGTGAGCACCGTCTGATAGCAGGCCGCGCTCTTGGCCGCGCCGCAGCCAGCCAAGCCCAGGGAGGCACGATACGCATTGACGCGTGCCGCGAGGGCCCGGTTGAACTTCGCAAACGTTGCCGGCGTGGTGAAGCCGGTGAACCCGGCGTGCAGCGTGAACGGGAACGTCGTGCCACCGTTGCCCAACTCCGTCTGCGCCTGGTTCAGCGTGGCAATGATGTAGCTGAACGCCGAGTCACGCGAGACGAACGGCGCGATCTTGGTGGGATCGGCGAATACTTCCACCGGAATGCCAAGTTTGTCGCGCGTGTTGATGAGATAGAGCAGGCTGAGCGCGACTTCCGTGTGCATCAGCCCCTTCATCGCGTTCTTCTGCGCATCCGAGAAGATGCCGGTGGCCGCGTCGATCACGTTCAGGGTGTTGAACGCGTCGCGGACCGTGAAGTACGGAGCGCTCCACGACGAACCGCCGCCGAAGCTCGTTCCGTTGTTGACGTCGGAGGTCAGGAAGCCCGATGTGTTACGACCCTCGGTCGGGGTGTAATTGTATGCCTCGCGGCCGAGGATGCCGACGGCCAACACGTATCCGGACAACTGCCCTCGGTCATCGCGCAGCACGCCGGTGGCGAGCAGCGGAATGGCGGCGACCGGGTCGGACGTGATCGATCCGACCGTTGGGTTCTGGAAGTTCGGCACGTCCAATCGGTCGCTACATCCAACCAACGCCAGCGCGCCGAATGCGACCGCGAACATTCCGGGGTGAAACGTGCGCTTCATGAAGTCTGTCCTCGAAGAGGTTCGATCGTGTGAGTGAGCTCGCATGGCCTAGTACCCGATGTCGATGCCGAAGAGGAACGAGCGCGTCGGCGGGAATGGCGCGAGATCGACAAAGCGGACGACGTTCTGGTTGCCGAAGTTGTTCACTTCTGGGTCGAAGCTCCAATAGTTGGTCCACGTCAGCAGGTTACGACCGCTGAACGAGAAACGCGCGTCGTGTGAGCCCGGCAGGATCTTCTGCGCGAAACGCACCGGGATCGGGTAGGTCACCGTGACCTCGCGGAGCTTCAGGAACGAGCCGTTCTCGACATACTGGCCGGCGTTACGACCGGCGTCCCACTTGTTGTAACGATACGCGCCGAGCGTTGCACCGACCTTGGGATCAGGCGACGGCTTGTCGTAGTCCCACGAGTTCTGGCCTTCGTCAAACAGGTTGTTCGTCATGTCCGACACGTAGCCGCCCTGTCTCCAATCGAGCAGCGTGTTGACCGTGAGGCCATGGAAGTTGAAGTCGTTGCTGAAGCCCATCGTGAAGTTGGGGTTCGCATCGGCCAGGATGGTGTCGACGACGATGCCCTTGGAGTTGGTCAGGTTGCCCCAAATGGCCGTGGCTTTCTGTCCACGTGCGATGTGACCGCGGCCATACTGGGCGCCAAAGCCGCTGTTTCCGATGACGAAATCGGCAACGTCGGTGGGCAGCGAGACGATCCGCGACGAGAACGAGTAGTACTGCGCCCGCGACGTCCACGTGAAATTCTTGTTGCGGATGGGCAGTACGGTGAGCGCCAGCTCAACACCCGCCGTCTTCAGCTCTCCGCCGTTGATGTACCGGCTGCCGAAACCGCTCGACGGAGCCAGCGGCGACGTGAGCAGCATGTCCGTGATGGTGCGGTTGTAGTAGCTGCCCTCGAAGCCGACGCGCGATTCGAAGAAGGAAGCGTCGAGCCCAATCTCGGACTCACGCATGCGCTCCGGCTTGATGGCTTCGTTCCCGATCGTCGTCGGCTCGGCGATCGCGTTGCGGCCGTCGATCAACCCGTTCGGCACGAGCACATTGTCGCGAAGACCATAGAGCGGCTGGTTGCCGGAGATTCCAAGCGAACCACGAAGCTTGATCTCGTCGGCGTGCGGAATCAGATCGACGAAACGGTACGCGGCGGAGACCGACGGCCAGTAGAAGTACTGAGAGCGATCGCCGTTGACGCTGCTGCGCTCGGCGCGAACGTGTCCGGATGCCGAGAACTTGTCGTTGAACGCGAGGAGCTCTTCGCTGCCGTAGTAGGCATCGTTACGAACGATCGATTTGGTCATGGCGATCGTCGGCGTGCCCTGGTTGATCTCCTGCACGCCCGGCAGCAGGCCGCGGGCGACGACGCTGTACTGGTTGAGTCCGCGATCCTCGTACTGAAAGCCGCCGGACGTCGTGAGCGACGTGATCCCAGGCAGCCAGTGATTCTGGGAGGGCGTGTAGGTGTGCACCAGGTTCAATGAGCCGTTGAACTGACGGACGAGGCCTTCGGCCTGAACGGCCGTCCCAGGGAAGCCATCATCCGGCTCGAACTGGAGGAAGTTCGGTGCGTACGTGGAACCTTCCGCATCGTAGCGATCGAAGCCGCCCATCGCGCTGAATGACAGCGACTGCGTCGCCGTCGAGAACGCCGAGAAGCGAGCCTGACCCGAACCGACCTGACGCCACACGTCTTCGTTGTCCTTCACGGCTGCGATCGTCTGGAACGGATTGGAACCCGTGCCAAGAACGTCGCGAAGCAGGAGGTTGTCGATCGGCTGTCCGTTCGCGCCACGCTTCTGCAGATCGACCACCGCCGGCGTGTAGCCAAAGGCATAGATCGGGCTGGTGAACGTATTGTCGTTGTTCGAAATGCCGCGCTGCGTCTGGCTGCGATAAATGGCCGTGGACAAGCTGGCGGTCCAGCGGCTGCCGAACGTTTGATCGAGGTTCAAGCGAACGTTTTGGCGACGGGCCGCGGTGTTGATCATCGTGCCCGGATCGGTCTTGTCGTTCACCGAGGCGAAGTACTTCGTGACGTCTGATCCACCGCTCATCGAGAGCGCGGTCTCCGACGCCGTGCCGGTCTTGCCGTAGAGCGCGCCCTGATAGTCGTAGTATGGGCACGGATCGTTCGGGCAATACAGATTTGCGTCCGCTGCGCCGACGACTGGGGTCAACGTGGCTTTCGTGAAATGACGCGAGCCGAGCAGGCGGTCCGACTCGTTCGTGCCGAGGCGCTGCGTGAGATGGAACTGCGATACGCCGCCGTGTCCACGCTTGGTCGTGATGAGCACGACACCGTTCGTGGCCTGCGATCCGTAGATCGCCGACGCCGCGGCGCTCTTGAGGATCTGAATATTCTCAATCTCCTCGGGATTCAGGTCGGCGAGGCGATTGACGGGGTTGTCCTGGCTGGACTGAGCGCCGCCACCGCTTGCGCGGGTCACGGAATTGATACCGGCCGAGAAGGCAGCGTTGCTGAAGATCACGCCGTCCACGACGAACAGCGGTTCGCCGCTGCCGAGAATCGAGGTGACGCCGCGAATCTGGATCTGGCCGCCGCCACCCGGCGCACCGCTGTTCATGTTGATCGACGCGCCGACCACTTTACCCTGCAGCGCGTTCTCGAGCGACGCCGAGGGCGCCTGGCTGATTTGATCGTTCGATATGCTGGAAACGGCGGTCGCGACGTTCCGACGCTCCTGCGTCGTTGCCGTTCCGGTCACAACGACTTCATTCAGCTGAAGCGCTTCCTTTGCGAGTCCCACGTCGAGCGTCGAGCGATCCGCCGCGACGTCGATGATCGTCCGCTTGTACCCGAGCCCGCGGATCTGAATCGACAGCTTGGCGTTCGGCAGCGTGAGACGATAGCGGCCGTCGGGGCCTGCCTGGGTCGTTTGCGTTCCGTTTACGACGTTGACGAGCGCACCCGGGATCCCCTGCTGTGTGGCATCATCGTACACCCGACCCGTGAGCGTTCGAGCTTGGGCTCGCGCCGTCGGCGCGAACGCCAACGAAAATAGGCAAGCGAGCGAGACAGTGATGGTACGACGCACTGAGGCACCTCGTGAAGGAGGGGTAGCGGAGGCTCTCGTTATTGACGGAGCGTCCTTGGACTCGAAGCGAACGCGCGACAAACTGAACTGATCGCACACACCTGTATGCGCCCTCAACCCACCGAACAGCCAGATGGTCACAATCAGCCCCCGATTTATGGGTTCCCGAGCACGCGGCCGACACTCCGCAGGCCGAGCTGACTGCGCGAGAACTCCGGGGCCTCGTTGGCACCTCCGTTCTCGCCAAAATCAAGAAAAAAGAACGATCATCGTGACGTGACAGCAGTCCAACACGCCGCGCAAACGACACAGTCGGGTATCCACAGAGTGCGCACCCGCCTGCCTCGGCCAAGTCCGAAGTCCTACCAGTAGTTCCATCAGCCGCCGATTTTGCACGGCACTGCCAGCCCGCGCGCGTCGCACTCGGCCGATGGAATCAACATGTTCGCGTGGACGACATCGCCCGTGCGGTCGATGGGCAGCGTCGCCAGGCGTCCATACCGGCGCGCATCAATCCAGCGTGTGCCCTGTGTCCACATGAGCGAATAGAGCCGGTTGTAGAGCAGTTCGGTGATGAACGCGCTGTCCGCGCTGGCGGCGGTGAGCGTCGTGGGCGCCAGACCCCCAGCGTTCACGCGCACGAGATTGAGATCGCTGATCGCACCCGCTTTGTCGGCAGTATTCCAGCGAACCTCGGCGCGGAGCAGAATCAGCTCCTCGTTCGTGATCCACGGAATGTCGGCGTCCAGATTCGGCGCCAACGACACCGGGAGGTTGTACATCACCGGCTTGTACGTACCGGTGAGCTCGTTGAGCGTCCGAGGTGCCGGTGCCGGTGCGCCCTTGGTTGAGAGGCGCAAATCCGGCTGGCCATTGGCGCGGAGCTGCGCACCGGTGACGAGCGACGGATGCAGAAAGTACCGGTTGGAGGTGAGCGCTTCGGTAATTGGATTGGCCGATTCACCTGCCGCGCTGGTGAAGCCGAAGTAGACGCCGGTGGACAGCGCGTCCGGCAGACCCGTCGTGGTGATGAACGACGCGGCGATCGCGGTAGCCGCTTGCGCCCAACACGCCGCGCAGGCGGCGAACGTGGCCCGATGGACGAGAAGCTTGGCTGCGAGCGCGCGGTTGAACTTCACGAACGTCGCGGGTGTCGTGAAGCCGGTGTACCCGCCCACGAACGAGAAAGGGAACGTCGCCCCGCCCGCCTGCAGATCGGCCAGGCCCTGGTCGTACAGCGCCGAAGCCGCCGCCATCGCATCGGCCATGGACACCAGCGCCGCCGGAGGCGCGGAGATGTCGTGATCGACGTCGATCGGGATGCCCGTCGGTCCGCTGCGAATCGCCAGCAGGTGAAAGTGCCACGCTTCGAGCGTTTCGGCAAAGCCGAGACCCGCCTTCACCTCCTGCGGCGTAAGCCCGGAGGCGTTTGCGAGAGCCGCCTCGTACGTATTGAGCGAACGAATCGCGCCGTACTCGCCGGCCCAAATGCCGCCCGCGCGACCGCCCGGATCCTGCGGTCCGCGAATTTCTTCGCCCGTCTCACGCGGATCGTTGCCGAGGAGGTTCCAGCCTTCGCGTCCGTAGATCCCCCATTGCTGAATGATGCCACCGATACTGGTAAAGGTCTGCGTCTGCGCGCCAACGGCGGCGCGAGCGAGCACCTCCTTTGATGGTGAGCTCGTCAGCGTTTCGGCCGTGGGTGCATTGAGGTTCTGCACGTCAAAGTTGTTGCACGCGGCCAAGAGAACTGCGCCGATCACGGCGCGGGCTATGGGGCGACGGCCGGTCCGAGTGCGCGCCGTCCGGATTGAATGAGTCGTGGTCATAGTCATCGTCAGAACCCCAGCGAGAAGTCAAAGAAGAAGCTGCGGCTCGGCGGATACGCGGCTACGTCGAGATTGTTGCGGATGGCCGCGGATCCGAGGTTGGCCACTTCGGGGTCCAGCCCGGAATATCGCTGCCACGTGAGAAGGTTGCGTCCGCTCACGCTCACGCGCACGCTGCGAGCGCCGAGGCCCACGCTCCGAACCCAGCGGCTCGGCAGCTGCACGCCGAGGTTGACTTCACGGAGCTTTAGGAAACTCGCATCCTCGATGTACGGCGTCATCACGCCGCCGTTGTAGCCCTTCATGCGATACTCCCACGCCGCCGAGCCGTAGTCGGCCGACAGTCCCGCGTCGTCGTAAAGGAATTGCGTGAGGTTGATGATGTCAGCGCCGTGCTGGTAGTCGAGCACCGCACTGAGACTCACGTTCTTATAGGTGAAATCATTGACGAGGCCAATCTTGTAGTCGGGCGCGGTGTTCCCGATCGGGACGTCGGTCGTCGTGGCCTTGCCGTCTGCGCCGAAGGACCGGCCGACAAGCTGGGTGAGCGGCTTACCCACCTGAATGAAGGTCACGCCCAGTCCACCGAAGCCTGAAAGGGGCGGCCGGAAGGGAGGCAGGCCCGCGAGGTCCTGCACTTCACTGGTGTACCGTGTGTACGTCGTCCGCAGCAGCCACTGCAAGTTGGGACGTTGGATCGGCGTCACGCCAAGCATCGCCTCAACACCCCGGTTTTCGATCTTGCCGCCGTTGAATACCTGCGTGGCGAAGCCGGTGGACGGCGCGGGAACGCGCTGGAGAAGCAGATTGGTGGTGTTGCGCCGGAAGCCCGTGAGTTCCCAGGTGAGACGGCTCTTGAGCGCGATACCGTCGAGCCCAACCTCCACCTCCTTCACTCGTTCTGGCTCAACCCCGCCGAACCCCGCGCCCCCTGCGACAGTGAAGCCCGTAACGCCTCCGAGCTGTGGCGTGCCGAGGAGCGTGAACTTCTGGCCGAAGACTGGCAAGTTGCCCGTTTCGCCGTAGGCAACGCGCGGCTTGAGCTCACTGCCTTCGCCCAAAAGGTTGAGCAGACGGTACCCCGCCGAAACCTTGGGAAAGATATTGTACTTGTTCACATCGCCATTCACGCTGCTCCGCTCGGCGCGCAGTCCGGCCTGGACCAGCAGCATGTCGTTGAGCAGGCGGATCTCCTCCTGCCCGTAGAACGCGAGGGTGCGTTCCTGGGTGAGGTTTTCTGTCCCCACTGTGTTCGTGCCTTGCCCCACATTGCGCTGACCTGGCACGAGGTTGGTCGTGGTGATGCGGCTCGTGCGAAGTTGGCGATCCTCGTACTGCACACCGCCAGACGTGTGGAGCGAGAACTTCGTGAACTCGTAGTCGTGGATGCCGTTGAGGTTCCAGTTGTAGAACTTGCTGTTCCCGTTGTTCTCCACGGCAGCGCCGGGGAGGGTGTTTGGCTGCTCGTAGAACAGCTCGTTCGGCGACCACAGGTTGTTGTTCTGCTGAAAGACGTCGAGACCACCGCCGACGACGAACTTGAGCGATTGCCGGGCGCTGCTGAGCGCGTCGTAGTTGATGTTCAATCCGCCGGTGAAGCGGTTGGTCTCCTCGTGGTTCTTGGCGAGGTCCGTGGTCTGTACGGGGTTGACCTGGATGCCCCAATCGGGCGTGTCGTAGTTGCCGCTTGCGTCGCGCGCCGTGTAATCCACGAAGCTCGGCGTGTAGGCAAATGCGTATCCGTGGCAGGCGAAGTTGTTGCAGTTGTTGTTCCAGCCGCGATCGTTGGTCGAGCGGTTGTAGACGCTGGACACCGCCAGCTTGACCCGCTCGCCCACATTTTGATCCACGTTCACGCGCAGGTTCTGGCGATCGAAGCCCGTGTTCCGCTCAGTTCCGCCGTCATGCTTGTTCGTGGTGCCAACGAAGTAGCGCGTGCGGTCGGTACCGCCGCTCACGTCCGCTACTGTCTCGAAGGAGAGCGAGCTGGGTGTGAAGACTTGGTCGAAGTGATTGAAGTAGGGCGACGGGTTGTTGTCGAACCAGTGCGCGACCCCGGCACCGTAGATCTTCACCGCGTCGGCCTCATCGAAGTGGCGGCTCTCGAGCGTCTTGGTTGGGCGGAACTGGCCAAAGCGCTGGAGCACCGTGACGTTTGTCTGACCGGCCTGGCCGCGGCGGGTGGTGATGACCACCACACCGTTGGCCGCCTTGGAACCGTAGATCGACGACGCCGCCGCGCCCTTGAGGATCTCGATGCTGGCGATGTCATCGGGGTTGATATCGGCAACGCGATTCACGGCGTCGTCCTCGGCGGTGGCAAACGCGGCTTGCGAGATGGTGCCGCGACCGCTGGCGATGGTGGCGTTGGAATAGATCACGCCGTCGATCACGTACAGCGGATCGAAGGCGCCGAGGATGGTGTTGTTACCGCGGATCTGCATCTGGATGCCGCCGCCCGGGGCGCCGGAGTTGGACTGCAGATTCACGCCGCTGACCTTGCCGACCAGCGCGTTCTCGAAGGTGGGCGCGGGCGCCTTCGTCAGCTCGTCGCCCGAGACGTACGCAACCGCTGTGGTGGCGCTGCGTCGGTCGACCGTGGTAGCCTGACCGGTGATGACCACACTCTCGAGTTGGAGAGCGTCCTTTTCGAGAGAGAAGTCGACGCTGGACTGGCCCGACGGCACGTCCTTGGTGCCGCGCTTGTAGCCGATGGCGCGGACGACGACCGAAACGTTGCCTTGGGGCGCACTGATTCGGAACTGACCGCTCGCCTCGGTTCTTGTCGCCGCAGTCGAGCCGGCCACCGTAACATTCGCGTCGGGCAGCGGTTGACCGCTCCCCGATATGGTGACGGTCCCTGTGATGATGCGCGTTTGCGCTTGTACCGTGGCCGGGAGCAGCAGAGCTCCGGTTACCGCAAGAGCTGCGATCATTCCGCGCACGGGGCCTCCGACGGAAGTGTGGGCGAATCTACTTGACAATGTTGGCATCCAGCACCGTCCTCTCGTTGGAGGTCCATTTCACCGGCGTACTTGGCAATGCGATGATGCGACGACGCACTGAGGACCTCGTGAAGGTTGGGGGTAGCGGAGGCTCTCGTGAGTGACGGAGCGTCCTCGGAGCCGATGCAAACCTGCGACCCACTGAACTGAACGCGTACACCTGCATGCGCCGTCAACCCAGCGGACAGCCAGATGGTCACCGTTAGCCACTCGATTTATCCCTGATCTCTAACGATTGTCAAGACGTGTAGCGCTGGGACGAACGGGCGCCATTGGATAAAATCTGATTACAATTGCATCGCCTGTCGCAATCCGTCGTCGGTTGCGCGAAATTGATCGTGAACGCGTCCGAAATTGATCGCGAGCGTGTCCGAAATTGATCGCGAACGTGTCAATCATTCCCCGCACACCCCATAGCACCGCGCGTTCAGACGCTGCCACACCGAGCCGTGTCGTTCGCGCGTTTGCGCCCGGCAGCATCGGGAACATCGGTCCTGGGCTCGACATTCTCGGATGTGCGATCACGGGGATCGGGGATTCGGTCGTCGCTTGGATCATCGAGCATCCTGGCGTGTTCGTCGTCGACGCCGGCCATCCCGATCTGCCCACCGATCCAACACGACACGCGTCGGCCATCGCCGCGGCGGATGTCGTGCGACGCGCCGGCATCGCCGACGCGGGCATCGCCCTTCGAGTCGAGAAGAGACTTCCCCTCTCCGGCGGTCAAGGCGGCAGCGCCGCCTCGGCCATTGCCGGTGCAGTCGCCGTCAACGCGCTCTTCGGTTCGCCCCTCAGTCAAACCGACGTGCTGTACGCAGCGCTGGCCGCCGAAGAGCGAGTCGCAGGCCGGCACATAGACAATCTTGCACCGTCGCTCTTTGGCGGAATCCTCCTCATCCGCTCAATTGATCCGCTCGACGTCGTGCGCATTCCCGTTCCGCCGGCGTTGCGAGTCGTGCTCGTTCATCCGGCAATGCTGCTTCGAACGGCCGACGCGCGAGCCGTTCTCCCGGATGTGGTCGATCGCCTGACCGCGATGGCGCAGGCCGCGGCGGTTGCACGGATGATCGCCGCGTTTTGCACCGGCGATCTGAGTTTGCTCCGCGGTGCGATAGACGACCGCATCGCCGAGCCGGCGCGCGCGCCTCTGTTGCCTGGCTTCATCGCCGCCAAGCGCGCCGCGCTGGAAGCGGGCGCACTCGGATGCTCGATTTCCGGGGGCGGCCCCACCGCGTTCGCGCTCGTCGACACCGAGGACGCTGCGCGGCGTGTAGGCGACGCGATGATCGCCGCATACATCGAGGCCGGCGTTGCCGCCACGGCGCGCGTCGAACGGATCGACGAGCGCGGTGCCCACCTGCAAGCAGCCGTGCCAACCAACGACAAGGACGTAGCCACGTGACATCGGTGCCCGAATCGCGACAGGTATGCGAAGATTGCGGCCAGTCGATCAGTGAGCTGGATTTGGCTCCGGCCTGCCCCGCGTGCGGTGGGCTACTAGAGATGCTTCATCCGCGCGCAGGACACGCCACGATGCTGCGCCGTCTGTTCGCCGAGCGGCGGACGGAAGTTCGGGGGCCCGACACCTCGGGCGTGTGGCGATATCGCGAGCTCGTGCTTCCGACCGTCGACGCGAGCGCGATCGTGAGTCATCCCGAGGGGAACACGCCGCTGCTCGCTCGCGAGGCCATCAGCCGCTGGGCGGGCATTGAGCATTTGCTCATCAAGCACGAAGGCCATAATCCCACAGGCTCGTTCAAGGACCGCGGCATGACCGTCGCGATCACGCAGGCGCGGCGCGCCGGCGCCCGGGCCGTTGCCTGTGCCTCGACCGGGAACACGTCGGCGTCGCTTGCGGCCTATGCCGCGCAGGCGGGAATGCCCGCGTTCGTGTTTGTGCCATCGGGGAACGTCGCGCTGGGAAAGTTGGCGCAAACGTTGGCATACGGCGCGCGCACGCTGCTCGTCAAAGGCAACTTCGATGCGTGCCTCGCGCTGCTGCGCGAGGCCGCGGCATCGCTCGGTGTGCAATTGCTCAATTCGATCAACCCCTTTCGTCTCGAAGGACAGAAGACCATCGCGCTGGAGCTTCTCGATCAACTGTCGTGGGACGCGCCCGATTGGATCGTGCTGCCCGCCGGAAATTTGGGAAATACATCGGCGATCGGAAAAGGACTTCGCGAGGCGCACGCGATAGGGCTGATTGCGCGAATTCCGCGGATCGCTGCCGTTCAAGCGAGCGGCGCGGCGCCGTTCTCTCGGAGCTTTCGTGATGGATTCGCCGAACGATTGCGCGTGGAGCCGGACACCGTGGCGACGGCGATTCGGATCGGCGATCCGGCGTCCTGGAACCGCGCAGTGCGCGTTATCCGAGAGACGAATGGCGTTGTGCTCGATGTGCCGGACTCGGCGATCCTCGAGGCAAAGGCCGTGATCGACGCGGCTGGTGTGGGTTGCGAGCCGGCGAGCGCGGCGAGCGTTGCCGGTGCGGCAACGCTGCGCCGCGAGGGCGTGATCAAGCCTGGCGATCGCGTCGTGGCGATCCTGACGGGGCACCTACTCAAGGATCCGGGCGCCATCGTGCAGTACCACCAGAACACCGAGCCCGCGCCGTCCAGAGCGAACCGTCCGATCGAGATCGAGGCGACGCTGGCGGACGTCGAGCGCGTGCTGGGAGAACCGTCCTGAGCAAGCGTCATCCGCGCGGCTGGTTGCCGCGCGGCGTCACGGCGTGAACTATTATGAGCCGCTATACGGCGCTATCTGCCGCGAAACGAATTGCGTGCGCTCGAGCGTGTCCGTCTTCGTCCCTTTTCTTCGACTCCGAGTCTGCTTCATGCGCCCTTTGACAGTTCGCATCGCCTGCGCCGGTCTTCTCGGCGCCACGCTCGCGTTTCCCGGCTCACTCGTCGCGCAACGCGGCGGGGGCGGCGGGCCCGAAACCCGGGAGGAAGTCACGTTTCCCGTCACGCTTCCGGCGGATGACCCGCGCATCGCCAATCTGAAGAAGGAGGCGATCCGAATGATCGACAGCATGTCGACGTTCACGCAGCAGATGGTCGACATGGTGTTCAGCTTCGGCGAGTTGGGCATGCAGGAAGAGGAGACGTCGAAATATCTGACGGGCATTCTCGAGAAGAACGGCTTCAAGGTCACGCACGGCATCGCCGGCATTCCAACGGCGTGGCTTGCCACCTGGGGTTCCGGAAAGCCGATCATCTCGCTCGGCTCGGACATCGACGACATCCCGCAGGCGAATCAGAAGCCAGGCGTCGGCTATCACGATGTCATGATCACGGGCGCGCCGGGCCACGGCGAAGGACATAACGGCGGCGTGCCGCTGAACATCACCGCCGCGATCGCCGTGAAGAAGCTCATGGAGCGCGACAAGATCGCGGGCACGATCCAGCTGTGGCCGGGCGTCGCCGAGGAGCAGATGGCGGCCAAGGCGTATTTCGTTCGCGCCGGAATCTTCAAGGATGTGGACGCCGTGCTGTTCACACACGTTGGCTCTGACTTGGGCGTGTCGTACGGAACGTCGGGATCGAACGCGCTGATCAGCGCGCGCTTCAACTTTCAGGGCTCGAGCTCGCACGCTGCCGGCGCACCGTGGGCCGGCCGAAGCGCACTGGATGCCGTCGAGCTGATGGACGTCGCGTGGAATTTCCGCCGCGAGCATCTGTCGCTCACGCAGCGATCGCACTACGTGATCACCGACGGCGGCGATCAGCCGAACGTGGTACCGCCCACGGCGAGCGTGTGGTACTACTTCCGCGAGATCAACTCGCCATTGACGCAGAGTCTCTTCGCGCTCGGCGACACGATCGCGCGCGCGGCGGCGATGATGACCAGCACCAAGTTGGCGTCGGTGGAAATTCTCGGCTCGGGCTGGTCGGGCTATTTCAGCAAGCCGATCGCGATGGACATGTTCCAGAACATCAAAGCCGTTGGCATGCCGACGTGGTCGGACGCGGATCAGACGTTGGCGCGCGGCATTCAACGCGAGCTTGGCCAAAAGAATCCGCGCGGGTTGTCGCTGCGCGTGTCGGATTCGCTCGGCACGCCGCCGCGCGAGCAGGATCTTCGCGGCGGCGGCAGCGACGACATCGGCGACATTTCGTGGAACGTGCCCACGATCACGCTGCGTTTCCCGTCGAACATTCCGGGACTTCCGGGACACAACTGGGCCAACGCGATTTCGATGGCCACGCCGATCGCGCACAAGGGCGTGACGGCGGGAGCCAAAGTGCAGGCCATGACCGTGATCGACCTGATGCTCAAGCCGACGGTGATCACGCAAGCCTGGGACTACTTCAATACAGTGCAGACGAAAACGATCAAGTACTTCCCGCTGATGCGCCCCGAGGACAAGCCGGCGATCTGGCTGAACAAGGCGATCATGGACAAGTACCGGCCGGAGATGCGGAAGTACTACTACGATCCCACGAAGTACAAGACGTACCTCGAGCAGCTCGGGATCAAGTACCCGACCGTGCGCGACACGACCAAGATTGTCCCGTGACGTGAAGGGCGTTTCACAACTGACGGTCCTGCTGTTTGCGTTGACGTTGGGGGCGGCGTGCCATGCGCCGCCCTCTCAGTCGCCCACCCCCGAGGTGGCGCGAGATACGACAAAATCGCCTACGGTCACGCGCCGCTTTTACGCAGGCCGATCGTATGGCTCCGAATCGCAGTTCAATCCGCTCTCGCTGATCATCAACGGCGGATACGATCAACTGCGGACGAGCGACGACAAGCGCACCATCTTCAAGCTGCCGTACGAGGGAGAGTTCCGGACGGTGTGGCGTTCAGTCACGAATCCTGAACGAGCGATCCGTCACTACGGATGGAGTGAGTGGCTCACCCACGAAGTGTTCCCGCTGTCCCTCAAGGGCAGCGGCGGTGGACAGTGGTATCCGAACTATCAACTGCACCTGTTCGCCGGCGGCATGACGTACGCGCGAATGGTCGAGTGGTACGAGCAGCACGGCACGGGGCATCCGGAGCTTGCCGCGGGCGCGACCGTCTACGCGTGGCATCTGCTCACCGAGATGGTCGAGAGCAACGCCGTGTGCTGCGAAGACGTGGACGGTATCAGCGATCTCCTGATCTTCGACGCCGCGTCCATTCTTCTCTGGAATCAGTCGTGGATGAAGCGTCCGTTCGGCGGGCGACTGGAATTCACCGACTGGCCCGGCCAGGCAACGCTGTCGCTCCCCAAGCAGCGCATTGAGAACGCGTATATGATGGCCATGCTTCGCGCGCCCGTTCCCCTTCCCCATGTGGACGATTGGAAGATCATGACTACGATGGGCAACGCGTTTCTTCTGGGACTCTCGAGGCGCGTGGGACGCGACTACTGGCTCTCGGCGTCGGGCGGCTTCGATCCGTCGGACAATCCGATCGTGAACAACAGGACCGGCGCGCGCACCGTGGAGCTCCTTCCGAACGCTGGCGTCTTTCTTGACCGCGACGGCTCACTGCTCGTCTCCTTCATCTCGAAGGGCGGCAGCACGAACGGCGCGACGCTCAACGTCTATCCCGGCGTGATCGGGTCAGGACGGTGGTCGCCGGGGCTATGGCTCCAACAGGTGCGCGGTGGCGGATTGCGCTACGGCGTCACCAGCAAGCTTGGCGTAGGGCTGGGCGGAATGGCGCGTTAGCCGGCAGTCGGCGCAGCCTCCTGCCGCTGCACCAGCGTGAGGATAGTATAAACGGCCACCAGCTCGGCATTCTGGTTCTTCACCTCGACGTACCACGCGACGACGCCCTGCAGTACCTGTCCTTCGCGCTTCTCCTTCGCGGTCTTTTGCTTGACGGTGAGCGTCGCCCGGATGGTGTCGCCGGGATACACCGGCTTCACGAAGCGCAACGTATCAAGGCCGTAGTTGGCGAGCACCGGACCCTGCGCGGCGTCGACGAACAGACCGGCCGCCGCCGCCAGCACGAAGTATCCGTGCGCCACGCGCCGCTCAAAGATCGAGTCGCGCGCGGCAATCTCGTCCATGTGGGCGTAGAAGTAATCGCCGCTCACGCCGGCAAAGTTGACAATGTCCGCTTCGGTGACCGTGCGCCGCGGCGTGGTGAGCGAGTCGCCGATTTGCAGCTCGTCGAAGTATTTGCGGAACGGGTGCACGCGATCATGCGTCACATCGGCGCCGGGCGTGTACTCGTTGGTGACGTGCATCAACGTCGTGGGCGAGGCCTGAATTGCCGTGCGTTGCATGAAGTGCATCACACCGCGGACGCCTCCCATCTCTTCGCCGCCGCCAGCGCGACCGGGACCGCCGTGCACCAGATGCGGAAGCGGTGAGCCGTGCCCGGTCGACTCGGCCGCGTTGTGCCGATTCGCGAGGAGTAGCCGGCCGTGATACGCGGCGGTGCCGAGCACCATCGCGCGCGCGACGCGATCGTCTGCCGTGAAGACGGAGCCAACCAGGCTGCCCCGTCCGCGCTTCGCCAACTCAATGGCTTCGTCGACGTTGTGATACGGCATCACCGTATTCACGGGCCCAAACGCTTCGACGTCGTGTGATGCGGTCGATCCGAACGGATCTTTCGCGTAGAACAGAAGCGGCGGAAAGAACGCGCCGCGTTCGCGATCGGCGCCGAGCACCGCGAAGTCATCGACGTTCCCGTACACCAGCTCCGTGCCGCGCGCGATCGCTTCCACACTCTTCCGAACCTCACCGACCTGGCCGCGGCCGGCGAGAGGACCCATCCGCACGCCCTCCACCGCCGGATCGCCCATCGTCACGCCGGCGAGGCGCTTCTTGAGCGCCGACATCACGTCTTCGAGCGCCCCTTCCGGGACGAAGGTGCGGCGAATGGCGGTGCACTTCTGCCCCGCCTTCGAGGTCATCTCTCGCGAGACTTCTTTGATGAACAGATCGAACTCGGGCGTGCCCGCGACGGCATCGGGGCCGAGCATCGAGTAGTTGAGCGAGTCCGCTTCCATGTTGAAACGCACGTTGTTGTCCAGCACCGACGCCGACCCCTTGAGCATCTTCCCAGTCGCGGCCGACCCGGTGAACGCGATGGCACTCTGGAAATCGAGGTGGTCGAGCAGATCGCCGGTGCTTCCGCAGAGCAGCTGAATGGCGCCGGCAGGGAACAACTTCGCGTCGATCATCGCGCGGAACACCGACTCGGTGAGATACGAGGTGACCGTCGCCGGCTTGACGATGGCCGGCATGCCGGCGAGCAGCGTGGGCGCCAACTTCTCGAGCATGCCCCACACCGGAAAGTTGAAGGCATTGATGTGGACGGCCACGCCTTCCAACGGCACGCAAATGTGACGGCCTACGAATGTTCCGCCTTTGGATAGCGGCTCCGTGGGACCGTCGACGTAGAACGTTTCGTTCGGGAAGTCACGTCGCCCCCGCGACGCGTAGGCGAAGAACGTTCCAATGCCGCCTTCGATGTCGACCCACGAATCCTGTTTCGTCGCACCCGTCGCCGCGGAAACGAGATAGAACTCGTCTTTCCTGGCCATGAGGTACTGCGCCATCGCCTTGAGCATCAGCGCACGTTCATGGAACGTCATGCGCCGGAGCGCGGGTCCGCCGACGCTCTTGGCGTAACCGACCATGGCCTTGAAGTCGATGCCGCCCGTGGACGCCTCGGCGATCTTCTCGCCGGTTACGGCGTGAAACAGGTCGGCCGCCTTGCCGGCGCCGGCGACCCATTCGCCATTGACGAAATTCTCGAGGCGGCGCGGCTCCGTGCCGAAGATGCCGATTGGTGAACGGGGTGTTGATGCGGTCGTCATGATTCTCTCGATCCTTTCGTGTCACGCCAGGTGCGATAGCTCATCGACTGGGCCGGACGGTCGGCCGGCACAGCGCGAAGCGGCTCGCATGGCTTTAGTGTTTCATAAAGTGTCGCCGGAAGGGCTTGATACAGGAGCGTGCCCTCGGTCTTCCATGTGATCATGTCGTCGCTCACGTCCTTCACAATCCTGGCCGGATTGCCGACGACCACCTTGCGATCGGGGATCTGCATGTCCGCGGGCACGAACGTCAGCGCTCCAACAATGCACTCGGCCCCGACGACCGCGTTGTCCATCACCACGGCGTTCATGCCGATCAGCGAGTTGCGACCGATGCGCGCCCCGTGAACGATCGCGCCATGTCCGATGTGCGCGGCGGTTTCGAGCACGACCGTCACGCCCGGGAACATATGGATGACACAATTCTCTTGCACATTGCATCCGTCCTCGATGACGATCGCGCCCCAGTCGCCGCGAATGGCAGCCCCGGGTCCGACGTAGACATTACGTCCGATTACCACATTTCCGGTCACCGTGGCGTTTGGATGGACGAACGCCGATTCATCGATGACGGGACGGAATCCGTCGAACTCGAAGATCATGGTCGCGTTGGGCTCACGAGCGTGGTCGTTCGATCGTCCGCACGGTCAAACGCGTTCGATGATCGTCGCCATGCCCTGCCCCACGCCAATGCACATCGTGCAGAGCGCGTACCGGCCGCCCGTTTTTTCGAGCTCGCGCGCGGCGGTCAGAATCAACCGCGCGCCCGACATGCCCAATGGATGCCCAATGGCGATCGCGCCGCCGTTGGGATTCACGCGCGGATCATCGTCGGGAATGCCCAGCTCACGAAGGCACGCGAGCGACTGTGCGGCAAACGCCTCGTTCAGCTCGATCACGTTCATTTGGTCGAGTGTCAACTTGGCGGCGCTCAGAACCTTGCGGGACGCCGGCACCGGACCCATGCCCATAATGCGCGGTTCGACGCCAACGACGGCGCTGCCGACGATGCGCGCGAGCGGCGTCGCCCCCAATTCCAACACCCCTTGCTCGGAAGCAATCAGCAGCGCCGCGGCGCCATCGTTCAATCCAGACGAATTGCCCGCCGTGACCGAGCCACCGTCCGCGCGAAACGCAGGTTTGAGCTTCGCCAACCCTTCGATCGTCGATCCAGGACGAATGAACTCATCCTGGTCGAATCGTCTCGGCTCGGCGCCCTTCTGCGGAATCTCCACCGCGACAATTTCGCCAGCGAAGCGGCCGGCTGATCGCGCGGCGGCTGCCTTCTGTTGCGACCGGAGTGCGAACGCATCCTGATCGTCGCGCGTGACCTTGTACTGATCCGCGACATTCTCGGCGGTCTGCCCCATCGAGTCCACGCCGTACTTTGCTTTCATCTTCGGATTGACAAAGCGCCAGCCGAGGCTCGTGTCGAAGAGCTCGATATCGCGGGCGAACGGCTTGCTTGCTTTCGACATGACGTACGGCGCGCGCGTCATGTTTTCCACGCCACCTGCGATATAGAAGTCTGCTTCACCGAGCGTGATCGCGCGCGACGCATTCGCAACGGCGCTCATCCCCGAGGCGCACAGCCGATTGACCGTTTCGCCCGGGACGCTCACCGGAAGTCCAGCGAGAAGCAGCGCCATTCGCGCGACGTTGCGATTGTCATCGCCGGCCTGGTTGGCGCAACCGAGCACGACGTCGGTGATCCGCGCCGGATCGAGGCTCGGATTCCGGCCAATCAGCGTGGCGATGACGTGCGAGGCAAGATCATCGGCGCGCACGTCGCTCAGAGCGCCACCAATGTTACCGACCGCCGTACGAATGCCGTCGACGATATATGCGTTACTCATTCCGATTCCTGAAAAAATGCTCTGTCGGTTTTGTACACCGTTCCACGGAATAGCGCGACCGTCTCGCCCCCACCTGCCGACCGGCGCACCGTTACGCGAAAAAAGCCTAGCCGCTTGCTCGCGCTCTCCTGCTCCGCCGTTGCCGTGAGAACGTCCCCGATCGAGACGGCCTTTGGATAGGTCATCGAATTCTCGATGCTCATCGTGACGTGACCGTCCGTGTTCGACGCGAACGCCAGCGCACTGTCCGCCAACGCGAAGGTGACGCCGCCGTGGCACACGCCGAAGCCGTTCACCATGTCGCCGCGCACGGTCATTCGCACCGTCGACGCATTCGGCTGCACATCCACCACCTCGATTCCCAGCCACTGACTGAACGCGTCCTTCGCCATCATCGCGGCGACGACGCGCTCGGCAAGCGCCTGCTCGTCTGCGTTTGCCTCAGTCATTCGAAAAAGCGTCGGCCGTCTCGTACCATGCGCCGGAGCAAGGGACTCGGACGATACCGATCTTCACCGTATTCGGCTTGCAGCGCCTCGACTTTGCCCAGCACACGCGCCAACCCGAGCTCATTTGCCCATGCCAGGAGGCCCTTGGGGTAATTTACCCCCTTGGTCATCGCCAAATCGATGTCGGCCGGCGACGCGACGCGAAGGAACACGGCGTCCACCGCTTCGTTGATCAACATGGCCAAGATGCGGTCGAGGATCTCCTGTCCGAGCGACGCGTCCGTGGTCGGCGCGGGCGCCACTGCACCGTCGCGATAGTCGTAGTATCCGCGCCCCGACTTCTTGCCGAAGAAGCCTGACTCGACGAGACGGCGCTGCGTGAGCGACGGGCGATACCGCGGCTCGAAGAAGAATGCCTCGAATACCGAACGTGTCACCGCGAAATTCACGTCGTTGCCGATGAAGTCCATCAACTCGAACGGACCCATGCGAAATCCGCCGACGTTCTTCATTGCCCAGTCGATGGTCGCGGCGTCGGCAACGCCCTCCTCGAGCAGTCGAATGGCCTCGCCGTAATACGGCCGCGCGATGCGGTTCACGATGAAGCCCGGCGTGTCCGACGCGAGCACGGGAAGTTTCTTCCACCGCGTCATCAGCGCCAGCGTCGCCGGCCCCAGCGCAGGATTGCCGCCGAGCCATGGTATGATCTCCACGAGCGGCATGAGCGGAGCCGGATTGAAAAAATGAATTCCAACAACGCGGTCCGATCCGTGGCACGACGACGCGATCGACGCTACCGACAGCGATGACGTATTCGTCGCGAGAACTGTCTCGCGCGGAACCGACGCCTCGAGTCGCAGAAACAGTTCCTTCTTCACCGCGAGATCCTCGACGATCGCTTCGATCACCAATCCGCAGTCGCGGAATCTCGCCATGTCCCCGCCGAGCGGGTCGGATGAGAACTCGAGGCGCGCGATGAGCTCATCCGCGGCACTCCGCGTGAGCCGTTCCTTTTGAACTTCACGGTCCATCGTCTTGGCAAGATTCGCCTGGGCCGTGTGCGTGGCCCCATGCGCGGCGTCGGCGAGCACCACGCGGTGTCCCGCGGCGGCCGCGACCTGTGCGATCCCCGACCCCATTGCACCCGCACCCACCACGCCAACGATGGTTCCGCTGTCGAGCGCCATCGTCATCGTCCCGTGAACACCGGCTTGCGCTTCTCCAGAAATGCGTTGACTCCTTCGGTGTAGTCGGCAGTCCGACCGGCCTCGCGTTGGATCTCCTCCTCGAAATCGAGCTGGTCGGCCAGATCGACGCCGAGCGACTTGTTGAACCCGCGCTTGATCAGACCGAGGGCGCGCGTTGGCTGCGTCGCGAGCTGCCGAGCGACGCCCACTGCCGTGTCGAGCAGCGCATCCAGCTCGGTCACCATGTACACCAGCCCCCACGCGCGCGCCTGCTCAGCCGACATCTTCTCGGCCAGCATCGTCATGATGCTCGCGCGATGCAGTCCAACGATACGCGGAAGGATGAACGTGCCGCCGCTGTCCGGAATCACGCCGATTTTAGCGAACGATTGAATGAACGTGGCCGACGAAGCGGCGAACACGATGTCGCACGCATAGGCGATATTGGCCCCGGCGCCGGCAGCAACGCCGTTGACGGCGCAGATCACCGGCTTCTCCAACGTGCGGATCGCGAGGACAAGGGGGTTGTAGGTGTCTCGGACCACGTCGCCCAGGTCGGGCCTTGGGCCGTCCTTGGGAACAGCCTCCGCCAAGTCCTGGCCGGCGCAGAACGCGCGCCCCGCACCAGTGAGCACCACGGCGCGCAGCGAGTCGTCTCCCGCGACGCGTTCGAACGCTTGACGGAGCTCCGTCGCCATCCCCCGATTGAAGCTGTTCAGCACGTCAGGCCGGTTCAGCGTGATGGTCGCCACCCCTTCGGCCGCTTCGAACAAAATCGCGCTCATTTCAACCCTCGTTATTGGTTGCTTCGACGGCGGAAGATAGCCGCGAACGCAACCTCCTTGGCAGGTGCTCCCGCTGGCCCAACCGACGGCAGACTGACAGATTACAGCACGTGACTACCCTTCCAGTTTCCCGCGGTTCTCAGCCGCGCGGCTCAGCCAAAGCGCGCAACGCCGGCGTGCCCGACTCGCGCTTCGACTGGCGACGAATCGCCTATATCGCCCTCGTCTCCCGCGCGCTCGACGACGTCGAGGAGGCCACGAACAAGAACAAGGCGACCATCCCGCGCGAGCATCTGGTGCTGTATCAGTTCTCGGCGCGCGGTCACGAGGTGGCCCAGGCCATTCTCGGGTCGTTGATCGACCGCCCGCACGATGCCGCGAGTGCGTACTATCGCTCGCGTCCGCTGCTCCTCGCACTCGGTCTGACGCTCGAGGACGCATTGGGCAGCCCGCTCGGGCGTGCCGGTGGCTTCAGCGATGGCCGCGACATTGGCGTCGTTTGCAACATGCCCAACCCCAACGGTCCGTCGGTGCTGCCAATGTCCGGCGACGTGGGTTCGCAGTACACGCCGTGCGCCGGATGGGCGCAGGCTATTCGTTACCACACCAACGTGCTTGGCGAAGCTGGTTGGGATGGAGCGATCGGCGTCGTGCTCGGCGGCGAGGCGTCGGTGGCCACGAACGGATTTTGGTCGGCGCTCACGATCGCGACCACGCTGTCGTTGCCCATGCTCTTCTACATCGAAGACAACGGCCTCGGCATCTCCGTGCGCGGCCACATGCAGACGCCGGGCGCCGACATCGCGCAGAATCTCGCGTCGTTCCAGAATCTGTTCATTCGAAATGGCGACGGGACCGACCCCGCCGAGTCGAGCCGACTCCTCGCCGAGTGCGTGGACTATGTGCGCGCCGGCACCGGGCCGGCGCTCGTTCGCCTCACCGTGCCTCGACTGTGTAGCCACTCGGGTCCGGACAACCAGCGCGGCTATCGCACTGACGACGAGATCTCACAGGACAGCGCGCGCGATCCGCTCCCCAAGCTTCGCGCGCATCTCGTACCCGCGATGATGTCGGCGAGTGATTGGAGCGCGCTCGAGGCCGAAGTCGCGCGAGATGTCAATGCGGCGCTCGATGCCGCGCGCGCGCGGCCGAATCCGGATCCCTCGACCGTGGGACGATGGATCTACGCCGACGACTCAGCGGATTCGCCGGAGGCGATGGGCGGTTTGTCGCGCGACGAGCGCGGGTCACTGGTCACCACGGAGACCGCGGCAGAGGGGGGCGATGTCGTGCGGTTCGCCGAGGCCGTGCGGCGAACGTTGCGCCACGAGCTCGAGGTGAATCCTAAAGTCGCCGTGTTCGGCGAAGACGTGGGCCGCAAAGGCGGCGTCCACCTCGTCACTGAAGGATTGCAAAAGCAATTCGGCGAGAATCGCGTGTTCGACACGAGTCTCTCCGAGGAAGGAATCATCGGGCGCGCGGTTGGAATGGCGATCTCCGGACTCATGCCGGTGACGGAGATTCAATTCAGAAAGTACGCCGACCCAGCCGCGGAACAGCTGAACAACTGCGGAACGCTTCGCTGGCGGACTGCGAATCGCTTCGCCGCGCCAATTGTGGTGCGAATGCCGGGCGGATTCGGCAAAGACGTGGGCGATCCATGGCACAGCTTGAGTGATGAAGTTCGATTTGCGCACGCATACGGATGGCAGGTGGCCATGCCGTCGAACGCCGCCGACGCCGTCGGTCTCCTGCGGTCGGCAATGCGCGGCGCGAACCCATCAGTCTTCTTTGAACATCGCTCGCTGCTCATGACGAGCGATGGCAGCGCGCGCTACCCGGGGGACGATTACGTCGTTCCGTTCGGCGTGGCGACAGTGCTGAGCGAAGGCACGGGCGTGACCGTCGTCAGCTGGGGCGCGCTGGTCCACCGGTGCGTCGAGGCGGCGTCGCGGTTCGGCGACCGCGTCGAGCTCATCGATCTGCGCACCATCGCGCCGTGGGATCGCGACCGCGTGCTCGAGTCGGTGAGAAAGACCGGACGGTGCGTCATTGTGCACGAAGACAACCTCACGGCCGGATTTGGCGCGGAGATCGCCGCGTCGGTCGCGCAAGACGCGTTCTGGCATCTCGATGCGCCGGTTGTGCGAATTGCCGTGGCCGACATTCCCATGCCCTATCATCCGGTGCTGCTCGACGCCGTGCTCCCCACCGTCGACCATATCGCCGAAACGATCAAGCGAACGCTCGAGAGTTAGCTCACCACCGGCGTGGGCGAGAAAGTGAAAAACCCCTCAGGAGCGGCATGCCGCTTCTGAGGGGATGATCTTCGTTGGCGGGATTCAAATCGCCTTGAATTCCTCGAACGGCTGGAGACAGGCGTTGCAATACCAGATCGACTTGCATGCCGTGCTTCCAAACACGCTGCGCTGTTCGGTCTTTGCGGATTTGCAATACGGGCAGCGCACCGACGCGCTTCGACGCCGCAGCGGAATGAGCTCGCTGGACTCGGCGGGTCCCGGAGGCGCGATGCCGTACGCCTCGAGCTTGGCGCGCGCCGGCGCCGCAATCCAATCGGTAGTCCACGCGGGGGAATACGTCGTGCGTATTTCCGCCGGGCCGTACCCCTGCGCCTCGAGCGCCTTGCGGATCTCGCTCTCGATTTCGTGCATGGCGGGGCAGCCGGAGTAGGTCGGCGTGATCGTGATGACCACGCCATCGTCGGTCGCCACCGCATCGCGAATGATTCCGAGCTCTACGACACTCAACACCGGAACCTCCGGATCCATGACGCCGCCGAGTATCTCGAACAACTCGTCGCGCGATGGCAAGGCTCGTTTCACCACGATGCTCCTGGATGCGAACGCGCCACGATCTGCATTTCCGCGAGCATGTGGCTGAGGTGTTCCGTGTGTCGACCGTCGCGTCCGCCGCGCTGCATATATGGGGTGGGCGGGATCGTGAGCGTGGCGCGTGCCATCACGTCGTCGATCTGCGAGCGCCACGCCTCTGCGAGCGTGCTCGGATCGACGCCAAGTCCGGCCGCAGAAACCTCGCGATCAACGTCGTCGGCGACGAACAGCTCGCCGGTGTAGCGCCAGAGGTCGTTCGCAGCGCGTTGGACCCGAGCGTGACTCTCGTCGGTGCCGTCGCCGAGCGTGATCACCCACTGCGCGCTGTGTCGGACGTGGTATCGTGCTTCCTTGACGGCCTTCGCGGCGATTCCAGCCAGAGCGGCGTTCGTGCTGCGTTGCAGCGCTTCCATCTGAAGCAGCGAGAACGCGCTGAAGAAGAGTTGACGCACGATCGTGAACCCGAAATCGCCCTTGGGCAGCTCGGTGAGCAGCGCGTTTCGGTAGTCGCCCGAGTCACGGAGATACGCGAGCGCATCCTCGCTCCGCCCCTGTCCTTCCGCTTCGCCGGCGAGCTTGAGGAGAAGTGTTGCCTCGCCGATCAGATCGAGCGCGATGTTGGCGAGCGCGATGTCCTCCTCGAGGATCGGCCCGTGACCGCACCACTCCGACAGGCGGTGTCCGAGGACGAGCCGGTCGTCGCCGAGCCGGAGCAGGTACGGAAACAGCGCTGGAATCGACATGGAGTATGAGTATTGGTAAACTAGAATACTCGTACGCCGCGCGGCACCTTGTAGAACTGCGGGTGCCGGTACGGTTTGTCGTTCCCTGGATCGAAAAACGGACCCATGTCGTCGGGGGTCGATGCGGTGATCGACACGCTCGGGACCACCCAGATGCTCACGGCTTCGCCGCGCCGGGCGTACACGTCGCGCGCGTTCTGCAACGCCTGCTCCGCGGATACCGCGTGGACGCTGCCGGCGTGCTCGTGGGCTTCGCCTTTGGGCGGCTGCAGGAAGACCTCCCACAGCGGCCACTGGGAGTCGCCGGGTGTGTGTGCGTCAGTCACAGTCGTGTCGTGCAATTCGGGATCGGGGATGAGATCAGGCGGCCTCTGAGCCGGCCTGTTGCTGCTTTGCCGCATGCGCCGCCGCGGCGACGCGGACCCACGTGCCCTCATCGTGCGCGTCGTTCCGCGCCGCGAGTCGCTCGCGGTTGCACGGTCCGTCGCCCTTCACGACGCGCCAGAACTCGTCCCAGTCGATCGGGCCGAATGCCCAGTTTTCAGTTGTCTCATCGTACTGAAGCGCGGGATCAGGCAGCGTGAGATCAATCGCCTTCGCTTGTCCCACCGTGAGGTTCACGAACCGCTGGCGAAGCTCGTCGTTGCTCTTCTTTTTCACGCCCCACTTGATCAGCTCTTCGCTGTTCGACGAGGCCGTGTCGGGCGGCCCGAACATCATGAGCGACGGCCACCACCAGCGATTGACGGCGTCCTGCGCCATTGCCCGCTGCGCCGGCGTCCCCTGCGCAAGGGTGGTCATGATCTCGTAGCCCTGACGCTTGTGGAAGTTCTCTTCCTTGCAGATGCGAACCATGGCCCGCGCGTACGGTCCGTACGACGCCTTCGCCAGCATGGTCTGGTTGACGATCGCCGCCCCGTCCACGAACCAGCCGATGCATCCGATATCTGCCCACGTGAGCGTGGGATAGTTGAAGATGCTCGAATATTTCGCCGTGCCGTTGAGCAGTTGTTGAATCAGCTCCTGGCGTGCGACGCCCAGGGTCTCGGTGCCGCAGTAGATGTAGAGGCCGTGGCCCGCTTCGTCCTGAACCTTGGCGATCAGCGACATCTTTCGACGGAGACTCGGGGCCCGCGTGATCCAGTTGCCTTCGGGCAGCATCCCGACGATCTCGGAGTGCGCGTGCTGCGACATCATCCGGATCAACTGCTTGCGGTAGCGATCGGGCATCCAGTCCTTCGGCTCGATCGTCTCGCCGCGTGCGATGCGCGCCTCGAACTCAGCGTTCTTGGCGGCGTCCTCGGGAGAAGCAGCGGGTTGCACGGACTGGTTGGCCATCGTGTTTGCTCCAGGTCGCCACGACGCCGGGGTGAGACGCCGCTTGAGTGTCCAAATCTAGTGCCAGGCCAACCTCGGCGGGTAGATTGCACGGTCGTTCAACCGGCGTGCATTTGTCCGCCATTCCTGCAATTCCCCGGATAGGTCGTGATGCGTTCTCGTCTGTATGTCGCTGGCTTGCTCTTCTTGTCGTCCGTTGCCGCCGTCGCACACGCGCAGAGTTCCGGGGGCGACCCGCTCGCGGGAGGGTTGGTGAGCGGTGACTACCTCCGGATCACCGGCGGCGTGTCCTCGCCGATCAAACCTCAGGGTAGCCTCCGCGACTGGAACAGCGGTTCGGCCATCGGACTCGTGTGGGAGAATTGGCAACCTGGGTCGGGCGGCGTGGGTTTGATCGGCTATGGGTTTGGCGTCGACTACGCGCGGATGCCGCTCAACGAGACCAACTTCCTGATTGATTTTCAAAGCCCGCAGGGCGGACACGCAACTGCGGCGAGCGGACCGTCGGCGCAACTGTTCGTTGTCTCCACGAGTCTGCGTGTTCGAATTCCATCGCCGCTCGTTGCGCCGAGCATCGCGCTGGGCCTTGGGTTCATCAACTTCCGGCCGTCGTCGGTGTCGTACCTCGCGCCGACGGGCAACGGCGCTGCCAAACAGCAGTCGCGATCGGGCGCCGCGCTTTCGGTGTCGGGCGCTCTCGACCGGCAGATCGTCGGTCGGTTTGGCGTCTATGGAGAAGCGCAGTATTCCTACGGTTTCACGAGTCTCGCGCGGCTCGCCACCCCCGGCGGAAACTGCTCGGCGAACGGCTGCGACGTGTTGAAGAACACGACGATTGGAACGGTTCGAGGTGGGCTGCGCGTTCGCCTCGGTCGAGGACCGGCGTGACGACAACCGCCGCATCTCCGATGTCACACATTCCGCTTGATCCAAGCGGCTCGGTATCGTCGTTCGTGGTCGACGGCATTGCCGACGTGTGCTTCGGGCATCCGAAGAGCAATTCGCTTCCGGCCTCGGTGCTCGCCGCGCTCGCATTGGAGATCGAGCAGATGGGTGGCCGCGGCGACGTGCGCGTGGTGGTGTTGCGAAGCTATGGCACGGGCGCGTTCTGCGCGGGCGCGTCGTTCGACGAGCTCGTGGCGATCAACGACGCCGCCGCGGGCAAAGAATTCTTCATGGGGTTCGCCCGTGTGATCATGGCGATGATCGGATGTCCGAAACCGATCGTCACACGCGTGCATGGCAAGGCCGTCGGCGGCGGCGTCGGTATTGTCGCGGCATCGGATTATGTCATGGCCGTGGACAAGGCAGCGCTGCGTTTGAGCGAGCTCGCCGTGGGCATTGGGCCGTTCGTTGTGGGGCCAGTGATCGAGCACAAGACGGGACCGGGCGCGTTCGGCGCCATGGCGATCGACGCGGATTGGCGCGACGCCGCCTGGGGCGAGCGCAACGGACTGTACGCGCGCGTGCTTCCCACGGTGACTGACCTGGATTCCGCGCTCTCCGAGTTCGCGCACCGCCTCGCGGCGTCGAATCCCGACGCCGTGGCGCGCATCAAGCGCATCACCTGGGCGAACACCAGCAGTTGGCCCCGTCTACTCGAGGAGCGCGCCGCGATGAGCGGCACGCTCGTGCTCTCCGAATACACTCGGCGGGCAATCGCTGCGTTTCGGGCGTAGAACGCAGATCCCTCGCTTCGCTCGGGATGACCGGAAAGTCAGCTCGCTCGAGATGACCAGTCGTTAGCTCGTTGGCGGATTGAAGCCGGCGTGCTGGGCGTCGATCCAACTCTTGTGATAGTTGGGATCTTCGAACGCCGTCGCTTGCTTGGCCACCTTGAGCGGACGGAAGCTGTCCATCATCACCGCAAGCTCGTTCGTTTCCTTCGCGCCGATTGACGCCTCGGCGCGACCGGGGTGCGGCCCGTGTGGAATGCCGTCGGGATGGTGCGTGATGCTTCCAAACTCAATGCCCTTCCGGCTCATGAACTCACTCGACGCGTAGTAGAGCACCTCGTCCGAGTCCACATTGCTGTGGTTGTACGGCGCCGGCACTGCGTTGGGATCGAAATCGTAGGGGCGCGGACAGAATGAGCAAACGACAAAGCCATCGCCTTCGAACGTCTGGTGAACCGGCGGCGGTTGGTGAATGCGGCCCACAATCGGCTCGAAGTCGCGGATGTTGAACGCCCACGGATAGAAGTATCCGTCCCAGCCTACCACGTCGAATGGGTGATGATCGAGAATCAGCTCGTTGATTCCGTCGTACTGTTTCACGAGCAGTGGGAAATCGCCCATCTCGTCATGAGTATTGAGCACCAACGGGACACGAATGTCGCGTTCCGAATACGGTGCACCTTCCTTGAGCTGGCCGAACTCGTTGCGGTAGCGCTTTGGCCAGCGCACATGGCCGCGGCTTTCCATGACGAGCAGCTTTGGCGCCTCGTGGGTCGCGTCGAACCGATAGCGATGCAGAATGCCGCGATGGATGACGAGATAGTCGCCTTCGCCGAACGGGAGATCGCCGAACACTGACTCCACCGTTCCACCGCCTTTCGCCACATACACCAGCTCGTCGGCCTGTGCGTTTCGATAATAGTGCTCGTCCTCGACGGTCGGCTCGACGTACGACATCACGATGTCCTGATTGAACAGCATCGGAATGCGATCGAGCGTGGGGCTTCCGCCCTTTTTCGCCTTTGCCGTGAGAAAATGCCGATGACGCAGCGCGCGATCGGGGTCGGCTTCGAGCAGCGTCTCGCTGACGCGACGCACGGACTTGACGGTCGTGGGCGGATGCACGTGATAGAGCAACGCCGACGTCCCGGTAAAGCCCTCGTGGCCCATCAGCTCTTCGGCATAGATGCCGCCGTTCGGTTTCCGGAACGCCGTGTGACGCTTTCTTGGAACGGTGCCGAGCTGCCTGTAGATCGGCATCTAGAGATTGCCTCGCGCGGCTTGCTCGCGCTCGATCGCCTCGAAGAGCGCTTTGAAATTGCCTTTGCCGAAACTGCGCGCGCCCTTGCGCTCGATGATCTCGAAGAACAACGTCGGCCGGTCCTGCACCGGCTTGGTGAAGATCTGCAAGAGATAGCCGTCGGGATCGCGGTCGACGAGGATGCCCAACTCCTGCAACGTCTCGAGCGGCTCGTCGATCTTCCCGACGCGTTGCTGCAACTCGGCATAGTAGGACGCGGGCGCCGAGAGAAATTCGATGCCGCGGTCGCGCAGGGTGCTCACCGTTTCGATGATATCGTTGGTCGCCAGCGCGAGATGTTGCACGCCGGGCCCGCCGTAGAAGTCGAGATACTCGTCGATCTGCGACTTTTTCTTGCCGCGCGCCGGTTCGTTGATCGGAAACTTGATCCGCTCGTTGCCGTTCGACATCACCTTCGACATGAGCGACGAATATTCCGTCGAGATGTCTTCGTCGTCGAACGACACCAGGTTCTTGAAGCCCATCACATGCTCGTAGAACTTGACCCACACGTTCATCTTGCCCAGCTCGACATTGCCGACGCAGTGGTCGACGTACATCAGTCCGGTCTCCGGCGCCTGGAAGCGTGAGGGGCGCGTCTCGAACCCCGGCAAAAAGATGCCTCGATAGTTTTTTCGTTCGATGAGCGAATGGATCGTGTCGCCGTAAATGCGAATGCCGGCCGTGACGACGTCGCCGTCGCTGTCGTGGAACGTCTGCGGCTCGTAGGCCGACTCGGCTCCGCGGGCCACGGCCTTTTGATAGGCATCGCGTGCATCGTCGACCCAGAGGGCGATGTCGCGGACGCCGTCGCCGTGTCTGCGCACGTGGTCGGCGATATCGCCGTCGGGTCCGAGCGGAGACGTGAGCACGAGGCGAATCTTGTTCTGGACGAGCAGGTAGCTCACGCGATCGCGCACTCCCGTTTCCGGTCCGCGATACGCGGCGAATTGAAAGCCAAACGCGGCTTGGTAGAAGCGCGCCGCCTGCTTCGCGTTGCCGACGTAGAACTCGAGATAGTCGGTGCCGTTGATCGGGAACGTGTCGTGGACCTCGGCTTCGACCGGAGCGGTCTGCGTCGCCATTGTGTCTCCCGTGCAGATGTTCGCGTCCTGCGCTCACGCCCGGTCAATCCGGCGGCGCATCCGCTATACTCGAAATGCTACGGACAGCGCGGGGTCAGGTCAAAGGGCTAGCAAGCCTGAGTTGCACGTATAATGTATAATCCAGCGTCACCCGGGCCTCGTCGTCGACGGCGGCCGCGATCGACGACCACTCCGCACCCATCCGTTCAAACTCGTGTCCGCTCCGACTACGTCGTCCAGCGAGTTCGCTGAGCTTTCGGCCGCTCTCGCCGGGCAGTATCAGATCGAGCGGGAGATTGGCCGCGGCGGCATGGGCCTCGTCTATCTCGCGCGCGATCTGAAGCTGCAACGCCGCGTTGCCATCAAAACGTTGCCGGCCCATCTCGTGGGCGACACAGTCATTCGCGAGCGGTTTCTCAGAGAGGCGCGCACGGCCGGCGCGCTGTCTCATCAGAACATCGTTCCCATTCATCGGGCCGACGAGCTCGACGGACAGGTCTTCTTCGTCATGGGGTTCGTCGATGGCGATTCCATGGCGCAGCGCATCAAGGAGTTCGGCCGGCTGGATCCGCGCGAAGTGGTCCGCGAGCTTCATGATGTGGCGCTGGCGCTGGCGTATGCGCACGCGCACGGCGTCATCCACCGCGACGTGAAGGCCGAGAACATTCTCATCGACCGGGCGAGCGGGCGCGCCCTCGTCACCGATTTCGGCATCGCCCGCCTCGCCGAAGCGACGCCGTTGACGTCGACGGGGCAGATCCTGGGAACCGTGTACTATCTGAGCCCGGAGCAGGTGTCCGGTGAGCCGGTCGACGAACGATCCGACATCTACTCACTTGGCGTCGTCGGCTACTTCGCGCTCTCGGGGCTTTTTCCGTTCGACGGAGAGCTCGCGTCGGCGGTATTGGTCGCGCACGTGACAAAATCCGCCCAACCGTTGCACACCGTCGCCGGCGGCGTCCCCCATGCGCTGACTGACATTGTCGATCGGTGCCTGGCCAAGAATCCCGGAGTGCGATTTCAAAATTGCGGGGAACTCGCCGACGCATTGATCTCGATCACCGCACAGGTGGAATCCGAGATGCGCACGCGGGACGATGCCCCGCTGCCAACCAGACCGGCGTTGCTCTCCGACACCGAAGCGCAGGCGATCTGGCGGCGCGCCTCCGATCTGCAAGCCAACACGGGCATCCAGCCACGGTCCGCTCCAATTCCATTTTCACGCGACCGCGACAAGGACGCGGCCAGGACGTCCGGCTACAAGTTGGCCGACGTGTGGGATGCCGCTGAAGAAGCTGGGATCTCGAATCAGTACGTCGAGCACGCGCTGGCCGAGCGCGGACTGATCGCGTCGCCTGCGGTCGTGCACCCCGTCGGGACCCTGGTCGATCGCAATCCCGACGAGTCGCTGCTCGTCGCGGGAAAGCGCCGCTTGGACTTCGAGATTGTGGTTGACGGTGAAATGCCGGAGGACGACTTCGCGCTTCTCGTCGACATCATCCGGCATGGAACGGGCGAAGCAGGTCAATTGTCGGCCGTCGGCCGGTCGTTCTCCTGGCAGGCGCATCCCGAACACCGAAACCTTCACGTGTCCGTCATGCCGCGCGGCGGCAAGACAACAATTAAAGTGTCCGAAAGTCTCAACCGCCTCGTCGGTGGGATTTTTGGAGGCATTGTCGGCGGCGGCGGCGGCGGATCGGCGACCATTTGGCTCAGCATTGCGCTGAAAATGCACAACATTCCAGCCGGACTGCTCATGTGGGGCGGCGCGCTCGCAGTGACCTACGCGAGTGCACGCGCCATCTATGGCAAAGTCAGTCGGAGCCGCGAAACGCAGCTGCGCTCATTGACCGAAGCGCTGGCCGCGCAGGCGCGCGAATCCATCGCCGCCGCGTCACCCAAACTGGACCGACCGCCGACGCGCCGGCTGCGGAGCTAGGTCACGTCTCCAGCTCGGGCAGACTTCGAAACAGCTCGAGCGCCTGCGGATTCGCCATTGCCTCCGCGTTCTTCACTGGACGTCCGTGTACGACGTCGCGAACTGCGAGCTCGGTGATCTTTCCGCTGATCGTGCGTGGAATGTCGCTCACCTGAATGATCCGTTTGGGAACGTGGTGCGGACTGGCGTTGCGGCGAATCTGCGCGCTGATCTTTTCTTTGAGCGCAGTCGTCAACGCCACGCCGTCGGCAAGACGGACGAACAGTACAATGCGGACATCCGGCCCGGTTTCGCTCACAGTGTCCTGGCCGATCACCAGGCTCTCGACGACCTCCGGCAGCTGCTCCACCTGCCGATAGATCTCGGCAGTCCCAATGCGCACGCCGCCGGGATTGAGCGTGGCGTCGCTTCGCCCATGGATGATCATCCCGCCGTGCGGCGTGAGCTCGGCCCAGTCGCCGTGGCGCCACGCGTTCGGATACTTCTCAAAGTATGCCGCGCGATAGCTGGCGCCATCGGGGTCGTCCCAGAATGCCACCGGCATGCTCGGGAACGGCGCCGTGCACACAAGCTCACCAGCTTTGCCGACCACGGGGTGTCCATCGTCGTCGAACACCTCGACCTTCATTCCCAACCCGCGCGTCTGTAGCTCGCCACGCCAGACCGGGCCGATGGGGTTGCCAAGGGCGAAGCACGAGATGATGTCGGTGCCGCCGCTGATGCTGCTCAACCTGACGTCAGCCTTCACGCTCGAGTATACGTAATCAAAGCTGTGCTCGGCGAGCGGGCTGCCGGTTGACAGAATACTCTTCAGCGCTCCGAGGTCGTGCGTCTCGATCGGCCGCGCGCCTTCTTTTTGCGTGAGCGCCAGCCACTTTGCGCTCGTTCCAAAAACGCTAATACGCTCCGCCGCAGCCATGTCCCATAAAATGGGCTGGCGCCGGAGCACCGGCGCACCATCGTAGAGCACGACCGTCGCGCCGACCGCCAGGCTCGACACGAGCCAATTCCACATCATCCAACCGCACGTCGTGAAATAGAAAATCCGATCGTCGCGCGTGAGGTCGGTGTGGAGCACGAGCTCCTTCAGGTGTTGGAGCAACGTGCCGCCGGCGCCGTGGATCATGCATTTCGGCAGACCCGTCGTGCCGGAGGAGTACATGATGTACACAGGATGGTCGAACGGCAGGTGCTCGAACGCGAGCGGTCGCGACGTTGATGACCCAATCTCGCCCCACCTCACGGCGGCGCGGATGGACCCGATCTCGGGATCGGTGCCGGCATACGGCACGACGACGACCCGCTCGATTTCCGGAATGCGATCGGCGATCTCGCGAACGCGCTCGAGACAATCGATCTCGCGACCGCCGTAGAAGTATCCATCGGCGCAGAACAAGACCCGAGGCTTGATTTGGCCGAAGCGATCGAGCACACCGCTCACGCCAAAGTCCGGCGAGCACGACGACCACACCGCGCCGATGCTCGTTGTCGCGAGCATGGCGATGACGGTCTCCGGCAAGTTGGGCAGAAAGCCGGCAACGCGATCGCCGGCGCGAATACCCATCTCGCGCAGCGCGCCGGCCACCCGGCTCACCTCAGCGTACAGCGCTTGATAGGTGAGCCGTCGTTGCGCGCCGCGCTCGTTCCAGAAGACGAGCGCCTCCCGATCGTCTCGATAGCGCAGGAGATTCTCGGCGAAGTTGAGCCGCGAACCAACGAACCAGACTGGTCCGAGCTCGGGATCGGGCGGAGCCACACGACTTCGCCCGATCAACGGACGCTCACACGCAAAGCTCGGGTCGCTCGCCGCTTCCACGACCCCGCAAAAGCGCCACACCTCGATCCAGAACAGTTCAAGATCTCGAATCGACCATTCGTACAACTCGTCGAACGTCGTGATCGCCGCGCCGCGAGGACCGCTCGAGCGAACCTGGTCGATGAACCGACTCAGGTTCGCCGCGGCGATTTGTTCAGCGCTCGGGGACCATAGCGGAGTGTCTGTTATGGCCGCACCGACTGCGTCGTCACGCGAGACGTGTCGTTCGTGAAGCGCGGCGTTTTGGGGCAGGTCAGCGCCCAGCCCTTGGCGTCATTGTTGTTCACTGCGCCGCCCGCGCCGCGACCGCCGCCGGCCCCCGCCAGTTGTGCGCTCAACGCGCCACGACCGCCGGCCGCCGCTCCGCCACGGCCCCCGCGCCCGCCGCCGGGATTCGCCGTGAGGTCGGCACGCTCGCGCGTGATGAAGGTTGGGTCTTCCGACGCGAGGTACGCGAGCATGGCCACGATCGTCGCGTTCCCCTTGAGATCATCAAAGACGATCTTGTCGAAGCTGTCACGGTTGGTGTGATGCGTGTAGGTGCCGTAGTCCCAGCTCTGCGCGCTCAGGCCGAACGCCGGGGCGCCGTAGCAATCGAACGACGCGTTGTCGGTGCCGCCGGTGGCCGGACCGCCGACTCCCGTAAATCGAATCTGCGTTTGAAAGTCCTGGGGCAGCTTCGAGAGCCACTGCTGCATGTGCGCGCCCGCGTCGGGCAGGCCCACCCCGGAGGTGCTGACGATTCGACCCGTGCCGTTGTCCTGATTGAACAGCGCCTGCATTCCTTTGACAATATCGGGATGATCATAGGCATACGCCCGAGAGCCGTTGAGTCCCTGCTCTTCACCGGGCCAATGACCGACCATGATCGTGCGCTTCGGATGCGGATACGCCTGTTTGAGAATGCGCATGGCCTCCATCATGATGATGGTTCCGGTGCCATTGTCGGTCGCGCCCTGTGAGCCGTCCCACGAATCGAAGTGCGCGGAGAGCATCACATACTCGGTCGCCTTCTCGGATCCCTTGATTGTCCCGAAGGTGTCGAAGACCGGCACTTCACCGAGCGACTCCGACTGGGCGTTGACGCGAAGTTGCGGCCCCTGCTTCCGCTCAGTGAGCCGGTACAACAAGCCATAGTCCTCGCAGCTCATCGCGATGCCGAGCGCCGTTTTGTTCTTCGTGTCATAGACCGTATACGTGCCCCACGCGCCGCTCACCGCGTTCGCCATGTTCGACACAATCACGCCGGCCGCTCCCGCCTTTTCGATTCGCGTCCCGAGCGCGCCGGTTGGATTGCCCGCCGTGACCGGATAGCCGGTGTTGCGAATCCGCGTCGTCCAATCGTTGACGAGCTTGACGATCGTCGTATCCATCCGCGCCTTGGACTCGGGCGTCGCCTGCAGAGCCCATTCCTCTTCGGGACGACATGTGGGGTACGCGGCCGAAATCAGCACGAATTTTCCCTTCACTGCCGGCAGCCACTTGGCGAACTCGTTGCTGTCCTGCACCATCGGCAAAATGATCGTGCCGCCCGTGACGTCTTTGCCGGCCGTTCCCGGGCTGAAGCCGAGCATCGTCGCTTCCAGCGAACGGACTCGCGGTCTGATGAGATCAATGTGACTGTAGCCGCGCCGCCATCCGCGCCATGTGCCGTACTGCTCGCGCTTCGCGTCGATGCCCCACGACTTGTACGTCTTCATCACCCAGTCGCTCGCCTGATTGCCCTGCGGCGTGCCGGTGAGGCGCGGGCCAATCGAGTCGAACAACGTTTGTGAAAGGTCCCAGGTGTGCGAGCTGTCCATGCCCAGGGACCACATGTGCTTGAGCACCGGATCCGTCGTGGATGTCTGCGCAGCGAGCGTCCGGGCGGCCGGCGAAGCGAGTGCGGTGAGCAGAACGAGTACAAACCTGCGCTTCATGAGGACGTCTCCCGATGGAAAGGATGGTACATCCGCGCCAATGCCGCTCCTATTGGAACGAGAACAACAGGACGTCGTAGATAAGAGTCGAGTTGGGAGGGACCGACGCAAAGGGCGAGTTGCCGAAGCCAAGCGCCGAGGGGATGACGATCAGGCGCTCAGTGCCGATCTTCATGCCCGACATGCCTTCCTGCAGTCCCGCCGTCATCGATGCGACGGTGATGGGCACATGATCGCCGGAAGCGAAGACAGCGCCCGTTTTGACGAAGGCGCCGAACGAGATGGTGACCTGCTGCGCCGTGGTCAGCGCCGCGCCCGTGCCGGCAACGAGATCCTTGTAGTACACGCCGTTGGTGGTCTTTTGCATCGTCGAGATGTTGATGTTCAGAGTCGACGCAAAGGTCTCGGTGGCCGGATCCGTGGGATGTGCATCGGGCGTGGTATTGAGACTGCACGCACTCAGCGACATGGTCGCAACCAGCAGCAGAAAACGTTTCATGGCGGGGTGGGTGAGGCGTGGTCGAGTAATATGGAATCGCACCGGTGAGACAACCAACGACTGCCCTGATCTATTTGACCCGGACGACGGCGAGCTGAATCGTTGATGGCAATGGCTGCCCGTTGGACGTGGCTGTGATCAATGCGTCCTGCCCGTTCGCTACCGAGAAACGATAGAACGAGACACCGTTTCCGGCCAGAATCGTCGACACTTGCCCGTTGTCGTTCAAGAGCCGCGTAGTCAGCGGAAAGGCCAGCGACGTGCCTCCGTTGGTCATCGCGCTCCGCAGGTTCCAGCTTGGCTCCTGGAACCGGGGATCGACGTTTGGCGCGTTGTCGTCCATGAAGGCCGAGATCGCCCAGTCGCGCATCAGGGAGTTGGGAGCCACGCCAAGGGCGTTCGTGAGATTCGCGAGGCCCGACGTGTTCGAGTTCACCAGCTTGAACCAGAAGGCGTTCTCCTGATCGGCAGGAAATCGATCAGCCGCGAACCGGAGAAAATCCCAGATCGCCCCACGCGTGGGCAGATCGTCGTCAAATTGGTCGAAGCCCACCGGCGACTGCGTTTCCGGCCGCGCCAGGTATGACTTGTAGCGCTGAAAGTTATTCAGCATGAAGGTCGAATACGCGGCCGTTGCCTTGGGATTCGTGAAGAGTGCCGCGTCGAGGTTGGCCCGCGGGCTCAAGCCCGCGGCTCGCCAGAAATTCAGCTCCTCGGCTTCGTGCGCCAAACCTTCGTCCAACCATCGCTCCTCGAACGTCTCCCCAACGCCGTTCACATAGAGTCGTCTCGACGCATTGATCAAATGCTGATACTCGTGCGAGACCGTGCCGTTGGCCGCGGTGACCACATAGTCCTTCGTCCGCACGTTCGTGTTGATCACGCCGTTGGGATCAGGCACCAGGATGTACACGATCTCCGCGACGTTGCTGCCGTCGCACTTCACCGTAGGCGAAGACACCTTCGGCAAGAGATCTCGGTTGTAGAAGAATCCAAGTCGCACGGATGACGAGCCGGACGACGTGCCCTCGTTCACCGCGCGGGTGAAGAAGATCATGACGTGCCCGTTGTTGTCGATGTCGCTCGGCGCGCCGAATGCGCCGCGATCCACCGGATCGACCAGCGTATCGAAGGTCACGCCGATCGACTGATACTCGCCGTCCGTGAAGCCGCCGGCCGGGTTTGCGGTATCGGCAACGATGATCGCCTTGTTCGTTATCGCGACGATCTTGCCGGTTCGATAGTCGGCGTTGTCGCAGTAATCGGTCGCGTTGACGTTCAACTTGAGAATGTCACCAATCGCCGGGGCGGCCTGCGCTGCCGCTGCCGCTGCCGCTGCCTCAGTCGTTGCCGACGCTGGTCGCCCGCCTCGTGGCGGACGCGCATGGAACCACGCACGCGCACCAGCGATTCGACTCGTGCCCTGGGCACGCTCTGTCTGGCGAAGACGAGACTCGAATGCCAGATCCGGAATTGGGGTCGGCGCGGGTTGTTGGCCGCCGGGAATACTGAACAACGTCGCCGACGGAAGACTGAGCGGAGACAAGCCCTGGGCGCGCAATTCGATTGTCGTCGTCGCGCCCGGTTGGAAAGTGTTGAAGTACGGGATGATCGCGTATTCGGCGTTCGATGCCGACGCATGCACGCACACGCCGAGCGCCGATATGTCGGTCACGACCTGGCCGAGGGCCAGATCGATCGGATCAGCGACGGCCGTGCAGATCGATTGCCCAGCGGCGAGCACGGTCACGAGCACGCTGTCAGTCTTCTCCCCCGCCGTTGCCACGATGTACGTACCAGCCCCGCGACGCAACGCGCGAATCACGCCGGCGGCGTTGACGCTGATCAACGTTGGGTCACGCGCGACGAGCGTCGGAGCCGGCGACGCTGTGTTGCCAAGCGCGTCGAGACTCAATGCGGTCAGTCGGGTCGAGTCCACAGTTGGCAGCAGGCGCAGGGTCGTTGGGCTGAGCGAGATTGACGCGACGGGGCCGGGAGTACCGCTCGCCTGGAACTTGACTGGCGCCGTCACACCGTTCACGGTGGCCGTCACTTCGTTCGCGCCGAGGACGGTGCCGATCGTCCACGCGGTCGTCGCCTGGCCCTTGGAATCGGTGACGGCCACTCGCGGATTTGTGGAACCATTGCCCTGCGTCACCGCAAACGCGACGGTGGCGCCGAGCACGGGGCGGCCGGACGCGTCTGTCACCTTGACGACGATGCCGGCAGGAATTGTCACCCCCACGGCCGCTGATCGCGTGAGAGCAGTGCTCGCCTCAAGATGCGCCGGCGGACTATTCGACGGCCCGACGGCGTCGTTACCACATGCCGCGATGGCGGCGAGCAGACTCAAACGCCACCAACGCGAGAAAAACCGAGAGGTCATGAATTTTGGAAACCGGGGGTGATTTAGAACTGGTACCCGTACCCCGTCAAAAGAGTGTGTTCCCGTAGAAAACCCGACACGTCGATCAAATCGCGAGTGCACGCGAAGCGACCCGCGCGCACTCCGCGAGCACGGCGGCGCCAACGAAAATGCTTTCTTCCGCCGGATAGAAGGTTGGAGCATGCGCCGGGATGATCACGCCGCCCGGTTCGCGCGCCCCAATCCTCAGGAAGCACCCCGGAATATGTTCCATGTAATGCGCGAAGTCCTCGCCCGCGAGATTGAGAAAGCCAAGCGGAACAATGTGTTTTTCGCCGAGAACGGCTGCGGCCGCCTGGCGAGCCCACGCGGTCGCAGTCGGTGGATTGACGATCGGTGGCGTTCCCCGTTCACATGAGACACGCGCTTGCACCCCGAACCCGGACGCCACCGATTCCGCTACGCGCTTCACTTCCGTGAGCATGAGCTCGCGAGACACCGGATCTACGGCGCGAACCGTCCCCGACAGCGATGCACGATCGGGAATGACATTCGGCGCGGATCCCGCGTGCACCGTGCCGATGGTCACCACGCCGGGCGTCGCCGGATTCAACCGCCGCGAGAC
>JBDUEJ010000012.1:0-134020 GCA_040002475.1 bacterium | reverse complement strand
GTTCGGCACGTGCGTCGTTCGGCACGTGCGTCGTTCGGCACGTGCGTCGTTCGGCACGTGCGCCGTTCGGCAGTTGCGCCGTTCGGAGTTGCGCCGTTCGGCAGTTGCGCCGTTCGCCAGCCAGCTCTCATCAGCGAATCGGCGAACCGCATCTTTGCGTCGGTGAACTGCTTTTTTCTCCCTGGCCTCTCGCCACCCATCTCCCTATCGTTCGACACATGGCTGCGCCCGCCCCTTTATCTCGAGTGACCGCCTTGATCGTCGATGACGAGCCCTTGGCGCGCCGGCGCCTTCACGAGCTCCTCGGCGACGTCTCGTGGATCGCGCTCGTCGGTGAGGCCGCCGACGGCGTCGACGCGGTGCGCATGATCGATCAGTTGCGGCCCGATTTGATCTTTCTCGACGTGATCATGCCGGGCCTCTCCGGCCTCGAGGTGTTGGGTCACATTCAGCATCGACCGACTGTGGTCTTCACCACGGCGTACGACCGCTTTGCCGTCGCTGCGTTCGAGGCCCGCGCGCTCGACTACATCCTCAAGCCGTTCGGACGCCGGCGGTTCGCCTCGGCGCTCGAGCGGATTCGCGAATCGATCGACGACCGCGACACTCAGGTTCCGAGCGTGGAGCGCGCCCGCGCGGCGTTGGAACCGAGCCAGCCGCTCAGCTGGCTTTTCGTGCGCGAACGCGGGCGCGTCACGCCGGTGAATGTGGCGAACGTGGTTCGCTTCGAGGGCAGCGATGACTATGTGACCATCCACGCCGGCGAACGGCGCCTGCTTGCGACGTTGCGAATGAGCGATCTCGAAACAATGCTGCCGCCGTCGTTTCTGCGGATCCATCGGTCGCACATCGTCAACCTCGAGATGGTCGAGACCTTTCGCACCGACGACGCCGGCCGTTTTGCCGTCATTATGCGCGACGGGACGCGTCTTGCCGTGAGCCGCGACCGCGCCAAGTGGCTGCGCGAGCGGGCGATCTGATGTCGCGTCTGTCCGTTCGCTCGCTGCGATCGTGGGCGTGGGAGTCGATCGCCGTCTCGGCGATTCTTGCCGCATGCGCCGTGGCGAACGCAATTATTGTCGCGGCGCGCCCGGCCATGACCCGCACCGCCATCGGCAATGTGAGCTCGGCGCTGTCCATCGACAGCGCACGACTCGTTCGCGACCTCGCCGATTGGCGGCGCGGAATGATCGACGACGGACGATGGGCGGCGCAACTCGCGGCGCTCGCGTTGGACGGGTCGCGTGCGTCTGTAGACTCGCTCGTCCTCGCGCAAATCCCCACGGCGCGGCTCTGGCTCGTGGGCCGAAGCGGCGAGACGCACACCTACGTTGGCAATGACCGACCCAAGCCGCGCCACGCCTGGCTCGCGGCGCAGAGTCTCGAGCGCGACACCACTCTCGTCGCGGTCACCGAGGCGCTCACCAACGATTTGCGGATCGGCGTCGCGAGCCCGATGTCGGGCAAGTACGCGGGGTGGACGGCGGTCCTCGACGTGTCGGCGGCCGAGCGTCTGCTGCGTCGCATTCCACGCCTGTCCGTGGCCGGAAAGGACGCGCGCGTCGCCCTGACGTTCCCCTTCGAGGGCGGCTTCGTAGGCACGACGTGGTTGCGGAACGCGAACGCACCCATGGTCTCGTGGCCCAAGGGAAGTTGGACCCTCAACGACACGTCGCTTGTCGTTCGCGGCGGGGCCCTGCCCGACACGACGCCGCGCTTCGAGCTCGGCGTGCCGCGCGAGGCCGCGCGCGCAATCGCCGCGGATCGCGCGACGCAGATGCACGTGATTACGCTGCTCGTCGCCATGCCGCTCTGCGTGCTCGTGCTGCTGATCGGACGCGCCGGCCGGAACGCACGATTGCGTGACGCCGAACGATCGCTGGCCGAGTCGCGGTTGAAGACGGCGCAAGCGGAAGGGGCGGCGACGCGCGCCAGTCTCGCCGCCATTCAGGCGCGCTTGCACCCGCACTTCCTGTCGAACGCGCTCCACTCGGCGTCCGCGTTGATCGGCGACGATCCCGACGCGGCCGAAGAAACGCTCGACCGGCTCGGCGACCTGTTTCGTTACACGTTGGATTGTTCAGAGCGGCAAACGGTGCGTCTCGCCGAGGAATGGAAGTTCGTAAAAGACTATTTGGAGATTGAGCAACTTCGGTTGGGCGGCCGGCTTCGCGCCGAGATGCGGCTCGATCCTTCGATTGGCGACTGCGAGGTTCCCGCATTCGTTCTCCAACCGTTGGTCGAGAATGCGATTCGGCATGGCATCGGTCCGCGCCGCGACGGCGGGACGATTCGCGTAGCCGCGTCGGCGACAGAAACGCGCGGCGACATCGAGCTCGTCGTTGAGGACGACGGTCTTGGCGCGAGTGCCGATGCGCTGCACACCACAAGCGGAACCGGGCTTCGCACGCTGAGAGAACGGTTGGCCATCGAGACGAAATGGCGAGGTCACGTCGAGACCACCACGACTCCCGGCGCCGGCTTCACGGTTCGAGTTCGAATCGCGTGCGACGGCACGGGCGCCGGCGACGGCGCCCGCGTTGGCCCGCGTGACGAAGCCCTCCAGAAGGTCAACTGATCGTTGGCCTCACGGGTCGAGCCGCGCCCAAAACCCCCAGCCGCCGAAGTATTCCGTGACCGCGAATACGATGCTGTTGTGTCCCTTCTTGAGATGGAGAAAAACCGCCTCGCCGTCTGTCTCCATGTTGCCGACGGGGCGGAACCCAAAGGGACTCGCTCCGAAATACAACGGCTCGCCATTGGCATAGATCACGAGGCCATCGCTGTAGCCAAACCGGAGTCTCGCGATCCGATCGCGGTCGGACTCGATCGACGCGCGGGCGAACACGACCTTGGTGCCGGCCACCCGCCCACCCATCACACTGTCCGCAAGAATCTCGTGTGTGACCGGGTCGGCGGGCGGATCCACCGCCGGCGCGTGACGATAGCGATTGATCAGCACGAACCCGGCGGGCTCGGTGCGGACGCGCTGCCAGGTGACGGCGGCGAGATCGGGACGCCGGCCAGGAACCAACGCGGGCGCATTAAAGATCTCTGATAGATCCCAGTCGGTGATCGTACCGCGCGGTGTCGTCACGGCCGATACCGGCGCCGAGGACGCCGGTGCCGCCGAGCTCGGGTCGATCGTGTAGCGGATGTTCGAGTAGTATGCGCCGCGCCCGAAGTTCCCGCCCCAGACGCCGATCGCGCCTCCGCCTGCTCCGGCGAGCCGTGGCACGACCAGCGTCGGCTTCACGCTGTCATTCAAGAAGACCAATGCTCGCGCTCCAGACAGCACGACCTTGACGTGCATCCATTGCTCGCGAGTGAGCGTCGCCACCGCATTCGACCCGTCGCCGTGATAGATCTGCCAGGCAATGCCGTAGTCGTTGAACGCCGGGGCGTACTGCATCGCTTCCGACGTTCCACTCAGACCCACGCGGAAGATGACGTCCTCGGAGAAGTCGAGCGCCTTGGCGTGAAACGCCACGCCCAGGAAGTTGGTCTGCTTGGTCGCGGCCATATCGAACTCGATGGTGCCGTTGCGCACATCGATGTCGCTGGCAAGCGCTACGCCCTTGTTGATATAGAGGCTCGGGCGTCCAAGGTAGTTCTCGAATCGAATGCTGTCGCTTGCCCTCCAGCGACCGGCCGTGAGCGGAACAGTCACCGATTGAGCGCGCATCGGCGCCGGACCGACACCTCCGGCGAGCAAGGCCAGCATCGCGACGGACATGAATGGTTGTGTCATGTCCATACTGTCGCATCGCCCGTGCGATCAAAGGCGAGAGCGGCCTCGCACGTCGGTGAACCGGTCGATTCAGTCGGTGAATTGCTCGGAACGCTCGGAGCGATGGTCGCGAATTCTCAACGCCCCGAAATCAGTCGCGACGGGCCAACGTCGCCGCGCGCAATCATGCGGACAATGGCCCCCAGCAGTAGATCGCTCCTGTCTGAACCGCTGGAAGCCGGCGACTCGAATCGGATTCATTGGCGACGACGACGTGGAACCGTTGCCGAGCCGGCCCCGTTGTCCGTCGCCCCAGCAGTGAACGGCTCCGTCGGAGTCGAGCGCGCAGAAATGCTCACTGCCGGCGGACACGGTGATGATCCAGGTGAGGTCATTGCCGCGACGGATGCAATTGTGTTTGTCATGCCAACACAATCGCGCAGGCCGCGGGCCCGGCAACGAACCTCGCCAGCCGGGTCGGTGAACGGCGCGATCCGGTCGGCGAACGGCGTTGCCGTCTACGGCACGGTGATGGGCGCCTGACCCGCTGCCTTGAGCTTGGTGTTCAGCGCCGTCAATTCTCCCGTGCGTAGCGCCGTCCAACGCCCGACGAGCGCGTCGAAGTCTCGCTGCGCCGCTTTCACGGCCGCCGCCGCCTGCGTGGTCGGCTCGACGTCGGCATCTTCGAGCAATGAGAGAAGTGACATCAGCTCGCCGGTCATGGTCGCGAAGCTCGGCTGACCGCCCGCCCCGCCGCGGCCGCGGCCGCCGGCACCACGACCGCCGCGGCCTCCGCCTCCCTGCCCGGCAACGGCGACAAGCTTTTCGTCGTACGCATTCACCGCTTCCGTCATTGCCGGATTGTTCGCGCGATCACGGACGGCGCGGAGTTGCGCACGCATCGCTTGCGCCTGGGCCACGATGCTAGAATCACGCGCGATGTCGTCGAACAGGGCGACGGCCATGGCGTGTTCCTGCGCCATCGCGATCGCCGGCGTTTTGACCCGCGGGTCCATCTTGATCGTGAAGGTCTGCGTGTACGTCTTTCCCCCGACCGTCAGGCGCGCGGTGTAATTCCCCGGAAGCGCCCACGGACCGCGCGGCTCGCGAGGCGTGTCGTGCGGTGTCGCCGAGATGGGATATTGTCCCGGCTGTGAGCTCGTTCCCGCGGGGGGAGCATAGTGAACGTCCCAAACAAAGCGATGGAAGCCGGGCGCGGCCGACACCACCTGCGTTGGGCGAATCCAGTACACCGGCGTATTTCCAATGTCTACCGGAGCCATGGACGTATCGCGACTCGAGTATGTGCGAATGACGCGACCAGCGTGCTCGAGAATTTCGAGCCGTGCGTCGCCCGAGATCGAGGTGCCGAGGTAGTAGTCGATGATCGCGCCGTCGGGCGGGTTTTGTCCCGACGGCTCATCGGGCGGAAGCGGAGTGTCCGTGTACTTGCTCCACCGGAAGCGATAGGCGGCGGCGGGTTTGAACAGCGTCGCGGCCGCAGACGTGGTCGCAGCGTTGATCTGCCGAAGCGGCGCGATATCGTCGAGAATCCAGAACGAACGGCCGTGCGTGCCGATCGCGATGTCGTCATCCTTGATTACCAGATCTCGAATCGACGTCGCCGGCATGTTCAAGCGAAGCGACGACCAGTGGTCGCCGTCGTCGAACGACACCCACACCTGATTCTCCGAGCCGGCGAAGAGCAGCCCTTTGCGCTTGGGATCCTCGCGCACGACGTTGATCACCGAGCCGGCGGGCAATCCGCTCACGATCTCCGTCCACGTCGTGCCGCCGTCGTGGGTGCGATAGATGTGCGGATTGAGGTCGTCGAGGCGCAGGGTATTTATCGCGGCGTAGGCAGTAGTGGCGTCGAAACGTCCCGCGTCCATGATCGACACCTTGCTCCACGGATGCGTGCGAAGACTCGCCGGCGTGACGTCGGTCCAATGCGCGCCCCCGTCGGCGGTGGTGTGAATCAACCCGTCGTCGCTCCCGGCCCAGATGCGTTTGACATCCACATACGACGGCGCAACGGTGTACACCACGCCGCCATGTCGCCCACGCGCCGCCGCCGAGCTCGCGTAAATGCCGACGTTCGGCGGCACGACCGAATCGGTGCGCGTGAGGTCCGGACTGATCTGCGTCCAGCTTTTGCCTCCGGTAGTCGTCTTCCAAACAACATTCGAGGCAAAAAACAGCGCGTGCGGATCCACCGTGGAAAACACGAGCGGGGCCGTGCGCAGCGTGCGATAGTCCGCGCCGCCCGCGCCGCGACCAACGCGGGGACCCACTTGCTGCACGTTCCCCGTGCGACGGTCGTAGCGCGTCACCTTGCCGCCGTACACGATGTTCGGATCGAGCGGATCGGGTGCCGCGTAGCCGTATTCCTCGACACCGGCGGGATGCCAGTCGGCGAAGGTGATCCGGCCGTCGTCGCCGCGGCTGCTCACGCATGCCGACCCCGATTCCTGCTGGCCACTGCACACGCGGTACGGAAACGCGTTGTCCGTCGCGACGTGATAGAACGCGGCGGTGGGCTGGTTGTACCACGAGCTCCAGCTCTCTCCGCCGTTCACGGTGACGATCGCGCCTTGATCGCTGGCGATGAGAATGATGCTCGAATTGTTCGGGTTGATCCAAATTCTGTGATAGTCGTCGCCGCCGGGGGCGCCGCGAAATGCATTGAACGTCTTTCCCCCGTCGACCGACTTCCATGACACCACACTCGCCGTATAAACGACGTCGGGATTCTTCGGATCCACCTTCACCTCGGCGAAATCCGACTCGCGCGACGACACGCGGTTGTCGGTCGTGGCGAGATGCCAGTTCTCGCCGGCGTCGTCGGACCGATAGAGTCCGGCGTTTCGCGTCGCGCCCACCGTCGCGAACATCCGCGCCGGCATGCTCGGCGCCACCGTAATGCCGATGCGCCCAAGACCGTCCTGCTCGAATGTCGGTAGACCCTTCCCCACTTTGTTCCAGGTCGTGCCGCCGTCGGTGGACTTGAACAAGCCGCTGCCCGGCCCACCAAACTGGCCGTTCTCCCACGGACCTTGGCGCGCCTCCCACAGCACGCAGTAGATGATCTTCGCGTCGGCCGGGTCGAGAATGACGTCGATGGCGCCGGTATTCTCATCCTTATATAGTACTTTTTGAAACGTCGCTCCGCCGTCGATGGACCGAAATAGCCCGCGCTCGGCGTTCGGCCCGTACGGATGGCCCATCACCGCCACAAAGAGCCGGGTCGGATCGTTCGGGTCCACGACGATCTGTGGAATCTGCTGCCCGTCGCGCAAGCCGAGGTGCGTCCACGTCGCGCCGCCGTCGATGGACTTGTAGATCCCGTCCCCCGTCGACAAATCAGGTCGCTGCAGCCCTTCGCCGCTTCCGACATAAATGATTTTCGGATTCGACTGCGCGATCGCGATCGCTCCAATCGAACCACTGGGTTGATCGTCGAAGATCGGCACCCAGGTGCGCCCGTAATCCGTGGTCTTCCACACACCGCCGTCCACCGCGCCGATGTAGAACACGTTCGGCTGCTCGGCAATCCCCACGCCCGCTTTGGTCCGACTCGCGCGATGCGGCCCGATCATGCGCCACCGCATCTCGGAATACATGCGCGGGTCAATCTGTTGTGCGCGAAGACGCGACGTGACGCTGAACATGGCGAGCGGGACGAACGCAAGGAGCAGGAGCGAGCGACGGAACGAGTACACGGGCGAGCCTCGGTCGATGATGAAGTCCAATACGAATTGTCTGCTGCGCGGAAGCGATGCAAGGCCACGCCAGGCCGGCGCCGCGCTACGGCGTCGCCAGGGCCGATCCGGCGTCTTCGGCGGCGGCGCACTTGCCGCGGTGGACGACGCGGTGGCTCAAAATGCGCACGTCCGCGTCTTCGTAGCGCGCGATCGGTTCGCCGCACCGCATGCAGCGCGGAAACATGGCGAAGATGGAGCGAGCCATCTCTTCGACCGCCGGGTCGGTATGGCGAGCGGCGATGTCCATGATCAGACTATAGTGCGCTGTGACACTTTCGCCAGACCACGGATTCACTCATCGATGAGAGACCTGCTACTGAACTTGCTGGCACACATGCGCTGGGCGGACGCACTGGTCGCCGACACCTTGGAACGCGCACCCCGTCCCGACGCCGAGGCCGAGCGCCTGTTCGCGCACATCGCGTCGGTGGAGCACGTTTGGCACGCCCGCACCCTCGGGCGCCAACCGGACTACGCCATCTGGCCGTCGCTGTCCGCAGCCGACTCGCGCGCGCTCGCGGCGCGCCAGGCAGACCTGTACGATCAGCTCGTGACCGATGGCGGTGACACCGGATTGTCCGTCGTCGTGGACTATCGGAACACCGCAGGGCACCCATACCGCAGCACCGTTGGCGAAATCATCACTCACGTGGCGATGCACGGCTCGCATCATCGCGGCCAGATCGCGCGTCAACTCCGCGGCGCGGGCATCGAGCCCCCGTCCATGGACTACATCCAGTTCGCCCGGCGCGATCGATAGACTTCATGAAAGCGTACGACCGCGCCTACTTCGAGCGCTGGTACCGCCACCCGCGCGATCGAGTCTCGACGCGCGACAGCCTCGAGCGCAAAGTGCGCCTCGCCGTTGGCGTCGCCGAGTTCATTCTCTGTCGCCGAATTCGTACGGTGCTCGACGTCGGCTGCGGCGAAGCGCCGTGGGCTCCGGTCCTCCGCCGCATTCGGCGCGGCGTTCGCTACATCGGTGTGGAGTCGAGCGACTACGCCCTCGAGCGCTTCGGAAAATCGCGCAACATTCGCCGCGGAAGCCTGGGCGACCTCGGCGCCATGCGACTCCCGCGCGACATCGATCTCATCGTCTGCGCGGACGTTCTGCAGTACGTCGAAACGCCCGACGTCGAGCGCGGACTTCGCGCCATCCGCCGGTTGCTCGGAGGTGTCGCGTTCATTGAGGCGTTCACCACCGAGGACGGCATGGAAGGCGACCAGCTCAATTGGCACCAGCGCACATCCGCCGAATATCGCCGGCTGTTTGGCGGAGCCGGGCTCACCCAGTGCGGACCGCACTGCTACGTGAACCTCGCCGAGCTCGATGGGCTTATTACCTTCGAGCATATGTAGTCGGCACAGGTAGTCCCAAGGGCACTGAACCTGCCTTTGTGTGACCTGGGAGGGGCGCATCGTCCTCTCGCAATTCGAACGGACGGTCCAAGCAAGGAGGTTCCGTTGGCCAAACTCAAATCATTACTTATTGTCGCGGTCGCTGCCGCGCTCGGCGCGTCGCTCAGCACAGGATGCGCTCGCTATACGGCGAACTCGGCGGCAGGCGACGTCGTCGATCCGGCGGACGCGGCCAAGACAGTCGTCCTGGATGTACAGAACACTCATCAGTCGCCGATGGAGCTGCGCGCCGCGCTGAACGGCCGCTCATATTTTGTCGGGTCCGTCGCCGGCAACGACACCGCGAGCATATTGCTCGATCCCACGCTCTTTCCAACGGGATTCTTGTACATCACGGCGATTCCGGCCGACGGCCGCGGCCGCGCGACGGTTGGTCCGTTGAGCGCAGGCAAAGGCGACAAGATTCAATTCATCATTCGCCCCGCGCTGGACCTCAGTAGCGCAATCGTCGTGCGCTAGCGCGTTCGGAGTTCCGTGAGGCGGCGCTGCAGAAACCGGCGCTCGGGCTCGAGAGTCGCGAGCCCGAGCGCTTTTTCGAATGCCGCCGCCGACTCCGCTGTCCGGCCAATTCGCCGCAGAAGCTCGGCGCGCGCCGCGTAGAGGAGATGATACGACCGCAATTCGCCGCGCGCATCGATCGCGTCGAGAAGCAATAGACCGCTCTCCGCACCGTCCACCATCGCGACGGCTACGGCGTGATTCAATTCCACCACCGCGCTGGGCGCACGCTCCAGCAGCAGTGCGTAGAGTGCAGCGATCTGACGCCAATCCGTGCTCGCCGACGACGGTGCTTTCGCATGGAGAGCGGCGATCGCCGCCTGAATGGCGTAGGCGCCGGCCGGAGCGCCGCGCAACGCCGCTTCGACGCGCCACAGTCCCTCGGCGATTTGTTCGGCGTCCCAACGCGTTCGGTCCTGTTCCTCGAGCAGCACCAGGTCGCCCTCGGTGGTCGAGCGCGTCTGGCGCCGCGCATCGTGCAGAAGCATGAGCGCGAGAAGTCCGTTTGCCGCGGCGGCCAAGGGCATCAGCTCGACGAGTAGCCGTCCAAGGCGAATCGCCTCGCCGCACAGATCGCGTCTCACGAGCGCGTCACCACTCGTCGCCGCATATCCCTCGGTGAACACGAGGTAGACCACGGCAAGCACTGCGTCCAAACGATCGGGCAGCTCGCTCGGCGGCGGGACGCGATACGGAATGCGCGCGTCGCGGATCTTTCCTGTCGCTCGCACGAGGCGCTGCGCCATCGTCGGAACCGGAACGAGAAAGGCGCGCGCGATCTCGTCCGTGGTGAGCCCGCACACTGTCCGTAGCGTGAGCCCGACCTGCGCATCGCGCGCCAGCGCCGGGTGGCAGCAGGTGAAGATCAGTCGCAGTTGATCGTCGTTCACGCCGCCGTCGTCGTCGACGGTTTCTGCCGACGCCTGGTGCGACTCGGCGCCGTCGTTCATCAACGCGAGTGATTCGACCTTCTCGGCAAATCGCGCGTCGCGTCGCATGCGATCGATGGCTCGAAACCGCGCCGTGCTCACGAGCCAGGCGCGCGGGTTGGCGGGCACGCCTTCGCGCGCCCATTGCTCCACCGCAACCACGAATGCGTCCTGCAAAGCTTCCTCGGCCGCGTCGAAATCGCCGAGGAGACGGATCAGCGTCGCCAAGGCTCGCGAAAATTCCTCGCGAAAGACCCGGGCGACGCTGTCGTCGGTGCTCCTACCGGTCACGACTACGCCGGGCCCATGGGTACGGCCATGATCGGACGAATCTCGATCGAGCCGGTGCGCGATCCCGGGATGCGCGCTGCAAGCGCCACTGCCTCGTCGAGGTCTTTCGCGTCCACGAGGTAGTAGCCGCCGAGTTGTTCGCGCGTTTCGGCGAATGGACCGTCGGTGGTCTGTTGCTTTCCTTCGCGAACACGAACTGTCGTTGCCGTGTTCGTGGGCTGAAGCGCGTTGCCGCCCTTATAGTGCCCGCTCTCGGCGATGGCCTGGGTATAGGTTCGATACTCGCCGGAGATGGCGGCCGTTTCTGACGCGGTCTGCTTGGCCCAGTTCTGTTCGTTGTTGTAGATGAGCAGCAAGTATTGCATGATCGATCTCCGATTTGACGTAAAAAGATGCCCTGCCTCTGCACCTAGTCGAACGGGCGCCCCGAAAATCGACAGCGGGCGTAAGGTATTGGCCGCGCTGGATTTGACCGCAATCGTCCTTGGAAGGGTTGTGAGGGTGATGGGTGGCGGTCCACTCGAACCCTGGATCGGTCGAGGGGTAGTACGTGCGCCGCACAACTCATAATTTGCGACAGTTGGCTCCTCACCACATACCGCAGCCCCAATGACAGAAGCGACCCCTTTTGCCCTTCGTGCGTCGCGTCGGGTGCTCGCTGCAGCCGTTGCAGCCGCCACTTTGCTCGTCAACGCGGCGCATCAGAATCTTGGCGCCCAGAGCGCGCCGGCGACATCCACAGGCTTCTCCGTCCTGCAAGGGTTCGTCATTGACAGCATCCATGGCGGACCGCTTGTCAACGCGAGCGTGATGATCGAAGGCACGACCCGGGTCGGTATGACGACAGCGGAGGGTCGGTACAGAGTCGACAGCATTCCGCCGGGGTCGCATCGCGTCGTGATCGTACATCCGCTTCTTGATACCATCGGCATTCAAATGAGGACGCCTGCCTATCCGTTCGCGGCCGGCAAGGCGCACGATCTCGATCTGTATATTCCGAGCGGCGAAAAGCTCGCGAGCCAGCTGTGCAATCCCGCGCAGCGGCAGCGCGGGCCGGCTGTCATGATCGGGTTCGTGCGTGACCCAGACACGCAAAAGCCTGCGACCGGCGCGAAGGTTTCTCTCGTTTTCATCACGACCGATCCGATCGGACGCAAGATGCCACCCACGGTGCGCGAGCCCGTGGTCGATTCAACCGGTTTTTATCGCATCTGCGGACTGCCCGGCGACATGTCCGGCAAGGTGCAGGTCTTCCGCAATGGTGTGAGCTCGGGCGAAGTCCCCATTGCGGTGACGGACGGATTCCTCGCGCTGCGCGCGTTCAGCATTGTGGCCCAGCACCAGTCGGTCACCGAGGTGAAGAACGACAGCGGCAAGGTGACGCGCATCGCGAAAGGCGCGGCTCGCGTCACCGGCAAGGTGGTAGATAAAACGGGACAACCCCTCGCGGGAGCACGCGTCGCGCTGCAGGGCGGCGGCACCGTGACGATCTCGCGCGCCAACGGCGACTTCACCCTGGACAGCCTGCCGTCGGGAACGCAGGCCATCCAGGCGAGAAAACTGGGTTACGCGGCGGCGGAAAAAGCGGTCGAGCTGTCTGCCGCCGACGTGACTCGCACGACGATCACGATGGAGGACTTCGTGCCCACTCTCGCGACCATGCGCGTCGAGGCGGCGCAGGACAAGGCGCTGTCTGACCTCGGATATCTGCAGCGCAAGCAGATGGGCATGGGCACGTTCCTGGATGGCAATCAAGTCAACCACGAGTCGATGAACTTCAGCGACGTGATGCGTACCGTCGCGGGCCTCAAGGTTTCTCCGACCGGTGACGGGCGAACGTACGTCATCACTGATTCGCGAAACTCGCAGGGCGGTTGCGTCACCTATTACGTCGACGGCGCGCCATGGCAGACCATGAGCCCCGGCGACATCGATTCATTCGTGCGGCCCAACGAAGTGGTTGCCGTCGAGGTGTACCACGGATCGCAGGCGCCGCCGCAGTTCACGGCGCCGGGTCAGAGCAGTTGCGCGGTGATCGTGGTGTGGACGTTGGCGCGCGCACGACCAAAGGCGTCCAAGCCGTGATTGGTTTGATCCGTTTGATCCCGTCGCGCTCGAGAGATCTCGCATGACGCGTCCATTTCGGGTGTTCATGCACACCGAGATGGCCACCGAATGCGATGTGTGCGGCGGGCGCTTTGACCTTGTCAGTGGCGGTGCGTGCGCGCGCTGCGGCAAGGCGCTCTGTCCGCGTCATTTGCACGGATCGTGGCTCCGTCGGATCATGGTCGACATCGGCGCCAAGCCGGTGTGCTGCGCCTGCCGGCGCGCCGCCGCGTGACGGCGCACGAGCCCCAGGATCCCGCATTCGAATCACGCGTTCGCGCGAGCTTCGACCGTCAGACCTTCATGACGACCATCGGCGCCAAGCTGGCGCGGGTCGTGCCAGGTGAGGTCGACATCGAGTTGGCCGTCCGCGGTGATCTCATGCAGCAGCATGGGTTTCTCCATGCGGGCGTGCTTGCGTCTGCCGCCGACAGTGCGTGCGGCTACGCGGCGTTCAGCTTGATGCCGGTCGGAGCGGCCGTGCTGAGCGTCGAGTTCAAGATCAATCTGCTTGCTCCGGCAGTGGGAGATCGTGTGGTCGCGAGCGGACGAGTCATTCGAGCCGGTAAAACGGTCAGCGTGTGTTGGGGCGAGGTCAAAGCGTATGCCGGTGACACCGAGCGATTGGTGGCGACCATGGTCGGCACGATGATGACCGTCCGCGACCGCGGTTTGGCGGACTGACCATCGCAAAGCTCGGCACGTTGCCCTGGACGTTGCCTTGGCGGCGTCAGCGGTGGCGGGAGATCGCCGGGGGACTGGTGCTCGCGTTCGTCGCGGGAATGGCGTGCGCTCAGCTCACGCGCGCGTTTGGCGATTGGAACCACGGCTATCGGTGGGAGCGCGCGCTCATGGTGCGTGTGCACCCGCCGCTTCCCCGCCTTCTCGACGCCGCGATGATGATCGCTCCGTGGTTTGGAACGAACATCTCGCTCATTCCGTTCATCGTCGTCATTTGCTGGTGGCTCTGGGTCAAGCGGCACGAACCGGAGATGGCGATTCGACTCGGGGTCGTGCAACTCGGAAGCTACCTGCTCAATCCCTCGCTCAAGGCGCTGTACGATCGCGCGCGTCCGGACCTGTTCACGCGGCGCGGCTGGTACGGATGGAGCTCGTATCCGAGCGGCCACACCATCGCCAGCATCTCCGTGCTCATGACGCTGGCGATCATCCTTCGCCAATTGAAAGGTTGGACGTGGCCCTTCTACGTCCTCATTCCAATCATGTTCGCGAGCATGTACTCGCGCATCTATCTCGCGGTCCACTGGCCCACCGACGTGCTCGCCGGTGCGGTTGTCGGAATCGTGTGGCTCGCCTTGACCTGCTACGCGTTCAGGGCACCCGACTCGGCGAACGCGACTTAACTCAGAATCGACGTGAGCTTGGCGGGGTCCACGTTGCCGCCGCTCAGGATGGCCGCGACACGTTCACCGTTCTTGAACGGAATGGCGCGCGACAGCACGGCGGCGGTCGCCGTTGCTCCCGCCGGCTCGACGAGCAGTTTCGTGCTGTACAGCAACTCGCGCAGCGCGTCGGCAATCAGCTCGTCGTCGATCAGCACGACGTCGTCCACGTACCGTCGCACGACTTCGTAGTTGACCTCTCCAGCCATCGGTGCGGCCAGACCGTCGGCAATCGTGTTGACGGTCTCCAGGTGCACGGCATGCCCTTCGTCGAGGCTGCGGCGCATGGATGACGCGCCTCGCGGCTCGACGCCGATTACGCGAATTTTTGGATTGCTCTCTTTGATCGCGACGAGAATTCCGCTGATCAGACCGCCGCCGCCGATCGGCACGATGACCGAATCGAGATCGCCGGCTTGCTCCAGCAACTCGAGTCCCACGGTGCCGGCGCCTGCGCCAACGAACTCGTCGTCGAACGGATGGACGAACGTGAGATTGCCTTCCTTTTGCAGTTCGCGCGCATGCGCCAGGGCCTCCATGCCGTTCGCGCCATACTGCACCACGTTGGCTCCGTAGCCGCGGCTCGCCGCGACCTTGGTTGGCGACGCCACCATCGACATCACAACGGTTGCCTGCACGCCGGCGGCCCGCGCGGCCCACGCGAGGGACTGCGCGTGGTTGCCGGCCGAGAAGGTCACGACGCCGCGGGCGCGCGCGTCGGCGTCCAGCTGACTCAGTTTGTTCAGCGCACCTCGCACCTTGAAGGAGCCTGTCTTCTGCAGGTTCTCGCACTTGAGAAGCAGACGAACGCCGACGCGCTCGCCTAGGCGAGTGGCCGAAACAGTCGGTGTGGTGTGAACGCGGCCGGCAATCCGTTCGCGGGCGGCACGAACGGCGGATATGTCGAACATTTTGGTGGTTGGGATGAGAGACGGCGGAACCGTACTCAGGCCGCGCGCGCGAGGCAATGGTGCCTGTCGCACCGGCCGACGTTAGATTCGCGCCACCCTCCCTTTCAAACGGCCTGTGCTCAAGCGATCCGACATCGTCGTCTTTGTCATCACTGCGCTGGTCGTGGTCGTGGCGGCCGTTCTGCAGTTCACCGGCGCCAACGACATCCTGCGTTTCGGGTGCTCGGCGTTGGCGTTGTCGCTGCTCGCGATGAACGTGTCGAGTGGAACAGAGAATGTGGGAGCGTACCTCAGCCCCGGCGCCACCGGCCTGCTCCAGGCTGCGCTCGGCAATCTGCCGGAGCTTTTGGTATGTGCGTTCAGTCTGCGCGCCGGACTGGTCCAAGTGGTTCAGGCGGCGTTGATCGGGTCCATTTTGGCGAACTCGCTTCTCGTGCTTGGCGTGGCGATTCTCGTGGGCGGACTGAAGCACGGCCGAATGCATTTCGACGCTGAGGCGCCGCGGATGATCGTGTCGCTCATGATGGTCGCTGTCGCGGCGCTTGCCTTTCCCACGCTCGCCGCGGAGTTGCACACGCCGGCGGCAAGTCACGAGCAAGCGCTCAGCGCGGCGTGTTCGATCGTGCTGCTGATCGTGTTCATCGCCAGCCTTCGCTTTACGCTGAGCGCGGATCCGCAGCGCTCGGTGCGACATGCGCCCGACAAGAACGTCGAGCCGCATTGGCCGTTGTGGCTTGCCGTCACGGTGCTCGTCGTTGCGTCGCTGGGAGCGGCGCTCGTCTCCGAGTGGTTCGTCTCGGCGCTCGAGCCGGCGATCGAGTCGCTGCACATCTCGCAGGCGTTCGCCGGAATCGTCATTGTGGCGATCGCGGGCAATGCCGTGGAGAACGTGGCGGGCATTCGGTTGATGGCGAAGAACCGGCCCGACTACGCCATGAGCGTGATTCTGAACAGCTCGTTGATGATCGCGCTGGTCGTCGCGCCGGCGTTGGTGCTATTGTCGCTGGTGCTGGGCGGATCGGTGCTGACGTTGGCGATGCCGCCGTTGTTGATCGCCGGGTTGCTGCTCACGACCTTGACGTCGGCGATCATCGTGAATGATGGCGAGACGATCTGGCTCGAAGGGGTGGCGTTGATCGGGTTGTATGGCATCATCGCCGCGGCGTTTTGGTGGGGGTAGAGATGTCGCTTGTTTGCGGACCGAACACGCCGGAACCCTCCCGATTGTCGGACTGACGACGGAAACAACGGAGCTTCGTTGGGGGCAGAATTCGGGGAAGCGCCCGACATGGAAGAAGACGACCGCTGAACTGGTAGACTGACACCAATGGCGCGCGCACCCAAACAAAATTACCCGTGGAAATTCGAATCGCGATTTCGGCCCTGAGAGGCCGCCGCGCCAAGCGCGATTACGGTTGCCGCGGCCAGGCGGAGTCGCAGGGTCGTTGTCATGTAATGACTCCTAACGAGAGCGAAGGATCACGTGCTTCCGCTCGCGAACAGAATTGAATTCATTGAAGAATCAGGCAAGGTCGATCATACGCCGGTCATGACCAAAACACGGCGTATTGGACGAATTCGCGCCACCGTCGCACGATTGGAGTTCACATATCGCTCGGGCAGTGTCTCGCGCATCCCACCCCAACGCTCGACTCCGAGGAGCAGACGCATCAAAATCCGAGCGGAAAGCCTACTACGACGAGCGATTACTGTTATCGTACTTGGCTCGAGCCACCCCATGCCTCTCCTTTTCACCTGTCGATTCATTTCAATTCTCTCACTACGGCGCGTTTTTCAACAGCTTGAAATTTGCTTGACGTGGTTCGCCGACTTCCTGCCGCGCCGCTCTTCTAACTAGTACAATGAGACTATTACCAATTTCGATCGTCCTGCTGGCCGCGCCTCTCCGGGCGCAGTGGGTGCCGCAGCAGAGCGGCACGACCGCCGAGTTCCGCGGTCTGGTCGCGCTGAGCCCCACGGTGGTGTGGGCGAGCGGAACACGCGGTCGCGTCGCGCGCACCACCGACGGCGGCAAAACGTGGACGGTGGACTCGGTCCCCGGCGCGTCGACGCTCGATTTTCGGGACATTCACGCGTCGAGCGCCACGAGTGCGTGGGTCATCAGCGCCGGCCTGGCCGACTCCGGCCAAGCACAGATTTTCCACTCGAGCGATGGCACGAGCTGGAAAAAGCAATTCGAGACCACGCTGCCCGGCGTGTTTCTCGACGCAATCTCGTTTTGGGACGACCAGCACGGCATCGCGATGAGCGATCCCGTGGGCGGCCGCCTGTTTCTTCTCACCACGGACGACGGTGGGAGCTCGTGGACGCGAGTGCCCACGGACAACGCCCCGCCGGTGCTCGCGGGCGAGGCTGCGTTCGCCGCGAGCGGAACGTGCTTGACCGTGCAAGGCAGCTCGAACGTGTGGATCGGAACCGGGGGCGGAGCGCGGGCGCGCGTCTTTCATTCGACCGACCGCGGTCGCACGTGGACCGTGGCCGATACACCGATTCACGCCGGGAATTCGTCGTCAGGAATTTTCTCGGTTGCGTTCAGAGACGCGCAGCACGGCGTCGCCGTTGGCGGTGACTACGCAAAGCCGAACGAGGCGTTCGATAACGCCGCCGTGACGACTGACGGCGGGCGCACGTGGCACCTCGCAAAGACGATGGCGCGCGCCTACCTGTCGGGCGTCGCCTACATCCCGGGCACGAGTGGGCGCTCGATGGTCGCCGTTGGACTCGCCGGCACCGCGCGATCGACTGACGGTGGCGACAGTTGGGCCATGATAGACACAGTGGCGTACAACACCATCGCGTTTGCCTCGCCGAATGATGGTTGGGCTGCGGGCCCTCGCGGGCGCATCGCCAAGTGGAATCCGCCAACGTCGGGCGCGCCGAAGCCGTAAATGGATAGGGCGCGCGCAAGGCATCGTGACGTGCCCGACCCGCCGTCGGATCCATTTCTTGAGGTAGCTCATGGTTGTTCGCCGTGACGTAATCATTCTCGGCTGCTTCGCCGCAGCTTTGTCCTGCACTCGAGCACCTGTCGCGGCCACGCCCACGCCAACGACGGGCGCGGTCGCGAGCACCGGCGCCGCGCCTCCGAGCACGCAACCAGGGGCCAACAGGCCCGCGGGCACCCCCGCCGGACGCAGACCACCGCTGTCACGCGACAGCCTGACCAAGCTGCGCGCGATCTATGTCGCGCAAATCATGACCAAGATCGCCGGGCACGAAAACGAGCCGGCGGAAAATGTCTTCAAGAACCTTCAAGTCTTGAAGGGAATCACCGCGCGCGAGCTCGTCCGAAAGATGGACAAAGACTATGGCGAGGCGTTGAGCTGGAATTGTACCAACTGCCACCGTCTCGCACCGCAAGGCGACTTCGCCAGCGACACCTCAAAGGACAAGGTGCGCGCGCGCTTCATGCAGCAGATGACGAACGACATCAACAGCGCGCAGCTGCCCAAGCTCTACCCCAAGGATCCGCCAACCGTCACGTGCGCGACGTGCCATCGCGGATACAATGAGCCGCCGCCAGGCGACTATCTCGCTCCCGCTCGCGGACAGCCCGGAGCGCCGCCGATCCCGCCGCCGCCTGCGGGACGAGGCGGGCCGCCCAGCGGTACCAACACACGGCTGCAGCGATGAGGAAACTCTAACCGGCACCTTGCCGCGGCGCGTCAGACACAGACGAGCAACGTTGTTGACACCACGACGATCACGACCACTCGCAACACAATCCAGGCTGACCGCCGACGGAGGACAACACGCTCCGCGGCGGTCAGTGTCGTCTCCGGCCGGTCGCGTGTCGGCTCGCGTTTGCCCACCGCGCACAACGCCACGCAGGTCTTCTCGCGCGCTTGAAGAAATCCGACGCCCGACAGGCCGATCGGAACGGCGAGGCTGAGTCGATACCAGTGCGGAACACCGGCCGCCCACAACGCGGCAAACGCCACGACTGTGATCCCGAGCCATGCGATCCCGCCGCGCCGCCGCCATTGCGCACCGCGCGCACCAATGTTTTCGATCCGATCACTCATCGCGTCGCGCTATCGCCCACCGCACGCCGCGATTTGATGCCGCGGCTCGGCGGCACTCGGGAAAAGATCGTGCGCCGCATGCGCCTGCGGTCGACCACGAACACAATCACCGCGCGCGATGTACGCCTGCGCGAGCCGAGTTCGAATGCGAAAACTGCCGGGATCGAGATGCGCCGCCCGGTCGATCGCCGCAAGCTTCGCACTCGTGCTGAACACGACGATGGCCGCGATCTGAGCCGCGGTTCGCCCAACCATGACCGCGGCGAGGCCGACAGCGACGGCCGGCCCCAACGGGCGCACGCCCGTCTCGAGCGTAAAGGCGCTCGACGCCGGTGGGGCGAGCGCGCCGGCGAGTGTCCACACGAAGAAGGTCGGCGCCGCCACAAGAAGCACAGCGTCAAACGCTCCCACTACTGCCACCGCCACGAGCGTCCCCACCAACGCGATCGCCGTGAGCACACGCTCCGGATCGCGCGTGCCGCGGCCGGCATGCAAGTCGCGAATCGCTCGGACAACCAGCCCAAGCATCGCCAGCAGAAGCAGCGCAAATCCCACGACCCCTCGCTCAGACAGGTATGCGATCCAGTCGCTGCTCGGCCACGGGTTCGACGTCACCGTCTCGTCCTGCGACATCGACGGATCGTTCTTGGACGCGAACTTGGGATAGACGACCGGCCAATTGCCGGGACCGACGCCGAGCAGCGGATGCGCTTCGGTCATCCGCAGCGAATTTCCGTACTGAACCAGCCGGCCTCGTCCACTCCCCTCTTTATAGTTTACTAAACCAGTCGCCGAGTCGAGATAAGGCGACTCGCTCTTCCACTCGAGTCGATTGGGCAACACGATCGCCGCAACGGCTCCGGCAACCACGGCGATGCCTAGCATGACCGCGCGCCGAAGCGTGCGGGGCTCGCACCATCGCTTCCACGTAAGCACCGCCAAACCGCCCGCCGGAATCGCGAGGGCGATCACCGCCAGCCACGCCGCCCGGCTGCGCGACAGCACCAGCGCGGCCGAGATGATCGCCAACCCCAATCCGCCGAGCAGGCTGCCCGTGCCTCGTCGGGCAGTCAACGCGGCGAGCACGACGACCGGAGTGCCGATAGCCGACAGATGCGCAACGAAATTGCGATTCCCGAACGTGCCGCCGGGCGCGCGATTGAGACTGAAGTACTCGGTCTGAACCCCGTACGCCTGCGCGAGCGACGTCGCGGCGCCAACAACGATTCCCACGGCGAGCGCGACGATCAGCGGTCGAACCATGCCGCCCTCTCGAAGCACCGACGCCACCCAAAACAGTGCGACGCCCGACAGTGAGATCGCCACCGCTCGCTCGGCCGCCCATTGATTGGCCGCAAAGAGGGCCGCGGCGATGCCGGCGAGAAGAAAACCCGCGAGAAGCGTATCGACGGTGGTGAGGCCAAGCCTGCGCCGCGCGCTCAGGCACACGAGCGTCGCCACGGCGGCGCAGACGTGCAGAATGAGCTCCTTCGGCACGAAATAGCGGTCGAGATCAAACAGCTTGTACGGCAGCGCGGCGAGGACAATGGCGACCGCGCCAAACTGCAGGACACGCAGGGCAATTCGATCGCGGGTGGACGAGGAGGACGTACGGGCCATGACGGCGGAATCTATCAGCTAGCTCGGCGACCAATGGCACGATACGTTTCAGAATGCTCTCTCGTCGCCACTTTCTGCTCTCGTCCGCTGCCGTCCTGCTGGCACGCCGCGGCCTGCTCGCCGAGCGGGCACCTTCCGTGATCACGGTGTACAAGGATCCAGGTTGTGAGTGTTGTGTGCGATGGGTGAAGCACCTGTCGGCGAACGGGTTCGTGGTCTCGACGCGCGACGTCCAGAACATGGACGAGATCAAGCGAACGATGAACGTGCCCGCGGCGCTGCAGTCGTGCCACACCGCTGTCGTGGGAGCGTATGTCGTGGAGGGCCATGTCCCGGCCGACGTGATCAAGAAGTTCCTGGCGGCCAAACCCGCGTCGCTCGGCTTGGCCGTTCCTGGAATGCCCACCGGCTCGCCGGGAATGGAAGGTGGCCGTGCCGATCACTATGACGTCATCGCGTTCGATCGCGACGGTAAGACGCGCGTCTACGCCAAGCGCTGAGAGTCGAGCGCTCGATCGTCAACACATCGCTTACAAATCATTAGCAGGCGTTGTTCTTGCCCGCCTGACGCGGGCAGCTTGATTTCATCGCAGCAGCCCCGGCTGTCTGCGTTCTTCTCTAGCCATACCGTACATGCGTACTCGCGTAGTTTTTCTGGCGCCGCTCGCCGCACTCGTCGCGAGTGCCTCTCTGCTCTCGGCGCAGGGGCCGGGCACTCAGCGTCCGCCCACCGATTCGCTGATGCCGCGAATGGATCCAACGGGGGTCGGCGACACGTCGCTGTTCGCGCCGCTCCATTTGCCGGTCGGCAATACCTATCGCAGCGGCTCCGGCGCGCCGGGGCCCAAGTATTGGCAGCAGCACGCGAATTACGATCTTCGCGGCACGTTGGACACCGCGGCCAAGTCGTTGCACGGCGAAATGACGCTCCGCTATACGAACAACTCGCCTGATACGCTTCGCTATCTCTGGTTCCAGGTGGAGCAGAACGCGTTCAAGAACGGTTCGCTCAACTCGTACGTCTTCCCGCCCGACTCACGCTTTGGCGCGCGCAATTTCGAAGGCGGCGACGCGATCGAGCGGTTCAATCAGGTCGTCGCGGACAAGAAGACGCCACTCAAGATGCGCGTTGAGGGAACGGTAATGCGCGTCGACCTCGCGACTCCGCTCGCGCCGGGACAGACCGCGACGCTGGATGCGGCGTGGCACTTCAATGTGCCGGAGCACGGCGCCGATCGCATGGGGCGCGAAGGCGCGCTGTACGAGCTCGCGCAGTGGTATCCGCGCGTCTGCGTGTACGACGACCTGCGCGGCTGGAATTCCGAACCGTACCTGGGACAGGGCGAATTTTATCTCGAGTACGGCGACATCAATCTTTCCGTCACCGTGCCCGCCGGCTACATCGTCGCGGCGACGGGTGCATTGGTCAACGCCGCCGAAGTGCTCACGCCCGCGGAGATTTCACGCCTCGCGCGCGCATCGAAGTCGGACTCCGTGGTCCACATCATCACTGAAGCAGAGCTGAAGGACGGCACCGCGCGCCCCCGCAAGACCGGAATGCAGACCTGGCGCTTCGCGGCAAAGAATGTCCGTGACGCGGTGTGGGCGGCGTCGCCGGAATACATCTGGGACGCAGCCGCTTGGCAGGGGCACAATGCCTTCGCCTACTATCGACCGAGCGCGGTGGAGACGTGGAAAGACGCGGCCGACATGTCGCGCATGTCGATCATGGAATACTCGGAGCGCTGGTTCCAGTATCCGTATCCGCACATCAGCGCCGTGGAAGGGCCGATCAGCGGCATGGAATACCCCATGCTCGCCATGGAGAACAAGAGCGCCGACAAGTACGAGCTGTACAACGTCGTGACGCACGAGATCGGACACATGTGGTACCCAATGATCGTCGGCTCGAACGAGCGGGTGCACATGTGGCAGGACGAAGGGTTCAACACCTTCATCAACTACTTCTCCGAGGCGCGCCGCTATCCCGAGAAGGGAACGTACGAGAAGCGCGTCGAGCACGATCGCGATCAGGTCGTGCAATACATGCAGCACAACGCCGACGAGCCGCTCGAGATCAACCCGGACCGGATCGATCCGAGCCTCCTCGGCGAAAATGCGTACGTGAAGACCGCGGTGGGACTCGCTCTCTTGCGCGACGAAATTCTCGGACCGCAGGCGTTCGACGACTCGTTCCGCGAGTATACCCGCCGCTGGGCGTTCAAGCACCCGAGCCCATCCGATTTCTTCCACACCATGGAAGACGCCGGCGGCAAGCGGCTCGACTGGTTCTTCCGCGAGTGGTTCGTCGAGAATCCGCATTTCGACCAGGCGATCGACACCCTGGTGCACAAGCAGTTCGGCGACATCGATTCAGTGGTCGTCGTGTTCGGCAACCGCGCTCGCGGCGTGATGCCGATTCACGCGCGCTTCACGTTCTCCGACGGCTCGGTGCAGGACTTCAACTATCCGGCCGAGGTGTGGAGCACGAACACGACGTATTATCTCCGCCGGTACGATTTTCACGGTAAGACGGTCGCGAAGGTGGAGGTCGATCCCGACAAGAAAGTCCCCGACCTCGATCGCGCGAACAACATGTGGCCGAAAGGCCCGCCTGCGGCGCCGGTTCGACCTTGAGTGAGGCCAGTCATGGCGAAGCCGTGATGATGCGCCATGACTGGTGTGCGCCGGAGGGACGGCGCGTTATCGTTGCCCACGGAATACGCGGACAAGGTACGGAAGGCATCGTTGCGCCACGAGCCAGTTTTTTTTCAGACAGCCGCTCGGGATGCTCGGTCGAGGCGTCCTGAGCGGCAGTCAACAAAAAGAATCCCGGCTCGTTGCGCGATGATGCATTCCGTTTGTGTTCCGCTTATTCCGCGGACTCCGTGGCCAATCACCCGCATTCGTCCGAGCGACAGACCCTCGATGGCGAAAGCCACGAACACGATCCTCATCGCTTCTTCGCGAGAATCGTCCCACGACAGTTCGCCGCACCGCAGTGGCACGGATACCGGCGCTTCGCCGCGGGCGTGTGGCGCTCCTCGAGCACATACGCATAGTCGTATGCGAGCTCCTCGCCAGGCTCGATGTCACGGATCGCGTCGATCCAGATGTGGCCATTCTCGATGACGGCATCACAGTTCGGATCGCATGAGTGATTGATGAACCGCGCGTCGTTGCCATCCACCGCCGCGTCGATCACCACATCGTCGTCGATCGCGAACAGATACGTGTGATGCCGACTCCCGTCAGGCGGCGAGTCAGGCTCCTGCGCGTCGGCCTGTTCAGGTGTCAATCGAGCACCGGCGTACTCGATGACACGCGTGCCCGCCGCAATTCGCCGCACCGCGAACGCGCCAACGCCCTGCATCGGTGAAACCCGGATCTCGAATGGCGCGCCGTCGTCAGACATGGCGAGCCTACTCCACGGCGCTACGCGACTCGACCTGTGTCACTCCGCCCGAGATGATGAACGCCATGACCTCCGCGGCATCGGCGTCAATTCGCTGGACGCGATTGGCCGGAACCACGAGAATGTGGCCGGCGAATCCGTAGGACTGCGGCATGTACACGGCCACCTGATCGGAGACGCCGAGCGACGTCAGCGATTCCGACGTCAGAAACGCCAGCACCCTGAGCGCGCCGTCGGCGGAAAGGGCAACGAGCACCGGCTTGTCGAAGCGACGCTTTTCGCCGACGAAAGCGTTCAGCATGTCCTTGGCCGACGAATACAGCAGCCGCACGAATGGCAGTCGGTCGAACACTCGATCGACCGCCCCGAGCAGGCTGCGCGTTACGATGCTCGACGCCATGAACCCGACGAGCACGATCAGCAGGAGCGCGAGCACAAACCCGACGCCGGGAATCCGCAGTCCAAGCCATCGGTCGATCGTCGTGAAGATCACGGCGCAGACGTAAATCGTCAGCGCGAGCGGCACGACGACGACGAGGCCGCGAAGGAAGTAGGCGAGGAGGCGGGACATGATGGTGTTGAAACGTAAGAGGGCGCCCGCCAACCTACCACAACTGCTCTATTTCGACGTAATCGGCACCGACAGGTCTGTCCCGGCCCACGAGAGCTTCAAGGCGCCGCCATTGGCGCTCGGTTCGACAGAGATCTGAAAGGCCTCCATCGGCGACGAGCGCTTGCCGACGCTGAGCGGCACGCGAACGAGATCCTGCGCCTGATCGTAGACAGTGCCCCACTGTTTCGTCTGTTTGTTGATGACCAACTCGTAATGACTGTTGTCGCGCGGCACCGACGTCCACAGGGTGTAGCTCCCGGCCGGCACCGTCTTGCCGGCAACCACGAGATCGCTCGACGTGGTGAACATTGTGGCGTCATTCGCGCCGGTGCGCCACAAGGTGTCGCCGAGCACGCCGTTCGTGAACACATCGCGGCCGCGCGCCGTTGGACGGAAATAGACGATGGAGATCTGCGCACTACCCACCGTCGCCTTGACGCTGTCCTTGGCTGACGACGCAACCGTGGTCATCGCCTTGCCCTGCGCCTCTCCCGCGGCAAACCCCGCAGCCAACTTCTGCACGTCGAGCGCCGGCAGACGGCGCGTCTCGATTTTCTGCGTCGTCTCGCGGCCACTCAATCCAAGGAGACGTCCGGTCGCATCCACGCGCGCGTATTGCACGTAGCCCTGCGTCCAGATGCGCGCCGAGTCAGCGCCGTAGAATTTCACTCCGGTCATAAGGCGCGGTGCCGCAGCGGCACCCGGCGCAAGCGCGGCGATCGACAGCGTATCCATTTTCGTCGCGCGGATCCGCGAAAGCGAAAGCTCGAACAATCCAAGTGACGGAGCCAGGCCGCCGACCATGGGATACGGATCCTTCACCGCGAAACGGCGCGTGATCGCCGTATCGCGCATGATGACGATGATCGTCGAATCGGGGCCGTACGTTGCCGACACGGATTTCACACCGTTCGCGGGGACGCCACCACCAAATTTCTGATACGTGATGTCCAGCTTCGTCGGCGCTCCACTCGCGTTGAGCATGACCACGTAGTGGGCGATCGCCGTGCCTCCCTGGCGCGTGACGACATCCCCGGTGAGCGAGCTGCTCGTGCGCGTGAATTGTTCGACCGATGTCGTGTCGTTGCCAAGCGTGACGACGAATCCGGCGGTGGCGTTTTGGGCGCCGACCGGCGCGGCGATGGCTACAACGGAACTGCACGCGATCAAACGCGCGAGAGAGCGGGACGACATGGGTGTGGGATCTCCAAAGTGGTTAGCGCGACGCGAATGATACCAGGTCCAGCTCTCAGCGCGAAGCCGCGCTGCCCAGATCCGATCCGGCCATCGGCATCCGCGATGACGTCCGCATCAGCGTCGGCCGCACGCGAAGGAATACCGCGAAGCCAACAGGCGTCTGCGTCTGAAAGTTCAGATGCAAGAGGTCCGGCAGCAGAGTGATCGACGCGCGAGCGCCGAGACCGACCGAGGCGTTGCCGAACGCGTGCAGCTCGCGCGTCGCTCCGAGCGACAATTCACGAACCGTGAACAGCTCCATGAGATCGCCGCCGAGAAATCCGAGATCGTCGGCGCTCTTCTGCACCTGCTCCGCTCGCCCGTAGAAGGCGAGACGGTCGTTGACGTCGTAGGTGGTCTCGATCAACGCGCTGGCCGATGCGTGGTAGTACTTGATGGGCCCTGTGACGTCGTGGACGTGCGCCCGCTCGCCGTGATGATGAATGTTCATCCCCCACACCACGGAGTTGGACCAGGTGCCCCCGCCGGACAATGGAACTGACGTCAGAACAGAGGCGCCGTAGCGCTGCATCCCAAGACCGGGATCGAGAATATCGTGATCAAAGATGTAGCCGCCCCACGCCGCGACGCTCACTCGATCGCTCGGCAGCACGGTCACGCGACCCGAGTACGAATCGAGACGCGCCCCTGTGTAATCTGGTGCGAGCTCGCCTGACTCGCTTTCGCGCCCGTTGAACACCGACCCTTCGAGCCTCACCGCATGCGAATACACGCCCGCGGTAACGACGCCCGGCGCCTCGTGCGACCCATCCTGCCAATGGTGCCCGATCGGCGCGAACGGATCGACCGCGGCCGACGGCCGATGCAGGTAGTTCACGGGCCCAAGCGCCGGCTCCCCAACCGGTGCCGCGTAGACAAACGTTGCCAGTGTGCTCGTTAGAGAATGATCATAGTTCACGCCCAGCTCCATGAGAAGATCATGGGGATGCTGGCGATTGGCCAACCGTGCGCCATGATACGTCGCGCCTGACTGGAGCAGCTCGGGATAGCCCCGCGGTCCAAGCACCAGCCGCTCGAGGCTCGTCATGGCATCGAGCCGCAGCGTGCCGCCGCCAAGGGCGCGAGCCGCCATGAGCATTTCCCAGTCGACGAGTCCGAATTGCGTGTCGCCGCGGAACCCGTTTTGATGGTCGTACTGTCCGAACGCCGCGCCGTGCAGCATGAGCAACCACGGACCGGCGACAAAATGGCCGGCACGCATCGGAGACGAATCGGGAAGCCACGAGGTCCCGGACCCCAGTCGCGAAAACGGAATACCGAGGGGAAGGCTCAGACCGGCGTTCCCGGACATTTGCGACATGTCGTGCTGCGCGAGCGCGGCGCGTCCGCCGAAAAGCAACGCTAGCCCGAAAACGAGCATAGACCTGCTCCACGAACGCCGCAGAACGACTCGCAACGACTCTTCCAACCAGACCTGATGTGTTTTCACGCGCCGGCTATGGAGATAGATCGAGCTGGGGTTTGCGCGCACACCGCGCCGGCCTCGCCTTCGTGCTGGCCTCACCCTTGCCCGACACTGTATCCGGGTCGCTCCGCTGCGGTTCCGGCCCTTCACTCCAATCTCGAGCCAAATTTCATGGGAAAGCGTGACGGAAAACAGCAGGGCCCGCAAACCCACGCGGAAGGACAGCACGGCGACAAGACGCACGCCGCATTCATCGAGGCGCTCCATCACAAACTGCCCGACAGCGAGGCCCTGGAAGCTCCGAAAATGGCTGACCCCGATGCCGACGCGTTCGGAGAGCCGCATCCCGGACGCCATCGGTTAAACGAGGATCGCGAACAGCACGATCGCGCCGAGAAGCAGAGTGAAGCCAACCGGCTCCGCGGCTGACTTCATTCCGCCGCGCGCGACACTTACCGCGCTCCGCGTCCGCAACATTCGTCTGCATTGGCGCAATCGCGGCCAAGACGACCCTCGGCCGGAAGCGAACAGAACAGCTATTCGTCACTGACCTGCGCAAGGCGGCGCGACATTTGGCCGGCTTGTCGCCTCATGGGAAGCGAGGAAAGAGGCGAGCACGTAAATTCTCGGCATGGTCAACCACCGTCCCTCGGTCAGACACCTCAAAAACGTCGATCCGGTCCTCGCGCGAGTGATCGAGTCTGTCGGTCCGTGCAAGATTGAAATGCGGGCCGAGGGAACACACTTCCAGGCTCTGACACGGGCGATCGTGTATCAGCAGCTCTCGGGGAAAGCTGCGGCGACCATTCTCTCGCGAGTGAACGCGCTGTTTCCCGACAACACGCCTACACCCGAAGCCGTGGTCGCCGGCACGGACGAGCAGTTGCGCGCCGCCGGACTCTCGCGACAGAAAATCGGATACCTGCGAGATCTCTCATCCAAGGTCATGAGCGGCGACCTACCCCTCGACGCGGTCGAATCGATGAGCGATGACGATCTCATCACCCATTTGGTTCAGGTGAAGGGGATCGGGCGATGGACCGCGCAGATGTTCCTGATGTTCCGACTCGGCAGGCCGGACGTGCTGCCCGAGCTCGACCTCGGGATTCAGAATGCGATCAAACGGGCCTACCGGAAGCGAAAGCGTCCAACTCCACAGCAAGTGAAGCGCATTGGCGCCAAATGGAGCCCGCACAGCAGCGTTGCTGCGTGGTACCTCTGGCGCTCGCTCGACAACGGCGACGGTCAACTCGGCGCAGAGTGACCTGAAGCAGGCCGGCTTTTTCGCCAGTCTGGACCCGATACGCCGGACCTAGTAGCTCGTCTACTTTCGTGGCCGCCTTGAACGACACCTACACGAAGGCGTCCGTCCAGGACGCAGATATCGCAAACAACACCGCAACCAGCACCGAACGAGACCGGCAACTCCCGCTCGAGCGGAAATTGCCGCTGGTCATCTTCGGAGTGTTGGCGGCAGTCCTCGCGGTGTCGGTCGCCGTGTCGTACTACGAAGTGCGGCGCTCCGCTGAACTGTCCGCCGGCGAGCGACTCTCAACGCTCTCGCGCGTTCTCTCAACGATGCTGCAGCAGACCACCAGCGCGAGGATCGCCACCATGCACCGCATCGCCGGCGACTCCGCCGTGATCGCGGCGCTGCGCACGCCGGACCACCCCCCAAGTCCCGCGGCCATCCGTGCGATGACAGCGCTCGCGGCGCGCGCCGACAGCATCACGCCGCCTGAGCTTGTAACGCCGGACGGCCGCCCCGTTGGCCGAGTGAAACTCGAGACGCCGGCCGACCAGCAGCAAGTGCGCGAGGGGATTCAGGCGTTGGGATCGTCCCCCGACAGCGTCCATGTGAGCAAGGTTTACGCGGTGGACCGCCATGCCTCGATGTGGATCACCGTTCCTGTGAAGGAGAACGGCCAGCTCCTCGGCTACGTGGTTCAGGAGCGGCGCATCAGCGGCGCGCCTCGTGTGCTGCAGCCGTTTCGCGACCTCATAGGATCCGACATCGGCTTGTATGTACGAAGCGCTCACGACGATATCTGGATCGCGGCGGACGGCTCAACCATGAAGGCGCCAACCCAATCGCGGCCGTATCAAGAAAACCTGAACATCTACACTCACGGAGATCGCGGACCCGCCCTCGCATCGAGCGCGCCGGTCAAGGGCACGCCGCTCGTCGTCACGCTGGAATATCCGATGGATGCCGTCCTCGCACGCCCGCGGGCGCTCATCCGAACACTCTCTGTCATCGCCATTCTGCTCGCCGTGCTCGGCGCCGCGATCGCGTGGTTCCTCAGTCGCCAACTGGCGCGGCCGCTGGTTGAGCTCACCAGCGCGGCCGAAGCGATCGCTCATGGACGGTACTCTGAGCGAGTCGCTGCGCGCGGCCCCGACGAAATCGGACGACTGGGCGCCGCGTTCAATCGAATGGCCGAGCAGGTGCAGGCATCGTCGAACGCATCAGGCGACGCCGTAAAGCGTCTCACGCGATCCGTCGTAACACAGAAATTCCTCGCCGAAGCGAGTCGAATTCTCGCGGGATCGCTGTCCGATCAAACGATGCTCGCCGATCTCGCGCGCTACTGCGTGCCGACCATCTCCGACTATTGCAGTATCCACCTCGCCGACGAAGACGGAACCATTCGTCGTGAGGAGACGGCGCACTATGATCCGGCAAAGCAGCGCGCGGTTCGCGCGCTGGTGAAACGCTACGAGTATCGCGTCGATGGGCCCGGCGTGATTCCCGACGTCATGCGGTCCCAAAAACCGACCGTTGCTCCGCGACTGGACATAGTCTCGGTTCGCGCGAATGCTGCCGATGACGAAGTCGCTCAACTAATCGACGAAGTCGGACCCACGTCATTCATGGCCGTGCCGCTCATGGCGCGGGGTCGGTCGTTCGGCGCGATTTCATTCACCATGACCGACTCGGGCAGAGTCTTCGGACCTGAGGACCTCGAGCTGTCCATGGAGCTGGGCCGTCGCACGGCGATCGCGATTGACAACGCCCTGATCTACCGTACGTCGCTCGCGCTGCGGTTGGAGGCTGAGGCGGCAAGCAACGCAAAGTCGGACTTCCTCGCCAAGATGAGCCACGAGATTCGGACGCCAATCAACGCAATGATGGGCTACGCCGAGCTTCTCGAGATGGGAATCGCCGGACCAGTCACCGACGCGCAGGCAAAGCAACTGAGTCGCATTCGCTCGAGCGGCGACCATCTGACCGCGCTCGTCAACGAAATTCTCGACCTCGCCAAGATCGAAGCAGGCCAAATGGACGTCGAGCCCACGATCGGCATCACTGGTGATGCCGCCGAGGCCGCGTTGGCACTGATTCGGCCGCAGGCGGCGACCAAGGGCATCGAGCTCACGACGTCGCCCGAGGGACAGCCGGCAACCGAGTACATCGGCGATCCGCACCGGGTTCAGCAAATTCTGACGAACCTGTTGTCGAACGCCGTCAAGTTTACCCCGGCGGGCGGAAGCGTCCTCATCAGATGTGGAGTTGGGATGCGACCAAATATTCCGCGAACCGACGGAGCGCCGGCATGGACTTTCATCACCGTCGAGGACACTGGAGGCGGCGTCTCGCCGGAAGACAGCGAGCGCATCTTCCACCCGTTTGTCCAGGTGGACAACGGATATACTCGCGCGCACGGCGGAACCGGGCTCGGGCTCACGATCAGCCGAACGCTCGCGCAGATGATGGAGGGCGACATCACACTCGAGAGCTACGTTGGCCAGGGGTCACGCTTTACTCTTTGGCTGCCGTCGCCCGTTTAATGCAATACCGCGCATGACAACAAATTCCTGGAGTACGTCATGCGAACTTCAACCCGACCCACCATCGAGCGCTGCCGGCGCGCGCTCGTGTCCGCCGGCGCGATCTTGGCGGTCCTCACTCCGCACGTCGTCGCGTCGCAACAACCGACCGATCCGCGCGACACCACGCATTCGCAAAAGCAAGCGCCGTTTTTTACCTTCGGAGATATGGTGCTGGCCGGCGTCTTCGCGGGCGCAACCATCATCGCGACTCCGCTCGACCGGCACGCCGCGATTCAACTCGCCGATTCCTCGCGGCAGGCGAACCACTTTCTGAAGCGAACGTCCACTGGCGTGGAATACATCGCCAGCCCGGGCGCCTACATCATCGGAGCCAGCCTCTACACGATCGGCAAAGTGGGCGGCTACGATCGTCTCGCTGACCTGGGATGGCACGGAACGGAAGCGGTGTTGTTCGCCGAGGGCGTCACCTTTTTCCTTAAGGGAGTCGTCGGTCGCGGGCGTCCGTTTCTCTCCGCAGGCCACGATCCTGACGACTTTCATGTCGGCAAAGGCTTCTCGTCCGGCGATTGGTCGTCGTTTCCGTCCGGACATACGTCAACGGCATTCGCGGCCGCCGCTGCCGTGACCAACGAGGCCGCTCGATGGCAGCCGCGCTCCGCGTGGATCATCGGACCCGTGATGTACGTTGGCGCGACGGCGGTCGGTCTCTCGCGCATGTATCACAGCCGTCACTGGGGAAGCGACGTTGCGATCGGCGCTGCGATCGGGACGTTCAGCGGCCGCAAGATCACCCAATACGCGCACGGACATCCGGGTAATCGCCTCGATCGATTTATCCTTCGGACATCACTCGTTCCCGATGGACACGGCGGGATGGTCGCGGCGTACTCGATACCGGTGCCGTAGCAACCGGCGGCGCGTCGGCGATCGAGTCGGCGAGGATCGCGTTGCATCCCAATGCAACGGCGCCGCCGAGCAACCAGCCGCCGAACACGTCGGTCGCCCAATGCGCGTCGGCCAACACGCGGTAGACGCCCATGACGGCGGGCGGAGCCGCGGCGATTGCCAGCGCTCGTTGTACGGAGATCAACCGTTGCCGCTTCAGCACGTAGGCCGTGGTTAGCGAGACGGCGGTGATGCCAGTGGTGTGGCCGCTCGGATAGCTGTCAGTGCGACGCTTGACCAACGGGCGGCGTGGCCGCTCACGGGGATGCGCCAGAGTCGCCAGCCGGTGTGTTGACCACGCGAGGAGCGCCGAAGACATGATGGCAGGACCGCCGCGTCTGTCTCTCGCACGCAGCCAGCGCGCTCCGAAATACGCCGCGGTCATGTACGTGATTGGAAGCCCGAGCGGAAAGAGCGGCGCGAGCAGCGGCTTCAGCCGCGCGGTGCGCGGCGATTGCGCCGATCGCCGAACCGCGCGATCGAACGCGCCAGGGGTGTCCGGGCCGAGCGTCATCGCCAGCAGGACTGTCGCGCCGGCGGCCGCGGCCGCGAGAGCCGTCTGCGTCATTGCCGCCGTGGATGCTCGACGAATCGGCCGGATTGTGGGAGCGGAGGAATTCACGTTTCTCTTTCCTGCAGGGGCTGAGCCGTGAGCGTGCACCGTGTCGACGCGCTACAATAAGGCTGTCGCCACGACTGCCGCCCCCAACTCGGACCCATGCTGGACACCACGCTTCCCGTCGAAATCTCCGACCCCGTCAACGCCCGCATTCTCGCGGTGTCGGAAGACCGGATCTCCGGATTCCTGCTCGACCCGTTCGCCGCGATCGCCAAACAATCCGAGCTCGACGTGGGTACGGTGCACGAGCGTCTCCGCGCGATGCTCGCCGCGGGCACGATTCGGCGGATCCGTCAGACGCTGATGGCGACGAACCTCGCACCAGGCGCATTGGTTGCCTGGCGCGTTGACTCCGGCGATCTCGATGCCGGCTTCGACTATCTCGCGAAAGAGGATCCGTTTTCTGGACACGTGGTGATTCGGTCGACCGACACCGAAACACCCGGCTCGGTCTATCGACTGTGGACCACGCTCAAAGTCCCGCAGGGCTTTTCGATGACCAAGCACTGCGATTTCCTGGCGGGGAAAATCGGCGCCACCGCATACCGCGTAATGCCCGCCAAGCGACTGTTCGCGCTCGGCGTTGGCCACGTACGTCGGCGCGGCATGGAGCCCGGCAGCAAATCGGACGCGCTCGGCGAGGTCATCGACACGAACATCGTGGAGATGAGCCAACTCGACTGGCGCGTGCTCGAACCGCTGAAGCGTGAGTTTGCCGTGGATGAAATTGGCAACGATCCGTGGGCCGCGCGCGCCGCCGAAGCGGGACTGTCGCTCGACGAGTTCGCCGGCGTCGCGGAATCGCTCAACGCGCGCGGCGTCATTGGACGTTTCTCCACCTTCCTCGAGCACGTGAAACCGTCGAGCGGCGGGGCGCGCGTCACGCGCTACAACGCGCTGTTTCATTGGCGCGTTCCGGCGGGCCGCGAGATCGAGGCGGGGCGCGAAATTGGCCGCCACCACATTCTCACGCACGCCTACTGGCGTGAGGGCGGCGCCGACTTCGCCAACGTGAATGTCATGGCCGTGGCGCACGGAACCGACAAGGCGCTCGTGCTCGCGCATAAGGACGCGATCGACGCGCACCTCGAGTCGATCGGCATGCCGGTGTCGTACACCAACGTGTTTTGGGGCGGGCGGAGCGAGATCAAGCCGTCCGAGATCTCGCCGGTCGCGTACGAACGGTGGTGCCGGTCGATCGGTGTGGATCCAGAAGCGATGCGTTGAGCGCGCCCTACACCGGCCGCGTCATTTTTCGTTCTTGTAGACCTTACCGCCCTTCATCACGAACATCACTCGGCGGAGCGCGGTGATGTCCTTGGTGGGATCGCCCTGCACGGCAATCAGATCGGCTTGCTGCCCCGCCGCGATCGATCCGAATTGGTCGCCCATCCGCAGCGCTTCGGCGCCAAGGGACGTGGCCGAGGTGATCGCGTCGAGCGGTGATTGACCGCCGGCCTGCACGCGGCAGATGAGCTCTTCGGCGTTCCGACCATGCGCGCCGGCCACCGCATCGGTTCCAAAGATCACTTTGAGACCCGGGGTGCGAATCGCGCGCTTGAACATCTCCGTCGCGATGGGAATGGCCTTCTCCATCGATGCAAATCCGACTTCGTTGTAGTTGCCGATCCCGTCATACTTCGCGCGGTTGTCGAGATAGTTGGTGAAGACCAGACAGATCTGCGGATCGAAGTAGACGTGGCGGTCGGCCATGAGCTTGAGCACTTCGTCATTGGCGAACACGCCGTGCTCGATCTGATCGCACCCCGCCAGAACCGCCGCCTTGATACTCTCCGAGCTATGCGCGTGCACCATGGTGCGAAGTCCCTGCGCCTTTGCTTCGCCGCAAATCGCCGACAACTGCTCGTCGCTCAGCGTTTGTGCGCCGCCCGTTCGAATGCTCTCCGACCCGAAAATCTTGATGACGTCGGCGCCTTCGGCCTTTCGACGCCGCACAATCGCGCGCATCGAGTCCGGCGTGAGACGCACCTGTTGAATGGCGGTCAGCGACGTGAGAACGCGCGGGCCGGGAATCTGACCCATCGCAATCCAGTCGCGCAGATCTTTGTCCTCAGGCGAGCCGGGGCTTTGAATGGTCGTGAAACCGGCCATGAGCGTCGCGTACGCATTGCCCGCGGTGGACAGCATCGACTCGATCGGCGTGTCGCCGTCGCCCTGTGTGTGATATCGGCCCTGGCGGTTGAAGTACCAGGTCAGATGCGAGTGGGCGTCGATGAGGCCGGGCAGGAGCGTGAGACCTTTGAGGTCGTAGGTCGCCGCGCCCGTCGCCGTTGCGTTCACACCGGAAATTTTGTCGCCCGTAACGACCACTGTTCCGCCCGGAATCACCCTTCCGCGGCCATCGAGGACGCGATCGGCGTGAATGACGATTGGCGTGCTCCGGGGCGGTGCCGTCATGGTCTGAGCGTATACGAAAGTGGGAGCCGCGGCGGCGAGCAAACAAAGCATCGAGCGCATTGATGATTCCGATTGAGGTCGAGCGCGAGACGATACGACGCATCCACGCCGGAATCAATCCGCCGCCTGGTCCTCGACACGACCTGATTTGCGAGCTCGGTGCGACCGACCGCCTATTCCGACAGCGCGCCCGGACGGCCGATGAAGTAGCCCTGCACATAGGTCGCGCCGCTGACGCGATTCCAGGCGAGCTCCTCGCCGGTCTCCACACCCTCGGCAATCGTCTCGACCTTGAGCTGCTGCGCGAGGTCGAGCAGACGCTCAGCGTCGTAGTCTTCGTTGGACTGGCTGGATGCGCGGCGTACTTGATCCATGTCCAGCTTGATGAAATCAGGCCGCACCTCGTGGATCAACCGGCGCGAGTGCTCGCCACATCCAATGTCATCGAGCGCGACGCGGAAGCCGGCGTGTCGAACCGAGTCGACGATGGTGCACAGTTGACGTACGTCCACCGTCCGTCCCGAATCGATCACCTCGAAGACCACGCGGTCGCGTGGAATGTCCGCCGCCGCGATCGCGTCGATCGTCTGCGCGACGGACTCGCCGCCGTCACGAAGGACCTCGGGAGTAAAATTTAGAAAGAGCTTTCGTCGTTCTTCGGTGGCTCCCGCGACTCGAATCGCCGAACGCCGGGCGGCGCGATCAAGTTCCGGCACCATGCCGCATCCGCGCGCCGCGTCGAACATGGGCCCGGGCGAAACGGGTTGGCCGTCAAACCCAATGCCCCGCAAAAGCGCTTCGTGCCCAAGCACGCGCGACGTCTCGTCCGCGTGAACGATTGGTTGAAACACACTCGTGAGACGGTCGCCGCGGAGCATCTCGACGAGCCACGACGACTGATGCAGCGCGCGCAATTCATGAATCGTTCGCACTCGGCGAATGTCGCCGGGTTCGAGCTCGTCGCCACCGCGCTTGAAGACGCAGCGCGTGTCCGCACCCTCGTCCTCGGTGAGGAGCTCGACGAGATCGACAAGAAGATCGCGCGGGTAGCCCTCGGGCGATTCCACCGTGAGTGCGCCGGAGACTGTCGTCGCGAATAGCCGGTCGACTTGCCGGAGATAGCGGCGAACCTTGTGCAAGGCGAGGCCAACCGGGAACCAGAGGAACAACCGTCCCGGTTCTCCGGTCTGCGACAATCCCGTGTCGCCTGCATCCGGTACGTCAGCGAACCCTGCCATGACGTGATGTGGCGTGTGATCGAGGCATTGGAGAAAAGCCGTCCCCAATGATTAGAGAACCGGCGACGCGCGCAAACGTGATTCTATACACGTTCGCTCAACTTATCTACGCAGCGTATACCTCGAACAGGCCGGCCGCCCCCATGCCGCCGCCAATGCACATGGTTACGAGACCGACGCCGCCCCCTCGCGTACCGAGCTCATGAACGAGTTGGGTGGTGAGTTTCGCGCCGGTCGCACCGAGCGGATGTCCGAGCGCGATGGCTCCCCCGTTCACGTTCACTTTTTCCTCATCCATCCCCAACTCCCGAACGACCGCTACAACCTGCGACGCGAACGCTTCATTGAACTCAATCAAATTGACGTCGCTCATCTGCATGCCGGCGCGCTTGAGCGCCTTGGGCACCGCCTTGATCGGGCCAATCCCCATGACGTCGGGTTCGACACCGGCGGCGGCGAACGTGATGAATCGCGCGAGCGGTTTGAGCCCAAGGTCCTTGGCCCGCTCGGCCGTCATCAACAGCACTGCGGCCGCACCATCGGAATACGGACTGGCATTTCCAGCCGTTACGGTGCCGCCCGTCTTGAATGCCGGCCGGAGCGCGGCAAGACCTTCGTACGTTGTTTCCGGGCGCGGCAACTCGTCGCGCGCGAACTGGACCGTGGCCGCGTGCTTTTCACTCCCGGTCCAAGTCACGCGCTCCACATCGATCGGCACCACCTGTCCGCCAAAGACGCCGGCGGCCAACGCACGCGCCGCCTTTTGCTGACTGCCGAGCGCCCATCGATCCTGGTCTTCGCGCGTCACGTTCCAGCGCGTTGCGACGCGTTCCGCCGTGAATCCCATCCCGATATACGACTCCGTCACCTCGGGATCGAGACGCGTGTGATATCCGGACATCGGCACCTGGCTCATCATCTCCACGCCGCCCGCGAGGACCACGTCGCCCATGCCACTCATGATCTGCTGCGCGCCCAACGCGACCGTTTGCAGGCCGGACGAACAGAACCGATTGATGGTCGCCGCGGGCACGTCCACCGGCAGTCCGGCGCGAAGCCAAGCGACCCGCGCAACATTGAGGCCCTGCGTCGCCTCGGGCATCGCGCAGCCCCAGTACACGTCGTCGATCGTCAGCGGATCGACGCCCGTCTGGTCGATCGCCGCCTTCATGAGCGCCGCCGACAGATCGACAGCGTGGACGTCGGCCAATGCCCCGCCCTTTTTTCCTTTGGCCACCGCGCTGCGCACGGCCGCCACCACTACGACTTCTCTCATATCAATTCCTTAACGGCTTGCCCGTCTTGAGCGTGTAGTGCATGCGCTCCTGTGTTTCTTTCGTGCCCAGCAACCGCAGAAACGCGTCGCGTTCCAGGTCGAGGATGTCGCGCTCGGTCACTAGCCGCGGAGGACCGTCGCCGCCCGACAGCACGTACGCCAGCTCGCTCGCGATCCGCACTTCGTGGTCCGTGATCTGCGCCGCCTCGCGCATCGCCCAGACAGCGTACCGGAGGTTGCCAATCGACTCTTTTCCCATGGCCGTGATCGAGCGCGGGAGCGGCGCCACGTAATCCGGTGCAAGATCGACAACGCGTGCGACCGCGTCGGCGATCAGCCGGTCACGATTCATCGTCACACGATCGCCGCCGCGCAGGAATCCGAGCTTGCGCGCCTCGAGCGCGCTGGTGCTCGTCGTCGCCAACGCGATGAGCTGGAACGCGCGCTTCACTGCCTCGAACGGATCAGCCTCCACGTACGGAACCATCTCGGAGGTAAATCGGAATAGCAGCTCCGTTGTGCCGCCCCCCGCCGGTATGAACCCAACGCCGACTTCCACGAGGCCCATGTACAACTCCCCGTGCGCTTGAATCCGGTCGGCGTACAGCGAAAACTCGCACCCGCCGCCGAGCGTGAGACCGAACGGCGCGGCCACGACCGGGAAGGGCGACTGACGAATGCGCACCGCGGTGTCTTGAAACGTTCGCACCGCGCTCTCGATCTGCTTCCAATCACCCGCCTGAATGAGCGACAGCACCATCGACAGGTCGGCGCCGGCGGTGAAGGTCCGCGGGTCGTCGTTCCCGATCACCATGCCCGTAAGGCCGTCGCGCTCGATTCGGTCGAGCGAACGATGGATCATGTCGATGACACCGGCCCCGAGCGTATTCATCTTGCCGTGAAACTCGAGGACGGCGACGCCCCCCCCCGCGTCGAGCAGCGACGCATCGTCGGAATGCTCCAACACGCGGCTTCGACTGGCCGGAAGGTGAAGTTCGGCCAGGCGAATTTCGCCCCGCTCGCGCGGCACCGTCTCGTACGCGCCGGCCAGCGACAACACCTGCTGACCGTCGTTGGAATAGAACCCTCCAGTCGCCTGCCGGAGCAGCGCGGGCTCGTCGAGGCCAAGCTCGGCGAATCCCCCATGCAGGAACTCCGCACCGAGCAGCTCCATCTGCTTGAACGGCCCCGCCTCCCACGCATAGCCCCACTCCATCGCGTGGTCCACCGCCGCGAGATCGTACGCGATCAGCGGCGTCGTCGTGAGCACGTAGTGAGAGAACCTCAACAAGTACTCTCGAACAAACGCGCCTTCGCGATCGGACCAGTCGCGAAAACTCTCGAAACGCTTCGCCGGCGACAACCGCGACCGGTGGGTGAGAGCCGGCGTTTCGACTTTCTGCTGCGGGCCGTACTCGCCCGACCGCCAGTCGAGCGTGTGGATCTCCTTGCCGACGCGCTTGTAAAAGCCCGCGCCGCTCTTCTCGCCCACGCGCCCCGCCTTCACGAGATCCATGACCCATGGCGACAATGAGAAATTCTCGCCCGTCGTCTCGCTCAAACCTGTGGTGACGTGCGCGATCACATCGATGCCCGAGAGATCGGCCGTTCGATACGTGGCCGATTTTGAGCGACCCGTGAGCACGCCCGTCAGAACATCGGCCTCGTCGATCGTCAATTCATGCTTTTCCATGAGGCGGATGGCAAGCACCATCCCAAAGACGCCGAGCCGGTTGGCGACGAACCCGGGAACGTCCTTCGCCACGACGATTCCCTTCCCCATGACGCGATCGCTGAACGCGCGCGCCGCAACGAGCGTATCGGTGGACGTCTCCGCCGTTGGAATGATCTCGAGCAAATGCAGGTAGCGCGGCGGATTGAAGAAGTGCATTCCGAGAAACCGCGACCGAAACGACGACGAACGCCCCTCGGTGAGCACCTTCATTGGAATGCCCGACGTGTTCGACGCAATGATCGTATGCGGCGGCAACAATGCCTCGAGCCGTTCGTACAGCGCGCGCTTGGGCTCGACCTGCTCGATGATCGCCTCGATCACCAGGTCACAGGTCGCGAGCCTGGCGAGATCGTCGTCGGTGTTTCCGATCTCGATCGCGACGGCGCGGTCGGCATCCATGAACGCGGCCGGCTTGGATTTCTTCGCACGCTCGAGGCCGGCGCGCGCGGTGCCATTGCGATCTTTGGCCTTGAGGTCCGCGGCCGGAACATCGAGCAGCACGACCGGCATACCCGCCGACGCCGCGAGGGCCGCGATCCCCCCGCCCATCGTGCCCGCGCCGACGACTCCGAGCTTACGAATCCGCATTCAAGGCTCCTGCGCAATGCCGGTAGCCGCGGCGTGCGGCTCGTTTATGAGAGATAGTCTCTCTGGGAAGACACGTGCCGCTCGCGACGCGACCAGCCCCATCAAAAAGAAAAGACAACAACGCGGCACGGAGAGGTTCTTTTTTTTGCTTTCTTGTTGCTCTTCTTGTTTTTCACTCGCCGGAGCCTAGATCGGCGGTTCCCCAAACGGATCGCCCGGCGGCGCGACCAAAGACGGCGAGAACTTGGGCAGCTCCCGCTTGTCGATCCACCTATTGAAGTCGTTGACGATGGACAGCCAGTGCGCGCGTTCGTCGTCGTTTTTCGACACCGCCTGCTTCGCGCGCGCCCGTGCTCGCAGATCGGCAACCTTGAGCTCCGCCATCGCCCGCACCTGCGGCGCCGCCTCGGCGTCCGCGGCCAGCATGAGCAACTTGTCCGCCACGCTGCGCTGGGTGACTCGCAGCAGTGCCGCGAGCTTGGGTGTCGACGCCGGCGGCGCCTCCCACGTTGCGGCGACCAACGCGTCGATCGTGGCGCCGAGCGTGAGATGCGGCCCATTGCCGCGCGTGGCGAACTCGACGAGACGCGCCGCGCGGTCGCGCTGAAGAAGCATGTCCAAGTCCATCTGAGCGAGCGTCTGTGCCGCGCCAAGCTCGTCGAACGCTGGTCTCGTCCTGCTCTGAAAGAGCTCCACCGTCGGCGTCACCGCGCTCGCGCCCGGCGCCATGAGCGTCAACACGGTGTCGGGGATCGCCAGCTCCTCCGGGCGAAGTGCGTCGAGCATGAGATGGAGTGCGTCCATCTGCTGTTGGTACGGCACTGGGCGCGTCGCCTGCTCTGCGTCGCCGCGCACTGCATTGCTGTACTCCATGCCGCCGATCGCCTTGGAGGTTCCGTTCAGCGCGAATCGATGCATGAAGTACACGGGAACGAAGCGCTCCTGGAGCAGCGCGATCGGCTCGCCCGGCCGAATGTTTCGCTCACCAAAGTTCTTGATCGCCACCCGGCGCACCGCGTTTTGGGTTTTCAGAAAATCGAGCGGCGTCGCGGCGTCATCCCAGAGATTGACGCGCGGATCGGACCCATATTCTGGGCGTGCGTCGGCGTCCGACAGATAGAGAAATCCGGACTTCAATCCGTCGGCGACGATCGTTCTGAGCGAGTCACGTTCATTTGCCGCGGGAAAAATTCCGTACCCCCAGTGAATCGCCCACACGTCGTAGGCTCCCGGTCCGACGGCATAGGCTTGCGATAAATCAATGCGGCCGCCGGCATCGAGCTTCACGCGCGGCGGCGGGTAGTCCATCACGGATCCGCGCTCATACGTCGACGCGATGTAGTTGTGGCCGAGTCCGAGCGTGTGTCCCACTTCGTGCGCGCTCACCTGCCGGACGCGCGACAATACGAACGCCGTGTCGGCCGGCGACGCGTTCGCGCCCATCAAGCCGGCGTAGAGGTTGTAGTCAGTGCGCGCCCGATGTGAGTCGAGCCGCGCCATCCCTTTGATCATCTCGCCGGTGCGCGGATCGGTGAGCGCGCCGCCGACCGACCATCCGCGCTCATTTCGATTCTCCCATTGCACCACGTTATAGCGCGCGTCCATCGGATCCACACCTTCCGGGAGCAGCTCGACTTTGAATCCGCCGCGAAGCCCCGCGCGATCGAACGCCTGCTCCCACCACTTCACTCCGTCGAGCGTCGCCGAGCGCATTGGTTCGGGAATGCCGCGGTCTACGTAGTAGCGGATCGGCGCTTTGATCGGTGAATTGGGGTCATTGGGATTGACGCGTTCGAGCCGGTGACGCGACGCCCAGCGCACCTGAAGCGGTTCCTGGATTGGACGCGCATAGTCTTTGAATGAGACGCCGAAGTAGCCGACGCGTGGATCGAGCACGCGCGGCTTGTACGCGTCGTCGGGCAGCTTGAGAAAGCTCAGGTGCTGCCGAAGCGTCAGCGCGCGTCCGTCCGGAACGATCGCCTCCACGGTGTTTCCGGCGCGGCCGGTGGTCGCGAACGTCAACGCGACGTCGATCTCCGTGTTCTCGGGAAACGCCTTGGTGTACGGCCGGTAAATAGTCGACCGATCCCGAGCCAGCGCGTAGGTCCCTTGCTGGCTGCGCGCGAGCGTACCGACGACGTCGTTCCAGTCGCGCATGGCCACGTCGGTGAGGTCCACGAGGAGCTTGCCGCCCTCGTCGGCCAACAGGGGCAGCGCCGCCACGGTGCTGGGCGGAAACGCTTCGGCGACGGTGCGCGCGTGATCGGGGTTTCCGGCCGAGCTTCGGTACGCCCAGTTTTCGAGCACGAGGAAGACCCGGTCGCCGTCGCGATCGAAGCGGGCCACGTGCGTCGCTCCACTCGAACCGCGATCGATCCCGATCGGGTTCGACCCGAGCCCTGTGGCCTGGGTGATGAGCAGCAGGGCCCGCGTCGAATCCCTGGGAAGCTCGAGCAGGATTCGCCCTTGGCGTGGGTCGAGATAGATTGGAAGAAACCCGTCTCGCCGATCCATGCCTGCGGTTCGTCCGGCGATCGACGTCGAGACTGGCGCCGGATTGGCTTGTGCGGCAACCGCGCCCGTCCGGGAAAGGGCGAAACAGGCCAGCGCGAGAAACGCTCGACGGGGTGCAGGTGTCATTGGGGGTCTTCTCTCTAATGCTTCGTGAGGGGTTCAGTGCGTTCTGATAGAATATGGTCGGTGGCCTTGGTCGCCGTGTTCGCGGTGATGTTCACCGCGTGCGGCGCGAGCGCGCCGCACCAATTTGGGCAGTTCCGAGACCTCGGTCCCAGGGTGGCTGCGACGCCGGGCGAGCGCGTGCCATTGCATGCGACCGTCCAACTGACGCGGCCGGCGAATATCGCGGTCTTTCTCGTCGTGCCTGGTCGCGCCAGCACGCTTCTCTTTCCCATGGACTCACTGCAGAACGGGTACATGGAGGCCGGCTCGCACTTGATCGAGACGGCGTACGCGAAGAATGCACTCACCGACAGCGCGCGCATTCTCCGGCGACCGGGCCAGGGCGAGCAGCCCGCGGGCAATCGTCCGCCGCCCACAGCGGGACGCAACGGCCGCCTTGGCCGCGATTCCCTCCCAGTCTTTGGGTTCAACCAGCGCGGCTATCTCATGATTTACGCGTCGCAGGAGCCCATGGCCTACGCGGCGCTCTCGACGAAAGTCGCCGGCATTTCCGTTCCCATCGCCGACGACGACGCGCTCAACACCGTGTCCAAGCTCATTCGGCAAACAACGCGAACGACCGGACCCTGGGCCGCGTACGCGACGGACTTTCCACCCTGAGCAGGGATTCGGGGCCGACGTCTCCCATTTCTCGAACGATTCCGCTCGCACGGCGCCCAAAAGCCCTATGCGAGATTCGTAATTCCCGGGAACGACCCCGCCCACACTAGCTCCCGGTCGTTCCCTTCAAGATTCCGCTTCGGACGCGCACCGCTTTCGCGCCCGCCGCGGGATCCGCTTCAACGACCACGTCGCCGGCAGCGAATTGGAGTTTGCCCGCGAGCGTCAACGTCTCAGTGCCGCGGCGAAGCGTGATCGGGAGCGGCGAGCCCTCCGCCGACGCGCCGTATTTCGCGCGCAGTCGCGCGCCGAACTGCTGGTCCTCCACGGGAATGTCGCCCACCGAGATCAGATAGTCGCCCGCTTTGACGCCCGCAGCCGCCGCCGAGCTCAGGTCCTCGACGTTCGCGACCAGGATCCCGTTTGGATCCTGCTGCGTGAGCACGCCGAGCCGCGGAATGCGCTCCTGGCGTGCGCGCATGCCGGCGAGCGCAAGCACGCTATCCCACGGGAACGGATCGCGTCCATCGATGTAGCGCGACTGAAATGACGTGAACGACTTCCCGTTCGCCGCCGCGCTCACGGCGCTCCACCAGTCCGACGACGTGAAGCTGCGCGCGTGTTTGTAGGTGGTCTGATACAACCCGCGCATGACGTCATCCAGGGAGCGCTTGTTGTCGCTCGCGTCGCGGATGATGATGTCGAGCATGAACCCCGCGAGCGAGCCCTTGGGATAGTAGATGTACTCCGAGCCGTCGATCGGATGAATCCACGTGCTCAGCGACGCATCCTCGAGCGAGACCGGCATGCCGTTCATCACCTCGTTGATCTTGCCGGCGGTCAGAGCATAGAATCCCTTCTCGTCGACCACGCCCCCGCGCACTTCGGCGAGATCCGCGTAATAGTCGGTGATCCCCTCGGACACCCACAGCCACGGGGTTGGCTGGGGATGAGAGTATTTATATGGCCACATTTCCGACGGTCGCAGCCGCTTCACATTCCACGAATGAAAGATCTCGTGCGCGTACAGCGAGGGCTGGAACTCGCTCCCCACGTACGACGGCGCGAGAACGTCGACGTGCGAGCTCTGATGTTCGAGACCGCTCGCGCCGCCGAACGCCGAGTCCACGATCTGCATGATCGTGTAGTTCTCCCACGGCGTTTCGCCGAACACCGCGGCCTCGGGAGGAATCACCTTCTTGATCTGCTCCCACGCCGTCTGCCGCACCGCGCCGGCGATCGAACCGGCGGGATAGGTCGCGAATCGAACCCAGTGATTCACCACCTGTGCGCTGTCGACGTCGTAGCGGCCGATGAAGAACGGCATGTCCACGAGGTCGTGATAGTTCGTCGCGGTGAACGTCTGGGGCTTTCCGGCGGCCGACAGACCGGTCGTCACTCTCCAGTCGGGCTCCGTGTGCACAGTCACCGTGGCGGGGAACTCCAGCGGTTGCCCCTCCGCGTAGAGAAAGACGTTCGTCCCGTTGAACAGGAGAAAGTCCGGTTTTGCCCATGCCATCGCGTTGTCGAGTGTGTCTGCTGTGTAGTGAAAGCTGACCCGCACCGACTTCGCGCCGGCGGGTCGAATCCGCCAGGTGTCGTAGTCGAGCTTATCCCACGTCACGGCGCGACCGTCGCCTGTCACGTCGAATCCAGCGACCCAACGGGCGAAATTGCTGATCTCGTATGCGCCGGGTGTCCACGCAGGCAATGAGAGCAGCACGGTCGCGGACCCAGCGGTCGCGAACGTCATCGTCACGTCCACCGACCGCCGCTCGGCGTTCGCGTGAAGGAATGTGACGTCGTAGTGGACATCTCGAATTGGCGCGGACGCGCTATCGGCTCCGGCGCGGCCGCCCATTTGGGCTGCGAGCGACGTCGGGGCGCCTGCGCCGCCCAATGCCAGTGCCGTCGCCGCCGCGACGGCTGTGAAACGCTTCATTGACACCTCACGAGAGATCCTTCAAGTCTGTGAACCTACTAACGCTTCGTCCCAACCACCTGTCCACCTGCCCACCCGCCAGCCATATTGACGCCCCATGACCCCGCCGCCGTCAGACGAATCGACCCCGCTCCCGTCCCCATACATCCCGGCCACTCAAGACCCGGCCGAGTTGACGGTGGGTGTCATCGTACTCGGCATTGTGCTCGGCCTGATGTTCGCCGCGTCGAGCGTGTATCTCGCGCTTAAGGTGAGCCTCACCGTGAGCGCGTCGATTCCGGTCGCCGTCCTCTCGATTACGATCTTCCGATACATCTCGCGCATTCTCGGCAAGCCGCCCGCGACGATTCTTCAAAACAACATGGTTCAGACGACGGGATCCGCGGGCGAGTCCATCGCCGCGGGAATCTCGTTCACCCTTCCGGCACTGCTCCTGCTCGGCTACAACCTGCCGTGGACCACCGTGATGGCGATCGGTATCGTCGGGGGCGTGCTCGGCGTGATCTTCATGATTCCGCTGCGCCGGAGTCTCATCGTCAAAGAACACGCCAACCTGAAATATCCCGAAGGAACGGCCTGCGCGCAGGTGCTGATTGTCGGTGAAGAGGGCGGCACACAGGCGAAAACGGTGTTCATGGGCTTCGGCCTTGGCGCGATATACAAATTCTTTGCATCGGGATTACACCTCTGGCTCGAGGTTCCGCGCCGAGCATTCGAGCATGTGGTCGTTGGCGCGCGTCCGCAGCTCTTCGGCGAGATCCAGGCGGAAATCAGTCCCGAGCTGACCGGCGTCGGGTACATCATCGGTCCGCGCATCGCGGGCTATCTGTTCGGCGGCGGCGTGCTGGCGTGGTTTGCGCTCATTCCGGCGATCAAGTTCTTCGGCAGCGGATACACCACGTCGATCTTTCCCGCCAACAAAATCATCGCCGACATGTCGGCGAGCGAGATTCGCTCCAACTACATCTACTACATCGGCGCCGGAGCGGTAACGGCGGCCGGGATCATCAGTCTCGCGCGCACGCTGCCCACGATCTGGCAGGCGCTGGTCGCCGGACTTCGTGATTTTCGCGGTGCGGGAACGGGCGACACGACGCTGCGCACCGAGCGCGACATGCCCATGATCGTTGTCGTTGTCGGCGCGCTCCTCTGCGGAATCGCGATGGTGGTGTTGCCGCAGATTCACATCAACGTCATCGGCGCCATTCTCGCGCTGTTCTTCGCCTTCTTGTTCGTGACGGTCTCGAGCCGCATCACCGGGCAAATCGGCTCGTCGTCGAACCCGGTGTCGGGCATGACGGTCGCCACACTGCTTTTGACATCGCTCATGTTTCTCGCGGCCGGGTGGGTGGGCATCGAATATCGTGTGCTCGCGCTGTCGATCGGCGGCGTGGTCTGCGTGGCGGCATCCACGGCGGGAGCAACGTCGCAGGATCTGAAAACCGGATTCCTTGTCGGCGCAACACCGATGCGCCAGCAAATCGGATTGTTGTTCGGCGTCACGGCGTCGGCGCTGCTCGTCGGCGGAATTATCTATTTCCTCAACACGGCGAAACAGACCATCGTCGCCCGCAGCTATCCCGGCGTCGTCGTGGGCAATCTCGAACCGGGCCGCTATTCACTGGGCGGCGGTCGCATGAACGCCGCATCGACTGCGGGTTCGACGTCCGGCCCGACGTATCGCATCGGCCATCTGTACGAGACCACGGCGAACGCCCCCGCCGGCAAATACCTCGTCGACGACGCCGGCGCCATCAAATATCTCGTCGACCCGGGGCTCGGCGGCCGAGAGCGGGTGAACTATGACGGACGTGAGATCGACAAGCTCGAGTCGCCAAAGTCGCAGATCATGGCGCTTGTCGTCGACGGCATTCTCACGCAGAAGCTGCCGTGGGGATTGATTCTGATCGGAGCATTTCTCGCGATCGCCATGGAACTGATCGGCGTTCCATCGCTGCCGATTTCCGTGGGCGTGTACCTGCCCATCTCCACGTCGGCCACGATGTTCATGGGCGGCGTGCTCCGTTGGTTGGTCGATCGGCGCTTGTCGCCGCAGGAACGCCAGGGACCGGAGGCGGATTCTGGCCCGGGCGTGTTGTTCTCGTCAGGACTCATCGCCGGAGGGGCTATTACCGGTGTCGTGCTCGCCGCGCTGCAAGCCAAGGGGCTCGATGCGGCGATCGACATGACGAAGCGCGGCGGATCGCCCAGCGCCGTCGTCGCCATGCTTGCCTACGTTGTGCTGCTCGCCGTTCCAGTCTACGCGGTCGCCCGGGCGCGGCGGTCGACGTAGTCACCGGCGCCGCCTTCGCGGCGTCACAGGGAGGAGGATCATGAGAGAACACGCATTCGAGTCTCCGGCGCGTTTCACCATCGGCGCGCTCGGCGCGCTCGCTCTCATGGCCGGCCCCCTCGCCGCCCAGGTTCGCACGGGAAGCATCATGGGGATTGTGCGCGACGACGCCGGCACGCCGCTCGCCAGCGTCGAAGTCACGGCGACCAAACAGTCGTTGACCGTTCGCACCGACTCGGCGGGAAAGTTTCTGCTCGCCGCCCTTCCCGCGGGGCCCGTGGACCTGAGCTTTCGACGTCTGGCGTTCGAGCCCGTCGCAATCACGATGATGCTTCCGGCCAACGACACCACCGAAGTCGAGGTGAAGCTGACCGTTGTCGCGCAGCGACTCAGCGCAGTGATGGTGCAGGGGCATCCGGGCAAGGTTCGCGTGCTCACGGAGTTCGAGGCGCGCCGCAAGGCGGGCATTGGACATTTCATCACGCGCGCGCAGATCGAGCAACGGCACCCGGTGCTGCTCAGCGACATGCTGCGCATGATCCCCGGCGCCATTCTCGCGCAGGGCGAGACGGGCAAGACGAATCTTCGATTCTCGCGCGTGGCGCGGAACAACTGTCCGCCCATGTTCTACGTGGACGGCATCCAGGTGACCGGATTCACGATCGACGACATGCCGCCGGGCGACGTCGAAGGCGTTGAGCTCTACGCGGGCACGGCCGGTCTTCCGCCCGAGTTCAATCGGATGCGCAGCACCTCGAACTGCGGCAGTGTGCTGATCTGGACCCGCGTTCCCGGCAACTGAGACGCCGCCGATCGGGCGCGGTGCTTCTGTCGCCGGATGGCGGTAGCATTGGTCTGAAGACGCTGGCGCTTCCGACCTCTCATCCCCAGACCTCGAATGATGTTTCTTGTCCGCCGTTCCGTCCCCGCCGCGCTCTGCGCACTCGCAGTCCTTGCTACGGGGGTCGCAGCGCAGCGCGGCGGTACGCCGCCCGCTGACCTCATCGTCACGAACGCGCGCATCTACACCGTCGACGACTCGCATCCATTTGTTCCCGCGATGGCCGTGCGCGATGGTCGCGTGCAATTCGTCGGCTCCGCACGCGAAGCGCTGCTGCTGCGCGGGCCGTCCACGCGCGTCATCGACGCCGCCGGGCAAACGGTGCTCCCCGGCTTGATCGATGCACACGCGCATCTCTTCGGCCTTGGGACATTTCTTCACAACATCGATCTCACGGATACGCGTTCGTACGACGACATCGTCGCGCGCGTCGCTGCGCGCACGAAGGAAGCGCCTGCCGGACGCTGGGTGATCGGCCGCGGCTGGGATCAGAACAAGTGGGGCGACACGCGCTTCCCGACGCACGATGCGCTGTCACGTCAAACGCCCAATAACCCGGTCGTCCTCGAGCGCATCGACGGGCATGCGATTCTCGCCAACGCCGCCGCCATGCGCGCCGCCGGCGTCACGGCCGCCACCAAAGACCCTGCCGGCGGCCGAATCGAACACGCCGGCAACGGCGACCCCACCGGCGTGTTCGTTGACAACGCCATGGGGCTCGTCGATCGCGTCATCCCTCCGCTCTCACACGACGAGATGCGCAGTGCCACCCTTGCCGCTGTCTCTGAAGCCAATAAATACGGTTTGGTCGGACTCACCGATCCAGGCGAGCCGCGCCAAGTCATCGACGTTTTCGAGGAACTTGCCAAGGCCGGCACGTTCAGCCTTCGCGCCTACGTCATGGTCTCCGACGACAGCGCCGACATCGAGCACTATTTCCAACGCGGCCCGCAGAACGCGCTCTACGACGGTCACATCTGGATTCGATCCATCAAGCTGTACGCCGACGGCGCACTCGGCTCGCGTGGCGCCGCGCTGCTCGACCCATACGCCGACGATCCAAAGAACAGCGGCCTACTCAAGTCGACGCCCGATCACCTGCGCGACGTCTCGACGCGGGCCCTGCAGCACGGATTTCAAGTCGGGACGCACGCGATCGGCGATCGCGGCAATCGTGTCGCGCTCGACGCGTACGAAGCGGCGCTCAAAGCGGTGCCAACGGTCGACCACCGGTTCCGGATCGAGCACGTGCAAGTGCTCGATCACGCGGACGTGCCGCGCTTCGCACAGCTCGGCGTCATTCCGTCCATGCAAGCGGTTCATCAAACCAGCGACATGTACTGGGCGCCCACCCGCCTCGGCTACGCCCGCACTTTCGGCGCGTACGCGTGGCGCTCACTGCTCAACACCGGCGTGATCATCCCGAACGGGAGCGATTTCCCGGTGGAGCGCGTGAACCCTCTCTACTCGTTTCATTCGGCGGTGGCACGGCAGGACGACAGCAACTGGCCCCCCGCCGGCTGGTTTCCGGAACAGAAGATGACGCGCGAAGAAGCGCTCAAATCCGTGACGATCTGGCCTGCCTTCGCGGCGTTTCAGGAGACAGTGACCGGCTCGCTCACACCCGGGAAGTACGCCGATTTTGTGATCCTGGACCGCGACATTATGACCATCCCCGAAACAGACATACTCGGCACTCGCGTGACCGCGACGTATATTGGGGGTCGGGCGGTTTTCGAGCGCGGTCGCTAGACGCCCCCCGGTTTTTACCCAGGCGGGTGCATGGTTCCACCAATAGCGGGCCTCGTTCCGTCAGCGGAATCGATTGAAGGTCAGCCGAGTTGGCTCACGCCCGATCGTCTCACGCGGGTTCGTGCGATTCTGCTCGGACTCACCCTGTTCGTCGCGCTCGTCGTGTATGTCTTTCACACGCTCGACGCAACGCCGGGCGCGCAGCCGCTGCTCGTGAGAAAGCTGCGAGGCGTGGGAATTCTCACATGGATCTACGCGCTCGTGCAAATGATCGACATGCGCTTTTACAACAGTCGGTGGGCGCAGCGACGCCGCGCGTCAACGCGCATTCCCGACACGCTGCACGGCTGGCTGTTCGGCCAGATGCTCGCCTGGTTTGGAATTCTCTACTACGGATTGACGGAAGACGTCCGCTGGTACGTAGCCGGGCTCGTGATTCTTTGTTTGAGCTTTCTGGTTTTTCCAATTCGTCGTTCGGAGTGATCTCGGGCTCGTTCAGAAGTCTTCCAGTGTCCACGCCTGAACTGGAGCCTGAAACCCGCAGCCAGTGACCTGGACCCGCGGCCTGGCAGGGACCGGTCGGCGCGACTAGCATAAGCGGTTGTGTTCGAAGTTCAGAAACGCACCAGCGACCCGAGCCCTCGTCCTCCATGCTGAGCCCGTCCTCGCTCTCCTTTTTGAAGCGCTTGTTGGATACGCCCGCACCCTCCGGTTTCGAGGGCGCGGCGGCGCGCGTCTGGCGCGAGGAGGCGGCGACCTTCGCTGAGCGCGTGACCAGTGACGTCGCGGGCAACAGCATGGCGGAGATCAATCCGGGCGGCTCGCCCACGATCATGCTCGACGGCCACATCGACGAGATCGGATTGATCGTGCAATACATCGACGACGACGGATTCGTCTATCCGTCGGCGATCGGAGGCTGGGATCCCCAAGTGCTCGTGGGGCAACGCATCCGCTTCCTCGGCCGCGGAGGCGACGTCATCGGCGTCGTTGGCAAAAAGCCCATCCACCTGATGAAGGCCGCTGATCGCGACGCGGCCTCCAAGATGACCGACATCTGGGTGGACATCGGAGCGGCAAGCCGCGCCGAGGCAGAAGGACGGTTGAGCGTTGGCGATCCCGGCGTGATCGACTCCAAGACGATCGATTTTCCAAACAACAGGATCGTCTCGCGCTCGATCGACGATCGCATCGGCGCGTTCGTCGTGCTCGAGGCGCTGCGTCGGTATGCCCAGAATCCCGGAACCGCGCGCGTGGTTGCCGCGGCCACGACCCAGGAAGAAATCGCCTGGCACGGCGGCGGAGCGCTCGTCAGCACGAATTGCATCAAGCCACAAATGGCAATCGTCGTCGACGTTACGTTCGCGACCGATCATCCGAACATCGAAAAGAAGGAGATCGGTGATCATCGTATCGGCGGCGGACCGGTCCTCAGTCGCGGTGCCATCATTTCGCCCGTGGTGTTCGAGCTGCTTCGCACCACCGCCGAACAGCTGGCGATCAAACACTCCGTGCACGCGGTCGGACGCGAGACGTCGACGAACGCCGACGCCATCCACATCGCGCGCGAGGGCGTCCCGACCGGCCTCGTGTCCGTGCCCAATCGCTACATGCACTCGCCCAACGAGCTCGTGAGCTTGGACGACGTCGACAAGACGTCGACGCTCATCGCGGAAGTCTGTCGCGCGGTGAGCGCGAAGACGGATTTTTCGGCGCGCTAAGCGCGCCGGCCGCTTTCCCTCATGCCCTCCGCGTTCTCCCGCCGTGTCGCGGTCGTCGCCGCGGCCACGCTCGTCACCGCCTGTCACTCCGCGGGTGTTGTCCCCTCAGGGGCCTCGCAGCCCGACTCGGCTGCCATTCAACGCGACATCGTCTACCTCGCGAGCGAGCAGCTCGCCGGCCGCCTCACCGGAACGCCAGGCAATGACTCGGCGGCGGCGTATATCGCGCGCCGCTATGCCGCCCTTGGATTGACCGCCGCCGCGCCGATGTACCTGCAGCGCTTCACAGCTCGGCCGCCGGCGCACGCAGGGCAAGGCGTATCGCTCCCAACGCAAAATGTGTTTGCCGTCCTGCCGGGACGCGATCCCGCGCTTCGCGGCGAGTACATCGTCGTCGGCGCACACTTCGATCACCTGGGCAATTCCACCGACGGCGCGCTCGACCCGGACTCGCACGCCGTGCGACGCGGCGCCGACGACAATGCCTCCGGTACGGCGGCGGTCATGGAGCTCGCGCGGTTATTCGCGCACGCCCCGGCTCGGCGCTCCATCATCTTCGTAAACTTTTCCGGTGAAGAGGAAGGGCTGCTCGGGTCGTCCTACTTCGCCGATCACAGCCCTGTTCCGATCGACAGCATTTATACAATGCTCAACTTCGACATGGTCGGCCGCCTTCGAAACGACAAGCTGATCGTGTACGGCATCGCGACGGCAACGGAGTTCCCCGCGCTGCTCGACAGTGCGAACTCAGCGACGCACCTGCGTATTGCCGGGCAGGGCGACGGGTTCGGTCCATCCGACCACAGCTCGTTCTACGCCAAGAATATTCCGGTTCTTCACTTTTTCACCGACCTTCACGACGACTACCACCGGGCCACCGACACGCCGGAGAAAATCAATTCCGGCGGTGAGGCACGTGTCGTCGCACTCGCTGAACGCGTCGTGAGAGCCGTCGCCGACCGTCCGGGCCGCCTGACGTTCGTGCGTGTCGCGGCGCCGGTGCAGAGCGCCGGCTCGGGATCGGACGTCTACCTCGGCACTATTCCGGACATGGCCGGCGGCGATACGCCGGGACTGCGGATCACCGGCGTTCGCGCCGGAAGTCCCGCCGAGCTGGGGGGACTCAAGGCCGACGACGTCATCGTGGAGTTCGACGGCAAGCCGGTGAAGGACTTATATCAGTATTCTGAAGCCCTGTACGCGCGCAAACCTGGTGACGTCGTGAGCGTCGTCGTATTGCGCGGCGGACAGCGCGTCCCGCTGAACGTGAAGCTCGGCAAGCGAGGCTCGTAGCACCCGCACCGATGCCGCTCCACGCCTGGTCCAGCGCCAAGTACAGCTTTCCGCTCCCCGCCGGTCACCGGTTTCCGATCTCCAAGTACGCGCTCCTGCGCGAGCAGGTTCTCGCGGACGGAGTCGTGCGCGCCGAGTGCATGCACGATCCGCCGCGCACCGCACGCGAAGACCTGCTGCTCGTCCACACCGCCGACTATGTAGACCGGTTCACGCGAGGCGAACTGGCGGCGCAGGAAGAACGGCGGCTTGGCTTCCCGTGGTCGGAGGCGCTCGTGGAGCGATCCTATCGTGCCGCCGGCGGCACGCTCGACGCGGCGCGGTACGCCTTGGGCCATGGCGTCGCGATGAGTCTCGCGGGCGGAACGCACCACGCATTCCCCGGCCATGGCGAAGGCTTTTGCGTGTTCAACGACGTGGCCGTTGCAGTCCGTGTCCTTCAGCGCGACGGCACGATCGTGAGAGCCGCGATCATCGACCTCGACGTCCACCAAGGCAACGGAACCCACGCCGTGTTCGCGGGCGACGATCGCGTATACACGTTCAGCATGCACGGCGGGCGCAACTACCCGTTCAAGAAGGTGGCAGGGTCGCTGGACATCGAGCTGGCCGACCGCGTCGGCGACGACGAGTACCTATCCTTGCTCGCTGAGGCCCTGCCGAGGGTCATTGCGTCCGCCCGGCCGGACTTGGTCGTCTACCTGGCTGGCGCCGACCCATACGAGCGCGACCGGCTGGGGCGGCTCTCGCTCACGTTCGCCGGACTGGCCCGGCGCGATTCCATGGTGCTCGAGCATTGCCGGGAGGTAGGCCTGCCGGTTGTGGTCACGATCGCCGGAGGATACGCCGACCCTATTGAAGACACGGTCAGGATCCACGTGGCGACGGCCCGAATCGCCGCCCGATACGCTGGCTCCAATGCATAAACATCTTGGCGACCCCGGCTAGCGGCAGTTTGCACGGATTCGTGCAATTGCCTGTGCTCCATCGCACCGAGCGAAATACCGCCAACCACGTATCTCGTTGCGGCAAAGTCAGATGGCTCGTCCAAGAAGTACGGACCCAGCCTTGCTCTCTGTGAAGTCGGCTGCATCTCCCTGCTTAGCTGCAACGACGCAACGACGCATCGACGCACGCTTACACAACCGTCCATACGCCCCCCCCAAAGGAGTCTCCATGCTTCGCAACAAGAAAGGCTTTACGCTGATCGAGCTTTTGATCGTCGTCGTCATCATCGGCATCTTGGCCGCGATCGCGATCCCGAAGTTCGCGAACACCAAGTCGAAGGCGTACATCACGGCCATGAAGTCGGACCTGCGCAACCTGGTCACGGCCGAAGAAGCGTTCTTCTCGGACAGCTCGAAGTACACGGCCACGATCGGCCAGCTCAAGTATCAGGCGTCGACCGGTACGGTCGCCCCGACGATCACGACGGGCGCCGGCTTGTGGTCCGCCACGAACGCGCACACGCAGCTCACCGGCACGACGTGCGGTATCGGCATCAACACGACGAACCCGGTTCTGTCGACGGCAGCCGAGGGCGAGCCGGTTTGTAAGTAACCTGCTCGTGTAGGACGGTTGTTAGAGATGTTGAAAACCGGGAGCGCCCATGGCGTTCCCGGTTTTCATTTTCTGCTTAGCTTTCGCGAATGCCGCCCATCCCACCGCCCCGCGAGTCCGGGTTTACTTCGACGACCGGCGTTCCGCTCTACTGGGCGCGATACGGCACGCCCGGCGCCCCCCCGCTGCTCCTCCTGCACGGCGGCCCGGGCGCTGACCACGACTACCTTCTGCCGCAGATGCTCGAGCTCTCAGACCGTTTCGAGCTGCTCTTTTACGACCAGCGCGGCGGGGGACGGTCCAAGACGGACGACCGGACTCCAATCACCTGGCAGACGCACGTCGCCGACCTGGACGCCGTCGTCGGCGAGCTGGCCGCTGCTCCGCTCATTCTGGTGGGCTATTCGTGGGGCGGTTTGCTCGCGCTCCTCTACGCCATGGAGGCCGAACGCGGTGCGGTCAAGCATTCGCCCACCCGGCTGGTGCTGATCGATCCTGCGCCGATCTCACGCGAGTTTCGCCGGCAGTTCGAGACGGAGTTTTTGCGGAGGCAGGCGGCAGCGACCGTGACGGACCTGCGGGCAGCGCTCGCGACATCGGGGCTTCGGGAGCAGAATCCCGACGCCTACCGCCAACGCGCCTTCGAGCTGAGCGTCGCGGGATATTTCGCCGATCCCACCACCGTGCACGATCTCACACCGTTTCGAGTCGTTGGACGCGTTCAGGAGTCCGTGTGGGCCAGCTTGGGCGACTACGATCTCGCCGCCCCCGGCGAACTCGATCGCCTGTCCATTCCGACGCTGATCGTCCATGGGCGGCAAGATCCCATTCCCTTGGGGTCCTCCGAGACGGCGGCAAAAATTTTGGATGCAGAGCTGGTAGTCATCGACGGGGCGGGCCATGTGCCGTACGTTGAGCGCCCGCAGCCGCTGTTCGCCGCCATTCACAGCTTCCTCGACCCCAACATATGAGTCCTGTATCACCGTTTGGCCCGGTGGATCGTCGTATCTTGCGATTGCCACCCTTCGTCTGTTAGCTGTTGCCTATGTTTTCTGCCGACGCTTCCCAGCAGCCACATATCGCCACACTCGAATACGTCGGTCAGCGCTACGCGGTCACGTGCCGTGTGTCGTTCGACGGTATCGAATACGTGGGGCGACTGTGGTTCTCGCTGGAGGACTCCACCGAAACACCGCTTCCCGACCGCGCGGCCATTCCAGGCCGTTCGCGTGAGGAGGTTCTCGAGCTTGCCCGCCGTCTCACGACGCACGAGCTCGGGCAGCGCCATCGACGCGCCCTCTCTGAAAAACGGAGGTATCTCAAACTGCGACGCGTCACCGACGACATCCTGACCAAAATTCGGTACCTCAATCAGATCGCCATCTCCATGCGCGACGGCCTGCTCGACGAAGAAGGCGCAACGCAGGAGATCGAGCTCACCGAAGCCCAACTTCACGAGTGCGTCGACCGGTTGCGGCGGAGCGCCGGAGTCGAGGAGTAGCCGACGCTGCTTACTCCACCCATGCGGCGCGCAGTTAGGAAACTCTAAAATGCCGCGAAAACCGCCCGCCCCCGCCGCACGTCCGAAGTCGACGCCGGTCTCGAAACCAAACGCGAAACCGAAATCGAAAGCGAAGTCGAAACCGACGCCGGCGCTCGCCGCCGTCATCTACGACCGCTTGGCCGAGCACTATCCCGACGCGCACTGCGCGCTCGACTTCGACTCGCCCTTTCAGCTCGTGATCGCGACCATCCTCAGCGCGCAATGCACCGACAAGCGCGTGAACATGGTCACGCCCGCGCTGTTCAAGCGCTACCCAACACCCGCGGCGCTCGCCAACGCCAACCCCGAGGAACTGGAAGCGCTCATCAAATCCACGGGATTCTTCCGCAACAAAACGAAAAGCCTGTTGGGCATGGCCGGCGCCGTCGAGGCCAAGCACGGCGGCGGTGTCCCCGACGAGATGGACGCGCTCGTAACATTGCCGGGCGTCGGGCGGAAGACGGCGAACGTCGTGCTCGGGAACGCGTTCGACAAGAACGAAGGCGTCGTGGTCGATACTCACGTGGGTCGCGTGACCCAACGGCTCGGACTCACGAAGGAGACCGATCCGGTGAAGATCGAACAGGATCTCATTCGCCTGTTCCCGCGCGACCGGTGGACGATGCTTTCACACCTGCTCATCGAGCACGGTCGCCAGATCTGTGATGCGCGACGTCCAAAGTGCGAAGTTTGTTTCCTCAACGACATCTGTCCGTCGTCGAGTGTATGAGTCACCCCACCCATCTCCATTCGTCATGATCCGACGCCTCATCCCGCTCGTCGTTCTCGCCGCATGTTCGCAATCGCCCGCGCCCAACGTCACGCCCGAGGTGACGCCCGAGCCGGTGAGCAACGTGCGAATCGCACCGACCGAGCAGCCCGTGGCGCCGGGCGATTGCGCCGAGGCGCTCCGCAGAGCCACGGCCAAACCAGATCTGGTCGTCGATCAGATTCCTTCTCCAGTCGTCGCCAAGCCTGCCGCACTGCAGAAGCTTCCGAAAAAGGCGCTGCGTACTGACGGCAGCGCCGACGTGAAGGTCGACGTCCTCATCGACACGCTTGGCAAGGCCGTGATGAAAACGTTCACGCTCGTGTCGGCGTCCAACCCGCTGCTCGTCGACAACATCAAAGCCGTGATCGGCAAGTGGACCTTCTCACCCGCGCAACTCGCCGGATGCAAGATCCCTCGCGTTTACCATTTCATGGCCTCGGCACCGCCGCGGAAGAAAACCACGCAGGAGTGAGCACCGCGGCCGCTGATCAACCGGTCCATTCGCCTGGTGTGGTTCCGGTCAAGGCCTTGAAGTCGTCGATGAAGTGCGGCTGGTCGTAGTAGCCCAACTCATAAGCAATCGCGCTCCAGTCCACCCGGCGGGGATACGCCGCTCGCGCCGCGTCCACTCGCGCGATCACGGCGTGCGCCCGCATCACGCGAGCAAACGTCTTTGGTGTGACGCCCACGTGCGTGGCGAAAAGGCGCGCCAGCTGATGCCGCGTGATGCCGATCGACGACGCCAGAGCCGCGATACGAAGACCGCCCTGCGCCGCCGATATTCTGTGCACGGCCGCGCGAACGCTCGCTGGAACCGCGCACGCGCCGGCGAGACGCCGGCGGACGAGCGCGACCATCGCCTCGAGCCGTGTCTCGTTCGTCGCGAGCGCCGAGATGGCGTCGAGCTCCGCCGCGGCATCGCGGGCCAGAAGACTGTAGGAGATCCGCTCGTCCGTCAGCTCCGATGCCGGAATCCCCAACGCCGCGAACGCGTAGCCAGGCCGAAAGCGAACGCCGAGGTACAGGCCGGGTCGTTGGCGGGTGATCAACAACGGGCGCGTCATCGAGCCAACGCCAATCGCCTCGGTAAGCTCGGCGGCACCGTGCTCGCCGGCACGGCCAAAGCCGAGCACGATGTCCACGCAGCCGTCCGGAAGCACCCGATGAATGGCGGGGCCGTCCGCGATCGCAACCGTCGGCGCGAGCCGCGTCCAAAAGCACGCCACGTATTGCGCCAGATCTGTCGGCGCCAAATGCTCGGCGTATCCGCTCGGGATGGTCGCTGCCGGCGTCGGCTGGTCGCGCTCGTTCGATCGATGCACATTGGAAATGTGCGAACCTCGGTAGGCCGCGACAAGAAACGGTTCCGGGTATTGATACGCCGGGCCTGAGGTGCATTGGCACAGACGTGCACCGACAAGGCACCGACAAGGCCGCCCAAATCCGTCCTAAGGGCAGTTCAGTCGAGACAGGTCGTTTGACGTTCCATTTTTCCAAGACCCACCCGCCGGTTGCCGCTAAGTTCGCGGCGTCACCTACCGAGAGGCCTCATGATGAACGCCACAACCAAAAAACTCACACCGGTTCTGCTCGTCGACGCCATCGAACCCTGCCTTCCGCTGTGGATCGACCGACTCGGCTGGACCAAAACCGCCGAAGTCCCCGAAGGAGACACGCTCGGCTTCGCCCTCCTCGCCAAGGACGGTGTCGAGGTGATGTATCAGACGTGGGCCAGCGTCGAGAAGGACATGGGGCATCCGCATCCGCGCGCCAAGGGCACGTCAGTGGGCTTGTTCATCGAGGTCAGCGACCTCGACGACATCGAGAAAAGGCTCGCCGGAGTCCCCATCACTTTGGCTCGGCGCCGGACGTTCTACGGAATGGATGAAGTGGGCGTCAACGAAGCGGGCGGACACATGGTGGTGTTCGCGCAACCGGCAAAGGACTAGGTCGCAGTTTTCGGGCGGCGGCGGTGGCTTACTACCGCCTCGCCGCGCGTCGGCCTAGTTTCACCGCATGCCAAAAACAGCCACCTTCGAAACCAACAAAGGGACGATCGTCGCCGAGCTGTACGATGGGGACGCGCCGAACACGGTCGCCAACTTCGAGAAGCTCGCGAACAGTAATTTTTACGACGGCGTGAAATTCCATCGCGTCATCTCCGACTTCGTCGTTCAGGGCGGAGATCCGTTATCGCGCGACCTCCCCGCAGGCGACCCGCGGATCGGCACCGGCGGTCCCGGCTTCAAGATCAAGTGCGAAACCGCCGGAAATCCGCGGAAGCACGACGTCGGCGCGCTCTCCATGGCCCACGCCGGACGGGACACTGGCGGCAGTCAGTTCTTCATGGTCTTGAGCGAAAAGAACACGAAGCACCTCAACGGCGTGCACACGGTATTCGGACAGATTACGACTGGACTGGACGTCATGCAGAGCATTGGCCCGAACGACGTGATGAATTCGGTACGGGTAGTCTGATCACCCGCCCTCTCTCAAAATCCCCATGGCTCACGATCAGCACACCACTCCCGCACAGGGCACCGATGCCAAAGCCGCGTTCCTCGGGCTCATCATCGGCGCCATCGTGCTGTTCGGCATCATGCGCACCATCGTGTCGTTGACCAACGCTAAATACGCGCACGAGAAGGCCGCGCCCGAAGCCACGAAGTAGCTGGCCGCCCGTCTCACAAGTGCCGGAGGTACCTCTCCGGTGCATTGAGAAAGTCTCGCGTGATCACAACGTGGTCGAGCTCCTCGAATTTCGCTCGCTCAATGGGCACGCGGTCACAGTTGTAGATCGTGGCGTTCGGAAAGCCGAGCAGAATCGGCGAATGCGTTGCAATGATGAACTGGGCGTCCTGCTTGATCATGTCACCGATCATCGCGATCAGCGCGAGCTGGCTCTGAGGCGACAGTGGCGCCTCGGGTTCATCCAGTAAGTACAGCCCGCCCGGGACGAATCGCGCCTGAAAGAGCTTGAGAAAGCTCTGGCCGTGGGAGTTCTCGTCGAGGTTGACGCCGTAGCGCCGCTCCAACTCGGCGAGCGATGCCTTCGACGGTCCGGCCGCGAGGCCCTTGGCCCACGCGGATCGATCGGCGTACTCCCCTTCCAGTTCCCCGAGTCGCTCCAGCAGTTCTGTACGAAGCTTCCCGAGCGCCTTTGTGAATCCAAAAAAATCTTCGGCGCGCAGAAAGAACCCGCGCCGCACCCTCCGATTCCAAACCAGCCGCAGCGCCTTGGCAAGGGTTCGCTGAGCTGCCAGCGACGCGTCGCGATCCACGCTTTCGCTCCCCACGGTCGGGAGGTTCGCGGCCAGCGCGATCCCTTCCAAAAGCGTGGACTTCCCCGATCCGTTCTCGCCAACGAGAAAGGTGACCGGAACGCCCACGTCGAGCTGCTCGAGGTGCCGAATGATCGGAACACTGAACGGAAAGCGCGCCAACGACTCGGCTGACGGAGCTTTGAGGGAAATCGATCGCAGGTGGGACATCGCTGGTATCCTACGTCGGCCACGGATCGTCTAAAAGGCCTGAACGGTTCTGTCTGCTGTTCCCATTCCTGCGGACTCGTGCCAGCACACCGCTCCCCGCCCGATCCACAAAACCGAGCTCCCGTTAAGCGCTCGATCTTCACGGCACTTCGCTCGCGCATTGGCCCCGCAGGCGTGACGCCGGCCATCCCGGCCGACGGCGACGAGCGCTATCGGTCGGTGGTCGACAATTCGCCGTACGGCATCTATCGCGTGACGTCCACCGGTGAGTTCGTTACGGTGAATCCGGCGCTTTGCCGCATTGTCGGATTCTCTGAGCACGAGCTCTTTGCATCGAACATCGGAATGCTCTATCAGGACCCGGCCGAGCGCGCACGGCTGCTCGCCGAATTCGAGTCGCGGCCATATGGTGTGCCGGTCGAAACCTCGTGGCGCCGGAAGGACGGCGAGGTGATCATCGCGAGAATCTGGGTCTACGGCGAGCGGTCACATTCGGGGCGCATCAAATACCTCGACGGCTACGTCGAAGACGTGACGCACATGCGCGCCACCGAACGAGCGCTGCTGCAAGCCGAGAAGCTCGCCGCGCTCGGCCAGCTGGTTTCGGGTGTGGCACATGAGCTCAACAATCCACTGTCGGCCATTCTGCTTTTCGCGGAAGATCTCCTCGTGAGCGAACGACGCTCCGAGGAGCGCGAGGCCCTCGCCATCATTGCGCAACAGGCGCGGAGGTCACGCGCGATCGTCCGCGATCTGCTGTCGTTCGTCCGCTCGCGCGAGGTCATTCGGGAGCCAGTGGAGTCGGACAAATTCCTCGAGCAAATCGCGCGGACGTTGCAACCGCAGCTCGGCGAGTTGGGGGTCACGCTCCATCTCGAGAGCCCGCCGTCGAGTCCCCTGATTCACGTGGAACGCGCCGGGATCGAGCAGGTGATTACCAATCTCGTGATCAACGGTGCACAGGCCGCCGGACCAGGAGGAAGCGTTCGCGTGACGGCAAGCCAGGAAGCCCGGTACTTTGTCGTCGAGGTCACCGATGATGGTCGCGGGATTCCCGCCGATGTTCTTCCCCGGATCTTCGAACCCTTCTTTACAACGAAGCCCATGGGCCAGGGCACTGGTCTCGGCCTGTCGGTGTCGCTCGGCGTCGTTCAGCAGCATGGAGGGACGTTGATCGCTGAAAATCGCGATACGCCTGAAGGGCCGGGCGCCAGATTCACCGTCCGGCTCCCCATGCCAGCGCGGTCGGCAGTCACGGCCCCGGCTGACGAGTCGGACCCGGCGCCCGTCGCGGTGCCTCTGCGGCGCGTTCTGATCGTCGATGACGAAGTGACGATTCGCCAAGCATTGTCGCGTTTCTATGGCCGGCGTGGGTGGAACGTGACGGAGGCCGAGGATGGGGCGCAGGCGTCGGACCGGCTGATCTCAGCGGGCGAGTCGTACGACCTGGTTGTCTCCGACGTCAAAATGCCCCGCGTTTCGGGGATCGAGTTGCACGCGGCGCTCCGAGAGGTTCGCCCGGAGTTGCTCGACCGCCTGCTGTTTTGTACCGGCGAGGCCGAATCGCCGGCCGTGGCGGCGTTCGTCGCCGAGACTTCCTGCCGGGTGCTTCTCAAGCCGTTCGATTTGCGGACGCTGGCGTCCGTGTCCGACGAGATCATCGCACTGGCCGCCCTGGCCGTTCCGGTCGCTGCGGTCGTCGTAGAGTAGTGTTGGTCGGCTCGCCGTCGATCGGCATTCCGATCGGACGAGTGAGCCGGGACTGGTATATTGGGTAGATGCCTCCAGAAACTTTGCCCACGCGGGCTGCGGCCCTGGCGTTGATGCAGGAGTACACGGCGAGCGAGTCGTTGCGGAAGCACATGTTCTCGGTCGAGGCTGCCATGCGCGCCTACGCCGAGCACTATGGTGAAGATCCAGAGCGTTGGGGGATTGCGGGTCTGATTCACGACTTCGACTACGAGCGCTATCCTAACGCGGCGCATTCAGCGACCGACGAGCATCCCGGCGGCGGGGTTCGGATTCTTCGCGAACTTGGATGGCCGGAAGACATTCTTCAGGCGATTCTGGGTCATGCCACCTACTGCAACGTTGCGCGCGAGACGCGAATGGCGCAAACGTTGTTTGCGGTGGACGAGCTGTCCGGGTTGATCACGGCGACGGCGTTGGTGAAGCCGACCAAGAGCATCCACGACGTTGACGCGCAGTCGGTGCTCAAGAAGATGAAGAAAAAAGAATTCGCCCGCGGCGTGAATCGTGACGACGTGCTGCTCGGCGCTCAGGAATTGGGCGTTGATCTGGAGCGTCATGTTCAATTTGTGATAGACGCGATGGCGCGCGTCGCCGAGGCAATTGGGCTGTCGGGGACCCCACCAACGAGCCAACCAACGAGCCAACCAACGGCGGCGTCCGCCGGCGCGGAGCCGGCCCGCTGACCATCAACGTTCGCCGAGGGTCATCCGTTACTCAGAGTGGACACCGGCCCAGGCTCGATGACCGCTGCGATCACAATCGAACTGCCGTACGGCATGTCGTCGTACACTAACGGCAAGCCGGATGAGCGGCCGCTTGTAATCGCGGCGCAGCGCGGAGACAGCGAAGCATTCGCTGCGCTCGTGCGGCTGCATCAGCGTCGAGCCTATGCCGTGTGTCGCGCCATCGTGCTCACGCACGAGGACGCGGAAGATGCGGTTCAGGAGGGGTTCCTCCACGCCTTCAAGGCGCTCGACCGCTTTCTTCCGGATCAGCCGTTCGGCGCGTGGCTATACCGCATCATGGCCAATGCGTCGTTGGACCTGGTGCGGCGGCGGAAGGTTCGCGACGCGGACGAGCTGCCGGAGACAATTGCCCTTCCGTTCCGCGATCCGGGTGAATCGGACGAGCTGCGGCGGCGCCTGAACCTGGCGCTGACCAAGTTGACCGACCGGCAGCGATCGGTCATCGTGTTGCACGATGTTGAAGGATTTACACATGGAGAAATCGGCGAGATGCTGGGTATCCCGGAGGGCACGGCCCGATCGGATCTGCATCATGCTCGCGCAGCTCTCCGCCGTTTGTTGAAGGATGTTCGGAGCGATTTATGACTGAGATTCGGCTGTATCCAGACGACGACGATGAAATGGGGCGCGGATTGCGCTCGTTATACGCAGCGCCCGCGGGCGATGCCTATTGGAACGAGTTGGAAGCTCGCATCATGGCGCGCGTGGCCGATGTCGAGTTGGGTTGGTGGACGGAGCTCGATCGATGGGTGCGGCCGGCCGTGGCGGCGGCGGCGGTGCTGTTGCTCTCCGCGGGCGTTGCGATGTTCCGGGCGCACCAGTCTGAAGGCGACATCGCCATGGACAGCATGTTGACGTCGCCCAACTTGCCGATCTCCACGGCCATCCGGCCCGGGCTCGACAACGATCGCGAAGCTCGAATTCGTTACCTATTTGGTTGCACCAACCAGGAGCCGTCATGCAGCGCTCAAAACAAACAGCGCTGATGTTCCTGCTCGGCGCCGTGCTGGTCGGCGGCGCCCTCGGATTTTCCGCCGACCGCTACATCGGTCACGAGAAGTTCGCGGCGCAGTTCGGCCCGCGTTCAAGGTTTTATGATGACCTCGGGCTCACCGCGCAGCAGCGCGCCACGCTCGACTCGCTGGCGTTCCAGCAATCCTGTACCGTCAACGCGATCATCGCACCACACGATTCCGTTCTGAAGTCGGTCCGTGCGCGCTTCAGAGCACAGTCCAATTCAGTGTTCACGAAAGACCAATTGACAAAGCTCGAAACGCGTCGGAAAGAAATGGACACCCGACGCGACGCCGAGCGAGCCAAGGAGCCGAAGCGGCAATGTTTACCAAACTGATCGCGCTGTGTGCGGTGCCCGCCATACTGGGCGCGCAGCAGATGAACGATTCTGCCACCTTCAAGCCCATCTCCCTCGCCGAGGCGCTGCGCCTGGCCAAGGAGAACAACGTTGCGGGGGTCACCGGCGCCAACGGCGTGCGGACCGCGAACCTGCAGATCCGGTCCGCCCGGGCGCAGCTCTTTCCCACGGTCAGCACGTCGCTCAATCAGAGCAAGAGCACGGGACAGCGTCTCGGTCAGAGCGGAACGTTGGTCGACTACAACGCCGCGTGGACGTATTCCACGCAGTTGAGTCTTCGGCAGACCCTGTTCGACGGGGGCAAGTCGTTCGCCGACGTTCGCGCGCGTCAGGCGGATGTCGCCGCCGCGGAAGCGGGTTTGATCTCGTCGGATTTCAACATCTCGTTCCAAGTGAAGCAGCAGTACAACTCGATTCTCGCGGCCAAGGAAGCCGAAGCCGCGGCGCGCGCGCAGCTCGAGCTGGCCAACCAGCAGTTGGCCGTGTCGATCGCCAAGGTCAACGCCGGCGCCGCGCCGGTCGTCGATTCGCTCAACAGCGTCGTCGGCGTGGGCAACGCGCAGGTGAACATCTTGAATGCGCAGCAGAGCCTTCGCGCCGCGAGTGCATCGCTCACCACGCTCGTCGCGACCCCATATCTCGTGACGGCTATTCCCGCCGACACAGTGGACCTGCCGCACACCACGATCGACAGCGCCAGCCTCATGACGTGGGCGCTCGACGGGCCGGTCATTCGGCAATTTCAAGCGCAGCTGAACTCCGCCAACGCCGCGCAGCGGTCAGCAAAGTCCGCGTACCTCCCGACGGTGAGCGCCAGCTTCAACTACGGCGGCAACGGAACGAGCGCGTACGGCATTGGCGCCGATCCGTTCCCCTACAGCAGAGCGCTCGCGTTGAGCCTGAGCTATCCGATCTTCAACGGCTACCAGCGCGAGAACACGGTGGCCACCTCGCAGATCAACGCCGAGAACGCGCAGGCCCAGATCAAGAATCAGAAGTTGATGGCGCAGCAGACGATCATCACGCAGATCGGACTGCTCCGGAACGACGAAGAGAAAATGCGCGTGCAACAGATCAACATCACGGCGAGCGAAGAAGCGCTGCGCGTCAACCAACAGCGCTATGCGCTCGGCGCAGGCACGCTGGTGGACCTGCTCACGTCGCAGTCGAATCTGATCACCGCGCGCCAGCAGCTGATTCAGACGCGCCTCGACTACCGGAACGCGCGCGCGCAGATCGAAGCATTCATCGGCCGCGATCTCCCCTGATCGCGTAGCGGCCCGCGCCGCGAAAAAACGGGGGCCGGAGCACTTCCTCCCGCCTCCGTTTTTTACATCGAAGAACCCCGGTGCCCTGTCACCTTCCCGACAGGGATGGTCCCTCCGCCCGGTCCGCCGGGCCCCCAGCATTTCCCTCCCGCCCCGCGTAAACTGTACAGACAGGCTTACCAGTCCGCGGCCGCTCATCCCTGGCCGATTTCAGGAGACAGACTCACGTGAACCGATATCTCGGAGCGGCCCTGCTCGTCATCGCCGCCACCGCTTGCGCCAAGAAGGTCCAAGCGCCGACGGTGCAGATCGCCACCGTTACGCGTCGCGACATCATCATCGACGCACAGGCCAACGGCGTGATCGAGCCGATCGCCATCATCGAAGTGAAGTCCAAGGCGTCGGGCGTCATCACGGAAATGCCGGTGGAGACGGGAACCCACGTCACCCCGGGCAACCTCATCGTGCAGATCGACACGCGCGACGTGCAGAACCGCTACGACCAGGCCAAGGCCCAGCTCGACGCCGCCGAGACGAAGCTCTCCGTGGCCGCGAGTGACAAGAAGCGTAATGAGGAAATGTTCAAGGCGCGGGTCATCACGCCGCAAGAATTCGAGAAAGTCGCCGTCGATTATGAGAACGCGAATGCCGGCGTCGTCAACGCCAAAGCGAATCTCGACATCAACAAGCAGGCACTCGAAGACGCCACGGTGAAGGCGCCGGCCGACGGCACGATCATCGACAAGACCGTGTCCATCGGTACCGTCATCGCCTCGGCCACCAACTCGGTGAGCGGCGGCACGACCATCGTGAAGATGGCCGACCTCGGCGTCGTCCGTATTCGCGCGCTGTTCAACGAGACGGACATCGGCAATGTCCATCCCGGCGAGCCGGCCAACGTGACGGTCGATGCGTATCCCGATCGCCGCTTCAGCGGCGTGGTGGAAAAGATCGAGCCGCAGGCCGTGGTCCAGCAAAACGTCACGATGTTCCCGGTGCTCGTGAACCTCGAGAACCACGAAGCGCTGCTCAAGCCCGGCATGAACGGCACCGTCTCGGTGCTGATCGATGAGCACGACGATGTCCTGGCCATTCCGAACGACGCCATCAAGAATCCGCGCGAGGCGGTTGCGACGGGCGCCATGCTCGGCCTCAATGCCGACACGGTGAACGCCGAGCTCAAAGCGCAGGGCTACACGGGCGGCAATCGCGGCGGCTTTGGTGGTGGACGCAACGGCGCTGGTGGCGCTGGTGGCGCCGGCGGCGGACGCCGCGGCGGAGCCGCTGGCGGCGCGGCTGGCCCTGGTGGCGCCGGTGGCAGCGCAGGCGGCGAGGTGGCGCTCACGGATCAGGCGCAGCAGGGCGGTGCGCAGGGCGGACAGGGTGGCTTCGGCGGCCCGCAGGTCACTGACGCCGATTGCAAAAAAATCGACGACGTTCTCAAGGCGCATCCGAAAGAGAAGAAGCAGCTCGACGACCTTCGCGCCAAGATGACGGCGCTGCGTCCGGCAGGCAGTGCCGGCGGCGGTCGCGGCAATCGCGCACCTGGCGATACGGCCGGCGGCCAGCGTCGTCGCGGTGGTGCGGGTGGTGCGGGCGCTGCCGGTGGCGATTCAACTCAGCGGCGCGGCGGCGGCGGTGGTGGCGGATTCCGCGGCAGCCCGGAAATGCAGGCGATCAACGAGCAGATGAAGGCCATCTACACCGCCATCAGCCTCGACCAGCGCACGGCAGGCGCCTGCGCGCGTCGTCAGCAGGGCAGTGGTCGCGCCACCCAGTCCGCGGGCGCGTCCGGCACCACGCGTGGCGCAGGACGTCAGGGAGCGCTGACACCCACGCCGGAGGCGAACGGTCGTCCCGCCCGCACCCGCGCAGGCTTGGTGTTCGTCTCTGACAGCTCGAAGACGATTTTCCATCCGCGCGTCGTTCAGCTCGGGCAGGGCAATCTGGACTTCACCGAAGTACAGAGCGGCCTCAAGGAAGGTGAGCGCGTCGTAATGCTCGGCGCCCTCGCGCTACAGGCTCAGCGTCTCCAACAGCAGGACCGTGCCCGCGCCAACGCCAGTCCGCTCGGCGGACAGCCAACCCCAGGCCCCGGAGGCCCGGGCGGTGCTGGTGGCGGTGGTGCGCGCGGCGGCGGCGGCGGCGGGCGCGGAGGTTGATGACATGCTAATCGGAGAAATCATCAGCGTCGCCCTCGGCGCGCTGCGAGCGAACAAACTGCGGTCGCTGCTCACGATGCTCGGCATCGTGATCGGTGTGGGCGCCGTTATCGCGGTGGTGGCGTTGGGCACCGGTGCGCAGCAAGCCGTGAAGGATCGAATCGCCGCACTCGGAACCACGCTGCTCACGGTGAGCCCCGGGCAGCAGCGCGGCGGCGGCGGCGGCATTGCCATCGCCGGCGCGCAGCAACGCCTTGTGATCGACGACGCCAAGGCCATCGACGAGCGCGCGACGAACCTGCTCGCCGTTCAGCCGGAAATGCGCTCGATGCAGCAGGTCGTGTACGGCAACAAGAACGCGAGCACGCAGATCATTGGCACCACGCCGAACTATCTCGAGGTTCGCAAGTACACGCTCAAGGCCGGCAAGATGTTCACCGCGGCCGACGACGAAGGGCGCCAGCGTGTGGTCGTCCTCGGCTCGGCCGTCGTCGACAATCTCGGCATCACCACGCCCGAGGCACTCGTGGGCGAGAACGTGCGCATTCGCGGCACGCAGTTCACCGTCATCGGCGTTTTGGCATCCAAAGGCCAGGCGAACGCGTTCCAGAATCCTGATGACGAAGTGCTCGTGCCCATCCAGACGGCGCGGTTCCGCGTCAACGGGTCGGATCGTTTGCAGTCGATCAGTGCGCTCGCGGAGAGCGAGGACAAGATTCCTGAGGCCATGGGAGACATCCAGCGCGTCCTTCGTCGCCAACACAAGATCCGTCAGGGATTCCCGGACGACTTCCAGATCCGCAACCAGTCCGACATCCTGGCGACCACGCAGGAAACGACGCAGGTCATGACCTATTTGCTCGCCGGTATAGCCGCGGTGTCGCTGCTCGTCGGCGGCATCGGGATCATGAACATCATGCTCGTCTCCGTCACCGAACGCACGCGTGAGATCGGCATTCGCAAGGCGCTAGGCGCGACGCGCTTCAACATCCTGCTGCAGTTCCTCATCGAGGCCGTCGTGCTCTGCGTGCTTGGCGGCGTGATCGGAATCGGCATGGGCGCGGCGGGCGCGCTGATCATGAGCAAGACCGCTGGATTTGCGACGCAGATCTCGAGCGCGGCCATCGTCATGGCATTCGCCTTCTCGGCGTTCGTGGGTGTGGCGTTCGGCGTCTGGCCGGCGCGGCGTGCTGCAACGCTCGATCCGATTACGGCGCTTCGTTACGAATAACCCGGCGCATCGCCCGCTCGACCGATCAAGACAACCGAAAGGATCTGTCCCTGTCACGCGTTGTCGGCGTGACGCGCGGACAGATCCTTCGCGCATTCCCGTGCAACGGGTCAGCGCGAGACCTTGAACTCGAACGGCATCTCCGCCAACGAACGGACGCGCCGGCCGGCCAGCTCTGACGGTTTGAACCGGAATTGCGGCAGCGCGTCTCGAACCGATCTCGAAAACAGATCGTGCGTCGACGAGAGCACTTCGACGCTGCTCATGTCAATGCGGCCGGCGGTGTCGACCGTGAATCGCACGACCACTCGTCCGTCGATGGCCGCCTGGCGAAGCGATTCCGGATAGCGCGGTTTGGCGGACGTCGTGATGCGCATGAGCAGCTCGGTGCCCGTCCATGCCCCGCCGCTCGGAACGTCGCTGCCGCCAATGTCGAGCGCGCGGCCGATACCGGTTCCTCGCGATGGCGATCCGGATGTTCTGATCGTCACGAGCGAATCGAACGACAGGCCAACCGACGGTTCGATCGGCGGAAGGCTGATCGGCGTCACCGTGGGCGCGATGATGATCTGTCTCGAAGGAAGCTCGAGCCCGTGCGTGTTCACCAGCACCGGCGTGTGGACGACGACGGGAGTGACCGGCGCTACGAACGTCACTGGAACCCGCTCCACGATCACGTGCGGGGCGGGAGCTCCCCGGGTCGAAAGCGCGGTTGCCGCGCCGATGATCGCCGTGTGCATGGCGACGCTCAGCGCTGCGCCGCCCGTGCGCCGAGTGGGGCGTGCGCGCGACTCGAACAGTTGTCCAAACATGGTATCCTCCGCGGATCGTGTGGTCGCTCCCGTTCACTGCAGAGCACGATAGCACCGCGAAGTTGCGCGCCGATTGCGGCGGCGTGAGAAGAGAATAATGCGTCGATGAGGAGACTCTGATCGATGCGTGACGCCCGCGTAACGCGTGGATTACGAAACGATGTCGAAACGCGGGCGCCCGATCGATTCAGAGCGCGGCTTGCCGTCTACTTGTCGCTGGCGTCGCTCTCGGCTTCACCGAACTTGCGTTGAATCTTGCCTTCGATGTCTTTCGCCTTGCCCTTGATTTGCTCGCTGGTGTCGCCGGTCAGGCCGCCGACTGCGTTTTGGATCTTGCCTTTCGCCTGTTTTGCGGCGCCTTTCGCTTGGTTCTCCAGCCCGTCTCGATCGAGGTCGTCCGACATGTTTCCTCCCTGATGAGTGCGTCCACCGGCTTCACCACGTCGCCGGCTGACTGTCCAGAAGGCAACGGGCGTGCCCGACCTCTTGTGGGCGCTATGGCTGGCTTCCGCGGCCAGAATGGCCGGGAACGGTGCGCTCACGGGCTAGAACGGCGAGTCACGTCGCACCGACGGTTTCTTGCAAGGACCGAATTTCCAGTCACGATATTGGTGCGCAAAGCCCAACCAATGACTTGCGCCGATATAACGTTAGATATATCTTTTCGCCCGACCAAGATATATCGGAGAGTGCTAACATGTTCGGGCCATTCGTTTTCGGCTTTGAGACCGGCGACTGTTCAGGTCGCCGAGGCCGTTGGGGCTGGGATGGGTTTGGTGACTGGAGTGGCGGCGGCGGTCCGGCGCGCGGTCGTCCGCATTGGCGTGGGCGCGCGGCCAGATTGTTCGAGCAAGGCGACCTCAAGTACGTAATCCTGCGGCTTCTCGAAGACAAGCCTCGACATGGCTACGAGATCATCAAGGAGCTCGAGAGCCGCTTCGGCGGTTCGTATGCGCCGAGTCCGGGGACCGTATACCCAACGCTGACCATGCTCGAGGATTTGGGGTTCGCGCGCGTCGTTCCTGAGGAGGGCGGAAAGAAGATCTACGAGATCACGGACGAGGGTCGTCAGCACCTCGCCGAGCACAGCACGACTGTGAACGACATCTTTGACCGGATCGCGCGGTTCGTTTCCGGATTTACCGACACGCCGATGATGGAGTTGAATCAGTCCTTTCAGCGACTTGCTCGCGCCACTTACAAGACAGCAACGTCGCACATAAGTGACAAAGAGAAAATCCAGCGTATTCGAGACATCATCCAACGCGCCGCAGACGAGATCGAGGCGACGATCAAGTAGGGCGATCGACCGAACGGTCACCCGGGCCCTTGCACCAAGAAGTACTTGTTGTGCAAGCAGTTCCCTTCCGAGTCCGCTGGACGGACTCTGCGGAGGCGCTAGATTCATCGATGGGTCGCGGAATCCTTCCGCGGCCCATTTTGCGTATTGTTGGAAGCGGTCGTCTGCTCCGCGTCCACACGCGATAGAGGCGGGTTCTGCCCGCAGTTTTTATATGAGCGTTAAGCCAACCAGTGCGGCCGCTGAACCAGCGGGCGATCCTCCGCCCGCCGCGGCGCAGCCAACCCCGGAACCCCCGCCGCTTCCGCTGGGGGTTCTTCCGCCAAGTGCGACCAACACCAGCGGTTTTCACGTGGCGCTGCCGCAGCGACACCACGTCGAAGCGCATCCCACCGGCAAGCGACTGGGATTGCTGTCGCTCACCGCGCTCGGGATCGTGTACGGCGACATCGGCACGAGTCCGTTGTACGCGCTGCAGCAATGCTTCACGTCGAAGGCCTTCGCCATTCAACCGACCACGGAGAATGTGTACGGCGTTCTCTCGCTGATTGTCTGGCTGCTCGTGCTCGTGGTGGCCGTGAAGTACATCGTGTTCATCATGCGCGCCGACAACCGCGGTGAAGGCGGAATCCTGGCGCTGCTCGCGCTCATCCTGCAGCAAGAGCGGCGCAAGGAAAATTCACGCCGCCGCATGCTGCTCATCACCCTCGGCCTGTTCGGGGCGGCCCTGCTCTACGGCGATGGAATCATCACGCCAGCCATCTCCGTCCTCAGCGCCATGGAGGGCCTGAACGTCGCGACAACGATCTCGGAGAACCTGATCGTCGCGTTCTCCGTCGTCGTCCTGGTCGGCCTGTTCGCCATGCAGCGGTTCGGGACGCGACGCGTGGGCTCGATGTTCGGACCAATCATGGCCGTCTGGTTCGTGACGATCGCCGCCCTTGGCGCCGTCGAGATCATACACGAGCCGCGCATTCTCGGCGCGCTCAACCCGATGCACGGAGTCACGTTCTTCGCCGCGAACCGCCACGTCGCGTTTCTGACGCTCGGCGCCGTGGTGCTCGCGGTCACGGGCGCCGAAGCGCTGTATGCGGACATGGGTCATTTCGGAAAGCGGCCAATCCGCGTCGCGTGGTTCGCGCTCGTGTTGCCGGCGCTGCTCACGAACTACCTGGGACAGGGCGCGCTTTTGCTGCGCGATCCGTCCGCTCGCTCGAACCCGTTCTTCCTGTTGGCGCCGCACGTCATGCTTCTGCCCCTCGTCGCGCTGGCCACGATCGCCGCGGTCATTGCGTCACAAGCGCTCATTTCCGGCGCCTTCTCCCTGACACAGCAGGCCGTTCAGCTCGGGTACTCTCCGCGCGTCACGGTGATCCATACGTCCAAGACCGAAGCCGGCCAGATTTTCATTCCGGAAGTCAATCGCCTGTTGATGATCGGCTGTTTGATGCTGGTGCTCATCTTTCGCTCGTCGATCTCGCTGGGCGCAGCATACGGCATCGCCGTCACGGGCACGATGGCCATCACGTCGGTCCTGTTCTATGTCGTGGCGCGCGGACGGTGGAATTGGTCGCTCGGGCACGTCCTGCCGATCACGGCGCTTTTCCTCATCATCGATCTCACGTTGTTTTCAGCGAACGTGATCAAGATCGAGAATGGCGGCTGGGTGCCGATCGTCATCGGCATCGGCGTGTTCACGCTCATGAGCACATGGAAGAAGGGACGCAATCTGCTCAATCAGGCGCTGCACGCCGGCGCACTGCCGCTCGACCTGTTCCTCAGCGACGTCGCGCGACGCAAGCCGCTTCGCGTTCCCGGCACGGCGGTGTTCATGACGTCGTCGAACGACGGCGTGCCGGTGGTGCTTCTGCATCACCTCAAGCACAACAAGGTGCTGCACGAGCAGGTGATTCTGATGTCCGTGGTGACGCACGAGGTTCCGGAGATCAAGGCAGACGAGCGTGTGTCCGTCGAGAAGCTCGAACACGGCTTCTATCGCGTCACCGCTCGATACGGCTTCATGGAATCGCCGAACGTACCGGAGATTCTGCAGTGGGCGCGCGAATCGGGCATCAAGGCAAAGGCGAACGAAACGACGTTCTACCTGGGCCGCGAGCGCATCATCATCTCGGATGGTGAAAAGAAACCCGGGACGCGTCGCGCGCCGGACGATGTCGTGCTGCCGCACATGGCCAAGTGGCGCAAGCGGCTGTTCGTGGTGATGTCGCGGAACGCGCGCTCGGCGACGGAGTTTTTCGGGATTCCACCAAACCGGGTCGTGGAGCTCGGCGCGCAGGTAGAGTTCTAATAGAGCTCAGCCGGCCAACCGCGACAGACAAAGCGCGGCACACCGCCCAACCGGTGTGCCGCGCTTTTGTTCCGAAGGTTGAGACGCTACCAATCGACTCGGTTCCCGAGGCTGCCGAGTGCGCGACCCATTCCTTGCAGCGCGCGGTTCAGGCGCGTCCGCGAAGCCGTTTCAGCTCGAGGCCGACTTCCGCGATGGCCTCCACGGCCGGGGCCAGCCGCCTGCCTAACGTGGTCAGGCCGTATTCGACGGTGGGCGGTGAGCTGGGCATCACCTTGCGGTAGACGACGCCGTCGCGCTCGAGCTTCCGGAGCCGTTGCGTGAGCGTTTTGGCCGACACGCCGACAAGATCCGACTTGAGCTCTGTGAAGCGGCGGGGCTGTTCCTTGAGATACCACACCACGTTCGGCGTCCACGCGCCGCCGATGATCTTGAGGCAGGCGGTGAGCGGGCACTCGGGTGGGGCGACCTTGTTCTTGCGACGAGGAATCATGGTAACGGAAGGTTACCACTCGGTTACCACGAAATCAAATAGCGTGTGGTTCTCTAGTTGTATTTCCTCCCTTGGTTACCGTAGGATACCGAGACCAGAAGTACACCCTTCCGACACTCCACGTGAGTCATCCACCATGAGCACCACGACACAGACCGCCATCGTCACCGGCGCATCGAGCGGCATCGGCCTCGGCATCACGAATGCCCTCCTCGCCAACGGCTACCGCGTCATCGCGAACGCCCGCGGCGCGACGGCAGCGGGCACGCTCGAGCCCTCGAAGAATCTCGTTCTCATCGACGGCGACGTCGCCAATCCTGAGACGGCCGCCCTCCTCACCCGCACCGCCGTCGACCGCTTTGGATCCGTCGACTTGCTCGTGAACAACGCCGGCATCTTCATCGCGAAGCCCTTCACCGACAGCGCGACGGACGACTTCCAGCGCCTCGTCTCCACCAACCTCACCGGATTCTTCCACGTCACGCAGGCGGCGGTTCGCCAGATGCGCGCGCAGGGCTCAGGACACGTCGTGACCATTTCCACATCGTTTGCGAGTCAGCCCGTCAACGGCGTGCCGGCCGCGCTCTCGATTCTCACCAAGGGCGGACTCAACGCCGCCACGCGCGCGCTCGCGATCGAACACGCAAAGGATGGCATCCGTTTCAACGCCGTTTCGCCCGGAATCGTCGACACGCCGATGCACGCGCCGGCATCGCATGGGTTTCTCAAGACGATGCACCCGATCGAGCGCCTCGCGACCGTCAACGAGATCGCGGGCGCGGTGCTCTATCTGGACACGGCGGGGTTCGTGAACGGCGAGATCATCCATGTCGACGGCGGCGCGCACGCCGGCAAATGGTAGCCGCCGGACACGAGACGACGAACGACTTCACGACACACTCAGGCTAGGAGACAGGAGAAACTGATGTCATACGAAATGACGGTGGGTTTGCTGGTGGCGGACCAGGAGACGTACGCCCAGTATCGAAAGGAGATGCGGCCCCTGCTCGAAGAAGCGGGTGGGTCGTTCCGCTACGACTTCGACGTCGCGCGCACGCTGCAGAGCGAAAACGGCGCCGACATCAATCGAGCGTTCGTGCTGAAGTTTCCCAGCCAGTCGAACAAGGAGCGCTTCTTCGCGGATCCGCGCTACGTGGAGATCAAGCGCCGGCTATTTGATCCAGCGGTGAAGCAGCGAGTGTTCATTGCCGAATACACCACGGACGGCTCGGCTCTGCGCCCGGTTCCCACGCCGTGATCCGCTGTAGAGGGGCCAGCGTTCTGAAAATTGGAATTTCAACGACGCTGCCCCCTCGAAGCGAGACGCCATCGTGCGTTCTTCTCGTCGTGCCCTAGCACAATTTCAATACAGTACTGTCGGCACTCCACCCAGCCGGTGTGCCGATCTTACGTTGTTCTGAACGGTGTAACGCTACCAGTCGACTCGGTTCCCGAGTCTGCCGAGTGCGCGACCCATTCCCTGCAGCGCGCCGCTCGTGGCGACGCGCGCTTCGTCCATTGCCCTTCTGACTTCGTCGCCGATGCGGGCGCCGTCGATGGTCATCGACACGGGAGGAAACATGACGTTGTCGCCGCTCATGATGCGCACCGTGCGACCATGCCTCGGCAGGTCGCTCATTCGGCCGGCCTTGGTTTTGACGTTGCGATACTGCCCGTTGTAGTACACGCGCAGGTCCACGTCATCGCCCGGCTTGAGGCGTGACACCTCGCGCTCGAGACGGCTGACGTTCGACGTGCGGAAGACGATGTCGTCCTCATCGGCAGAGTGGCGGCCGCGCACATCGACGCCGTTGATCGACGCGATGCGACTGCCTTCTTCAATGCCCGCTTTCGCTGCCGCGCTGCCGTCCTCCACGCCCATCACGAATACGCCGAGCGTGTCTCGCGAATTGCCCGTCGCAGCAATGTTCAGCCCGAGCGTGGCGCGATCGTCATCGGAGCGTCGCGCGCGCGTCGTGTACAGATCCGTGGGCGCGATCGTCTTGATCTTCATCGTTTTGTTTTGGCCGCCAGAATAGACGCGCAGATCGACTTCGTCGCCCGGCTTGAGCCGGTCGAGCTCGCGCGAGAGACGCCTGGCCATGACGCCGGCCATCTGGTCGTCGCCGATATCCGGCGTCGCGAGCTTGAGGTTGACGCCATTGATGGACGCGATGCGGTTGCCCTCTTCGATGCCGGCTTTCTCAGCCGGACTTCCGCTTCGTACCGTGCTGACGAGGACGCCGAGCGTGTCGCGGGAGGTCGCGCCACTGGTGGTGCTGACGCCGATGATGGCGCGCGGCTCATCAGCCGTCGTATAGCCGAAGCCGCGTCCGAACGGGGTACCGAATGTCTCCGGTCCCACGCGCACAATGCGCGGTTCCTGAGCCGGCAGCGACGCCATCATGGCGCTCGTCGCGAAGACCGTTGGCAATAGTGCGGGAAATCTCATAGGACCTCGTGAATGCGTTGGGGTGCACTGATTGAGTCACGGCCAGCGAAGCGAGGGTTTACCGGTCTGTTGGCGCTTTGCGTCGCGGACCTGTCCGCCGGCTTACCAGAGCCCTTACCTTCACAGTATGTCCGCTCAGTCTCTCACTCCCGATCTTCACGCCTTCGAGCATCATTGGCAGGACGAAGCCGACGCGGCGTATCTCTACCGCCTGCTCTCCGATGCCGAGCCCGACGCGAAGAAAAAGGACTTGTATCGCCGGTTGGCGGACGTCGAGGACAGGCACGTCACGGTGTGGGCGGGTTTGTTGCGCGACCACGGTCGCGACCCCGGGGAGTTCCGTCCGAGCGCGCGAACGCGCCTGCTCGCGGCGCTGGGCAAGGTGTTCGGCCCAAAGTTCCTGCTGCCGATGTTGCTGGCCGAGGAGGGCCGCGAGGTCAAGGGATATCTCGACATGCACCGCCGTACGGGACGCGGCGTCCCAGGTGCCAACGAGTCGTTGACGCTGGCGCGCGAGTCGGCGGAGCATGCGTCAACGCTCAACTCGATTTCCGGGCGGACGGGCGAACCCTGGCACCGCGCCAAGTCGGGCGGATTTTTGCGCAACGTCGTGTATGGATTCAACGACGGGCTGACGGCGAACTTCGGACTCGTTGCCGGCGTGATCGGCGCCGCCGCCGCGCAGTCACAGCAGCACGCGATCATTGTCGCCGGCGTCGCGGGACTGATCGCCGACGCGCTGTCGATGGGATCGAGCGGATATCTCGCGGCCAAGAGCGAGCAGGAGGTGTACGCCAACGAGATCGCGATGGAGCGTGACGAGATCGCGCTCATGCCCGAGGTCGAGCGTGACGAGTTGGCGCTGATCTATGAGGCGAAGGGCATGTCTGCGGGCCCGGCGCTGGCGCTCGCCAATGAAGTGATGGCCGATCCCGTGCGCATGCTTCAGGAGCAGGTGCAGGAGGAGCTGGGGATTGGTGAGCCGCACATGTCGCCAATGCGCGAAGCGTGGGTCACCGGCACGGCCACGGCGATTGGGGCGTTCATTCCGGTCGCTCCCTTTCTCTTTTGGGCGGGGAAGACGGCAGTGGTCACGTCGTTCATCGTCGCGATGGCGTCGCACTGGATCGTAGGGGCAGCGCGATCGGTGTTCACCGGGCGCAGCATCTTCCGGTCGGGTCTCGACATGTTCGTCGTGGGCCTCGGCGTCGCGGCCGTGGGCTACTTCGTTGGCGACTGGATCGCGAAGATGATCGCGTAGGTCCGGTCAGGGCTGGATGAGGCCCATTCGGTTGCCTTGAGGGTCTTCGAATAGCGCGAAGTGCACCACGCCCGGCACGTTGGTGGGCGGGATGATGGTCTTGCCGCCGGCCGCTTCAATTGTGGCGAGCGCCGCCTTCAGCTCGGGTACCTGCACGTACAGGACGCGCTCGGCGCCAGCCTCCTTTTCTTCGCGAATTCCGCCGGCGATCGCCCCGGCGTCGCCAATTCGCGCATACCCCGGCATGGTCGCGGTCATCGACCAACCGAAGACGGCGTTATAGAACTCTTGCAGGTTGGCGCCGTTCTTACCGGTGATCTCGAAATACACGACGGGTGCGCCCATGGTGGTCAGGCCAGGATGATAGGATGATAGGATGGTAGGATAAATAGGGACGAAACCGAGTATCGAGACCGCCAGTCGTCAGCGCCAGTCGTCACAACACCAGGTTCAGCAGGCGGCCGGGAACGAAGACAATTTTTTTCGGCGTGCTCACAACGAACTTGGCGATGCCTGGGTCGGCCATCGCCGCGGCGACGGCGGCCTCCTGATCAGCACCCACGGGGACCTGAACTCTGCCGCGCGTCTTGCCAGCCACCTGCACGGCGAGCGTCGCCATCTCCTCGGCGGCGAGCGATGCGTCGAATGCAGGCCAGCCGGCGTCGAAGATGCTCTCGGCGTGGCCGAACCGCTCCCACAACTCTTCGGCGACGTGCGGCGCGAACGGTGAGACCAGTTGCACCAGCGGCTCGACCTCGGCGCGGTGTGCCTGGCGCTCGCCGCGGCGCACGACGTTGAGATATTCCATCATCGCGGCGATCGCCGTGTTGTAGCTGAGCCCCGCGAGATCGCCGGATACTTTCTTGATCGTCTGGTGCAGCTTGCGTATGACCTGCGTGTCGGGGGCGCCGCTCTCGGTGGCCCGCTCGACCGAAGACCACAGGCGATCGAGAAATCGCCGAACTCCGGCGATGGACTGATCGCGGAAATCGCCGCCCTCTTCGTACGCTCCGAGGAACATCAGGTACGTACGAAACGTGTCGGCGCCCCACCGCTCGATGTACTCGTCGGGGTTCACCACGTTGCCGCGGCTCTTCGACATCTTGGCGCCGTCGCGCACGATCATGCCGTGCGCACGGAAGCGCGTGAACGGCTCCTCGAAGTCGACCTGTTTCGCGTCGTGCAGCACCATCGTCACGAAACGCGAATACAAGAGGTGCAATACCGCGTGTTCGTTGCCGCCGATGTACGACGTGACCGGCAGCCATTTCTTCGTGATGTCGGGATCGAACGCGACATTCTCGGAGTCGGTGCTGGGGTAGCGCAGGAAATACCAGGCGCTGTCGAGGAACGTGTCGGAGACGTCGGTCTCCCGGCGTGCATTGCCGCCGCAGGTCGGGCACGAAACGCGATACCAGGACTCGACGCGTGCCAGCGGGGAGATTCCGGTGTCGTCGGGCTTGAAATCCTCGACGTACGGCAACACGACCGGCAGATCCTTTTCGGGCACCGGGACCGTACCGCATTTGTCGCAGTAGATGATCGGGATGGGCGGGCCCCAGTATCGCTGGCGTGAGATGCACCAGTCGTGGAGCCGGTAGTTCACCACGCCGCGGGCGTGACCATGCTCGGCCAGGTACTCGATGATACGCTGCTTGCCGTCCGCGATGCCCAGGCCCGTGAAGCGGCCGGAGTTCACCAGGCGGACACTGTCCGTCTCGAGGTACGGCGCCTCGGCCGGCGGACGCATGTCGTTCGACCCGTGTGGGGTAACAACGCGCACGATCGGCAGGTCGAATTCATTCGCAAACTCGAAATCGCGCTCGTCGTGCGCGGGCACGGCCATGATCGCGCCGGTGCCGTACTCCATGAGCACGTAGTCGGCGATCCAAATGGGGATGGGCGCCTGTGTCGCGGGATTGATGGCGAACGAGCCAGTGAAAACGCCCGTCTTCTCCTTGCTGACTCTGCGCGATACGAGGTCCTGCTTGGCCGAGCGCCGTTTGTATGCGGCCACTTCGTCGCGATGCTCATCGGTCGTGAACGTGTCGACGAGCGGGTGCTCCGGTGCGAGCACGAGGTACGTGGCGCCAAAGACCGTATCCGGCCGCGTGGTAAACACGCGGATATCGACCGGTTGCGGCGAGAATTCACCGGTAAACCCGCTCGCGATCGTGGCCGCGCCGGTCAGGTCTTCGAGATCCTGAACGCGGAAGGTGATTTCGGCGCCCTCGGACCGCCCGATCCAGTTGCGCTGCGCCTGAATCGTTGATTCTGACCAATCGAGCCAATCGAGGTTCGCGAGCAGACGCCCCGCGTAGTCGGTAATGCGGAAGAACCACTGCTCGAGGAAGCGCTGCTCAACCTTGGCACCGCACCGTTCGCATTCGCCGTTGATAACCTGCTCATTCGCGAGCACGGTTTTGTCGTTCGGGCACCAGTTGACGGCCGCGCGCTTTTTGTAGGCCAGTCCTCGCTCGTAGAGCTTTAAAAAGAGCCACTGCGTCCAGCGGTAGTAGTCCGGATCGGTCGTCGACAGCTCATGACGCCAATCGACCATTAGACCAGAACGCTTAAGCTGGCGCCGAAAGTTGTCGATGTTTCTAGGGATGAGATCCGCGGGATGGGTCCCAACCTTCAGCGCGAAGTTTTCGGAGTGGATCCCGAACGCGTCGAAGCCCAGGGGCTCGAACACGGTGTGCCCTTGGAGGCGCTGGAATCGTCCATAGATGTCGTTACCCGTGAAGGCGAACAGGTTACCGACGTGCAGCCCCTCCGCCGATGGGTACGGAAACATCATGAGCGCGTAGAACGGACGCACGCCGGCAACGAGGTCGGTGTGGTTGGTACCACGCGCTTCCCAACGCTCCTGCCATTTGCGCTCGATGGCAGCAGGATCGTATCCGGCCGATTCTTCGGCCGGCGTTTGATGGATCGATTCTGTCATTGTAACAGGGAAATCTAGCGTCCGATGAACGATCGTCCCAGTACGAGCATCCTCTCGATCGGCGAGCGACTGACGCGAGACGCGTCGAGTCGGTCCCTTCGGTGGCGCCTGGTCGTGGTCGCGGGACTCTTCGCGACGATCGTGCTTGGCGCGGTCGCCTACACCGGACTTCTCGTGCTGCGCCGCGCGATGGCCGGCGACGAAGACGCGCGACTCATCAATGCCGCATCGCTCTCCAAACAGCTCGTCGAACGCGTCCTCTCTGAACGCACGAGACAGGTCGACCTGATCTCCTCAGCGCCGTCTGTCGTTCTCGCCGCGCGCAAGGGCGCCGAGGCCGCACGCCAGCGCGGCCTTCCGAAGATGCAGGTCGCCGAAATCGAACAGCTGTTCAAGGTGACGCGCTCACAGCAGGTGGACGAAGACTCGAAGCGCTACCTGAACGATCTGCTGTCGAAGCTCGACATCGCGGAAGTCATGGTCACCGACGAATACGGCTACAACGCGGTGACGACATCGCCCTCGTCGGATTTCGTGCAGAGTGACGAAGGCTGGTGGCAGACAGCGTGGGCCAACGGGCTGACGACCGCCCAGGCAACCGCCGACGCCGCAACGCAACGCACGGTCGTCGAGCTCGCGGGAGTCATTCGCGATCGCGGCGCCAAGGTCGGCGTCGTCAAAGTGAAGTTTGGTCTCGCGGCCGTGGATTCCGTGTTGGTTCAGGGAAGCACGCGCGGCGGTTCACTTCGTGTCGATCTGGTCGATTCACTCGGCAAGGTGATCGCGAGCTCGGCGCCGAGCACGCGCTTCAAGCTTTTCCCGGCCTTCGCCGCAGCCTCGGCGCACGAGGCCTCGACGGCGTTCCTCTACACGAGCGATTCGACGCTTCAGCGCGCCTCGGTCGTGACGACGAACGCCGGCCGCTGGCGTGTGATTGCACATATGAACGAAACCGAAGCATCGCGCGGCTATCGCGTGGTCCGTTGGTCGCTCATCGGCGGTTTGGCGGTCATGCTCATCCTGATCGTGACGTCGCTGGTGTTCGCGGGTCGCTTCATCGAGCGCCGGATCACGCGTCCGGCACAGGAGCTCGCGATTGCTGCCGAGGCCGTGGCGGCGGGCGATCTGTCGATGCAGGTGAACGAGATTGGCGGAGACGACGAGATTGGCCGCTTGGCGCGCGCCGTGTCGGCGATGATCCTGGAGTTGCGCCGCCTGGCGGGTGCGCTCAATGAATCGGCGTCGGAAACCGGCAGCATGACGGCGGAAATCACGGCGAGCTCGGAAGAGATGTCGGCGTCGGCGGGTGAAATCGCCCATACGGCCGCGGATCTCAGTCAGCAGGCAAACGTCATGGCGGAAACCATCCAGACGCTCGCCGGATCGTCCGAGCACCTCGTGGGCGTCGCGGCGCAGCTGGACTCGGGTGCACGCGAAGGCGTTGAGCGGAACACACAGCTTCGCGCGCTCGCGCTGGAAAACCGGTCGAGGCTCGATGACAGCTCGCGGTCCCTGACCGCACTCAGCACGGATGTCGAGGCCAACGCGACGGCGATCGATTCCCTGGCCCAGGCGTCGGAGGAAGTTCGCACGTTCGTCTCGCTCGTACAGAAGTTGGCGCGCCAATCGAAGCTGCTCGCGCTCAACGCGGCGATGGAGGCCGCGCGCGCGGGCGATCACGGTCATGGATTCGCCGTCGTAGCGGAAGAAGTGCGACGACTCGCCGCAATGTCGTCCGACGCCGCCGAGCGCACGGAGCGCGTGGTGAGCGGCGTGCTGCACGGTATTCAACAGTCTCGCAACTCGAGCGAGCGCACGGTGGAGACGGTTCGCGCGGTGCGCGGCGCTACAGAGGAAGGATCGCGGTCGTTCGGCCAGATTGAAAAAGCGGTTGCCGAGGCTGACGGGTGGACCTCGTCGATTCAGCACGCATCCGCGGCAGCGAATGACATCGCGCGCGACCTGAGCGGCAAGCTCGACAGCCTTGCGTCGGGAACGGAGTCATTCGCGGCAGCCATGGAGGAAGTGGCGGCGTCGAGCGAGGAACAGAGCGCAAGCACCGAACAGATCGCCGCGGCAGCCGCGACGCTGTCAGGCGCAGCGGATCGCCTCAACAAGATCGTGGCGAATCTTCGGCTCGAGCAAATCCAGATTGTCGTGCCGGTTCCGAGTCCGCGCACGAGCGGGCCGCTGCAGATTCCGCCGGACGTGGCGTACCGCATGAAACCCAGGCCGGTTGCCAAGGCCGGATAATTTGGACGGCGCCCGTGGCGTACAAAACCAGCTCACACCGAGCGATCGGGCGCTTGGAGTCGGTCTACCGGATGGCTGGCGACAACCGCCTGATCCAACCGTGATAGCGCACCGGCGTCCAACTTCCGTCGGGAGCACCGGAGACGGGACCCACCGACGCAACCGCGACGGTTGCGCCTGCGGCGGCGAATTCGGCGAGGAGTGAATCACGTGACGCCGGCGTCAGGTCCCAGAATGCATCCGTTCGGATGCGCGGCACATCGGCCACGATCTTGAGGCGGCCCGTCCGCGCCCAATATGACTCGGCGTGCGGCCCAATGAGCGCGATGCGCGCGCCGGGGGTGATTCCGTGGGTCGCTAAATCACGCGCGATGTTCCACTGGACGTTGCCCCACCCATCGTCGCCCGCGCGACCGAGTGCTCCGACGTCTTGCTTCAACCGAATGCCGAGTCGCAACACCAGCACGAGCGCGAGAAGCAACCCCATCGACAACTCGGCGCGTTGCGCAAACTGCACGGGGCGTCCGCGGCGAATCGCGACACGCGCCGCGATCCAAAACAGCGCAGCGAGGAGTGCGGAGCCGAGGAGCAGCACGCTTGGCGCGGATGGCGGAAGCAAAACTCTGGTGATCGCCAGGCCGAGGACGACGGCGAACACCCAAAGCGCTCGGCGTCGCGTCGGCACCAGCACCCCGACAACCATTCCGCCGATCACGCTCGCGACGAGCGCCAGACCAAGAATGGTCGCCGGACTAATTGCCTCGAGTGCTATCGGAATCACCACACCGACGAACGCGAGCAGCGGCAGCATTCTCCGCGGCCGAGGAAGGGTCGCGAGCAGAACCAATGTTGCGCCGAGCAGAAACGGCATGATGTAGCGTGCCGTGACAATGACCATGGCGTACGCCGTGACGCCGGCCAGCGCGGGAACATATATCACCCAGCCGTTCCACCATGCAGCGCGTCGGCTGCCGGGTGCGGCCACGACGATCAATAGCACGATGAACAGCAGCGGCGTGAGATTCTGCACATAAAAACGCCCGAACACCGTGAGCGTTTTGAGTTGCTGATCAATGTGTAAATGCGGGCCGATTGGCGCGTTCCATCGAGCGGGATCGTACCACATTGGATCGGTGCCGGGAGCGTCGCCGACAATGCCGACCCCGGGGAGAATGAGCTCGGTACGGGCGGTGCGGGCGCCGAGTGGAACGCCGCCGAGCGAGGGAGCGTCCTGCTCGTTGACGTACCACGCGTAGGTCAAACGGCCTGTGTCGCCAAAGGTGAGGCGTTTCGCGACGTTCGAGAGAACGGCCGTCCAGGGTCCGACAATCAGCAACCACACAACTACGCTCATGCGCGTGGCGCGAAGTCCGCGCGAGCGCGTCGCGAGCGCGAGCGTCGCAAAACAGACCAGCGCCCACGGCACCATGAACGACTTGGCGAGCGCTCCAACGCCGAGCGCTGCGCCGAGCGCGATGGCGTGGCGCGTGGCGTTGTCCGATCCGTCGCGCAGTCGGAGCAACGCGCCAAGGGCGATGAACACCGCCGCCGCGCTGAGGAGATCGGGTGTCGTGAGCTCCATGGGGATCATCGTCAACGCGAAGCAGGCGAACAATACATAGATGCCGGCGAGGCCCCACGGGCCGGCGAGCATCGACCGACGCGTTCGGCGTGCCAATGATAATATGCTCACGAGCATATACTCAAACGCGCCAAGCATGGCAACGAACGACGCGAAGTTCACGGCGTGAACGACCGCGACTTCCGACGCCGGCGAGGCATGCGTGACGAGGCGCGCGAGGCCGATCAGCGCCGGGTACAGCGGACTCCAATACAGATTGACGAGCTGCGACCAGCGACCGTTGACCACGGCGTCGCTCAGATCCAGATAGGAGATGCCGTCAGGTCCGATGGTGTAGCGATGCGCGTAGGCTTGAAACGCCGCGAGCGCCAGAATCACGATCCATGCGGCGGCGCGAATGGTTCGTGTCACGTCACTCCGGCAATGCCCTGCACCGCGGCAAATCGAAGACGATTCCCGAGTCGTGGTAGGTCTGTTCGCGCGCGATCGGCCATGCGACGCTCGGCCGCGGACTACGGCTTGTACATGTTGCCGCTGATCGGGCCTTTCGGTTGTTCCGACGCCTTGAACAGGTACGCGCACTTTTCCTTGCGTGCGCCGCCGGCGTCGGCGACGGCGAAATCGGAGCCTTCGTAGGCGCACGCGCCGGCGTACTCGCCTTTTTTATTCACCGCGTAGTACTGCAGTTGGAAGTACGGCCGGCCCTTGTCGTTCAGCAGGCGCTTTTCGGTCATGGCGATGACACGCTCCATGACTTTCATGAGCGCCGCCTCCGGCGTCATTCCCTGCCGCATGAACTCGACGGCGAGGAACGCCCCGCAGACTTTGATGTTGGCTTCACCGCGGCCCGTCGATCCCGCTGCGCCAACGTCGTTGTCGCAGTATTGGCCGGCGCCGAGAATTGGTGAGTCGCCCACGCGTCCGGGGATTTTCCACGACAATCCGCTGGTGGTTGTCACCGATGCGATGTCACCGGTAGCCGTGACGGCGTTCATGTTGATCGTGCCATACGTGTACGGAACGCCGTTCGCATCGTAGAAGACGTGCGCCGACGACAGCGACTCGTCGGGACGCGACGGGCCGTTGGGCGTGGGACGTTTTCCGGGCGGGGGATCGATGGGGTCAAGCCAGTTGTCGCTTGCATTCAGCTTGGATTTCCAGCGCATCCAATCGGCGCGGCTCTGGTCCGTGAGGAGGTTCTGCTCCTTGAACCCCATTTCCTTGGCGAACTTTTTGGCGCCGGCACCGACGAGAAAAATGTGATCGGTGTGGTCCATGACCGCCTTGGCGACCGCCGCCGCTTCGGCGATATCCTCCAGGCACCCGACCGCGCCGGCGCGCTTGGACGGTCCGTGCATGCAGCTGGCGTCGAGCTGGACCACGCCCTCCTCGTTGGGCAGGCCGCCCAGGCCGACGCTCTGATCGTGCGGATTGAGCTCGACGATCTGGACGCCGGAGACGATGGCGTCGAGCGGATCGGCGCCCTTGGCGAGCATGTCCCACGCGACCTTGATCCCCTGCTTGCCGTTTTGGTCGGTAGCTAGCCCATTGTCGGCGGAGATGATAACTGGCCGCCCGGCAAAGGCTTGCGACGCCAACTCCGATCGGTCGCGCACCGTGATGAGCGGCATCGCGTTGGCAAGGTTCGGCAGAGCCAGGCCGGCCGCAGCCGCTGCGCCGGCGCCGAGGAAATCGCGGCGAGAAACGGACATCGAGCCTCCGCTCGTAGAGGGAAAGCAGACGGGCTAATCATACTCGATTATCTTCCCCAGTCTATGTCCGCCTCCGCCGTTCGCGATCGGCTCCGCCAGGCACAGTTCCTCGAGGGCGTCACCGACTCCGCCCTCCACCAGTTGGCCAAGCTCGTCACCCATACCGCGTACGAACGCGACCAAGTCCTGTTCGACGAGGGCTCGACGCGCGAGTTCATGGCTATCGTGCTCTCCGGAGCCGTGGCCATCGAAAAGGGAAACAAGGGCCGGCCTGTTCGCCTCGTCACGCTCGGTGCCGGACAAGCGGTGGGTGAAGGATTGCTGCTCGACGACACCGCACATGGCACCAGCGCGCGGGCCACGCAGAAGACCGAAGCGTACGTGATCACGCGTGAGCAGGTGCACGAGATGCTCAAAGAGCACCCGGCCCTGTACGCGGCGCTGATCGGACGCGCGGCACGCTCGATCTCTCAACGCCTGGCCGCGACGGACGCCACGCTCGTGGGCCACGGGCGGACGCTCGGCTTCACCGGCGCGCGGACCCGCACCGAACACGACCTCCTCGGCGACCGCGAGGTGCCTGAGGATGCGATGTACGGCGTTCAAACGCTCCGCGCATTGGAGAATTTTCCGATCACGGGCACGCCGATTCGCGAGTTTCCGGTCCTCATCGAAGCGTTGGCGGCGGTGAAGGAAGCGGCGGCCCTGGCAAACGCCGAGCTCGGTCTCCTCGATGCAAATGTCGCCGAGCAGATCGTGCGCGCCTCCCAGGAGCTGAGGGCGGGACGGCATCACGAGCATTTCGTCGTGGACATGATCCAGGGCGGCGCTGGAACGTCGACGAACATGAACGCGAACGAGGTCATTGCCAATCGCGCGCTCGAGTTGATGGATAAGCAGCGCGGCGACTACGCGGTCGTTCATCCGAACAACCACGTGAATCTCAGCCAGTCCACGAACGACGTCTATCCGACCGCCGTGAAGATCGCGCTGCACCACGCGATCGAGTCGCTGCGAGCGGCGATGGGCGAGCTCGCGCAGGCTTTTCTCGACAAGGGCAAAGAGTTCAACGGGTTCATCAAGATGGGCCGCACGCAGCTGCAAGACGCCGTTCCGATGACGTCGGGGCAGGAGTTCACGGCGTTTGGCCATACGATGCTCGAGGACGTGGATCGTTTGGGTGAAGCCCAGGCGCTCATACGAGAAATCAACATGGGCGCCACGGCGATCGGCACGGGCATCAACGCGCCGCCCGGCTATGCGGCCACCGTGTGTCGCGAGCTGTCGCGCATCACGGGCCTGGCGTTGATCACGGCGCCCGATTTGGTCGAGGCCACCGCGGACACGGGATCCTTCGTGCAGCTGTCCGGCGTGCTCAAGCGCTGCGCCGTGAAGATTTCAAAGATCTGTAACGATCTCCGTCTGTTGAGCTCGGGACCACGTGCCGGATTCGGCGAGATCAATCTGCCGGCGATGCAGCCGGGATCGTCGATCATGCCCGGGAAAGTAAATCCGGTAATTCCCGAAGTCGTGAATCAGGTGTGCTTCGACGTGATCGGCGGCGACGTCACGGTGACGATGGCGGCCGAGGCGGGGCAGTTGCAGCTGAACGTGTTCGAGCCGGTGATTGCGTATCGGCTGCTGCGGAGTATCGAGACCCTGCGGAACGGCTGCATCGTGCTGCGGGAGCGCTGCGTGGTCGGGATCACGGCCAATCCGTCGCGCATGCGCCAGTTCGTCGAGCATTCGATCGGCATCGTCACGGCGCTCGTGCCAGTCATTGGCTACGAGCATGCTACGTCGGTGGCCAAGGAGGCGCTGGAGACCGGACTGGGGGTTTACGAGGTGGTGATGAAGCGCGGTCTGCTCACGCGCGAGCAGCTCGACCGCGTGCTCGACCCTGCGGCGATGATCGGCGGCGCCGTCGTCCCCGCGCCCCCCGGCAGTTCGCCGGGCGGATCAGCGGGAAGCTCCGTTCCAATTCTTTGATTGCCGATCGCACACGCTGACAGCTGGAATCAATGCCCCCACGCCGGCGAAAGCGACTTGACCCCGCAGCGTTCAATCTGCCCGTCGAACAGATCAAGGTGGGCCATTTCACGGACGCCTATTTCGTGCGCGCGCGGGAAATCCTTCGCCAGGACAAGCGGACACCGTCGGTGCTGATGCAGTTCACCGGCAAGCACGAGGGTTGGGTAGGTGGAATCGACGAGGCGATCGCCATCCTCAAGCTGTGCGCCGACGACTGGAACGCCCTCACCGTGAACGCACTCTACGAGGGCGATCACTTCGACAATTGGGACACGGTGATGACCGTGGAAGGCCCATACGAGGGATTCGCGCACCTCGAGACGTTGTGCGTGGGCGCGTTGGGTCGGCGCACCAAGATCTGCACGAACGCCAAGCTGATCTGCCAGGCCGCGACGTCGAAGCCGGTGATGTTTTTCGGGGCGCGGGACGAGGTGCTCTGGTCGCAACCGGGTGATGGCTACAGCGCGATGGTGGGCGGCGTGAAGATGGTGTCGACCGACGCGCAGGCGTCGTTGTTCGGCGGCAAGGCGGTCGGAACGATTCCCCACGCACTCATTGCGGCGTTCGGCGGCGACACCGTGAAAGCCACCAAGCGTTTCGCCGAGGTCATCGAAGGTGTGGATGTGATCGCGGTGGTGGACTACGACAACGACTGCGTGAAAACGAGTCTCGATGTCGCGCGCGCGCTCGAGGACCGGTTGTGGGGCGTGAGGCTCGACACGTCGGAGAACATGGTGGACAAGTCGGTGATCTCGCAGATGGGGGCGTTCCAACCCACGGGCGTCAATTCGTCCCTCGTCTGGAACGTGCGCAACGCGCTGGACGCCGAGGGATACGGCGATGTGAAGATCATTGTGTCGGGCGGGTTCGACGCTGCGCGCATCCTTGCCCTGGAGGAGGTCGGCGTGCCGATCGATGGATACGGCGTGGGCGCGGCGATGTTCGACGGCCACTTCGATTTCACGGCCGACGTTGTGCAGGTGAATGGAAAGGCCGAGGCCAAGGCGGGCCGCCGGCTCCAGGAAAATCCGCGACTCGAGCGAGTGAAATAATGGCAGGCCCCAAGCTGGACGGCGCGGGCACGGCAAAGCTCAAGACGCTGGACGACGCGATGCTATTGCTCCAGCGGGTGAACGGACTGGTGGAGCAGTACGCGATCGCGGTGAAGAACGGCCAGCCCGCGACGCAATTTCTCATGAATTTTCGGCGAACCCTTCCGTCGCTCGCGGCGAATCTGAAAGGACAATTCGGGCTCATCGCGGATCAGGCGCTCGCGATCAACCTTGCCGCGAGCAGAGGAGCGAGCGAGAGCATGCGCGTGCGGACGATGCGCGAGGGGATGGGGCATCTCAAGCAGGCGATCGAGATCGCCTTTACGCAGACGAAAGACAGGCACGCGATCAGAGAGGAATCAAGCCCGGCAGGCGGCGGCGCGAACGGAGGCGGCTCGGGCGCGACGAAAAAAGCGTAACCGGTGGTGTAATTCGAGAGCGAAAACTCGTGGCGTAACCCGCTGGGCAAAAGGAACTTCTCGCTGGGCGAATCGCTTGATTTGGCCCCCGGGAGCCGGTAGGTTCCCGTTGCTTCTTACCAATCGCCTCGAGCGCAGTTTTTAAGCGCGCTCAGAACGCCCGGTTAAAGGGACACCGCATGCCTTTCCTCTCCCGCCTGCGCCGGCCGGGTACCCGCAAAGCGGGTATGGTCGCGCTGACGGTCGCCCTGGCGGCATTCCTTGCTGCTTGTGGGCAGGATCATCCCGATTCGATTTTTCATCAGCGCACCGATGTCAATCGGGATGTCGACTATCTCTTCAAAATCCTGATTTACGCCGGTACGGCGGTCTTCATCTTCGTCGAAGGCATTCTCGTCTGGACGTTGATCAAGTTCCGCAAACGGCCCGGGCAGCCTGAGCCCGAGCATGTGCACGGCAACACCACGCTGGAAATCGCCTGGACGGTGATTCCGCTGGTCATCCTGATGCTGATCGCGGTCCCGACGGTCCGCACGATCTTCAAGACGCAGGCAGAAGCGCGTTCTGACGCGCTACAGATCGAAGTGATCGGCCACCAGTGGTGGTGGGAGTTCCGCTACCCGCAGTATTCGTTCGTCACGGCGAACGAGATCTATCTGCCGCTCGGCCGCACGGTGAACTTCAAGCTCAACTCGGCCGACGTCATCCACTCGTTCTGGATTCCGTCGCTCAGCGGCAAGCGCGACGTGATGCCGGGCAAGCGCACGAATTATTTGTGGTTCATGCCCGATTCGGCGGGCGCCAGCGTGTGGAACGGTGCCTGTGTCGAATACTGCGGCACCAGTCACGCGAACATGCGCTTCAAGGCGTTCACGGTTTCGCCGGCGGATTTCGAGAGCTGGGCCAAGCATCAGCAAGAGGTGGCGGTTGGATCGGCAGCGCCCGCGCCGGCAGCGCCGGCGCCGGGACAGACGGCAGCGGCTCCCGCCGGTGCGAAGCCTGCCGCCGCGAATCCCGCTGCTCCCAAGCCGGTCGCCACGGTTGCCACGGTTGCCGGTACTGATAGCGCGCAGAAAGCTGTGGCTCCTGTGACGCAGGCCGGGTTTGTTTCCGTCGCACGAGATCAGGTTCCGGCGTACGCGGTTCCGCAGACTCCGATTCCGGCCGGGCTCGACTTCGACGACAGCCTGCTCGGCAAGGGCGATGTGGCAGCCGGCGCCAAGATCGTGATCAGCACCGGCGGCTGTCTCGCCTGTCACGGCGTGAAGGGGAATCCGATGATGCAAGGCGTCATTGGCCCAAACCTGACCCACGTCGCGACACGTACCACGATTGCGGCCGGTCTCTTTCCGAACGATGGGCCGCACCTCGCACGCTGGATCAAGAACGCACGCGTGATGAAGCCGGGCGTCACGATGTACACGATCGGCAAGGATCAGTTCGACCCGATCCTCAAGACGACGATGAAGCAGGGCCTGACCGATCAACAGATCGCCGACGTCGTGGCGTATCTGCAGTCGCTGAAGTAACGCAGTAACGAACCGCTGAATCGGAGACACAGACGAATGGCAACCGCCGCCGTCAGCCCGTCATACGCTCACGCAGGTGAAAGCTACCAGAGCGGGATTTGGAGCTGGCTCACGACCGTCGACCATAAGCGGATCGGCGCGCTCTACATGTACACCGCACTCGCGTGGTTCGGAGTCGGTGGGATCGAAGCGCTCATCATGCGCCTGCAGCTGAAGGGACCGAACGGCCACGTGGTATCGGCCGAGGTGTTCAATCAGCTGTTCACGATGCACGGGACGACGATGATCTTTCTCGTCGTCATGCCGCTGTCGGCGGCGTTTTTTAATTTCCTCATACCGTTGCAGATCGGCGCGCGCGACGTCGCCTTCCCCCGCCTCAACGCGTTCAGCTACTGGGTGTACCTGTTCGGTTCACTCTTCATGAACTCGTCGTGGTTGGTGGGCATGGCGCCGAACGGTGGATGGTTCGGCTACGCGCCGCTCACGACGCTGGCGTACTCGCAGGGTTTGAACATCGACTTCTGGATGCTCGGCCTGCAGATCCTGGGCGTGTCGTCGCTCGCCGCGGCGTTCAACTTCATCACGACGATCATCAACATGCGCGCGCCGGGAATGAACCTGATGCGCATGCCCATGTTCACGTGGATGGCGTTCGTCGTGCAGTTCCTGCTCGTGCTGGCCTTTCCCGTCATCACGATCGCGCTCGTGTTCCTGCAGTTCGACCGCTTCTTCGGCACGAACTTCTACACGATGACCGCGGGCGCCGATCCGCTCCTCTGGCAGCACTTGTTCTGGGTATTCGGACATCCTGAGGTGTACATCCTGATTCTGCCGGCGTTCGGCTTGGTCTCCGAGATTCTGCCGACGTTCTCGCGCAAGCCGATCTTCGGATACCCGGTCATGGTGTATTCTGGAATCCTCATCGCCTTCCTCGGCTTCGGCGTGTGGGCGCATCACATGTTCGCGGTCGGCATGGGTCCGATCGCCGACTCGGTGTTCGCCGTGACGACGATGCTCATCGCCATTCCGACCGGGGTGAAGATCTTCAACTGGATCTTTACCATGTGGGGCGGCAACCTGCGCTTCACGGTCGCGATGAAGTACGCGATCTCGCTGGTGGCGCTGTTCACGATCGGCGGCATTTCCGGCGTGATGCACGCGTCGCCGCCGGCCGATCTGCAACAGACGGACACGTATTTTATCGTGGCGCACTTCCACTACGTGCTCGTCGCCGGCTCGATGATGGGTCTCTCGGGCGGCATCTATTACTACTTCCCGAAGATCACCGGGCGGATGTTGAGCGAGAAGATCGGCAACTGGCAGTTCTGGCTCACGTTCATCGGCGTCAACCTCACGTTCATGCCGATGCACTGGTCCGGTCTCTACGGCATGCCGCGGCGCGTCTACACGTACGACGCGGGCCAGGGCTGGGAGATCTTCAACCAAATGAGCACGTACGGCGCATTCATTCAGGCGCTGGCCGGTCTCATTGGCTTGTACAACATCTGGCATAGCCGCCGAAAGGGCGAGATTGCCGGCAACGATCCGTGGGGCGCGCCGTCGCTCGAATGGTCGATCCCGTCGCCGCCGCCGGAGTACAACTTCGAGACGATCCCCACCGTGACGTCGCGCTATCCGCTGTGGGACATCAAGTCCCCCGAGCTGACGTCCAGCGTTCCGCACAGCCGTCATGGCGACGAGCGGAACGACGTCTCGCTCGGCGGAAAACGCGTCGGTGGGTTCCACGATCACATGAGCGCCGGAACGCCCGAAGGCGGCGTCAATCCGAGCGCGCATCAGGCGTCGACCAAGGTGTCGCTCAAGACGGCGGAGCAGCTCGGAATTCCAATGCCCTATCCAACGATCAAGCCGCTCTTCGTCGCGCTGTTCATGACGACGATGTTCGCGTCGCTGCTCCTGATCCACAAAGACAAGCTGCAGCTGGCCGTGGGCGGCGTGATCGCGTCGGCCTTGGCGATGACGTTCTTCCTGTACGCGTGGCTGACGTCGCCACTCGAACCGCACCATCACTAACACAGTCTCACGGATGATTGGTCCGTCGCTGGTCGTAGCTGACCGCTGCCACGTCGAACCTTCTACCATCCCGAGACCTACTATCCTACTCTCCTGACTATGTCCTCCGCCGTGGCAAGTCACGCGCATCCGCCGACCAGCACCGGGCTCGATCATCGCAAGATCGCGATCTGGGCCTTCATCGGGTCCGAGTGCATGCTGTTCGCGTCGCTCATCTCGACCTATCTGATCTACAAGGGACGCAGCGTCGTGGGGCCGTTCCCGCACGAGGCCTGCCTCCCGCCGATCTGCGTGACGGCCCTCAAGCCGATCCTCAACATTCCGGTCACGTCGTTCTCGACGTTCGTGCTGCTGATGTCGTCGCTCGCCATGGTGCTCGCGTTGGCGGCGGTCGAGAACAGAGGCAAGCCGGGCTACGAAGGAATTCTGGGCTCGTCCAAGTTTTGGCTTCTGACGACGGCGATTCTCGGCACCACGTTCCTTGGCTGCCAGGCGTATGAGTTCACGTCGTTCGTGCACGAAGGCCTGACGATCAGAACCAACCTGTTCGGCTCGTCGTTCTTCACGCTCACCGGCTTCCACGGCGCGCACGTCACCGCCGGCGTGCTCTGGCTGTTGACGCTGCTCTCGATCGACATCAAGCGCGGGCTGCAACCCAAGGACGCGTTGCTCGTCGACATCTCAGCGCTGTACTGGCACTTCGTCGACGTGGTCTGGATCGCGATCTTTACGCTCGTCTACCTCATCAAGTAAGGCCGGGAGCGATCATGGCTGACCACGATTCGTTCACACATACCAATCCCGACATCGACGTCCACGCGATGGGCGAGGTGCACGAGCATCCCACCTGGAAGCAGTACAAATGGGTGGCCGTGATCCTGACGCTGATCACGGTCGTCGAGGTGTGGATCTATTACACGCCGTTCAAAGATTCGCCGCTGTTCGCGCCCGTGCTGCTCATCATGTCGGCGGTGAAGTTTGCGATCGTCGTGCTCTTCTACATGCACCTCAAGTATGACCACAAGCTCTTCAAGGCCCTGTTCACCGGTCCGTTGATCATCGCGATGTCCACGTTGCTCGCGCTGCTCTTCCTGTTCGGGAAGTTTTCCGGCAAGCACTAATGGCGCTGTCGCTCGCTCTGCTGCACACCGGCGCGCGACTCAGCCTCACGAGTTTTACCGTGCATCCGAGCACGGTCATAGGAATTCTCGGACTCGCGGTCGTGTACGAACGGGCAGCGGTGGTCGTGGCGCGTGGAGCGCAGACGCACGGTGAGTCTCTCTCATCGACGGGCGCGACACGCCCCACTCGCGCACAGCGGACCTGCTATTACGCCGCGCTCGCATTGATGTTCTTCTCGCTGAACGGGTGGCTGCACGATCTCAGCGACGACTACCTGTTCAGCGCGCACATGATCCAACACTTGATGTTGGCGCTGGTGGTCGCGCCGCTCATGATCATGGGGACGCCGGCCGCTTTGCTTCGACCGCTGCTCGCGATCCGCGGCGTGGGTCCGGTGGCGCGATGGGTCACGGCGCCCACGCATTGCTTCGCGATCTTCAACGTCGTCGTGGCGGGATGGCATCTCCCGCCGTTGTACAACTTCGCGCTCACCCATCATCCGATACACATCGTTCAACACCTGATGTTCCTCGCGGCGTCGGTGGTGATGTGGTGGCCCGTTTTGAGTCCGCTCCCGGAGCTTCCGCGACTCAGCTTTCCGGGACAGATGCTCTATCTGTTCTTGATGAGCATCCCCATGGCGATCATCTCGGTCTATATCGCCTACGCCGACACCGTGCTCTATCCCAAATACGCCAGCGCGCCGCGCGTCTGGGGGATCACCCCGATGAACGACCAGCTCATGGGCGGTCTGATCATGTGGATCCCCGGCGGGCTGTTCTTTTACACGATCATCTCGATCGTTTTCTTCAAGTGGCAGCAGCGCGATGGCGTCGAATCCCGCGCGGGCGCCCAGGTGGATTGGCGCGCCGTGTAAGGATTCACCGGCACGTAGTGAAACGCTGCGGGCCCCCGGGGCTTTGGGTGGGGAAAAGTGACGGCGCTGAGGGGGGCTCCTTTCCGATACTTCGGCGGTACTATAGTAGTCTGAGTATCGGGCGCCTGCGGTCACCGACAGATCGTCGCGCGCGAGAGAGCGCTCACCCTCACAGGATGGCTCATGTGAGCACGACCATTCCCGGCTCGACCACTGAGCTCGACGAGCTTTCGCCCCCCGAACGATATCCGTCCCGCGCGGCGTCAGAGACGAAACCTTCGTCCGCGCCAAAGCGGGAACGCCTGCTGTCGCTCGACGTCTTCCGCGGCCTGACCGTCGCCGGAATGCTGCTCGTGAACGACCCCGGGACATGGAGCGCGATCTACCCACCGCTCGAGCACGCCACGTGGAACGGATGGACGCCGACCGATCTGATCTTTCCCTTCTTTCTGTTCATCGCCGGCGTCACGACGCACCTCTCCCTCGCCGCGCGCCGAGAGCGGGGCGACGATGAGAGCGCGATCCGGCGGCAGATCATTCGTCGCGGGCTTCTGATATTTCTGTTCGGGTTCATGGTCAACGGCTTCCCGTATTTCACCTGGGGAAACGTGACCGGGATTGCGGATCCGACATTCCTCCAGCGCGTGGTGGACCGCCTTTACCATTGGCGTATCATGGGCGTGCTGCAGCGGATCGGCCTCGCGTACATGATCGCCGGCCTGCTCGCCCAGGGAAAAACCGTGAAGCGACAGGTCGTGACGATCGCCGTTCTCCTTTATGGCTATTGGTTCGCCATGACGCTCTTGCCCGTTCCCGGCAGCGGCGCCATGGGTCAGCTGGTCCTCGGGGACGCCTCACGCACGATGTCCGCCTGGTGGGATCGGACGCTGCTCGACTGGTCGCGCTTCGGGCTGGGCAATCATACCTGGGTGAGCAGCGTTACCTGGGACCCGGAAGGACTCTTCTCGACCATCCCGGCAATCGGGACGGCGATGCTCGGCAACCTCGCCGGGCAATGGTTGGGCACGAAACGGCCGTTGGGCGAGCGGCTGAATAGCTTGTTCGCCGTTGGAGCGCTCGGCATGATGACCGGTTTGATGTGGAATTGGTCGTTTCCTATCAACAAGAGTCTCTGGACGAGCTCGTATGTTCTGTTCGCCGCCGGGATGGCCGCGGTGGCGATCGCCACGATCATGTGGATCGTGGACGTGCATCAGATAAAGGGCTGGACCAAGCTGTTTGTCGTCTACGGCATGAACCCGATGGTCGCGTTCGTCGGCTCCGGCGTCATGGCGCGCTGCATCTACTCGATTTTCACTGTGAACTATCAGGGCAAGTCGATCCCGCTCGAAACCGCCATCTACCGAGCGGCGTTCGCGTCCTGGCTCGATCCCGTGAATGCTTCGTTAGCCTTTGCGGTTACGTTCGTCCTCTTCTGGTTCGGGGTTCTCTCCGTGTTGTACCAGAAGCGAATCTTCCTCAAGGTCTAACGCGTGCGGCGCGTTCGGTCTCATTGTTGCCCGTCTTCCAACCCATATGAAGCAGCCTCTTCCCAGCGCGACTCGACGCGCAGTTAGCGCCGCGCTTGTTGTCGCGTCCCTCCTCGGCCTGCATATCGATTCCGCGTTCGCGGCCGTGTACCGTTCAGCTCAGGCGGTCGTCGCCTCAGCTGAAACGCCCGTCGTTCGCGCGCCGCAATCCGCAGGTCCGCGACCCAAGCGATCGGCGAAGAAATCGCCATCGACAATCACGTCGACGGCGGCGCGAAAGCCGTCGGGTGCGATGTGGAGCTCGACCAGAGGCGCGACCGCGTTGTCCGATGCCGTCGGTTCCATGCTGGCGAGTCACACGCGTAGCGGATCGTGGGGCGCCATCATCGTTTCGCTAACGCGCGGCGACACGCTGTTCGCGCAAAACGCCGACGCCATGATGCAGCCGGCGTCGACGATGAAGATGTATACGTCAGCCGTGGCGCTCGACCGGTTCGGTCCGGACTTCGTGTTTCGTACCCCCGTGCTGCGCGACGGAGCGGTAGGACCCGACGGCTCGCTGAGCGGCAACCTGTATCTGCGCGGCGTGGGCGATCCGTCGCTCGGCGCGCGGTTTTGGCACGACGACGAACCAATGGACTTGCTCGCGAAGCAGATCGCTGCCGCCGGTATCAAGCGCGTTCGCGGCGACATCATCGGCGACGCGACCGCATTCGACGAAAAACTCGTTCCCGACGGTTGGAAGACGAGCTATCTGGGCGCGTCGTACGCGGCGCGCGTGTCGGCGCTGTCGTTGAACGAAAATCTGGTCTGGGTGGTCGTGAAGCCAGCGGGCAGCAAAGCGTCGGTGACGCTCGAGCCGGCGACGACCGCAATTCCCATCGACGCGTCGGTGAGCCTGGTGGGTGGGTCGGGCGGACACATCAGCGCCTCGCGTCGCAGTGACGGTACCATTACCGTGCGTGGTTCGATCGGCGCGCACTCTGGCCCGCTCAAGTATTCGCTCGTGGTCGCCGACCCGGCGATGTTCACCACCGGCGCGCTCCGCGCATCGCTCCAGAAGGCCGGTGTGACCGTCGAGGGCCAGACGCGCGTTGGACCAACGCCCGCGACGGCGACCGAAGTCGCGGCGATCTCCTCGCCGCCGCTCGCGCAGATCATCGGCGAGATGGATCGCGAGAGCATCAACATCTTCGCCGAGCTGTTGTTTCGTGCGTCGGCGCGTGGGTCGGCGACTCAGGTGGGATCCGCGGAGACAGGGCTCGCGCATTTGCGCGACTTCCTGAGCAAGAAGGTCGGGACGGCGCCCACCGTCGTGGACGTCGCCGACGGCAGCGGATTGTCGCTTTTGGATCACGTCACGGCCCGCTCGATGGTTCAGCTATTGGGCTACGTTCATCAAGCTGACTGGGGCCCGGTGTTCCACGCGGCTCTGCCGGTCGACGGCGAATCGGGAACGCTCAAGCGGCGGTCAAAAGGGACCCCGGCGCGCGGCAATCTCCATGCGAAGACCGGGACCACGAACACGGTCGCGGCACTTGGCGGCTACGTCACGGCGAAAAACGGCGAAGTCCTAGCGTTCTCACTGATGTACAACGGGAACGATCGGTGGAACGCCAAGACCGCGATGGATCAGATTGGCGCAACGATGGCGGACTTCGTTCGCGAGTAGTCCGCCATCGCGCGACGATTAGGATTCTTTGATGTCGATCCCGCGCTTTCGCAGTTCGCTGATGTAGGTCTCGGCGGGAATGCACTCGTCCGGCGTGTGGACTCCGGCCGGCGACACCTGTCGCCGAGCCTGCATCAGACCGGTAATGGACAACGAGTAACCGGTCGTTCGCATCATCGCGCTCACGTCGTTTTGTTCGTCGTACCGGTCCACGAGATCGAACGACCGCGACGCTGGCTTGCCGCCCTTGGTTCCGGTCACGATGATGCGTAGCGCGACGAGATCGCGGCCTTTCGGCTTCGTGAGCTTGGGGCCCACTGTGGCAATGAACACGTCGCGCGGAATGACCTTCACTCCCTTCACGTCCACGGGCTGGTTGTCGAGCAACCCAATGTCGCGGATGTCTTGCATCAACGCGGCGTGCCCCGGATATCGGAGCGTCTTGTACTCCATGGTGGGAATCTTTCCCTCGTAGCTGAACGCCATGGTGGACAGTCCGCCCGCGGTGTGAAACGCCTCGAGCGTTCCAAGCGGTGCGTCGAACGTCACCGGCTCGCACTCCGACAGCGCTTTGACTTGCGTGCGCTTACCGTCGCGCACGACCCACGACAGCGTGGTGTAGTAGTCGAGCGCCCCTTCGAGCGAGTACACGAGCATGTAGTTGAGCGGCGGTTCCGGATTCTGCGGAAGTCCGCCGACGAAGATCTTTACCGAGTCCACGGTGTCGAGCTGACGAATGCCGTACTCCGCCAGGATGTTGACCATGCCGGGCGCAAGTCCGCAGTCCGGCACGATGGTGATGTTTTTCCGTTTCGCCTCGGCGTCGAGCTCTTTTTGTTTGAAGACGATCTCGGTATTTCCGCCGAGGTCGCAAAAGTGCACGCCGGCTTCGACGGCGAGGCGCGCGAGATCGAAATTGAAGTAGTACGGAATCGCGCTCATCACGGCGTCGCACTGTTTCATGACGCTGAGCACGGCGGCGTGATCGCGAACGTCGAGCGGCGTGGGAATCAAACGCGGGCCGGAGTAGGGGGCGAGGAAGTCCGGCAGATGCCCGATGTGTATATCAGCGAGGCGAACCTCTGTGACGTCTTTGTCTTGCAACAGGTCGTAGGCACACGCCGAACCCTGCAAACCAGCACCCAAAACGAGCATCCGCATGCGATTGCGTCTCCGTGAGAACGTAGGATAGGGTCGAAAGCTAACTCAGGAGGGCGGCTCAGGATGATAGGATGGCGGCTCTGAAGGATGCTAGAAACTGCGATCTGGTGTCTGATAGCTTCTATTATCCTCAGGCCTATCATCCGCAGACCTGTTCAGACCTCGATTCTCATCCCAACGTCTCTCGTCCCTGATCGTGCCGGCTGGCGCTCCCTTCTCCTCGACGACGACGACGCCATTCGTCGCCTGATCGACGGCACGCGGCGAATCGCCGTCCTCGGCATCAAAGTCGAGGCGGATCGGCCTGCGCACTACGTGCCCGAATACGCGCAGCGTGCTGGATTCGAGATCGTGCCCGTTCCGGTCTACTACCCGGATGTCGTCGAGATCCTCGGTGAGCGCGTCTATCGCACCGTCGCCGCAATACCAGGCGACATCGATATGGTCAATGTGTTTCGCCGCTCCCATGATGTCCCGCCACACGTCGACGACATTCTGGCCAAGCGGCCAAAGTCCGTTTGGATGCAACTTGGCATCCGAAACGACCAAGCCGCCGAACGCTTGGCACGTGCGGGAATCATGGTCGTGCAGAATCGTTGTCTGATGGTGGAACTGCGCCGATCCGGCCGCTAGCGACGGCTCAACGTTCGATGACTATTCGGCCGCGCCGAGCATCGAGGGTCCAACGGTGTTCGGCGAGCGTTCGCGCCATGGCCGGATTGTCCGCCAAGATCCAGCCGCCATTTTGCAGAATTCGTAGGTCCGATGGCGAGAGCAAGGTTGCGTAGGAGTCCACGCCGCTCGATGGCGTGGCCACGGTCCCGGCCAGACGCAGCGTGACGCGTTCGCCGCGTGGATCGAACGTTGGCGCAAAGCGCAAAAACACGTCGATCCCCACGACCGCTTGAATTTTGTTGCCGAGCGATTGCGATGCGACGGGGAAATTCCTGAATGTGATGCGACCCACGGTGATCGAGTCAGCGACGGCTGGTGTTGACGTCGCACGCGACGCCGGCCGGTTGTCTGTCGCGTCGAAGCGATGGAGCTTCCGCGCGATGGCACCAGTGTCCGAAACAACGATGCCCTGCGCGCGGGTGCTGATCACGGCGTCGACTGTCCGACCGTTGATCTGCATTGCAACGCGGCCCATTTCGCCGGCCACGACACTTCGCTTATAACCAATCGTGAGGATGGAATCGGGAGAGACGAGCCGCGTGGGGTGCGCCTCGAGCCAACGCGCCCGATCTCGTTCGCCCGCGGAGATGGTCGGCGACAGCGCGGCCAACTCGTGGTACATGCCAAGCGACAGATAGACCGGCGCGAGATCGGTGGTGATTTGCGGCTTGTCCCCGCCAAACAGTAGCGCTTCCTCGAACAGCGTTGCTCCAACGCGCGGTGCGCCGCGCGACACCAGATATCGCCCAAGCGCCCAACGGGCAACGGGATCGCGTGGCCGTACGCGCGCCGCGGCATAGTACGTCGACTCGGCGCGGTCGAGCGCGCCGCTGTTCAACAGGGAATCCGCAACGCGAGTCGCCTGTGCCGCAACGCGGTAAAGAGGCGCGATGGACGCGATCACCGCGCATGTCGCGCTCGCGACGAAACATCGAATGGTCGGATGCGAGCGATTCATCGCGGGACCACCGTGAAACGTGCGAGCAACTCGACGTCGGGATCGAGTACGACCGCAGCGGGTTTGGCCGGCACGGGAATACGAAGCTCCTGCGATTTGCCGGCAATGGCGGGCATTCGAACAACCTTTCTGTGCGCCACGCCGCTCGAGTCGATCGCCGCGACCGTGATGGGAAACTCGAACGCCCCAAAGCGCGTTGCCTGTGTCACGCCGACAACGACTTCGTGAGTCGTCGCGTCGTACGACCACTGCGCAGTAACCTCGGGATAGCCGGGACGACGAAGCCACTGATCAAAAAACCAGCCGAGTGGTTGTTTGGACTCGCGCTCCATCTCCGCTCGTAGATCATCGGTGAGTGCCGTTCCATGCCGATGCTTGGTGTAATACGCGCGGATCGCGTCAAAGAACGCGCGCTCGCCCACTTCCGTCCGCAACATGTGCAGAACGAATCCGCCTTTCTCGTAGCTGTTGCGATTGAGCAGCGCGAGCAGGTCCGTCTCGATGGTGTCGATCACCGGGCGGCGTGTCACCGAGATGGTATCGGCCAGCACGGTGCGGCGGACGTTGGCCAGGTCGGCGCGAAACGCGGTGTCTCCGCGCGCGGCGCGCGTCCACAACGTTGCGAAGTACGTCGCGAACCCCTCCGACAGCCACACGTGCGGCCATTCGCGTTCGGTCACCGCGTCGCCAAACCATTGATGCGCGGTTTCATGCGCGACGATGTTGTCCCGCATTCCCGGCGAACGACGGAATCCGTTGTCGGCATAGAAAATCGCGCTGGCGTTTTCCATTCCGCCAAATCGTGTCGAGGACTGCAGATGGTCGAGCTTCTCGTACGGAAACGGCCCAACGAGTCGCGCGAAGAGCTGAACGATTTCGTTTGCGCGCGCGAACGGTCCCGGCGCGAATGCATGCTGCTCCGGAGCCGTGTATACCGCTTGCGGCACACAGCGTTGTGTCTCGGCGAGACCGCAGGCGGTTTCGCCCAAGTCATACACGGTGAGCGGCGCCGCGGCGATGACCATGAGATACGGGGGAATCGGACGGGTTTCGCGCCACACAGTTTCCGTACGGTCCGCGCCGGACGACGAGCGCACGGCGCGCGTCGACACGAGCTTTCCGTTCGCGATCACCGTTCGAGTCGGCAGCGTTGTGACACGCCAGGTGACGGTCGCCTTGTCGCTCGGGTGGTCAATGCTCGGAATCCAGTGTCGCGCGCGGTTGGGCCAGTTGTCGCCGAAATACGTCCAGCGTCCCGCGCTGTCGCTGTGAGCGATCAGCCCGTCGGTCACCACGCCACCGTAGTCGACTGCAACTTGATAGGTCGCGCGATCGCCCTTTCGCGGGAGAGGAATGTCGATCGTCGCTGGCCGGCGCGCGAACTTCACCGCACGGCCGTCGACCGTCACGCTGTTCACAGTGAGATCGAGCAGATCGAGCACGAGCGTGTCGGACTTCCCTGTTCGCGCAACGCTGAGCAGCGCGTTGGCGTGAATCGCCGCGCCGGTGTCCGGCAGATCGATGGCGATGGCGTAATCCAAGACATCGAATGCCGGACGATACGGCCTCACCTGTTGCGCCGCGCTTCGCTGAGACGCGCATGCGACCACCGCGACGCATGCGAGCGCGTACCTCCGCGTCGTCATGTCAGCGGCCGAAGAGCTTTCCGAGCAGGCTGCCGTCGCCGGTCGCTCCGGCTCCGTTGCGCCCGGCGACAGTGAACGCATCGGAAAACTCGATCGTCGTCTGATAACGATCGTCCGGATTCCGCTGCAACGCCTTGGCAAGCACGCGCTCCACACCTTCCGGCAGATCGAGCTCCGGCCTCGTCTTTCGCAGCGGCGTCGGATCGCTGCGCAGGCGCGCGATCATCATCTCCTGCTGCGTGCGCCCCTGGAACGGCAACTTGCCCGTGAGCATCTCGTACGTCATCAGTCCCAGCGAATAAATATCCGTGCGCGCATCGAGCGGCTTTCCGCGCAGTTGCTCGGGACTCATGAACTCCGGCGTGCCAAGGATGATTCCGGTTGCCGTCAACTTCTGCAGCTCCGCGCCGGCCTTGCGTTCTTTAGCAAGTCCGAAATCCATCACCACGGCGTAGTCGGATCCGTCCGCGGCCTTGCACACCATGATGTTCTCGGGCTTGAGATCGCGATGCACGATCTTGAGGTCGTGCGCCAGGTGCAGACCGAGCGACATGTCTCGCACGAGGCGGCATACCTCGTCGAGCGGAAGGGACCCGCGACGGTTGGTGCGATCGGCGAGAATTTCGCCCTCGACGAACGGCATCACCACATACACCAGGCCGTCTTCCGTCTCGCCAAGGCGGATGATGTGACAGACGTTTGGATGGGCGAGACGCATGCCGAGACTCGCCTCGCGGCGCAGACGCGCCATGGCGTTGGCGTCCTGCGACAACGCCGCCGACAACACCTTGATGGCGTATCGCTCGCGCGTCGCGACATCATTGGCGAGATAGACAAACGACATCCCGCCCTCACCGACCTTCTTGACGATCTCGTAGCGGCCCTGAAGCGTTCTGCCGACGAGGTTGAAATGCGTGAGCGGTGCGCTCATGTCGCCACGTGCCGGCGTTGCAGTCGGTCGAATCGGACTCGACTGCGCCACCATTGGAGATCCGACCGCAGGTGTGCTCGCCAAGTCGCCGGCGGGCGTCAACAGGCGCGTGCCGTCGCGCGTGCAGAACCGAGCATCGTCAGGATAGGTCGTTCCGCACGCCGGACAACGATTCATCAGGTGCACACCTGGTTACGACCGCCAGACTTCGCGCGATACAGCGCCTCATCGGCCCGGGCAAACAAATCTTCGGTCGTTGAGACGCGGGCGGAGGGAAAACTGGCGATACCAATGCTTACCGTCAAATGTACGGGCGTTTCCGTGCCGACATCAAAAATTTGTTCGGCAATGTGCGCGCGAAGCCGCTCGGCGAACGCCGCGCCGCCTTCGGTCGACGTCTCGGGCAGAATCGCCACAAACTCCTCGCCGCCGTACCGCGCCACAACGTCCGCCTTTCGCATCGCGTCCTCGAGGAGTGCCCCTAGCTGCCGAAGCACCGCGTCGCCGGCGAGGTGCCCCGCCGTGTCATTGATCAATTTGAAATGATCGACGTCGAGCAGCAGAAGCGACAGTGCCGAGCTGTACCGTCGCGCTCGATCGACTTCGGCATTCAGCCGGTCGAGCAACGCACGCCGGTTGAGGACACGCGTTAGCGGATCGGTGGTCGCGAGCGCCTCGAGCCGTCGATTGTCGGCCCGCGTCATCTCCAACGCCTGGGCCCGCCGAATCGACGCCACCGCAGCGCGGATGACGACGTCGGCAAAATCGACGTCCTCGGTTCCCAGCCGGCGCTCGCCATGGTCCGTTCGCAGGAACAGAACGCCCGAGCGCCAACGATCGATGAGAAACGGAATCGTGGCAACGGATTGAATGGTTCCGCTGTGCTTGTCACGCGCCCACGCCTCTCGAATCCCCGCGAACAATGGATGCGTCGCCGCGTCGTCCACCAACACCGGTCGTCCCGTTTCGAGCGCCGTGGCAATCTCCGGATACTGGTCGAGCCGCACGTCCACGTCGGCGATCGTCGAGTCTTCGGCCGCGGCAGCGACACTTCCCGTCTCGTCGCCTGACTTCGCGAGGATCACCGAGCAATGAGAGATCTCCAATGCCCGCGCCACGCGTCGCGCGAGAATTCGATAGATCTCCGCGGCCGACACTTCGCCCGTCACTTCGTGCAGGATATCCACGAGCCGGCGATTGTTGGCTGCGTCGCCGCGCGCGCGCTCGAGCTCCACCGCCGCGTCCTCGAGCGCCAGCCGCGCGGCACGAAGCTGGCCGCTCGCGCGAAGCTGCGTACGCACGCGTCCCAGCAATTCCGGAACGCGGTAGGGCTTGCTCACGCAGTCGTCCGCTCCCCACGGCAATCCGGCTCCGCCGTCTTCGATCGCGGCCCACGGTGCCGTGACGATGACACGAACATCGTGAAGCCGTTGATCGCCTCGCAACTGACCGAGGATGGAGCCGTCCTGCTGCACGGCGTCCCCGTCGAGCAGGATCAGGTCGGGAATGTTCCGCGCGATCGTGTTGAACAACTGCTCGCGATCGGCCACGGCTGTGACGAAATAGCCATGCTCGCGCAGCAGCCATGAAAGCGTCCCCGCCGTCGCGGGGTCCGCCTCGGCCACGAGGACATACCCGACGTCACCCGCCGAGGAGCTCACGAAGTCCGTCCCACTCGATGTTGCCGCCGCTCAACACAGCGACGGTCGGCCCGCGCACCGTGAACTTGTTCTCGAGCAGGGCAGCGACTGTGATCGCGCCACTCGGTTCCACCACGAGCTTGAGTCGATCGATGAGCAATCGCATCGCACGGCGAAGCGCGATGTCGTCGACCGTGACGACGTCGTCGATGTACTGCTGGTGATGCGCGAACGTCAGATGACCGATTTCCACAGCGAGCAGGCCGTCAGCGAGACCAGTGGTGTGCTCGAGTTTGACCGGATGACCAGCCGCTCGCGCCTGGCTCAGCTTCGCCGCACCGGTCGGCTCGACGCCGATGACACGCGTTTTGGGCGACATGAGCTTGATCGCCGCGGCGAGCCCGGCGCTGAATCCGCCGCCACCGACCGGAACCAACACTGCCTCGGCCGTCGGGAGATCGGCTGCGATCTCGAGTCCCACGGTTCCCTGCCCCGCAATGATCCACGGATGATCATAGGGCGGAACGAGCGTGAATCCCTCTTCACGCACCAACTCTTCGGCGCGCGCCATCCGGTCGGCGGTCGTCTTGCCGGCGAGCACGACGCGCGCGCCAAGCCGCTCGGCGCCGGTGCGCTTGGCCGGAGTGACGGTCGTTGGCATCACGACCACCGCCGGCACGCCGTACAGTTTCGCGGCGAGGGCGACGGCCTGCGCGTGATTGCCGGACGACGGCGCGATGACCCCGCGAGCGCGGAGCGCGGGATCCATGAGCGAGAGAAAATTGTACGCGCCCCGGAACTTGAACGCGCCGCCTCGCTGCAGCATCTCGGGTTTGATCCACACCGGTCCGCCCACCTGATCCGACACGGCGTCAGCGGGCAACAGCGGCGTCCGTACGGCGACGGGAGCCAATACTCGAGCGGCAGCCTCGAGATCGCGAAGAGTTACCAACTGCACATTCGTCACGAGAATACCTGATTGCGGCCTGCGGTCTTTGCTTTGTACAGCGCGGAGTCTGCGTCTTTGAACAACATATCGGTGGAAATCGGATCGGTGCCGCGGGCAAGCGCAACGCCTACGGAAACCGTAACGCTAATCGGCATTCCGGCGGGACCAAACGTGAAGTCGTCCACGCGGCGGCGGAGGCGCTCGGCGAATGTCAGCGCGCCCTGCCAGCCCGTGTCGGGAAGAACGATCACGAACTCGTCGCCGCCGAATCGCGCGACCGCGTCGGTATCGCGGACGGTCGCTTTCATGATCGTGGACAACTGCTGCAGCACGATGTCTCCCACCGGATGCCCGCGAGAATCGTTGATCAGTTTGAAGTGATCGAGATCGATTGCCGCGACGGCAACCGTTGACCCGCGCCGGCGTGCCTGTCGCAAGTCGGCGCGAACGCGCGCTTCCATCGAGCGGCGATTCAAACACCCGGTGAGTGGATCGCTTCCAATCTCTTCCGCCAGGCGGGCGTGCATGGATTGAAAGCTGCGCGCCAACAGCGTGAGCTCGTCCGGCCAACGCTCGACGCCGAGCGTTGGTGCGGTCGCGCCTTCGCCGCGCTCGACGAGCTTGCAGTACATGCGAAGCGCGTCCATCCGCTCGCGAAAGCTGCCGATGGTATAGATGAGAACCGCGCTGACGATGGCGAACAGCGTGATGTTGAACGCGACGACGAGCGCCGTGGGCGGCGGACCGGAGATAAAGGGCGGCACGACGAGCGTGAACGCGAAGTAGGCGAGCATCGTAAGCGCGCCGGCGAGGATGGCTTGGCGTCGCCCGAAGTAAAAAACGCTGAGTTGCGTCGAAAGAAACCCGATCAGCAGGATGCGGTGGAATTGTTCCGGCGCCGTCGTGAGAAAGCAGAAGCCGGCGAGCGTCGCGATATCGGCGGCCAACAGGAGCGACGGAAACCAACGCCCGGCCGGATGTGATGGCGAGCGGTGAAGGATCGCCGCCGTGGTCATGACGACCGCGGCGTAGCAAATCGCGATGACCGCGAGCGGAACGATCGCCCCCGCAACGATCGTCCCGAACGCGAGCGAGAGCAGGACGATAGCAGCGAGCGCGAGGTACCGGACCCACCGCTGCCAAATCACGACTTCGCGGTGCAGTGACGCTTGTTCGGCCCGCAACGCGTCGCCGAACTCCACCGTGACTATGGGGAGCTCGGTCGTGACGTTGGCCAAGATCGGCGTCAGGATGGTCGTCGTCTCTTGCCGTTCGACGCGGACGGAGGATGACATCTGAGGGATTGGGGCGGACCCAAAGGTAAGGCCGTACAGCTGAGCTCGAAAGATTTAGTGCGGCTGTCGAGATGCAACACTTCGTTCCACCTCCCCTTTTCGGTCCATTCCCTCTATTCCTCGCCGTCCACTTCCACTTCGACGCCTGCTTCGCCGGCATCTTCTCCGAGCTCGGCGTCGTCGTCCGGGACCACGCGCGCGACGTCCATCACCAGATCGTTGTCGTCCAGGTTCACCAGGCGCACGCCCTGCGTGTTGCGACCAGCCACGCGGATGCCCTTCACCGGCATGCGAATGGCGATCCCCTGTTTGGTGATGAGCATCAACTCATCGTCGGGCAGCACTTCCTTGATCGAGACGGCGTCGCCGGTCTTGTCGGTGCGATGGACCGTGATGATGCCTTTTCCACCCCGTTTCTGGACGCGATACTCGTCAATCGGCGAGCATTTGCCCATGCCGCGCTCGGTGACGACCAGCAGGTTCGCCTCGCGCTTGATCACGACCATGCCGATCAACTCGTCGCGCGGTCCGAGCTCGATGCCCTTGACGCCGGTCGTGTCGCGACCCATCTCGCGCGCGTCCTGCTCGTGGAAGCGAATCGACAGACCGTGACGCGTGGCGAGCACGATGTCGTTGGTGCCGCTCGTCACCTGCACGTCGATCAGCTCGTCGCCCTCCTCGATCTTGATCGCTTTGATGCCGGTCGTTCTCGGATTCGAATACTGTGACAGGGCCGTCTTCTTGACCGTTCCCTTTTTGGTCGCGAAAAGCAGGAATTGGTCGTCGGGGAACGTCCGCACGGTGACGAACGCCGAGACCGTGGTGTCCGGCGACACGTTGATCATGTTGACGATCGGCTTGCCCTTGGCCGCGCGTCCCGCTTGCGGGATCTCGTGCACCTTGAGCCAAAAACAGCGGCCGTCGTCGGTGAACACGAGCACGTAGTCGTGCGTGGAGGCGACGAACAGATGCTCGACGAAATCCTCTTCCTTGAGCGTCGCGCCGTTGTTCCCGCGCCCACCGCGTCGCTGCTTCTTGTACGTCGATGCGGCGGTGCGCTTGATGTAGCCCGAATGCGAGATCGTGACGACCATCTCTTCTTCGGCGATAAGATCTTCGATCGTGAACTCGCCCTCGTCGCTCGTGATCTCGGTGCGGCGTTCGTCGCCATACTTGCGGCCGATCTCGGTGAGCTCGTCCTTGAGCACCTTCATCCGCGCCTCCTTCGAGGCCAACAGCGCGCGATACTCCTTGATCAAACCTTGAACTTCCTTGAGCTCCTCTTCGAGCTTTTCGATCTCGAGACCGGTGAGCTTGGCGAGACGCATGTTGAGGATCGCTTCGGCCTGCCGCTCCGAGAGCTTGAAGCGCCGCTGCAATTGCCCGCTCGCCGTGGGCGTGTCCTCCGCCTTCCGAATGACCTTGATCACTTCGTCGATGTTGTCGACGGCGATCTTGAGTCCCTCGAGGATGTGCTCGCGCTCGAGCGCCTTGTCGAGCTCGAACTGCGTACGGCGGACGATGACCGTATGGCGGTGCGCGATGTAGTGCTCGAGCACCTCCTTGAGCGCCATCACCTTCGGCACCAAGCTGCCCGTGCGCGCGTCCGGCACCAACGCCAGCATGATCACGCCGAACGTGGACTGCATCGCCGTGTGTTTGTACAACTGGTTCAGCACCACACGCGGAATCGCATCGCGCTTCAGCTCGATGACGATACGCATGCCGTCCTTGTCGGACTCGTTGCGCAGGTCGGAGATGCCCTCGAGCTTTTTGTCGCGCACCAGGTCGGCGATGTTCTCGATCAACTTCGCACTGTTGACCTGGTACGGAATCTCCGTGACGACGATCTGCGACTTGTTCGACGATTCCTTTTCTTCAATCACGGCGCGTGCACGCATCACGATGCGGCCGCGCCCCGTCTCCTGATAATCCTTGATGCCCGCGCGGCCGTAGATGTAGCCGCCCGTGGGGAAGTCCGGTCCCTTGATGAACTTTTTCAGATCGCTCATCTGAGCGTCCGGATTGTCGATCAGGTGAACGACGGCCTGAATGACTTCGCGGAGATTGTGCGGCGGAATATTCGTCGCCATACCCACGGCGATGCCCGACGAGCCATTGACGACGAGATTCGGAATTCCCGCCGGCAACACCGAGGGCTCTTCGAGGTGATCGTCGAAGTTGGGAATGAAATCGACTGTGTTCTTGTCGATGTCAGCCAGCAACTCCATGGCGATCGCCATCAACCGCGATTCCGTGTACCGGTACGCCGCCGCCGGATCGCCTTCCACCGAGCCGAAGTTTCCCTGCCCGTCGATCAGTGGATAGCGCAGCGAAAATTCCTGCACCATGCGCACGAGCGCGTCGTACACCGACGAGTCGCCGTGCGGGTGATACTTGCCGAGCACGTCGCCGACCACCGTCGCGCATTTCTTGTACGGACGACCCGGCACCAATCCCGTGTCGAACATCGAGTACAGCACGCGACGATGCACGGGCTTGAGTCCGTCGCGCACATCGGGCAGTGCGCGAGAGACAATCACGCTCATCGAATAATTGATGAACGACTCTTTGACTTCTTCGTCGATCAGGCGCGGAAGAATGCGTTCGCGATTGTTTGGTGCGGTCATGATGGGAGGGCTATTTCGGCCAGCAACGGTCGGCGTTCGTCAGCGGTGAACACGCACCAAACGATTGCCGAAAAAGGAGTCATTCCCAGACCCACAAATGTACCCGAAAACAGAGCGAAAGGCAACACGATGCGTTTGCGATAACATAGTGCCAGCAAACGACTTACATAAAACGGAGCAAAGCGTTGACGACCACGTGGACCGGTTCCCTCACGACGCCGGATTGCCACGTTTTGAAAACGGACACGAACAGAGAAAACCGGGACCGCCGGACCAACGTGCTCCCCGTTAATGTCCGTTGGGTCCGTTTCGCCCATTTCTAATTCGTTGATCCCGCCGCGAAACGGAAATCAGGTCTCAGACGCCCGGATTGTTGGGGTTTGCCGGGATGCCCGCCGACGCCTTGGCCGGAGTCTTTCCAAGCGCGGTGCGACGGAAATCTTCGTCCTCCGCGTCCAGCTCCGCCTCGGCCTGCGCCTCTTCCTGTTCCTCGCGCGCAACCGCCTCGGCCCGCTCACGCCGATACCGCTCGTACCACTCGCGCGTGATCTCGCCCGCGAGCTCGCGATTCCCCAGGCCGAACGACAGCGCCAACGCCAACGCGATCGCACCGAACAAAATCGAGAACGCCGTCGTCACGATGTCCGTTGCGATGCCGAGCTGCTGAAGCGCCATGAAGATCGCGAGCAAAATCACACCGCCGCGACCGATGCGCGCCAACGCGCGACCCCCGTGCACCGCACCTGCCGACGCCGCGATCAACCCGCCCACGAAACCACCGAGCACAATGCCAACAAGAATGATCACGATGGCTGCGATCACGCTCGGGATGTAGCTCACGAGCGTCGACACCACGTTCGCCAGCGAATCCAGACCGAGCGCGTTCGCGGCGAGCAGGATCACCGTGAACATCACGAGCCAGAACACCAAGTTCGCCAGCACGCGCGTTGGATTCACGTGCGTGCCCGAGCGCTCCACCGCCTGCGTAACGCCGCCTCGCTCGAGAAGATGATTCAACCGAATTCGGCGCAGACCGCGCTCGGTCAACTTTTCGAGAACCTTGGCGAGCAAATACCCAGCGAACAAAATGACGAGCGCGCCGATGAGCGCGGGCAACGTCTGGCTGAAGACCTGCGTGAAGCTCGTGTGGAGACGGTCGGTGAAGTTCGCCGTCGTGTCTTGTTGTTGCATTGTTGGGGAATCTAGCGTCCCAGCTCGCCGCAACGAGGGGCCGCCACGGGTCAGTTACGCGTGCCTCGCTTGACGTCGAAGATCACGCTTCGCTTGCAGGTCGGGCAGATCAGCCACTCGCGCTTCCGCGCGTAACCGAGTCCAAACGACCCACCGCCGATGCTGCGAACCGTCATCAGGGTGTCGTCGCGCGGACAGCGCGCTGTCTCGGTTCGACCCCACGACTCGCGAATCGCCCGCTCCTCGTTTGGCTCGAAGCGCGCACCCGACTCGGCGTTCGTCACGACACGTGAACGACGATCTTTCCGAACTGATCGCCGCGCTCCAACCGCTCGAACGCCTGGCGACCTTCGGCGATCGGATACACGCTGTCGATCGGGGGAAGCAACCGGCCGGCGCCAAGCTCGCCCACCACGGCGTCGAATTCAGCGTCGTTGCCCATGGTCGATCCTAGAATGGACCATTGGTTCCAGAACAGCCGCCGCACGTCCGTCTCCACCAACGGTCCCGAAGTCGCGCCGCACGTCACGAGCCGCCCGCGGCGGCCGAGCGCGAACAGAGACTGCGTCCACGTTGCTACGCCGACGCTGTCGACGACGACATCCATGCCTCGCCGCCCCGTCTTTTCTCTGAGCAAACGACCGACATCGACCTCGCTTCGGTCGAGCAGCTCGTCCGCACCCAGGTCGCCCGCCTTGCGCAACTTGGTTTTGCTCGACGAGACAACCCAGACCTTGGCACCGATTTGCTTGCAGATCTGCAATGCCGCCAGCGCCACTCCGCCGCCGATTCCCCAGATCAACACGTCTTCGCCGGGTTGAACCCGCGCGCGCGAAACGACCATCCGCCACGCGGTGAGCGTCGCCAGCGTAAAGGCGGCGGCCAGTTCGGGCGGAACGGTCGCGGGAATCGGGCGAACATTGGCCGCCGGCACCACGACAAATTCAGCGATCGTCCCCGGAAAATGCTCTCCCAGAATGCCGAACTTCGGACAGAGCGGCTGCTCGCCGTCGAGACAGTATTCGCAGGTGCGGTCGCTCAACCCCGGGTTGATCACGACATAGTCGCCGGGCGCGACCGTCGTCACCGCGCTACCCACGGCGTCGATCGTGCCGCACGCGTCGGCGCCCAGCGGCCACGGCGGAACGAGCGTGGCGCCGGGCAAGCCGGCAATCATAAAGAGATCGAGATGATTCAACGCCGCAGCGCGGACGCGAACGCGAACGTCCTGCGGACGCCGAATGTCGGGAGTCGGTAAGTCGTCGCGAAGCTCGATTTGATCGAGCCCGCCATGAGCCGAGATGGTAAGAGCTTGCACGGGGTGGCAGTTATATTGAGGCCGGTGGAAGTTAGATGGGCGGACGGACGGGTGGACAGGTGGACCGGAACGGAACACCCTGAGTTTCCCGCGCCTCGTCCGGTCCGCCGCACACCGTCAATCCGCGTTTCAGCCGTTCCACCGACTCTGAGTCTGCCGCGCATGACCGCAATCAAAGTCCCACCGCTCGGAGAATCGATCGTCGAAGCGACGATCTCGCGGTGGTTGAAAAAAGAAGGCGACCAGATCGCCGTGGGCGACACCTTGGTCGAGCTCGAGACCGACAAGATCACCGTCGAAGTTCCGGCGATGAGCGCTGGGGTGCTGACTAAACGCGCGCACGCCGAAGGCGATGTCGTGAAAGTCGACGATTTGCTCGCCGAGATCGACGAGAGTGGCGCTGGTGTCGCGCCGGCCTCGGCGCCCGCGGCTGCTGACTCGGCTCCGGCTCCAGCTCCGGCGCCTCCAAAGGCAGCTCCGCCCGCTGCCGCCGGACCAGCGCCAACACCGGCAGCGCCCGCACCAGCAACAGCTGAGGTTCGCGCCTCGCCCGCCGCCCAACGTGTCGCGGCCGAGCGCGGTGTCGACCTCTCGACGGTTGCGGGCACCGGACGCGGCGGCGTCGTGAGCAAGCCCGACGTCATTGAGAGCGCGGATCGTACGAACAAGGGCGACGGAGCGGCCGCACCGGCGACGAAAACCGAGCCTGCCGGTCAGCGAGCGGCTGCGCCAGTCGTGCCAACCGCCGCGCCGGCCGCCAACGGCGCGCGAGAGACGCGCGAGAAGATGTCGACGCGCCGCAAGCGCATCGCCGAGCATTTGCTCGAGGCGCAGCACGCCACGGCGCACCTCACGACGTTCAATGAGATCGACATGTCGGCGGTCATCGCCGTGCGCGAACGTCACAAGGAGCGCGTGGAGAAGGAATATGGCGTGAAGCTGTCGTTCATGCCGTTCTTCGCGAAGGCGGCGTGTCTGGCGCTCAAGGCGTATCCGACGGTCAACTCGCAGGTCGACGGCGACGCGATCATTTACAAGCACTACGTCAATATGGGTATCGCGGTCGCGTCGGACGCGGGGCTCGTCGTGCCGAACGTCAAGGACGCCGACCGAAAGGGCCTGCTCGACATCTCGCGTGAGATCGTCGCCGTGGCCAAGCGTGCGCGCGACGGCAAGTTGACCATGGACGACCTTACGGGCGGCACGTTCACAATCACGAATGGCGGCGTTTTCGGCTCGCTCGTCTCCACGCCGATCATCAACTTTCCGCAAGTGGCCATTCTCGGTCTGCACAAAACGCAGGACCGCCCGGTGGCGATCGGCGGCAAGGTCGAGATTCGCCCGATGATGTACATCGCGCTGTCGTACGACCACCGCGTGATCGAGGGCCAGCAGGCCGTGCTGTTCCTGGTCCGCGTCAAAGAGCTCATGGAAGATCCGGCGTCGATGTTGATCGACTGATCACATCCGCCTCGGCACCACCTCAGCATTCGTTAGGCCATGTCAACGTCCGCTTCACCTGTCGTACCGCCCACCGCCGCCGACGTCGTCGTGATCGGGGGTGGTCCCGGTGGCTATGTCGCCGCCATTCGAGCCGCGCAACTCGGGCTCAACACCGTCTGCGTGGAGATGGACAAGACGCTGGGCGGCACGTGCGTCAATGTCGGCTGCATTCCATCCAAGGCGCTGCTCACGTCGTCGGAGCATTACGAGTTTGCTCAACACGCCGCCGCCGCGCACGGGATCGCGATCGGGCAGCTGACGCTCGATCTTGGCAAAATGTTGTCGCGGAAGGACGACGTGGTGGGGCAGAACACCAAGGGCATTGAGTTCTTGTTTCGAAAGAACAAGATCACGTGGGCCAGAGGGTTCGGGACGCTTGGCGCGGGCAATTTGGTGGAAGTGACCGCCGGCGGAGTGGCGGGGGGCCCCCCCGCTGAAAAAATCGCCACGTATCAGGCCAAGCACGTCATCATTGCTACCGGCTCCGTACCCATCGAGCTCCCCTTCCTCAAGTTCGACGAAGAGCGAATCCTTTCCAACGTCGGCGCGCTCAAAATCCCCGAAGTCCCCAAGCACCTCATCGTCATCGGCGGCGGCGTTATCGGCCTCGAGCTCGGCTCCGTTTGGAAACGCCTCGGCGCCAACGTCACCGTCGTTGAACTGCTGCCCGCGATCCTCCCGGGGATGGACGACGACGTCGTGAAGGAAGCCCACAAGGTTCTCAAAAAGCAGGGACTCGAGATCCGCACGGCAACGCGCGTCACCAACGGCGGTCGCACCGATACCGGCGTGTTCGTCGAAGTGGAGCACGACGGAAAAACCGAACGCATCGAGGGCGATTACGTGCTCGTCTCGGTGGGTCGCAAGCCCGTCACCACCGGTATCGACGCCAAAGCGCTCGGGCTCAATCTCGGCAAGCGCGGCGAAATCCTCGTCGACGACCAGATGCGCACCAACCTGCCGAATGTCTATGCGATTGGCGATTGCGTGCCCGGACCCATGCTGGCGCACAAGGCCGAAGACGAAGGCGTCATCGCCGCCGAAGTGATTGCCGGAAAGCCGGTCCACATGCACTACAAGTCCATTCCGAACGTCGTCTACACGTGGCCCGAGATCGCCGCGGTAGGCCTCACCGAAAAACAGGTGAAAGAAAGCGGCCGCGAGTATCGCACCGGGAAATTTCCGTTCTCGGCCAACGGGCGCGCGCGTTCCATGGGCGAGAATGCCGGTTTCGTGAAGTTCGTTGCCGACGCCAAGACCGATGAGCTGCTCGGCGCTCATATGATCGGACCCAACGTATCCGAGCTCATCGCCGAGGTGGTGCTCGCATTCGAGTATCGCGGAACGTCCGAAGACATCGCCATCACGGTCCACGCGCATCCGACCCTGTCGGAGACCACGAAGGAAGCTGCGCTCGCCACACTCGGACGCGCGCTTCACTTCTGACGTGACCGGCTACTTCGCGCTCGACCCGCGGGCGCTCCTACCCGAAGACCACCAGGGTACACGCGTGCTGCTCATGGGCGCGTTGGGAGTGACGCCGTATATCGATCGCGCGCTGGAAGTGCTCGAGCTGGCGGAGCGCGGCAACGATCCGGAGCACCGCGCGCTGGTCATCGCCCGCGATGGAACAATTGCCGGTCTCATGTTGTTCGGCATGATCGCCGGGACATCGGGCGGCGCGCGATTGCACACCGCCGCGCTCGCGCCCGGCGTTGACGTCGACGACGTCGGCGAACGCCTCGTGCGTTCAATGTGCGACGTTGCGGGCGACGCGGGCGCCAGGTTCCTGCTCGCCGAGATGCCTGACGACCCCGCGCTCGGCACCGTGGTCACGCTCCTCCGTGAACACGGCTTTTTTGAAGAGGCCCGCGTACCAGACTTTTTTCGCGAAGGCGTCGCCCTGAGCTTTCTTCGTTTGAATCTCAAATGAGTCTCCAATGAAAACCTCACGCTGGCTTCTCGCGATCCTCGTAGTTGGCACCGGTGTCGAGTGCGCCCATCCACCGAAGACGACATCGCCGGGGCCAGCGTCGGATCAAGGCCCGTTCGATGTCATCATCGAAAACGGCCGCGTCGTCGACGGCACGGGCGCCGCGTGGTTTTACGGCGACGTCGCCGTTCGCGGAGACCGGATCGCGAAGGTCACGCCGCGCGGGATGCTCCGAGACGCGTCCGCCAAATCGCGCCTCGACGCGCGGAACATGATCGTGGCGCCCGGCTTCATCGATATTCAGGATCAATCGGGCGGGCAGCTGCTGCTCGGCGACGGACGCCAGCTTGGCAAACTCACACAGGGTGTGACGACCGGCATCCTCGGCGAGGGCTCGACGCCGGCGCCGTTGAATCCGGCGTCGCTCGCTGCCGGCACGACCGACCTGACGCGCAAGTTTGCTGAGCCGCACGGGTTTGACGTCTGGCTGAGCGCGATGGAAGCGCACGGGATCTCGCAAAACGTCGGATCATTCGTCGGAGCAGGAACAATCCGGCAGTACGGCATGGCCGAGCGAATGGGCGCTGCGTCCGGCGCGACGCTCGACTCAATGCGCGCCGCGGTTCGCCGCGCCATGGAGGACGGCGCGTTCGGCTTGGCGAGCGCGTTGATCTATCCACCGAACACGTTCGCATCCACCGAGGAGCTCGTGGAGGAGGCGAAGGCGATGGCACCGTTCGGCGGCGTGTACATCACGCATATGCGCTCCGAAGCCGACCACCTGACCGAGGCCGTGGACGAAGTCATTCGTATTGCGAGCCAGGGCGGGGTGGCAGGAGAGATCTATCATCTCAAGGCCGCCGGTCAACGCAACTGGGGCAAAGAGCGCGCGGTGATCGCCAAGATCGATTCGGCACGCGCCGCGGGCGTCGACATCCAGGCGAACATGTACCCCTACACGGCCGGTGCGACCGGACTCACGTCGTGCTTGCCGCCGGAGTATTCCGCCGAAGGAAAGTTGTATGAGAACCTCGCCAGCCCGGCCGTTCGAACCAAGATTCGACAGGAAGTCGCCCATCCGACGAGCGAGTGGGAGAATCTCTGTGAGCTTGCCACTCCGGCGGGCGTGCTGATATCGAGCCTTCGGCGTCCGGAGAATCAGCCGTATATCGGCAAGCGGCTGTCGGAGATCGCACAGCTGAAAAACGCGGACTACCTCGACGCCGCGATGGATCTGATCTCGAGCGAGCACAGTCGCGTCGAAACGACGTATTTCCTCATGAGTGAGGACAACGTCAAGTTGCAACTGCAGCAGCCGTGGATGAAGATCGGTACGGACGCCGGCGGTCCGGATCCTGACAGCGTCCGCGCCCTCGTTCACCCGAGAACGTTCGGAAACTATCCGCGCATTCTCGGGAAATACGTTCGCGACGAACACGTCATCGGTCTGGAGGATGCCATTCGCAAAATGACATCGGCCGTGGCCGCTCGACTCTCGTTGCACGAGCGCGGCGTGCTCGCGCCTGGGATGTTCGCCGACATCGTCGTGTTCGATCCAGCCACGATCGCCGACCGCGCGACCTACGAGCAGCCGAAGCAGCTATCGGTTGGCGTGCGACAGGTGTTGGTGAACGGCGTTCAGGTCATTCGCGATGGGCAGCATACCGGCGCAAAACCGGGTCGCGCTGTTCGCGGCCCGGGTTATCGAATGACCATTCACTGAGCGTGGGCGATTCCTTTCTAGACGCGCCTATTTGCCAAGCACTGCCTTCACGCGATCAATGAGCAGCGCCTCGGCTCGGCCGGTCGTACCGCAGGGCAATCGATCACTGCTGTTACCGCTGAGATCCTGTCCCGTGGGGACGAAGGTTGTTTGGATGGTCGTTCCGCCTTTGCCGTCGGATTGAACCATCGTCAGCAGCGACATGTAAATGCGGTAGGACGACGCCTTTGGCCCGGTCATACCGGAGCCGCAGTCTACGAACTGGACCATCGGCTGGCCGGCGAATTCACGTGTTTTGTAGAAATTCTGATTGCCGATCTGATGCGTCGCCGGGTTTTCCACGGTCAGAGGAATATCGAATTCCTGGTAGACCTTTTTTGTGGCCAGCCACACGGTGGCCGGCGCGGCGGCGAGGCTCGCGACTACGGCGCGAGGCTTTTCTGCAAGGAGCAAGGGAGCGTCGGATCCGGCGTAGATCGTCGCCTGCCGCGGCGTAGTTTCGTCCGTGGATGGCGTGCCGGCGCTGGCGCAGCCGCAGAGTACGGCGAAAAGGGCGATTCGGCGCATGGGCCAAGTTCCAGTAAAGGGGTGTACCAACATGCAGCGGGGAGCGAGAATTGGACACCCTCCCGTACACCAACCACTATCAAAACCACTCCCCAGGCGGCGGCGCCGCCTCGGTTCACAATACTCCCATAATCTTGCTTTCATGAATTCGGGTCGAGTTTTCTCAATCGCATCGGCGCTGCTGGCGGCGGCTATCGCGTCGCCGGCCCAGAGCCGCGCTCAGGGTTCGCCGACTGTCGGTCGCGCGGCCGCGCGAGTCACCGAAGCGAACGTTCGCTCCGAGCTCTTTGCGCTCGCCGCCGATTCAATGGAAGGTCGCTTTACGGCGTCGCCCGGCGGGGCGCGCGCCGCGCGCTACATCGCCGAGCAGATGCGAGCGGCAGGTCTCAAGCCGGCGGGCGACAGCGGATTCTTTCAGCGCGTGCCCGTGTCGATCGCCCGTGGGTATTTTCCGCGCGCGCTCCCGACCTTCGCCGTTTGGGATACCCTGCCCCCCGCGAGCCGCGGCATCGCGGTCAACGTCGTGGGTGTGCTGCCCGGAGAATTGGCCGACAGCGTGATCGTCGTCGACGCACACTATGATCATAACGGCGTCACCGGACGAGGCGATTGTCCCGCACGCGGCGCCGATTCCATTTGCAACGGAGCGGATGATGACGCGTCGGGCACCGTCGCCGTGATCGAGATCGCCAAGGCGCTGGCGGCCGGTCCAAAACTTCATCGCACAGTCATCTTCGCGGCGACCACCGGCGAAGAAGTCGGACTCATCGGGACCCGATGGTACATCGCGCATCCGGTGGCTCCACTCGCGAACATGACCGCGAATCTCGAGATCGAAATGATCGACCGCCCCGATTCACTCGCCGGCGGGCCTGGACACGCATGGCTCACGGGCTTCGACCGATCCACCATGGGAGAAATCTTCACGTCGGCGGGATTGCCCGTGGAACCCGACAAGCGCGTATGCCAGGGCTTTTTCGAGCGCAGCGACAACATCGCGTTCGCGCGCGCCGGAGTTCCGGCACACACGCTCTCGACCTTCGACCTGCACGCCGACTATCACACGGTGAAAGACGAATCGTCGCTCGCCGACATTCCACACATGACCGCCGTCATTCGCGCCGCGGTCACCGGCGTCGAACTGCTGGCGAATGGAGCGTCGCCGCAATGGCATGACGGCAAGCGACCGCCGGCCAGCGGGCGCATTCCTCCGCCGGCATCGTGCTCACCGTCGCGATAGTCGAGGACTAGGGTCCGCCGCGTCCGCCGCCAAGCGCCTCCTCAGCGACCGGCAGCGCGAGACGAGCCCACTCGGCGTACATCGACGCGGAGGGATGCAATCCGTCGCCGGCGACGAGATCGCCCTCGGTCGCGGCGCGCCGGGACATCGGCGTGATGTCGACATACCGCGCACCGGCGCGAAGTGTCTCTTCGCGATTGATCGCGTTGAAGGCGTTGATCTCCGACTGAATTTTCGCTGGATCCCGCCCTGATTTCTTCGCGAACGGCGTGACGCCCCAGTCTGGAATCGACACCACGATCACGCGCGACGCCCGCGACTCGGCGAAGGCGATCGCGCGCGCCAGCAGGGCCTGAAACTGCGTGCGGTATTCGTGGGCGCTCCGGCCGCGGTACTGGTTGTTCACGCCGATGAGCAATGTCACAAGCCCGTACGTCCCGGCCGGTTTCGCGGCGTCGATGCCCGCGGACAGCTCGTCGGTCGTCCATCCCGTTTTCGCAACGATGACTGGCGATGCGACAGACCCGACACGGGCACGAAGCATTGCCGCGAGACGGACCGGCCACCGATCGCTTTCGGCGACACCTTCGCCGATCGTGTACGAATCGCCCAGCGCGAGCATTCGCACTTCGGCCGCGGGAGTGATCGGCGCTTGCATCATGGCTGCATCATGGCTGTATCACGGTTTGACGAAACGGTCGAAGACGAGATCGGTGTAGCTTCGGAGGTCGCCGGCCACAAATGCGCGAATGAATGCGTCCATCGGCTCGATCATCGACGTGCTCAGATTGCCCGCCGCAGGAACGTACAACGGATGCTGTCGGCCGAACCGACCAAAGTAGCTGCGAATGATCACGCTCGTACTGTCGTGCGGCAGACGGGTCACGTTTTTCGCGTAGGCGTCGAAGCCGCCGTCGCGCGTCATGAGATATTGCTCGACGTTCGACAGATAGAACGCTGACACGCGCACATGGTGTTCCGTGGCGTAGAGCCCAATGGCTCGCACGGCCTTGTCTCCGGCCACATTCCCCACGACGGGGACGATGCGATCGGACACCTGCATCGAGCGCACGAGCTGAAACGCTTTCTCGTCCGCGAGGTAGCTGATCTGGCGCCCCGCCCGGTCCGTTTCGACGATGAGCCGCCCAAACGACGGATAGTCGCTGCGATTGTTGCGGCCGATACTCGAATACCGCGTGTCGAGCCCCTCGGTGATGAACGTGGTGCGATACCGTTCAATGATCTCTCGATCGTGCGCGTCGAGCGACACGCCGTATCTGGCAATACGATCGTTGCTCGCGCGACGACTGGACGCGGCGGTCTGCGAATCGACACGAAGCTCGGCGAGCTCCGCCAGGACCTCACCGATCGGACGCCCGGTCCACTTCTCGACGTCAGCCGGCACGGGTTTGCCGAATAGCAAACACAGATACTCGAGCCGGTTGCGCGACATCTCGAAGAGCGACTTGAACAGGAGATGTTCGAGCAGATTGTCGCGCCTGATGTCCAGCATGAACGCGATCGACGGACGAATGAGCGCGATGTACGAAAAGTTCTGATCGGGCCCCACGCCGATGTACACGCCGCCGCGCACGCCGGTTTTCTCGAGCTGGCTGGCCACGTGAAGGTACGACACCTCGTTGGTGATGACGTTGTCGGAATCGAAATACCCGCTCGGTTCCGACAGTCGCGCCACGAGCCCGGCGAACGACGAGTCCGTCGCGCGCTGCGCATTCGCGGTGGACAACGGATGCAGAACGAACGCGGCCACGGCGGCGCTCGCAAAAACAACTCGGCGAATTCCGGGAGAAGAGATCACAGTGATAAGACTGAGCGGGTGACCCGCCGCGGACAAGCGCACCTGTCGACCGCCGCCGCTCCGCGGCCGGCGCTTACTGACGGCACACCGCGTCAGGATCGGGCTTCGGCTTGTCGACGACCGGCCGATGATCGAGATTGGCGACCGCGCCAATCAGGTCCCGAATGTATTTCCCTATGTGCGTCATTCGGTCGTACGCGATGTACTGTGGCTCGTCGCTCACCATGTGGTAGTCGATGTGCCACGCGGCCGCGCTGAAGAACACGACCGGGATGCCATAGCGCGCGTACATGTAGTGATCACTGCGGCAATAGCCGTTGGTCGGATCGCCGTTCGCATCGAACGCGTAGTCGAACCGAAATCCATGCTCGGGCTTTTGGTTCACCCGCTCGGCGAGATCGCCGAGCTCGGTCGAGAGGCGCCGCGAGCCAATGACGACGAGCGAGTTCGCTCCGCCCGGCGGGTTGTCGATCGGATCGCCGCGTCCCATCTGATCCATGTTCACCTGGGCGATGATCGAGTCCCTCGGTACCGTCGCGTGATCGGAGAAATACTGCGCGCCGTACAGACCCTTCTCTTCGGCGGTGTGCCACACGAACAGCAACGATCGCTTTGGACGCTGAGCAGACCGCGCGAATGACTCGGCGATCTCCAGTTCGAGGACCGACCCGCTACCGTCGTCGTCCGCACCGTTGTTGATCGAGTCGAGTCGCACCGGATGTACAGCATGCAGGCTGTCGAGAATCACCTTGATGCGCGCCGATTCCTCCGTCGTCGCGGGACGCGGACGATCGTCGGCGCCGCGCTGTCGCGCGACCGTATTGAATGCGCGAACCGAATCGTGATCGACGGGCCGCGAGATCCCGATATGATCGTGGTGCGCCCCGACCGCCACGAAAGAATTCCGCAGTTTCGCGTCGGTGCCGCGGAGAATTCCGACGACGTTGTACGCCGGGGCCTCGGTGGGACGATCAAGGAATGTCGCGCGCCCGCTCATCGATACACCAATCGTGCCCACCGCGACTTGCGCCAACGGGCGCCCAAAGAAACGCTCGGCAGATGCATTCGTCATCGCGATCACCGTGAGCGGACGCGCTTCGCCGGTGCTCGCGGAATCCCAATACGTCTCTCGTGTCGCGCGGTACGCGGCGGGCGCGCCGAGGTCGAGTGTCGCGACGACGATTGCCGTAGCCTCCGCGTACCGGCGCAGATTATCTCGTTGCCAAAACGCGAAGCTCGGACTGCTCGCTTCAGTGCCGAACACCACCACTCTTCCGCGCGCCTCGGCCGGCGCAATCGTCGTCTCGCCGATGCGTCCACCATAGACCGACGAAACATTTTCCCCGCGAAAGGCGCCGCCGAATGGCTGACCGCCAAGGGCAAGCGCGAATCCGAGTTTGGGGATGAGAAGGAAATCCGTGCCCCAATGAAGCGACGTCGCGCCGATCTGCAGCGTGCTGGTGGAGTCCGGGGTGCGCGACACCCACGGAATGGCTTGGAGAAATGTGCCGTGGTCTCCCGCGGGCTCGAGCCCGAGACGCGCCAGCTCGTGGGCGATGTAGTTCGCCGAGCGAACGCCGCCGCGGCGGCCGGTGTCGCGGCCTTCCATTGAATCGTCGGCGATGATGTAGGTCCGCGTCATGACGTCGCGCGCGGTGATGTCGGCGGTCGTCGCCTCGGGTGCATGCGTCCGTGAAAGCTCGACGGGCGACGCGCGCTGTGCGAAGGCCGGCGCGGCGGCGGTCGCGAGCAACGGGCAAACGAGCAGCAGCCCGAGCCGAGGATCCAGAGTATTGGTCATCCGGGACGCTAGCCCGGCGCAGAAGGCGCGTCGAGTAGCGCCTTGCGCGGCTTACCGAACGATTACAGCGATACCTGCCGATCGATCGCGTGTCCAGCCTGAGCGTCGTGTGCGTGTGTTATGTCCACCCGGAGTCGCGCCAAGAATGCCGCTGGGCCTGCGGCGTCTGGCAGCGCGGCCAGAACGTGGAGAATGTCGTCTTCGCTCACGGCGAGTCCGGCGCTGATCGTGTTCGGATCGACGCCTACGCGTTCGAACTCTTCGAGAAGGTGCGCCAAGCGGTCAGTCTGCGACATGCCAACCCCCGAAATGATGTTTCTCAACATCCACGCGTCGAGCGGCCTGCGCTGGTCTGCGGCGGTGAGCGCTGTGCAAAACCTGTGCACATCAATACGCTCGGCCGTTTCGACGGTAGAAACGACGACGGCTGGCTCGGTGGGAGCCAGCCGTCGCGGTGCACCTGTGTTCCTCTATTAGCGGGCGATGAACATCACCCCAGCGGTGACCGCTGCCGCGACGACTACGATCGCCACGACTGCACCCACTGCCGCGTATGGCGTCACGACAAACTCTCGCCGCCACCACGGGGTGATTACCTGCGGGACCGTTTGCGGGAGCGCATCCATGATGCGCGCCTCGAGATACGTCGGCGTGCGCATGTGGCGTCGTGAATCGACTTCAACGCCAATGTTCTTCCAAAACTCAACGTCGCGACTGGTGCTGCCCTTTCGTACGCTTGCTTCAGGCAACTCGCCGTCCAACCACGCGTGCAAAGCCGGCGCAAGCACGCGTGCATCTGGTTCCTGATGACCTAGCGGCACTTCTCGATCGGCAACAGGACGCGGCGTTTCGCTGCGTCGCGCAGGCCGATGATGATGGCCGTCGAACCCGCCAAGGCCGTCGTCGGAGCGGAGATCGTCTACCATGTTAGGCGTACTTTTCCTCTAAGAGTGCTTGGAGCGCTTCACGCGCGCGATGTACGCGCATCTTCAGCGCACCGACTGTGGTGCCGAGCAAATCAGCCATCTCTTCGTACGAGCGGCCCTCGACGTGTTTCATGACGAACGCCTCGCGCAATGAACCCGGGAGGGTCGCAAGCGCTCGGTCCAGATCAGTACGGAGCTCGGTCCTGTCGAGTTCCTCATCCGGGGTCGCGTATCCCGAGGGTTGGTCATCCTCGTCATAGCTGAGGTGCGACCGGCGAATGTTCTTCAGCCAATCCTTGCATCCGTTCGCAACGATCCTGAATACCCAAGCATCGAACCGCCCGCGCACTTCCGCGAGGTGTTGGTACGCTTTGATGAAGCTGAGTTGCAGGATGTCTTCAGCGACGTCCGGGCTCCCCGTCATGCACAGGGCATGGCGGTAGAGTGGATCGCTGTAACGAGAGATCAGGATCTTGAACGCGTCGCGATTTCCGCCAAGGACGCGCTGGATGATGAGTTGATCAGTGTTGTCCTGATCAACGCCGTTCTGATCAGCCCGCGGGGCTGGCTCCGTCGTCTTCACGACAACAGAGTAACGCACTTTCGGCGCGGCGGACAGGGTGCGACCCCGGCCTGGATGCTGGAGAAGGTTCGTCACGTGGGAATGACGAAGTTCCGGGTTTTCGGGTAACACGGACAAATTTGCCGCCCTCCGAGCTATCCGTTTGCGGGCCTCGCCAGGGTGCCGAACGCGCCCCAACCGTCGCTGCGAACGAGGTCCCCATGCTCGTCGATAGCGGGAGGCGGGAAGCGAACGGTCCCGCCGACGCTCGACGGCATGCCGGTGAGCGCCGATCCGCCGGTTTGGTGCAGCGCCTCGACGACGGAGTACACGACGCCGTTTGGAACACCTGCCGCGTCAAGAACGCCCCGCCAGACCGCGGCCGGACGCCGGACCAACTCACGAGAGAACTCTGATACGATCTGCTCGCGCCCCGCGATTCGTCCGGCGTTCGTCGCCAGGGATGCGTCGCTCGCCAGATGCTCCAATCCCAATGCATTCGCGCACGCCACCCATTGGGCGTTGCTCCCCACCGCAATCACCAAGTGTCGGTCAGCGGCCCGAAAGAGCTGGTATGGAACGAGGTTGGCGTGGGCGTTCCCCCAACGTTGTGCGTCCTTGCCGCCGACCAGCGTGTTTTGGGCGACGTTGACGAGGGCCGCCCGCGCGCTGTCGAGAAGCGAAATGAACAGGCGTTTTCCACGACCCATCCGCGACCGACCTACCAAGGCGGCGAGGATGCTCACCGCAGCGTCTTTGCCGGCCATGACGTCGGCCAGGGCGATGCCCGCTTTCATCGGCTCCCCGTCCGGCTCGCCCGTCACGGCCATCCAGCCCGACTCGGCCTGGGCTACGAAGTCGTACCCTGGGCGCGTCGAACGCGCGCCAAAACCGGTGATCGTGCACCAGACGAGCTCAGGCCGCTTAGCGCACCACCCGTCCGGCGAGATGCCACGACGCTCCAGGGTCCCGGACAGAAAGTTGTCGACCACGACGTCCGCCTCCGAAAGGAGACGCTCGAGCAGTCCCCGGTCGTCGGGCCGGTCGAGATCGAGGCCGAGTCCAAGCTTGTTGCGGTTGACACTCAGATAGTATGAGCTGCGGCCTTCCGGGTCGAACGGCGGCCCCCATCCGCGCGTCTCGTCACCTGACCCGGGACGCTCAACCTTGATGACGTCCGCCCCGAGGTCGCCGAGCAGCATGGTGCAGATCGGACCAGCGAGAACTCGCGTCAAATCGAGGACTTTGATGCCTTCTAGCATGTTATGTCGCTATACTGATATATATATGATTCTATAGAGGCGCTAACATCCCTGGATCCGGTGCGTTCGCCAGACCCCGATCGCCCGCTCCGACTCTGGCTTGCGTAGCTGCTGCAAAATCATATACTTCCGCGATCTTACTACCCCGGCCGCGCGAAGAATAGCGAGCCCAGTGGGCCGCGACAACGCATTCCGCGACCCTGTCCGCCTTCTCTAGTCCCTTTGGGTTACCTCTCTATGGTGGACAAGCCCCTTCCGACTGATGTTTCGCCCGACACAGCGCCAACGCCGGCTGGCACCACGGCGACTGGCACCACGCCGGCTGGCACCACGCCGGCCGGCACCACGCCGGCCGGCACCACGCCGCCGCCAGCCGTCGCACCGCGCCGCGGACCCGGCCACCGTGGCGCCGACATGCGTGACACGGTCGCCGAAATGGCGGAGCGCGCGCAGCTGATCAGCCAGGAGGCCGGAAGCAAGGTTGCCGCGGCCATGAAAGACGTCATCGGTGCCGCCGCAGGGATTACCGGGTTTGCCATCGAGAGTGCTCGCGACCTCGTTTCATACATGGTCAAGCGCGGCCAGATGACCCCCGAAGAAGCCGACAAGCTCATCCGCGAAGCCGAGATGGCGCACGACAAACGGTCGCCCGCGGAAAAAGCAAAACCCACGGCCACCAAGATCGCCGCGGAGAAGGCAGCAATCGCCAAGGTCGAGGCTGCGGCGCGCGCCGCTGCCCTCGCCGCAGCCATGCCTCCGTTTCGTCCCGCCGTTCGACCGCCGCCCCCGCCCCCGCCCCTGCCCCCGACGCCGCTGCCTTCCATCGCCTCGCCGAACGGCGCGCCCGCAAAACCGGCGGTTCAGGTCGCGCCAAAGCCGGCTCCGAAAATAGAAGTCAAGGCTCCGCCCAAGCCGGTTGTCGCGGCTCCGTCCGCGAAATCGGCGAAGCTGCCGGCCAAACCAGCCAAGCCCGCCGCAAAAGCGCCGGCCAAGGCTCCGGTCAAGGCTGTAAAGCAAGCCAAACCTGCGAAAGCGGCAAAGCCGGCCAAGCCCGCGAAAAAGGGCGGAAAGCACTGAGCTGACCGGCGTCTCTCCCCGGGGGCGCAGCCATGGTCGTGAAACACTTTCTCCTTGCGCTCTTCGCGCTCGCGACCGCGTGCAGGGGATCGATTGGCGGTGCTGTGTACGCGATCGACGGCGGACAACCCGTCAGAGTCGCCGGACATGCGGTGTTCCTGTTGTCGGTATCGGACGAGGTGAGATCGGTGCTCAACTCGGCGTGTCCACAGGGCGGCGCCGCGGCCTGGTTGGAAAAAGTCGCCGCGGAACGCGACCGGCTCCGCGGCGTGGCCGCCGTCTACGAAGACTCGGCCGGCCAGGAGCGCGGTCTTCGCGGAATGAGCCAACGCTGGCGCCAACTCAAACGCGCCGCGTACGCGTACACCGACTCGGCGCTGCATGCGAGCGCGGAGCCGCCGACGGTCAGCGGCGAATTGATCGAAAAACTCTCAATCCAGAGAGCATCAACGAGCTCGAATGGCGACTACGAGTTCGAGAGTCTTCCGGCCGGTGAGTATCTCATCGTCGCCGATGTCAGGCACGACTATCGGTGGGTACCGGTCGCCGTGTCGCGGGCTCGCGCGACCGTCGATGTCCGCGAAAACAGCTCGCTGACCGGGTGTACGATCGCGAGCCAACTGTAGATGCGCACGACGCATCTTGCGCTGCTTCTCGCCATGCGGGTATGCTGCGACCATCCATGCGAAAGTCTCAACTGCCGCGCGTACTCGGCACGATGCCGCGCGACGGCCGCCGCTAAGTGAGCGCCGCAATCTGTTTTCGCGCACCAACGCGCATCGATTTCGGCGGCGGGTGGACCGACGTTCCGCCGTACTCCGACGTAGTCGGCGGTTTTGTTTGCAACGTCGCGATCGCGCGCTACGCCACCGTCACGGTGGCGCGCGGGCTTCAGCGCGACACGCCGTCGCTGCAGCCGTCCGGGGCCGATCGCGCCATTGTCGAAGCCGCGGCGCGGCGCTTTCGCATGACGGATGCGCGAATCGTGGTGGAGAGCGATTTTCCGGTCGGCGCCGGCCTGGGCGGCTCATCCGCGGTGTGCGTCGCGGCACTCGCGGCGCTCGCGGCGGTTCGCGGCGAGACACTGCAGCCGAGCAAGCTTGCTGAGATGAGCCGTGAGATCGAGGTCACCGATCTCGGGGTCGCGGGCGGGCGGCAGGATCATTACGCGGCCGCCCACGGCGGCGCATTGGGTCTTCGCTTTTCGAACGGCCGCGTCGACGTTCGGCACCTGCAGCTCAGCGCGAGGACCCGTGCGGAGCTCGAGCGGCGATGCTTCGTGGTGTACACGGGCCAGAGCCGGATCTCCGGCGACACGATCACGGCGGTGGTCAACGGATACCAGAACGGCGAACCGCACGTACTCCTCGCGCTGAAACGAATGCGCGAAACCGCGGAGCAGATGGCCGATGCCCTTGTTGCCGGAAACATCGATACGCTCGGGTCGCTGGTGGGCGAACAATGGAAACACCAACGCTCTCTGCATGCCGCGATTCCAACGCCGCAGATCGATGACATCATCGCTCGCGTTCGTGCCGCGGGCGCGCTCGGCGCAAAGGCGCTCGGCGCGTCGGGCGGAGGGTGTGTTTTGATCGTCGCGCGCGGCGACCGCACTGAGGCCGTCCGGAAGATCGCAGCATCGCTGGGAGAGCTCGTTCCGTTTGCGATCGACGTTCGGGGAGCCGAACGGTGCACATGAGCCACGTGGACCGCATAGCGCTCGGCGATGCTGTCGCGTTGACGCGTGAGCTGGTGCGGATTGATTCACGAAATCCGTCGCTCGTCGCGGGTGGAGTGGGCGAGACGGCCGTCGCGCGCGCGCTCGCGCAGGTGCTCGAGGCGTGGGGCTTCAACGTCGCGATGACGGACGTGATGCCCGGGCGGCCGAATGTCGTGGCGCGAATCGGAGTACCGGGCGCGCGAAGTCTGATGTTCAACGGTCATCTCGACGTCGTGGGTGTGGACGGGATGACGCACGCACCGTTCGATGCAAGCCAGACCGACGGACGCATTTATGGCCGGGGCTCGTCGGACATGAAGGCGGGCGTCGCGGCCATGTGCGCCGCCGCCGGGCGCGCTGCGAACGATGGCGCACTCGTCGGAGAGGTCATTGTCACGGCCGTGGCCGACGAGGAATATGAGAGTATTGGTACGCGCGCGCTCGTGTCGAGCGGCCTCCGCGCGGACGCAGCAATCGTGACCGAGCCGACCCGGTTGGCGATCATGCCGGCGCATCTCGGTTTTGTGTGGATCACGGTGACGACACACGGACGAGCGGCGCACGGAAGTCGATGGGACATTGGTGTGGACGCGATTCGTCATGCCGGCCTCGTGCTTGCCGAGCTCGATCGAATGGATACGGTGGAGCTCACAGCGCGACGTCATCCATTGCTTGGCCGGCCGTCGGTGCACGCGTCGTTGATTGAAGGCGGCACGGGAATGTCCACGTACCCCGATCGCTGCACCCTGCACATCGAGCGACGCACGATTCCGGGAGAGACGGCTGAAGGCGTGCGCACGGAAATGGAGCAGCTGTGCGCGCGGGTCGCGCACGGGCGTCCAAACTTTCGCGCCGACGTGAGCGTGACTTTCAGTCAGTTGCCGAGCGACGTGGATGTTGGCGCGCCCGTGGTCCGTGTACTCGACGGCGCGTTGCGTGCCGTTGGAGAGACGACGCGAATCGAAGGAATGAGCGCGTGGACCGACGCCGCGTTGCTCAACGCCGCGGGTATTCCGGCGATCTGCTTTGGACCGGGCGACATTTCATTGGCGCACGCCGCCGAGGAATGGGTGTCGACGGATGAAATCGAGCGCGCGACGACTGTATTGACGCGATTCGCGCTGACCTGGTGTGGAGGCGAAGGCAAAGCATGGCGCAGTTGACGCACGAGCAGTACGACGCTTTGGAACGCGCCGTGGTGAACGGCAGTCGTTTGGCAGTTTACCGCTCCGGACGCCGAGAGGTGATCGTGGTGCCGCTCAAGGTGACCACGCGCGACGGGCGGGAATTGATTCAGACGCGGAACCCGACGACCGGCCACGATATGACGATTTTCATCGACGAGGTCGAGCGGCTCGAGGTCGTCAAGTGACGTCGCACACCGATCCAGACGCGCCGGCCCGGGCCGAATTCCCCATGCTGGCCATCTATGCCGACGAGTCCTGCCTGGGCAACGGCCGGGAGGGAAGTAACCCCGGCGGTGCCGCGGGAGTCATTGAGTACATACACCCCGACTCCGGGAACCTGGCGCGGTGGGACTATTGGGTGTCGGAGCCGTCGACGACGAACAACCGCATGGCTCTGCGAAGCGCGATCGAGGCCTTTCGAGGCATCTCGCGAAAGGGCGTTCGGTTTCGCGTCACCTTCACGAGCGATTCGCAGTATCTCGTGAAGGGGATGAAGGAATGGGTGTTCGGCTGGATGTCGCGCGGTTGGCGAAAGAAGGACGGCGAGATTCTCAACCTCGAGCTGTGGAAGGACGCCGTCGAGGCCGTGCGCGGCCATCAGGTGGATTGGCAATGGGTGCGGGGGCACGAAGGGCATCCGCAGAACGAGTACGTGAACGATCTGGCGGTGCAGGCAGCACGCGAACAGACGACCTCCGACGGCATTGTATCGTCGAAGTTCGAGGAGTGGTTGGCAGCGAAGCGGGAACGGGGTCGCATGGTGATGGATCCCCAGGTATTTCCAGACAGCGAACGCTTCCGAGCGGTGAGACCTTATCCCGCCATGGCAAGGCCGACGCTGATCACATAAGTCCGCATGTCGGACAGGTGGCCTCCATGAGACGGGTAATCCTTGCATTGATCATTGGCGTGGCGATGGGGTATTCGTGGGGGTACGGCGAAGGGAACGGCGGAAAGCCGTCGATCGTCGCGCGAACGTTGGATCACTTTGGCACGTCGAAAATCAAAGCGGCGCAGGAAGCCCGCGAGCAAAAGGTGCTGGATGCCAGCAAGCCGTGAGTGTTTTTGGAGCGTGCGTTGGAGCACGCTTCGCCAATCGTATCCCTGAACTCATTGGGGCATGGACAACGTCGATCGGATGTACCGCCACCTGGTGCGAACAGTTCGCTCCCGATTTCCGCAGTACCTGACCCAGCCGTTCGACGTTCGCGAGCTACATCAGACCGTGTTGCCGTATCGCCATCATCGGCGAGAGCTCGGTCTCGAAACGAACGAGGACTACGAGATCACACTCACCGAGCTGCTGTCCGGCGCGCGCGACTACCTGATCGTGGACGATCGCATGCGCGATGCGCTCAGGGCCCAGCTCGCGGCGGTGAATCCGGATCCGTCGGCATTCAAGCAGTTCGCCGAGGCGAGTGTCGCGCTCTCACCGGCCGCACTGCGAAGCCTGGAAGCCGGTCCGTTGGACGATCTCACACCGCGAAGCATGGCGGTGCCGACGTCGGAGCTGCCTCCTGTGGGCATGCCGCCGGCTCGCACTCCAACGCCAATCGCAACCATCGCTGCCGCACCGCGGCTCGCAGGATCCGGTCCTGTTCCCGTGCCGGCAACGGCGACGATGGTGCCGGCGGTTGGCGAGCGATGCCGCGCGTGTGATCAAGAATTGCCGGCGGGACGAGCCATCACGTTTTGCCCGCACTGCGGACAGAACGTGACGACGGTCAACTGTACAGGATGCGGATCCGAGCTGGAGTTGAAGTGGAAATTCTGTCCAACGTGCGGAAGGCCGGCCGCCGTATCATGAAATTTGATCGACGGGGCGGATTTGTTCGGCGCCTGGTCTTCGGCGCGGCCGCCCTGTTGGTCGTGGGATGCGCGACGGCTGGAGCTCGATCGAGCTCGTCGCCACGCCGCGCCCGCGCGGCAAGCAAACGAAGCGCTGCGCCGAGCGCGCCGGTTCGCGCGCCGGTTCAGGCGCCCGGGTGGCGCGTCGCAACGTTGGAGCACGTGGACTTGTGGCTCCATGGATTCGCCCTGCTGACCAGCGACACAGGAGGCGTTCCGTTCTTTGCGCGCGGTTACAAACAGGAGATCACCGCGCTCAAGAAACAGCGCAGCTTATTCACCCAGCTCGACGCGAATCAGCCCAACCTGTCGGCCAGATTCGCCACGAATCCGCAGCTCGCCAACGCGCAGTTCATCGCGATGTACTTCACGTCGTTTCAGGAAATTATCAACGCGACGGATCTTTTCTTCCGCTCGGAGGGAAATCCGCGAGCGGCGCGCGATCCCCAGATGCAACAGGAGATCGCGCTCCTGGCGTCGAACTTCCCGCAACAGGCGGATCGCAATTGGTTGCGGTTGTTCGTGCAGAGTCTCGAGGACGAGAACACCAGATTCTTCCACGCCTACTGGACCGCGGAGCAGCAGTCGCGCGGCGCGGCGCTCGCGGCAGTCAACGAACAGTGGGCGTCGCAGTACTACCCAAAGCTGTCGCGCTTTCTGAACAACACCCAGCAAGGCGCCGGACAGTTCGTGCTCTCCATCCCGCTCGGCGGCGAAGGACGAACGGTGAACGACGGCAAGCAGTCGAACATCATCGCCGTGGATTTTCCACGAACGGCGGCCGCTGCGCCGGAGGCGCTCTTCGCATTCGTGCACGAAGCGGTCGCACGTCTCGTCGATGAAGCCATCACGGACAACTCGACGCCGGCCGAACAGCGGTCAGGGGCAACGGCCGGATACACGGGGAATGGCGCGGTCCGCGCAGGAGCGCTGCTTGTGCAGAAAATCGCGCCGGCGCTGGTTCCAGACTATATGCGTTATTACCTGCGCGCGCGCGGCGCCGCGGCGCCCGCAGGTGATCCGACCGCGGCATTTGCCGCCGCCTTTCCGTTGCCGGCGGCGATCATCACCGCCGTCAGCAAGCAGATCGACATCGTGCTCGGCGGGATCTGAAGCGAGCTGAAACCCAACGACGCCGCCGCCGTTGGTTGATGCGATCACGGGGAGAGTAGCTTTCAGGTATGTCAGATCCATCCTCATCGTCGAACCTTCCTGGTCCCAGGCTCGACCGCTCGGCACTCGAGCGGGTGCTGGCGCGCGCCGCGGAACTCCAAATCGGTCCGAACGAAAGCGGCGAAGAGTTCACCGAAGAGCAATTGCTCGATTTGGGAAAGGAGGTCGGGCTTCCGGCTCAGCATCTTCGACAGGCGCTTGCGGAGGAGCGGACGCGCTCGATCATCCCGGAGGACGAGCGCGGACTGGCGGCGAGCATTTTCGGACCGAGCCGAGTGCGCGCGGCCAGAACTGTTTCGGGGCGCGCAGCGGATGTCCTTCCCGCGATCGACGGTTGGATGCAGCGAGAGGAATTGCTGATCGTAAAGCGACACCACGCCGATCGGATCGTCTGGGAGCCGCGACGGGATTTCTTCGTCGGCATCAAGCGAGCATTGCGGGTTGGCGGACGCGACTACGCGCTGTCGCACGCCTTTGAAGTGTCGGCGACGGTCATCGCTGTGGACGAAGGTCGCGTTCACGTTGCGGTCGACGCCGATTTCCGTGTGAGCCGTTCGCGATCGGCGCAACAGACGGTGGGGACATCGATCTTCGGCGGGCTGGCGACGGCGGCCTTGTTCGCGATGGGAGTGACGGCGATCGTGGCGGCGGCACCAGTGGTGATTCTTCCGGCGATCGGGATTGGCGCGGCGCGAGCGCTGCAGGGGCGCATCGTGACGCGGGCACAACTGGCGCTCGAGCAACTGCTCGATCGGCTGGAGCGAGGAGAGTTTGGGCGAACGACGGCGGATTCGTTGCTGGGGGCGATCGTGGCGGCGGCGACAGCGCTACCGCCCCGTCGACGGTAAGAGCGCAACTGCAACCACGAACTACAATGCT
>JBDUEJ010000011.1:0-136108 GCA_040002475.1 bacterium | reverse complement strand
GCTCGCGCACGAGCGGTTCGGGATCCTCGAGCGCGCGTTGCAGCACCGGGATGTCCTCCGCCGTGCCGACGTTCCCGAGCACCACGGCAGCGTTCCGCTTCAGGCCCCGCAGCTTCGCGCGCTTCATCGCTGATCCGCTGAATGCGACGGCGAACACGTCTTGAGACATCTCCAATAGCTCGCGGGCGAGCGGACGCGGATCCTTCGCCGCGATGATTTCACGCGGCGCGAACGCCGGCTCCCGCAACGGCTCCGAAAACTTCTCGTTCCACGGACAGACCTCCTGGCAGATGTCGCATCCGTAAATCAGCTCACCGATCTCGGAACGATGTTCGACAGGAATCGCGCCTTTGACCTCGATGGTGAGATAGGAAATGCACTTCGTCGAATCGAGCACGCCGGGCTCGACGAGGGCATTGGTCGGGCAGGCATCGAGACACCGGCGACACGTCCCGCAATGATCCGTGGCGAACGGCGCGTCGGCCGCCAATTCGAGATCGAGCAACAACGCACCGAGGAAAAAGAACGAACCCTTCGTCGGATTGATGAGCGTCGTGTTCTTGCCGAACCAACCCAATCCAGCACGTCGCGCCAGGTCGCGCTCGAGCAACGGGCCGGTGTCGACATACGGCTTGCCGACCACCGGATGTCCGACCTGTTGCTCGATCCAACGATGCAGGCGCGTCAGCTTGGCCGACATCACGTCGTGATAGTCGTCGCCGCGCGCATATCGCGCGACCGGTCCGGCCGGCTCCCCACCACCATAGTTCAGCGCGACGACGATTGCGGTTGTTGCACCGTCGAACGGCAGACGCGTATCGCGCCGCTTCTCGGCGGTGCGCGCCATGTAACTCATCTCGCCGGCGTAGCCGCGTACGAGCCAGTCGTCGAACGCGTCTACCGTGGTTGCGGGGCCGAGGCGAGTGATGCCGGCGAGGTCGAAGCCAAGACCGTAGGCTTGCGCCTTGATCAACGCTTCGAGGCGAGTCCCCCGCGCTGTGTTGTTCGTCTCGCCCTCTGCGGCGATCACAGTTCTCGCACTGCCCATCGCGCATAGCGGACGACGTCGTCAGCCGGCGGAACAAAGGCTTCGTCACCATACGCTGTGTACATCCGCCAGCGCACATACTCGCGCGACGGCACCGGCAGGAACGGCAACCGGCGATACCACCCTCGCGAACGGAATCGCCATCCCACACGAAGCAAGGCGACTCCCGTCTTCGGATTGAGAACGCCACGCCATGCGAGCGTCAGCACGAGCGGCCGCCATGATGTCATGCGCGAAAGATGCGACGACCCGCCGGTTGTTGCGACGCCCACGGTCATAAAAACGATACTCCGTCGAGCCCGCGCGGCACCGGTTTGCCCAGCGCCGCCAGCGCGCTCGGCATCACATCCACGGTGCGACGTGGTCGCCCGCGCGGCGGGCGATTCACCAACAACGGCACGAGCATGTGTTCGCGATGAAGCGCACCGTGCGAGCTGACGTGGACAATCGGCTCGTAGCGCGATCGAAAATCCCAATCGCGCGCGGCCGAGAGGATGATCTCACCCGAGCGTGGCGCCAAGGCGAGATGGACGATCTGAACGACACTATCAGGGTAGTCGGTTTCGATCGTCGCGTCATAGGCCGCGTCGCTCGAAACGGCGCCGAGATCACGCCCGATGGCGAGTGGATCGCCTGTCGTCCGCTCGTAGTGATAGCTGTTGCCGTCGGCGCGAACAATGGCCGTACCGCGCGTCGCGTGGCGAATCGTGACACGATCGCCCTGTGGCACCAGGGCGAGGTCGACCGACGGGCGTGCGAGCAGCGCGGCCAACAACTCCGCGTATCGTCCCTGTGACGCGTTCGGTCGCTCGCGCGACCAAATATCGAGATACAAATGCGCCATCGCGTTGCCGCTCACCATCACGGCGATTTCGCCTCCGACGCCCACGACCCATGGATGTGAGATCGTGCGATGACCGATCCGATCGATGACGCCGGCGAGGTCGTCGTGCTGCGTCACGCGCGAATGTCCGTGATCACTCACGACCCACAACGACATCTTCTCCCACGTTCCTGCGTTCTCGGCGTCGGCGCGGATCTGCGCAGCCGCCTGGTCGACGATTCGCAACGCGTCCATGATCATCGGCGAATCCTGGCCCCGCGCGTGCGACACTTTGTCGACGCCGGTGAGCGCGGCGAACACAAACTCGGGCGACTGGTCGCGCACGCGCCGCACCACATGATCGGCAACCTCGCGGTCGATCTGCAGCCAGCCCGCCACGTTGCCGGTGAAATGCGTCCGGGCGGCACGAAACGCGGACAGCGGAGTGATCGATCCAATTCGATCGCGTTTGGGCAGGCCGCGTCCGATCACGTTCAGCGCGCCCATACTCGATTCGCAAAGCTCAAAGATCGTCGGCGCATCGGAGTCGATGTCGCGGTCCACCGAACGCATCTGATATCCCACGTAGCTTCGCGTGTAGTCCGGAAAGGTGCACACCTCTCGAGCACGGTCGAACCAGCGCAGGCCAGGCAGGCCGATCGGACCGGGAAAGCGCCCCATCAGGAATGGGGCGTACGCCGGTCCCGTGACCGACGGAAAGCACGATGTCACCGTGTGCAATCCCCCTTCGGCGCGGAGCTGCGCGAGCGCGGGAAGGTCGCCTTGGGAGAGCGCGTCGCCGAATGTATCGGGACGCGCGCCGTCGGCGAGCAGGATAACAACGGACAAGTGGAAATGACTCGGAGTGGGGGTCTCGGAAGCTCGCCTCTGTGCACTCGTGCCTCAACCCCATAAACTCCACGCATGACTGAACGCAAAAAGCGTCAACCACCCCAGAAACAACGAACCGCCAGAACCGCCGGCGGCAAAAAGGGCAGTCCCGAAGTGCTCGCCGAGGCGGCGATCGGTGCCCAGGAGGGCTTCCGCGAGCGTACTGAGGCCGGACATCGTGCCGCTGGACGCGTGCCTCCGTCGGAAAAAGCGCCAGTGCGCACGTCGGGCGCCGCGAAGGTCATCGACAACTCCATTCGCAGCTACACCGTCCCGGTCACCGAAGACGAAAAGCTGCTTCAGGCCGTCAGCGACCGGAACGACTTCACGCAGACCGACACCTGGCGCGTCATGCGCATCATGAGCGAGTTCATCGAAGGCTTTGATGATCTTGCGCATGTGGAGAAGGGCGTCGCGATCTTCGGTTCGGCGAGAACGCACCCCGAAGACCCACAGTACGAAGCAGCGCAGGAAGTTGCTCGGCTCCTCGCTGTCGCCGGTTTCGCGATCATCACCGGCGCGGGCCCGGGCATCATGGAAGCCGCGAACAAGGGCGCACAGCAAGGCGGCGGCCGCTCGATCGGGTGCAACATCGAGCTGCCGTTCGAACAGGGCGCCAATCCGTACGTCGATACGCTCGTCAACTTCCGCTACTTCTTCGTGCGGAAGACGATGTTCATCAAGTACTCGAACGCGTTCATCATTTTTCCCGGCGGCTACGGCACGCTCGACGAAGCGTTCGAAGCGCTGACGCTCATTCAGACCGGCAAGATCTATCAGTTTCCGGTCATCCTGTTCGGCCGCCACTACTGGGCCGGACTGATCCGCTGGATTCAATCGCGCGTGCTCAGCGAAGGAAAGATCTCGCCGGGCGACCTCGATTTGATGATCCTCACGGACGATCCGCAAGAAGCCGCGCACGCCGTCATCTCGGCGTGGGAATCCATTCAGAAACACTAAATACGCATGGCCAAGAAAAAGGATGACGCCGCCCGCCCGCGCGGCGGCTTCAAGGCGTCGCGCCACGGAACGGGCAAACACAAAGCAAGCACGGCGAACGCGTCGGCGGCCGGCCCCAAGGCCGAACAAAAGCGCGCCGCGGAAGAGCGCGAGCGAGCCGGGTCGACGCACACGTCGCAGGAGAAAAGCAAGTTCCTGCGCGGCCCTAAAATCGATCCGCGTCCGATCGACGGCAGTGAAAGCGCCGCCGATCTGATCGACAACGCATTTCTCGCGTACAACGCCGCGCGTCTCCGTGAGGCGTGCGGTTTGTTCACGAAGAAAATGCTCGAGCCCGACGTGACGATCGGCATGACGCTCACCGGTGCGCTCACGCCCGCGGGCCTGGGCATGGCGGCGTTGATTCCGCTAATCGAGAGCGGATTTGTCGACTGGATCGTCTCCACCGGCGCCAATCTGTATCACGACACGCACTTCGGACTCGGATTGGCCATGCATCGCGGCAATCCACAGGAGTCGGACGTCGTGCTGCGTGAGGAAGGCATCGTGCGCATCTACGACATCTTCTTCGACTACGACGTTCTGCTCTCGACCGACGCGTTTTTCCGAAAGGTCATTCAGGGCAAGGAATTCCAGCGGCCCATGTCGAGCGCGGAATTCCACAATCTCTGCGGCAAGTACGTGCGCGAACGCGAGCGTGCCCTGGGAATTGGACAGAAATCGCTGCTCTCGTCGGCGTATCAGGCCGGCGTTCCCATTTACACGTCGTCGCCCGGCGATTCGTCGATCGGCATGAACGTGGCCGCGCTCGCGCTCGAAGGAAACAAGTGCACGATCGATCCGAATCTCGACGTCAACGAGACGGCGTCGATCGTGCTCACCGCCAAACGCGGCGGCGGGAAATCGGGCGTGCTCATTTGCGGCGGAGGCAGTCCGAAAAACTTCATCCTGCAGACGGAGCCGCAGATTCAGGAAGTGCTCGGCATCGACGAGAAGGGCCACGATTTCTTTCTGCAGATCACCGACGCGCGTCCCGACACCGGTGGACTATCCGGCGCCACGCCCGCCGAGGCGGTGAGCTGGGGCAAGATCGATCCCGACCGGTTGCCCGACGCAGTAGTCTGCTATCTCGACTCGACCGTCGCGCTGCCGCTCCTCACGGCCTACGCGCACGCACGCCATGCCAAGCGTCCGCTCAAGCGTCTCTATGACCGGCGCGGCGAGATGATGAAACTCTTACGACGCGAGTTCGAGCGGTCGGCGGCCGGCGAGTAGTCAACGCCGGCCGGTTGCGGCCGGGCGAGTCCGGTCCGCCATGTGACGCCGAACGGCCTTGACCAGGTTCCGTCGCGAGTAGTCGCCGCCTGACACGACCGCCGCGCGCTCTTCGCCGCCCAGGGTTGTTCGTACGATCTCGGCATCGCTCCCCCCCTCGAGAATCCGCCGCTCGAGCTCGCCGAGCATTTCCGTCAACCACTCGGCTTTCGCCAGCAGCGCCACGCGCGGCAATTCCACCAGCCCACGATGCGCGTCGAACATTCGATCCGGCGCCAGCGCCTCGGCGATTCGCAGACTCTCAACGATGACGTACGGATCTTCCGACGAATGCAGCACACGTGCGCGCACGCCCAGCCAGAGATCGCCGGAGAAGAGTGTTCCTGTTTGGCGGTCGAACACCACCTGATGGTCGGGGGTGTGTCCGGGCGTGTGCACTCGATCGAAATCAGAATCGTCGAATGGAGTTACCGCCGGCATCCGCGGCGGATGACCCCAAACAGCTCGGCGATATAGCGGCGTGAACGGTCGCTCGCGGAGCGTGTGCGCGGTGTCGGGACGCAGACTCAACGGCACGCCGAGTCGCGCGAGAAGCGACGCGTTGCCGGCGTGGTCTTCGTGCCAATGCGTGACGATCGCTCCGACGACGCCGATCGAACGGACGGCGCCGGCCATCTCGCGACGGCGATGGTGAAAGCCAGTGTCGATCATCACGCCGCGCACGACATACGCACTCACGTCCAAGCCGGCCGCGCGGCTTGCGAGGCTACTCATACGCAGGCGTTGAACGTCGCCGTAGCGCTCGACTATGAGCGGCATGAAGGCCGATTACCCTTTGCCAGAGTGCGAGCGCGGGGATAGCTTCACAATGTGATCGCGCCCGGCCCTTCCGGCCGGGCGCTCCCTTTTATTACCATCGCGGACGCTAGTATGGATATGCTTGAGGGGCTCAAGCGAAAACTGGCCGCGGAAGGTGAAAAGCTGCAGTACGAGCTGAATGTCACGCTTCCCAACGAGATTCGGAAAGCGGTCGAGCTCGGCGACCTGCGCGAGAACAGCGAGTACAAGGCCGCCCTCGAGCGCCAGCAGTTCGTACAGGCGCGCCTCGGCCAGCTTCATCAACGGCTGAGCAAGATCGCGTCGATCGATCCCACCCAGATTCCAACGGATCGCGTCGGGATGGGGTCGAAGGTCGTCGTCGAGGACGAGAAGACCTCGGCGACCGAAAGCTATTTTCTCGTGTTCGGCGACGCGCTCGAATTCGAGGAGGGCCATGTCACGATGTCGTCGCCAATCGGACGCGCGCTGCTGGGAAAGGCCGTGGGCGAAGTCGCCTTTCTCAAGCTGCCAACAACAATGCGCCGGCTGAAGATCGTCACCCTGCAGACAATCCACGACGTCGGCGCGGCCGGGCCGTAGGGCAACCTCGACGCGTCGGGCGTCGCGTTAGCTGGCGATCGCCAGCAACGCGCGATGCGACGGATATTGGTATCCCTTCAAGTCGCGGATTACGCGCTCGAACCGGGGGAACAAGTCGGGGTCGAACATCTTGCCGACGTCTCGCGACATCATCGTCAACGCCTCATCGACGGTGAATCCCTTGCGATACGGGCGATCCGTGGTCAACGCGTCGAACACGTCGGCCACGCAGACGATTCGCGCGCTGAGCGCGATGTTTTCACCGGCGAGCTTGTCGGGGTAACCGGCACCGTCCCAGCGCTCGTGGTGCCCGCGAACGAGCGGAAGAATGTCCCACGGAAAGTCGATGTCGCGGAGCAGATCGCTCCCCGCCGGTGCGTGCTGCTCGATGATCGCACGCTCTTCGGACGTGAGCTTTCCAGGCTTATTCAAGATCTCTGATGGCACGACGATCTTGCCGACGTCGTGGAGCAACGCGCCGATGCGGAACCAGAACATCGTGATCTCGTCGAATCCAACGTCGCGCGCCAAGGCGCACGCATAGTCGGCCACGCGCTCGCAGTGACCGAGCGTGTATTCATCCTTCGATTCGATGTTGTGCGCCCACCGCGTGACCACGTCCTCGAAGCTCGTCTCGAGACGGCCAAGCCGTTTTTTGAGATCGGCGAGATTTCGCTGTGCGCGCAGTCTGGTAAAGAGCCGGTGGGACAGGGAAAGCGATTGCAGCGTTTCGCGATTCTTGCCCATCGTCTCATACAGCTCGGCCTGTTCCCGCGCGGTCTCCGCGGCCAAGAGGAGGTCCTCGCGGCGCATCGCGTTGTCATACGCCGTCGAGAAATGCCGTTCCGCGTCTTCGACGGAACCTCGACGCCGCGCGATCACGCCCATGTATTTGTATGTCTCGCCCAAGGCGCGTTGGTCGCCCGCCGCGGTCGCCTCGAAGAGCACGGTATCACAGAGCGCCGAGGCGCGGCGAATGTCCCCACGCGCCAGCCAGAGATCGGTCGAATTGATCAGCGCCAGCAAACGATGCGGAGTGTCGTTGGCGGCATCGCAATGCATCAGCGCCTCGTCATAGGCCGCCTGCGCCTCGTCGAGTCGGTCGAGCTGCGTGTACACGAGGCCCATGTTGTTCAACACCGGCCCGAGAAACTCACGCAGGCCAGCTGTGCGGTACGTGACCAGGCTCGATGCGTAGTGGTCGAGCGCCGCAACGAGGTCGCCGCGCATGCTCGAGATGATGCCGAGGTTTTGCGAGATCATCGCCTGCAGACGATCGTCACCCGCTTCGGTCGCGTATGCCATCGCGAAGCCGTACAACCGTTCGGCGTCATCGTGGTCGCCGCGAAGCACCTGCGTGATCGCCATGAGGTTCATCGCGTGCGCGCGCGCGCCTGCCTCGCCAAGTGCCTCGCCGATTCCCAAGGCGGCGGACAGGCAGTCGAGTGCCACATCGAACTGCCCGTCGTCGATGTACGCGCGCGCGATGCGACGAATGATCGCACCGGCCGCAGGGCCCTCGCCGGAGCGCAACAAATACAACGCCGTCTCGTACCGCCGGCGCGCGATCTCGCGCTGGCCGGCGCGCTCGGACCGCTGTGCTTCATCGACGAGCGTAGCGACCGCCGGCGATAGCACTTCCGGTTCGAGGGGCGATTTCACTTGGCCGGCTCTGACTGCGGCGAAACTGCCGCGATTGCGCCAGCGCGGGGCTGCATTTTCTTTGCGAGCGTCGGGCGCGAAATACCAAGGAGTCGCGCTGCCGCCGCCTGATTGCCGCCTGTGATCTTCAACGTCAGCGCCACGGCCTCGCGCTCGACGTCTTCCAGGAGCTTGCCCTCGCGCGGAATACGGATGTCGCCCACGGCGTCGTCCGGAACGACGACTCGCGCGGTGCGGCGCTGGATCATCAAGTGCTCGGCCCGCACGATCGACGTGTCCGCGGCGAGGATTGCCGCCCGTTCAATGACGTTCTTCAGCTCGCGGATGTTGCCGGGCCACCGGTGGACGAGCATCGCGGCGATCGCATCGTCGGCAAACCGCTTGGGCTGTTGGTATTCCCGCGTTTCAATTTCGAGGAAATGGCGCGCCGTTGCCTCGACGTCTTCGAGCCGCTCGCGCAGCGGCGGCAGCGTGATCGAAAACACGTTCAGCCGGTAGTACAAATCTTCGCGAAACTCGCCCGACGCAACGACATGCTCGAGCAGCGGGCTCGCCGCCGCGACGATGCGGCATTCGATCGTGAATTCCTCGAGGCCGCCGAGGCGACGCACGCGTCGCGACTCGAGCGCGCGCAACAGCTTGGGTTGCAGCTGGCGCGGCATGTGATGCACTTCGTCGAGGAAGAGCGTGCCCCATCCCGCAAGCTCGAGCAGCCCTTGCTTTCGCGCGTGGGCGCCCGTAAAGGCTCCGCGTTCGTGACCAAACAGTTCGGACTCGAGGAGCGACTCGGGAATCGCGGCGCAGTTGATCGCCACGAACGGCTCGTCCGCGCTTGCGCCCGCGTAGTGAATCCCGCGCGCGAACAACTCCTTTCCTGTGCCCGTTTCGCCGATCAGCAGCACGGTCGTCCGCCGAGTTCCGGCCACTTGGGAAGCGAGTTTTACCGCTGCCCTGAGCGACGGACTTTCGCCGACGATCGTCTGTAGGCCGAACAATGATTCGGCCGTAAGAGCTTGAGAAACGCCAACTTCGGCGGAAGCCAACCGGACCTCGAGATTACTGGGATACCTGCAGCACGCGTCAAGGCGACGCGGTCTTGTGCTACAAGTATCGGCTGGTCGATCCGTGACTCAACCGTTGGCGAACACGACCAACCCATTGGCGTGCGGCGATGCGCTCAAAGGCCTCCAGGGCCGACGTCCACACGTCACGAGCGCCTTTCTTGTCTCCGGCGGCGTCGAGAGCGAGGCCAAACTGATACAGAATCTCCGCGCCGAGCAGCGCATCCTCTCCCACGGCGCTCAGCGTCATGGCGACGCGTAGGACCTCGACCGCTTCGGCGGGACGGCCAACGAGGCGCTCGTACGCGCCGCGTTGCTTCAACGCGGCCGCGCGCCGCACATCGTCGCCGCGCTGCTCGGCAATTTCGAGCGCGCGACGGAGCGACACGTACGCGTCGCCCGTGTTGCCAAGGATGAGCTGTAGTTCGGCTCTGTTTTCCTCGATGATCCCTTCGGACATGAGGTCGCCTCGCGCACGAGCGATTCCCAGTGCGCGGTCGAGCGCTTCGCCCGCCTCTTCGTACCGCTCCTCCTTCACATAGAGGTAGCCGAGGTTGTTGAGCACCCAGCAAATCTGCTGAAGATCGTTCGTCAACTCGAAGGTGCGCAGACTCACGCGGTAGTGCGCCTGCGCCGCCGCCGGATTCCCGCGGATGTCGGCGATGATTCCGAGATTTTGTTGGAGCATGCCCACGAGCCGCTTTTCGCCGCAGCGGTTGGCGAGTGCGAGCGCATCGGTCAACAGATTTCCAGTCTTGACGATGTCGCCGCGACGCTGAGCCAGGGAGGCCAGGCAGTTCAGGGCGTGAGCTCGTCCGGCCTGGTAGCCCAGTCTCGTCGAAATATCGAGACTACGGTTATAGAGCGGTTCAGCGTCCGATGTGCGGCCGCGATCGCGAAGGACCGATCCCTGCCAGCGAAGTACGTCTGCGAGCAACGGCGTCTCCTCGTCGGTTCCAAGCAGCGAAGCCGCTTGGCGATGCCATTCGAGCGCGGCGTCCGCCGCGTCGCCCAAGCCGGCGGCGAGCGCCAGCTCGGCGAGTCGGCGCGCTTCGGAAGTGCTGGGTTGTTTGGGGCAGTTCGATTGCTGATTCATGGGGCCGGGCTCGGCCGGGTGCTCCGGAGTGTTGGCCCGCTAAGACGTGCTGGGTGCCGCGAGCGCCATCGGCGGCGCCCGCAGTCACCGGCCTAGTCTGCGTCGACTAGTAGTCCTACTCGCGTCCGCTCGCGAAAATGTAGCCGGAGAAATGCCACACCGTTGAGACGGCGACCGTACCAAGCAGGTCGGCGTTCACACTCAACAGCTCACTCACAGTCGTGACATGGCTGGCGTCGGGAAAGTATCCGAGCGACAACCCAAGGCGAACCAGGCTCGGCGTCGCGTTCGTGACGCGCAGGTTCTGCGTCAAAATGAGGGGCACCGCGAACTGGAGACCATGCGGCGAGAACTCGTAAGCCACGTTTGAACCAGCAAGGGCATTGACCGTGATCGTCGTCGGCGTCAAGACGGCGAGCGGCGGAACGACTACGACAAGTCCTGCACCCGGCAGAGAGAGCGTTCCGCCGAGAATTCCGATCTTCGCCGACGCGGTCTGATTCGTCGCGAGCGGCTGCAAGCGTTGCAGCGGCGTGATCGTCTTCGGGGCTTTCAGCAACTCGCCGAGAAGGGATTGGTTTGCGGCCGGCGGCGGCGTCATCGCCGACTGCGGGGCCGTTGTGTTGTCGCTGGCGCAGGCAGAAATCGTCAGCGCAGCTACAACGGCGAGGGTGATCGAGCTTAGGAGGCGAAGGCGCATCGTTGCGGTCCTCTGAGTGTTGAGTACGGTCCTGCAGTCGAGCCCGTACAAGGCATTGCTCGTGCCAGCGATGTAATACAATGACACGTAACGAGTTACGTTATTTTTCCCATCTCGAAAAGCGTCGGCAGACAAATATCTTTGCACGCTTTTTTTGTCGACCGCCAAATTAATTCGCTATTCGACCCCCCGCATTTAACCGCGTGCCAGCGGCGCCGCGGTGCTCAAAACGGTCGGCTCGCCCTCAAGCGCAGCCCACTGGACCGCCATCGCTTGACCGCGCAGTCGACGAGGTGAATGTTCCCCGTACCTGGTATGGGGAGACACATGGCGACAAAACCGATGGAGCTCCTGCAGGGCACTCTCGACGTCCTCGTGCTTCGCACGCTCGCCTGGGGCTCGATGCACGGATACGCAGTGTCCCGCTGGATCCACCAGCGCACCGACGGCGTCCTCGAGATCGAAGACGCGCCACTCTATAAGGCGCTCCACCGCCTCGAACGCGCCGGCTTTGTCTCTGCCGAATGGGGACTGTCCGAGAACAACCGGCGCGCCCGCTACTACGCGTTGACCTCCGCGGGCCGGCGTCAGCTTCACGCAGAGGAGAGCGCCTGGCGCCGATACGCCGAGGCGGTGTTCAAAGTGCTGGAGCCGGCGTGAGCGCCCGGCGAAAACGATTCTTCCGAGTTCCGTGGCGCACGGCGCGTCAGATTCGCGCCGACGTCGATGAAGAGCTCCGCTTTCATCTCGATATGCGCGTCGACGCGCTCGTCGCGCTTGGACTCGCGCCTGACGCCGCTCACACACGCGCGATGCAGGAATTCGGAGACCTGGACGACGCACGGCGTTACATCGGCGCCGTCGATCGCGACATCGAAGCCGCAGAGCGGCGGAGCGAAATCATGAAAGACTTCTGGCATGACGTCGGATACGCGGCGAGAAAGCTTCGCGCCACTCCCGCCTTTACGCTCGCGGCGATCGTCACTCTCGCGCTCGGCGTCGGCGCCAACACGGCGATCTTCAGCGTCGTGAATCGCGTGCTCCTCCAGCCGCTGCCATTCCCTCAAGCCGAGCGTCTGGCGCGCGTGGTGTACACGCAACAAGGGCACGGCGACGCCGGCACGCCGATGGACCTCGTCGACAACAACGCGCACGCCACGAAATTCGTCGGCTTTTCGATGATGGAAGGCACGACCGCCAATCTCATTCGCGACAACAACGACGCCGAGCGCGTGCAGGGTGTTCGCGTCGGGGCCAACTGGTTCACCTTGCTCCGCGTCAAACCGATTGTCGGGCGCTTCTTCACCGAGGGCGAAGACAAGCACGACGCGGCCAACGTTGCCGTGATTGGCGAACAACTCTGGAAGCGGGACTTCGGCGCCGATACATCCGTCGTCGGCAAATCCGTGCGCATCAACTCGCAGCCGTACACGATCATTGGCGTTGTCGCGGGCGACCAACGCTATCCGATCACCGTCGAGCTGTGGATGACCAAGCGGTATACCGCGCAAGAGTCGAGCGATGGCAGCCGCGGCGCGCGGTGGCTTGGCGTTCTCGCCCGCGTGAAGGACGATGTGCCCGTCGCGGACGCCGACGCCGAGGTCACGCGTATTTCCGAAGTGATGGAAAAACAGTTCCCTGAGCAATTCCGCGAACGGCGTGCGCACATCAAAACGGTGCAGCAGTATCTCACCGGCGACATGCGCAAACCGCTGCTCGTCATGCTCGGGGCGGTGGCGTTCGTGCTGCTCATTGCCTGCGCCAATGTCGCGAACCTGCTCCTTGTGCGCGCCACCGCCCGCGAAGGCGAGATGGCAATTCGCACCGCGCTCGGCGCGGGACGCGCTCGGCTCGTTCGACAGTTGATGACGGAAAGCCTGCTGCTCTCGGCCTGCGGTTCGGTCGTCGGTCTCGGCGTGGCGAAGTTTGGAATGTACGAATTGCTCAATCGCGCGCCGCAGAATCTGCCGCTGGTCGCCGGCGCGTCGCTCGACGGAGGCGCGCTCGCGATTACGGCAATTCTTGCGGTCGTCACCGGTCTGATCTTTGGCATACTGCCCGCCACTCAGGTGAGAAAAGACGACCTCGCCGCAGCGCTTCGGGCCGGTGCTCGAGGCACGCGCACGCGGCCGTCGGCCAATCGAATGAAACGAGTGATCGTGGTCGCCGAGGTGGCGCTCGCGGTCACGCTGCTCACGGGCGCCGGCTTGTTGTTGCACAGCTTCACGAATCTCATGTCGGTAGACACTGGGTTTCGTCCCGAGGGTGTGCTCTCTATGAAGCTCGTTCTTCCCGCGCGCACCTACGACAGTACGGCGACGCGCAATTTCGTCCGCGCGCTCGAGACGCGTGTGCGCGCCCTTCCTGGTGTTCAAAGCGTCGGGGTGTCCGACAACGTCCCGCTCGACGGCTCGGGCAACGATTTCACCTTCGCCATTCGCGGGCGGTCCCATGTTCGTGCGAGCGACGAGCCGTCGACGGCGGTTCGCCTGGTGACATCAGATTTCTTCAATACGATCGGTATTCCCGTTCTCAGCGGCCGGTCCGTCGGCGTGGAGGACCAGCCCGGGACGGCGAAGGTGGTCGTCGTCAATCGCACGTTCGCCAAACGGTTCTTTCCCAACGAGAGCGCCGTGGGCCAGGCGATCTATCTCGGCTGGGGACGGGATTCAACAGGGGAGTCGCGGCAGATCGTTGGCATCGTTGGCGATGTACATGACGCGGCGCTCGCAGACCAGCCGGAGCCAATAGTCTACACGCCGATGATGCAGACGCCCGGTCAAGGGCTGTCCATTCTGATCCGTTCAAAGGGCGCGCCCGCCGCGCTCGCGGCTCCGATGCGCGAGGTCGTGCGGGCGCTGGATCGCGAAGTACCCGTGTACTCGGTTCAGACCATGGAGGAGCGAGTGGGAAGCTCCGTTGGGCAGCAGCGCTTTTACGCGACGTTGATTGGAATATTCGCCGCGGTCGCACTCGTGCTCTCAGCGGTTGGTCTATATGGAGTCATCGCCTACGCTGTGAGTCAGCGGACGCACGAGCTCGGTGTTCGCGTTGCGCTGGGTGCGACGGCCGACCGGATCTCGCGCATGGTGATCGGCGAGGGACTTATCCTCACCGCCATCGGTGCGGCCATCGGCATTGTCGGATCGGTTGTCGCCGGGCGCTTGGTCACGACACTGTTGTTCGGCGTGACCCCGCTGGACCCTGTCACGATCGGTGTCGTCGTCGGCGTGCTCGCGCTGGTCGCGACGTTGGCCAGCTGGCTCCCCGCGCGTCGCGCGTCAAAGGTCGATCCTCTGATTGCAATGCGCGGAGACTGATGGCGCGCGGCGCGAGCTACGCGTCCACGCTGAAAATGCGCTCTGCTTCGGAGACGTAGTCGTCGATTGCGCGCTGCCGGGCATTGTGGTCCCAACCAAACGTCGCCGCGAGCGCGCCCGCAATGCGCACCGCGGCGGCCGCGCCGTGATCGCGCGTCTCGAACGCGAGACCCGTACGGCGAATGAGAAGATCGCCGATCGTGTAAGCCATCTCATGTCGCGCCGAATAGCGTAGCTCGCCGAGTGTGTAGGGCAGGCCATCGTGCACGCTAAGCCGGCCGTCTCCCTTCGTCATCTCCTCCCACACCCGCGGCCAACGGCTGCCATGCGCTCCGACGAGATGCTGTGCAAGCGCCGGGTCGTTGGTCGTTTTCGTGGCCGCCGCGATCAGTTCGCCGAGTGACGCGAAGTCTCCGCCCGGAAGTGCGAGCGATCGGGTCTGTTCCGGCCCCGCTCGTCGTCCAACGGCCGCGACCACAACATCTACGACGCCGGCGGCCATGACGCGGTACGTCGTCAGCTTGCCGCCGGTGATCGAGACGAGGCCATGGCGACTCGTTGTGATTGCGTGCTCGCGCGAGGCCGAACCGGGACTGTCGCTCGCGGTTGGCAGAAGCGGCCGAATGCCGGCCCACGCACTGACGATGTCGCTCGCCGCCAGCCGCGCCGCGGGAAAGAACGCATTCACCGAGTCGAGCAGATAGTTGACGTCGTCGTTCGTCGCTCGCACCTCGTCGGGGGTTGTCGCCGCGTAGCTGTCGGTCGTCCCGACGATCGCATGCGGGCCCGCGGGCAACGCGAACATCACCCGTCCGTCGAGTGGCGCGCTGAGCGTCAGCGCGTCACGATTGCCGAGTCGTTCTCTCGGCACGGCGATGTGTGCGCCTTTGCTGCCACGCACCGCGGCCGATCGTGGCGCCGTGTCCGACGACTGAGCTTCGTCGAGTCGACGTGTCTGGTCGCTCCATGGTCCCGTCGCGTTCACAACGACGCGCGCATGAACTTCAGCACTCTGCCCGGTGAGTGCGTCTCGGACCCGTGCGCCGACCACGCGTCCACTCTGAATGAGCAACGTCGTCACCGCCGCGTGATTCACGACGGTCGCGCCGGACTCGGCGGCGGCAATGGCGTTTGCCAATGTCAGACGCGCGTCGTTCGTCGCTGCGTCGTAGTAGCGAGCACCGCCAAGCAGTCCGTCCTGCCGCAGCATTGGCTCGCAGGCGAGCACGCCGTCGCGGCTGAGTCGTTTGTGGCGAGCGACGTTTCGGAACAGCGCCAGTGCGTCGTACATCAGCAGACCGGCCCCGAGCTTCCACCGCGGAATCCGCGCGCCAGTGTACACCGGCCAGGTGAAGGGCAGTGGTCGCACCAGATGTCCGGCTAGGCGGAGCAGTCGCCGGCGTTCCGCGCTCGATTCAAAGACGAGATGCAGGTAGCCGTGCTCGAGGTAGCGAACGCCGCCGTGGATCAGCCGAGAGGATCGACTCGATGTACCGCTCGCGAAGTCGTCCTTTTCGACGAGCGCGACCGACATTTTTCGAAGCGCTGCGTCCCGCGCGATGCCGCATCCCGTAATACCGCCGCCGATGACCAACAGATCAAACGTGCGGCTTCGTAGCGCCTCGAGTCGCTCGCCAAGAGTGGTCGCGGAGGATGTCATCGACTGAATAGTAAGCCGCAACGGATTGCTTTCGTCCACCTGCTCGGCTGTCGCATGCATGTCGCATGCATGTCGCATGTTCCCCTAGCCTCGCGCGCCCCGTCCCTGCCAGTTTCCACACATGCCATCACTCAGTACCCCGGGCCGTCGCGTCGCGATCGTCGCTGGAGTCCGGACACCGTTTGCGCGCGCCGGCACGGTGTTCAAGGACATCTCGGCGATCGAGCTCGGCAAGCGATGCGTCGCCGAGTTGATTCAGCGCACGAATCTGGACGGCCAGTTGGTCGAGGCGCTCGTGTACGGCACGGTCGTCTCGTCGGTGATCGCGCCGAATATCGCGCGCGAAGTCTCGCTGCTGCCAATGCTGCCGCGCGGTTGCGATGCCTACACCGTCGGCCGCGCCTGCGCGTCCGCGAACCAGGCCATCACCGATGCCGCCGATCAGATCGTGCTCGGACATCACGATGTGGTCATTGCCGGCGGCGCGGAATCGCTGTCGAACGTTCCGATTCTGCATTCGCGTTCGATGTCGGAGAAACTCGTCGCGCTCGGCCGCGCGAAAAATATCGGGCAACGCATCTCGCTCGTCGGCTCGATTCGTCCGAGGGATCTCATTCCCATCACGCCGGCCATCGCCGAGCCGTCGACTGGCGAGACGATGGGTCAGTCGGCCGAAAAAATGGCGAAGATCAATCACATCGCTCGCGAAGAGCAGGATCAGTTCGCGCTGCGTTCGCACCGCCTGGCCGCGGTGGGAACGGAAGACCGCCGGCTGACCGGCGAGATGATGCCCGTGTACGTGCCGCCACACTACGACACGGTATTGACGAGCGACAACGGAATTAGAACGGATACATCGATCGAGCGACTCCGTGCGCTCAAACCGGTCTTCGACAAACGTTACGGCAGCGTGACGGCGGGCAACTCATCGCCGCTCACCGACGGGGCATCCGCGGTGTTGTTGATGAGTGAGGAGCGCGCCCGTGTGCTCGGATACGCGCCGCTGGCATTCATTCGGTCGTACGCGTATGCCGCGCTCGATCCCGGTGAGCAATTGCTCATGGGACCCGTGCTTGCCGCGCCGGTGGCCCTTGCGCGCGCCGGCCTTACCTTGCGCGACATCGACCTGATTGAGATGCACGAAGCCTTCGCCGCACAGGTCCTCTGCAACATCGCCGGATTCCAGTCTCGCCAATGGGCGGAGCGCGCCGGGTTCAGCGTGCCCGTGGGAGAAATAGATCGTTCGATTCTCAATGTCACGGGCGGATCGATCTCAATCGGTCATCCGTTCGGCGCGACCGGCGGACGAATCCTGATGACGTTGACGAACGAGCTCACGAGACGCGGCGGTCAGTTCGGCCTCATGACCGTGTGTGCGGCGGGAGGCATGGGTCACGCCATGGTCATTGAGCGCGTATGACGATTCCCAATAGTGAGCGCGCGACGCTGTCCATGGAGCTCGACGGCGACGTGCTCGTCGTCACCATCGACAAGCCGGGCGACCCGGTGAACACGCTCAGCCAAGAGCTCGTCGGCGAGTTCGAGGGGCTGTTTCTGCGTATCGATGATGATAAGCTCATCAAAGGCGTCGTACTCATCTCCGGCAAGCTGGATGGCTTCATCGCCGGCGCCGACGTCGAACAGTTTCCGGCCCTCAAGTCGGCGGTGGACGCCGAGCGTATCAGCCGGATGGGACAGGAGCTTCTCAACCGGTTAGAGAAATCGCGTGTGCCGGTCGTCGCAGCCATTCACGGCGCCTGCCTCGGCGGCGGATTGGAGTTGATTTTGGCGTGCGGCCATCGCATCGCGACCGAGCATCACAAGACGACCTTCGCCTTGCCCGAGGTGCAACTCGGTCTCATTCCAGGCATGGGCGGTACGCAACGGTTGCCGCGCCGTGTGGGACTGCAGGCAGCGCTCGACATGATCCTCACTGGGCGAAACGTTCGAGCCAAGCGCGCGCTGCAAATGGGTCTGGTGAACGAAATGGTTCACCCGGCCATTCTGCGTGATCTGGCCGTGGACCGCGCGCGGTCGCTCGGTGCCGGAACGTTCAAGGCCGCTCGCGCGCCGAGTCGCGGTCCGGCGGCGTTCCTGCTCGAGCACAATCCGATCGGACGCGGCGTGGTGTTCAAGAAGGCGCGCGAAAGCGTGATGGAGAAAACCCACGGGCACTATCCTGCTCCCCTTGCCGCGCTCGAGGCGGTGCGCGTCGGGTATTCCGCTGGCTTCGCGGCCGGGCTGCGCGACGAAGCGCGTTTGTTCGGTGAGATGGCGATGACCGAGGTCTCCCGCCAACTCGTCTTTTTGTTCTTTGCCAGCAATTCACTGAAGAAGGATCCGGGCGTCGACCAACCTGTGCCGCCGCCGCGGACAATTCACACACTGGGTGTGCTGGGCGCAGGCTTCATGGGCGCGGGGATCGCGTCGATCGCCGCGCAGCAGGGAACGAGTGTTCGTCTCAAAGACACCGATACTACACGACTCGGCAAAGGCCTCGCTGCCATTCGCGGTGTGATCCAGGAGCGGTTGACACGCCGGCAGATCACCCGACACCAGTTCGACGACTATCTGAGCCTCGTTGGCGCGACGACCGACTACTCCGGCTTTCCGTCGGCGGACCTCGTGATCGAGGCGGTGTTCGAAGACCTCGAGCTCAAACACAAAGTGCTCGCCGAAGTCGAGCCGTCGATCGATCCGACGGCGATCTATGCGTCGAATACGAGCACCATTCCGATCACCCGCATCGCGGAAGTGGCGCGGCATCCCGAGCGCGTGCTGGGCATGCACTTTTTTTCGCCGGTGCATCGCATGCCGTTGCTCGAAGTGATCGCTACCGAGACGACGGATGCCGAGGCGGTGGTGAGCGCGGTGGCGTACGGGAAGAAGCTTGGAAAAACGGTTATCGTCGTCGGCGACGGGCCGGGTTTCTACACGACGCGCACGCTCTCAGCGTACATGAACGAGGCCGGACGTCTGATCGATGAGGGCGCGTCGATCGAGGCGATCGATCAAGCATTGGTGGACTTCGGTTTCCCGGTCGGTCCAATCACGCTGCTCGACGAAGTCGGGATCGATATTGGCGGAAAGGTCGGACTGGTGTTGTCGGAGGCGTTCGGCGCGCGAATGGCGCCGTCGGAAGGCATGCGCAAGGTGGTTGCGACGGGGCGAACCGGTCGTAAGGGCGGCAACGGTTTTTATCGGTACGACGCGTCGGGCAAAAAAGGTCGCGTCGATGAAAGCGTGTACGCGGTGATCGGCGGCGAGCGGCGCGAGCTTCCGCCCGCGGAAATCGTCGAGCGGTGCGTCTTGGCGATGGTGAACGAGGCGGCTCGGTGTTTGGAAGAAGGCATCCTGCGTTCGCCGCGCGACGGCGACATCGGAGCCGTGTTTGGCATTGGATTTCCTCCTTTCCGCGGCGGTCCCTTCCGTTATATCGACAGCGTTGGACCGCACCGGATCGTAGAACAACTGGAGGAGCTGAACGTACGTTTCCCGCCGCGGTTCCAGCCGTCAGAGCTGTTGGTTGAGATGGCGGGTGCGAGACGGAGCTTTTATTGACCCGAGCGGGTAGAAAACAGATGCGACGCACATCGACGCACGCTGGCCATTCGTCATGGACCGTGTCGGGGCGGCCGCAGATCCGCAGCCCCGAACAACGCCCTATCGTATTGTGACCCCCAACACACTCACTAGGTCTGTCCCTCGTGGAAGGTAGTTCGGACGCCGTGATCGTTTCCCGCGTGTTGCGCGGGGATGTGGACAGCTTCGGTGTGCTGGTCAGTCGGTATCGCGACCGGTATGCACGATATGCGTTCCACATGCTTGGCAACCGCGAGGACGCCGAAGAAGCGTTGCAAGACGCCTTTACGCGTGCGTACCGGTCGCTGGCTCGGTGTGAGGATCCGGAGCGCTTCGGCGCATGGCTGTTCCGCATTCTCATCAACCGATGTCGGACGCTGGGCGCGCGCCGTGGGCGTCGGGCACGGACATTCGTCGTCGACGAGGTAGCGATTCTCGAAGCGGCGGAAGAACATCCGGCCGATCGCACGGCGTGGCGCGAGGAGATCGACCGGGCCCTCGAGCGCCTGCGTGCCGACCAACGGGAAGCGTTTGTGCTCAAGTACGTGGACGAGATGGGCTACGACGAAATGTCGCAGCTCACCGGAGTTGGGGTGTCGGCGCTGAAGATGCGAGTCATGCGCGCCTGCGAACGACTCCGAGAGCTGTTGAGTGAGGTGCATAGTGGCTGACGAAGACGATGTGATGATGAGGAAAATCGCTCGCGAGCTCCGGAATCCCGTGGCCGTGAGCTCGTCGTTCGACGCGCGCGTGATGCACGCCGTGCGTCAGCTGCCGCGCCACGCGCGTGCGCGCTTGTGGTCGCGTCTCACCACGCCGCGCTCCGTGACCGTCATGCCGCTCTCGTGGGGCATCCTCGCCGCGTCGCTGGCCCTGTTCGCGGCACTCGGCGCCATGCATGCGTCGGCCGATATCAACCGTCTCAAACCGTACGCCAACGCGCTGTTCCCCAAGAACAACGCCGCCAAGCCCGATCAGCGTATCCAGTTCGTGCTCGTTGCGCCCGATGCGAAAAAGGTCTCGGTCGTCGGCGATTTCAATGGCTGGGACGCGTCGCACGTCGCGTATCAGGCGCAACACCGTGGCGGCGGCGTATGGTCGGTGACGGCACAAGTACCGGTGGGACACCACCGCTACTCCTTCGTGGTCGACGACAGTGTCTGGGTGGCCGATCCCACCGCGCCGCGCGTCGTGGACAACGACTTCGGCGTCGCCAACTCCACGATCTTTGTCCAAGAGCAAAAATGAGCGTGGCCGCGCGGGTGTTGGTCGCGCTGATCCTCGTTGCTCCAGCGGTCGTCGCGCAGGACGCGCGCCTCGCCGCACGACTCGATAGACCGACGCTTGTCGCCGTCAACGCCATCGTCGATTCCGCGCGCGTCGCCAAGCTCCCCACCGCGCCGCTCGTCGACCGCGCGCTCGAGGGCGTGGCCAAAGGCTCCGACGGACCCAAGATCATCACCGCGGTGCAACAGCTGTCCGTTCGCATGGCGTCGGCCAAACGCGCGCTCGGCGCAAGCGCCACGTCCGACGAGATCAAAGCCGCGGCGGCGGCCCTCGACGCCGGCATCTCGACCCACGACCTCGCGCAACTGCGAGCCGCGTCCGGGAAACGCCAGATGACCATGCCTCTGTCGGTCTTGACCGACCTTGTTGGGCGCGCAGTGCCAATCCCCACGGCTACCACGCTCGTGGTTCAATTGGCCCGCTCAGGACTGAAAGACCCCGAGTTCGCCCTGTTCCAGCGCAACGTGCGCGCGGACATCGATCGGGGCGCCGATCCCACGGTGGCCGCTACGACGCGCGCGCGGGGGCTCGTGCAGCGAACCGGCACCGGCAGCAAGCCGTCAGAGTAGCGTTTCCACCGACGGATCGGGTACAATTCCCGGTCCATTTGTTTCGGGGAATTCATGCGACGTGTCCCACCGATCCTGATCGCTCTCGCTTCTGCCGGCGCGCTGTCGGCGCAGCAGGTCGATACGCGATCCATTCCGGCCTCCAGCCGGTACTCGCTCCAAAGTTTCGCCGGCAAAAAACCGCTCACGCGCGCCGAGCGCACGAACTTCACGGAGACGTCGCATTTCGACGACGTCGTCATCTTCCTCGATTCGCTCAAGAATCTGGGCGCGAAAATATCGATCGGCTCGATCGGAAAAACGCTGGAAGGACGCTCGCTACCCTACGTCATCGCGTCGCGGCCACTCGTGACGACGCCGGCTGAAGCGCGACGGCTCAACCGGCCCATCGCCTACATCCAGGCGAACATTCATGCGGGCGAGGTGGAAGGCAAAGAAGCGATGCAGTCGCTTCTCCGCGATCTCGTGTTCGACAAGAAGAAGAATGTTCTCGATTCCATCGTGCTGATCGTGCAGCCCATCTATAATGCCGACGGCAACGAGAAGTGGGGCCCGCAGGAGAGAAATCGCGGTTCGCAGCTCGGACCGGAGCAGGTGGGCACGCGACAAAATGCGTCGGGTTGGAATTTGAACCGCGACTACATCGGCGCGGACGCGCCTGAGACGCGTGGTTCCCTGGCGATGCTGAATCTGTGGAATCCCGATTTGTTCATGGATCTCCACACCACCGACGGAAGCGTTCACGGCTACGCGCTCACCTATTCGCCACCGCTAACCGCGGCCGCCGTGAATGTCATTCCGTACACGGCGACCAAAATGCTTCCCGTGATTCGCCAGCGTATGCGCGATCGCGAAGGGTTTGAGGTGCAGGACTACGGCGACTTCAGCCGCACGCGCGCCGGTGCGGCCGGCGGCGCTCCGGGCGGTGCGCTCGGCGGCGGTGGATTCGCGGGCGGACGTGGTCGCGCTGGCGGAGACAGCGCCAACGGCGGACGCGGCAACGACACGACCGCAGGCAGAGGTGCTGGCCGTCGCGGCGGCGGCGCAGGACGCGGCGGACCGTCGCTCGAGCAGATCATCGCCGATTCGATTCCAACGAGCGGCTGGGTTTTCTCGACCTATGAAGCCCTCGCGCGCTACGGAACGAACTACTACGGACTGCGAAACCGCATCGCCATTCTGAGCGAAGCGTTCTCGCACGATCCATTCGCGCGGCGCGTGGCGTCGACGTACGACTTCGTGACCGAGATCTTGTCCTACGTCGCCGAGCACAAAACCGAAGTCATGAACATCGGAAAGCAGGGTGACGCAAAGGTTGCCGCGTGGGCAAAAGCTCCCGGAACGTCGCCGCAGCTCGCGCTCAAATCGCGCATGGACACCACGCGCATCGAGGATGTGCGCGTCGAGGTCGTGACGCCGCTGACCGATAGCAGCCAACGCGAGCCCGGAATGGGAATGCGGAAACGCACCAGCATGATCAAGCTCGTGAAGATGCCGGTGATGGCGAGCTTCGCGCCGACTCTGACGAGCACGCTTCCGTTCGCCTATGCGTTCGACGAGAAAACTGCGCAAGCCATTCTGCCGATTTTGCACCGCCATGGAGTGACTGTGACCAAGCTTGACGCCGCGACGCCGGTGACCGCGCAAGGATTCACGGTCGACACGATCATTGAGCGAGGCAGATCGGAAACACCGCGAATGCTCAAGGACGTCGGCGGTCGGTGGACCGATCCCGCCGTTCGATCACTGCCCAAGGGTACGTACGTTGTTCGCGCCGGCCAGCCGTTTGGTCTGCTTGCGTTCTATCTTTTGGAACCGGAGAGTGAGGATGGGCTCACGCAGTGGAGCTTTTACGACAGCGTCATGACGCCGCACAATGAGTTCCCCGTCATCCGCATCACCAAACCGGTGACGTTCCGCTCCACCGCAGTCCTCAACTGATGCTTCGCTCAACGCTGCTCTATCTGTCGAATCAGCCACGAGTCTTTCGCTTCGTCCGCAACAACCGCCTCGCGAAAAAATTTGCCAGCCGCTTCGTCGCGGGCGAACGCCTGGAAGAAGCGCTCTTGGCGGTCAAGGCGCTCAACGCCAAGGGCATCACCGCGTCGCTCGACCTCCTCGGCGAAAGCGTCACCAACGAACGCGAAGCCCATGCGGCCGCGAGCGAGTATCTCACGATCCTCGATCGGATCCACGAGCAACAACTCGACGCCAACGTGTCGGTCAAGCTCACGGCGATGGGGCTCGACATCTCCGAAGAGCTCTGTGTCGCCATCATGCACGACGTGCTTGGCAGAGCGCAGGCATATGGCAGCTTCGTGCGCCTCGACATGGAGTCGAGCGCATACACCGAGCGAACTCTGCGGCTGTTCGAAGAGCGCCTGTTTCCGCCCTACAAGGCGAACGTGGGCATCGTATTGCAGAGTTATCTCTACCGAACGTCGTCGGACGTCGAGCGCGCCATCCAGGCCAGGTGTCGCGTGCGACTGTGCAAAGGCGCGTATAAGGAACCGGGGTCGGTCGCGTTTCCGGACAAAGGGGAAGTGGACGGCAATTACGTCAAATGCATGCACCTGCTGTTGGAGCACGGGAACTACCCGGGAATCGCAACCCACGATCCGGCGATCATTGCCGAAGCAAAGCGCTTCGTGGATGAACAGGGAATCGATCGGTCACGATTCGAGTTTCAAATGCTCTACGGCATTCGGCGTGACTTGCAGGAACAGCTTGTGAAGGAGGGCTACCGCATGCGAGTCTATGTGCCATTCGGCACGCAGTGGTACCCGTATCTGATGCGACGCCTCGCTGAACGTCCGGCAAACGTCGCGTTCATCACCGGAAACGTCATGCGCGAGATGATTGGCGGCAGGAAGTCCTGATGTCCCACGCGCAGTATCGCCCGCCGGACCATTCGAAGGGCAACGAGGAAACGATCGGCGGATACGCGGCTGTTCACGATCGCCCTGCGGCCTTCGAAGGGAGCGACGGCTTCTCCTACAGCGTCGAGATCGTCGCGGAGCAGGAGACGACGGGCGAGACGGACAATTTAGAGAAGTGGGATGCGTTCTTCCTCTTCGTGAAATGGGCGAGACTCGGCGCGCAAACCCCTGAGGGTCACCTCGAGAGCGACTATCTCGCGGCCGGGTCGTCGGAGAGCGAAGCCAAAGCCATCCTCGGCGAAACGCCGATCGGTCACGTGAAAGCACTGCTCGATCAATTGATCGCCCACCGCCGCGGCGTTGAGCCCGCCCGACCGTGGTGGGACGCAATGCGTGCCGAGGACGGCGGTACATGACCGAGCCCGGCGTAGCGGCGCCGCCGATTCACGGCGTGGTCATTGGCGGGACCGGCGGCGTATGGCAGGTTCGAACCGACGATGGCACGGTCGTCGACGCATCCATGCGCGGACGTTTAAAGAAGTCGAATAGCGGCAAGCGGCCGGACGGATCGCTCCGTCGCGACACCATCCTTGCCGGCACGGCGAACCTCAAGCTCGCCGTGGGCGACGACATTCATCTCGAGCAGTCGGAGCGGGGCGATGGCTGGGCGATCGCCGAGATTCTTCCGCGCCGCTCGAAGCTGGCGCGGCGCGCGCCGGGCGGCGGGCAAGGGGAACGCATTGTCGCGGCGAACGTCGACCAGGTGGTCATCATGTTCGCGGCCGCGAAGCCCGATCCGCATCCCCGCATGCTCGACCGTTTTCTCGTCATTGCCGAAGGGAACGATCTGCCGGCGCGGATCATCATCAACAAAGTCGATCTCGTCGGCGAGGATGTCGCTCGCGCGCAGTTTGCCGACTATGAGCGGATCGGCTATCCCGTGCACTACACCTGCGTGAAAACCGGCGCGGGCCTCGACTCGGCGCGCGCGATGCTCAGCGGACGACGCTCGGTTCTCACCGGGCCGTCCGGAGTCGGCAAGTCGTCGCTGCTCAACGCGCTGTTCCCCGGCGCGAATCTGCGTGTCGGCGCGATCAGCGAGTCGGTCAACAAGGGGCGCCACACCACGGTGGGCGCGATCATGCTGCCGCTTCCCGACGGCGACGGCGGCTACGTCATCGATACGCCCGGGTTGCGAGAAGTGGGAATGTGGTCGCTGCCCGCCGATCGCCTCGAGTACTGTTTTCCCGAGATGCGGAACCTGCGCGAAGGATGCCGGTTCGCCGACTGCCGTCACGTCTCGGAGCCCGATTGCACCATCCGCGAGGCGCTTCAAAAGGGCGCGATCAGCGCGGCTCGGTACGATAGCTATCTGCGGTTGCTCGAGGAGCTCGAAAGCGGCGGTTAGTAGCGGTTGATGGCGGTGAGCGGCGGCTCCCCTTGACATCTGGGCGAATCGGCGACGCGAAATACGACGAGGCGCGCGCCGAAGTCCAGACGCTGATCAAACTGAACGCGGCGAACGACGAAGCCCTGCACTGCATGGGCCGCATCTACGAATCGATGGACCAGTCCGGCGACGCCGTCGACTGGTTCGAAAAGGCCGTCAAGGCCAACGAGAGGTTTCGATCCCTCATCTCTGGCTCGGCAACGCGCTCGGCACCGAGGCGCAACACGCCAGCAAGTTGCGGCAGCCGTTTCTGGCGCGCCGCGTCAAGACGGAATTCGAACGAGCCGTGGAGCTCGACCCAAAGTCGCTCGACGCGCGCCACGGTCTCATCGAGCTCTATTCGCAAGCGCCGGGCTTCATGGGCGGCAGCCTGGATCAACGCCAGGAACGACGACGCGAAGAAGGCGCTCGCCGCTCTCAAATAGCCAAACGCGAATACGGAAACGCGAGCGGCGAAGCGCGACCTACCAGGAGCCGCGCTCGCCCGCCATGGCAATGACTTTGCTCAATCGATCCGCGGCGTGGCGCCAATTGACCTGGATCGCGAGCTCGGCGTCGTCGGCGCGTCCCTCATCGATCGCCGCGATGATGATGTCGTGCTCGTACACCGACGTCCGGATGTCACTCGTCAGCATGCTGATGTACATCCGGATGTAGCGCTCGGCCTGCGGCTTCACCGCGTCGTGCAGCGCCAACAATCGCGGGCCTGCGCTCGCTTCGACAATGCGGCGATGAAAGCGCTGGTCGGCATCGTATAGACTGCCGTGATCGATCGGAACGGTCTTGCCCGCGCGATGAAACTCGCCGTTCAAATTCTTGAGATCGCGAACCAGGTTCTTTCGATCGGCCTGCGGAACGAGCGACGCACCGCGCGCGCCCATTCCCTCGAGCGCACCCACGATGTTGAGCAATTCATAAACGTCGTCGCGAGTGAGCGGCGCCACCGTGAGTCGTGACTGCTGCGCGCCCGGCGAGCCCATCACATAGCCTTCCTGCTGCAATCGCTGCAGAGCCTCGCGCACCGGGGTGCGACTCACGCCAAGGCGCGTCGCAATCTCCGTTTCCACGATTCGGCTCCCAGGGGCGAGCAGGCCCTGCACGATCAGATCACGCAAGCGCGCATACACCTGCTCCGGACGCGAGCCGTGCGGCGCGTCCGCCGCGCTTCCCATGGCAACCTCGGCGGGAGTTGCCGCGGCCGCGAGGTCGGGACCGGGCCGAGCAGGTGGCTTTCGGACTGGGTTCATTGTCTCCGCGGAATATACTGCCGTCCAAAATACTGACGCTTTCTGTCGGTCGCGGCAACCGTGGGTTGGAGATTCTTGTGGCGCGTTCGCCTGCGGCGCGCCGCGGCGAGCGGTCCGATGTCCGACATTGCCGCTTTTCCGAGCAGCGACGACATTGAACTTCACCATGACGTCAAACGCCGATCCTCTGTCGCGATGAGTTGGGCGCTGGAGGAATTCTTCGCCGCCGTCGAAGACGAGTTCGGCGTGCCGGTGGGCGAGGCCGGTCAGGGCTTCCTCGAAACGCCGGGTGCCGTGATCGACTTTGTGGTCGACAACACATCTCCGTCCGACGGCATGACCGCGGACGAGCATCGCGATCATGTCGCGGGCGTCGTGGGAGAGATCATGGCCAGGACGCTCGGAGTGACGCGATACGGCGAGGATTCGCGTTTCGTCCAGGACCTCCACGTCCGATGATCGCGCGCCGCATTCTCCTTGCCGACGCCGACGCGTTCTTCGTCGCCGTGGCGCGAATGGTCGACCCGAACGGGGCCGGAAAAGAGCCGCTGCTGATCGTCGGCGGCACGCGGGAGAGTCGCGGCGTCGTCTGTTCCGCGTCGTACGAAGCGCGGAAATACGGCGTACGCTCGGCGATGCCCATTTCGCGCGCGCTGCGCCTCTGTCCGCAGGCGATGTGTGTTCCGGTGCCCGGTCGCGCCTGCGGAGAAAAGAGTCGCGAGATTCGCGCGGTGCTGCAGAAGTACGCTCCCGTCGTCGAAGGCGCGAGCGTCGACGAATGGTACATGGACCTCGGCGGCACCGAGGGTCTCTATCAACACGAGACGCTCGCCGAGACGGCCGTCCGCATTCGTGACGCCGTGACCGCCGAAACGAAGTTGTCAGTGTCGATCGGCGGAGGTACATCGAAGCTTGTCGCGAAACTTGCCGTGGAGCGAGCGAAGCCAAAGCCCGGCACAAGCGCGACGGGTGTGCACACAGTTGCACCCGGCGATGAAGGGAGTTTTCTCGCGACCTTTGATCTCGCGGACATCCCGTTCATCGGTCCGCGGTTTCAAGAACGTCTCGCCGTGCTCGGCATGCGTCGCGTTCCAGACGTTCTGCAATACGATGTCGCAACACTCACGCAGTGGCTCGGCGCACGTGAGGCCGAGTGGCTCTACGGCAGAGTTCGCGGGATCGACCACAGCGAGATTGAAGCGCACGGCGACGCGAAAAGCATCAGCCGCGACGACACGTTCTCCACCGACATCAACGATGACGACCAGCTCGAGCGCGAGCTGCTCGCGCTCGTCACGCGTGCGGCGACCGACCTTCGCGGTGACGGGCTCACGGCGCGAACGATCACGGTGCGGATCCGCGATCACGATTTCAAGACGCGGCAGGCGAGCCGCACGGTGCCGGTCGCGGTGATCTCGGACCGCGTCATCCTTGCCGTAGCGCGCGCGCTCCTCGCGAAGCTCAGGAAGGCGCGGCGCGTACCCGCGCGTTTGCTGGGGGTCGGCCTTTCGTCGCTCGCGGTAGACTCGACAGCCGACCAGCTCACGCTGTTCGAGCGCCGGAACGGCCCGACCGACGAAACGGACCGGGATCGGCTCCTCGCGAGAACGATCGACCGCGTCAGAGCAAAGTTCGGCGACCGGGGTATCCTACCTGCCCGCCTGGTGGACTAATCGGCGCAAAAAGCGCGCTATGGTCCCGAGCATGCCTGTCTAATCAGGAATGTGGACCCGCTTGCCGATACTTTCGCCATGGATTACGCGAGTTCACCGCCCGCAGAGGAGCCGAAGCCGGTTTCGCACGAGCGTGGTCGCCCCGAGGAACCGGGACGGACCGCCTTTGTGACGTCGACGCGCTTTCGCAGTTTGAGTGACCCGGAGAGCCTCAGGGAGTTCGCCAAGAACCTCCGTGAGGGGATCTATATCACGACCCAGGATGGCCGCATTCTCGACGCGAACCCGGCGTTTCTCGAGATGTTCGGCGTGCAAAGCGTCGATGAGTTCGGCGAGTTCGGAGCGTCGAAGCTGTTTGTCGATCCTGCTCGTCGCCTCGAAGAGATCGCCCTGCTCGAGCGCGACGGATCGGTGCGCGAGTTCGAGGTCGATGTTCGCCAGCCCAACGGCGAAACGCTCACGGTGCTCGACACCTGCTACCTGATCCACGATCCCGACACGGGCGAAGGATTCATTCACGGAATTCTCGTCGACATCACGGCGCGCAAGCAGCTCGAGGCTACGCTCCTCGAATTGAGCACGCACGACGCGCTGACCGGCTCGCTCAATCGGCGATATCTCACGACGCTCGATGAGCGATTCGTGCGGGACGGCGATCTGAAGTGCGGATGCCTGTTCATCGACATCGATCATTTCAAGTTGTATAACGATCGCTGGGGACATCAGGAAGGCGATGAGATTCTCAAGCGGATGGCGCGCTTTCTCATGCGGTACACGCGTGTCGAGGAGGCCGTGCTTCGCATTGGCGGCGACGAATTCGTGGTCGTGCTCAATGATGCGAACGCCGACGAGACGAAGCTGGTGGCCGACCGCATTCGCGCCGAAGCGCTCGAGGGCGCTCCCGTGCCGTTCTCACTCGGTTGGGCGGCCCGCGAGCCGGGAGAAATGGTGCAGCGCCTTCTCGATCGCGCCGATCAGGGAATGATGGCCGTGCGCGTGATCAAACGGCTCACTGATCCCCGGCAGCTCGCGCAAATGCAGCCTTAGCGTTTCCGCGTTTTCTTCGCGGCGGGCTTTTCCGCGTCGGAGTGATTGCTCTTCCAGACGCGTCCCTTTCTCTCGGCAATCTCCTCCATCGTCCGACCGCTCGCGACCGACGTGTCCACCGCGGCGACGACGTCGACGTCGGCGTTTGCCGTTTCGTCGCGGTGTTTGATGAGTAGCCATTGAGCGCGGCCGCGTTCATCGCGGCGCATGCGCACGAGCACCCATGCGCCGCGCAGGCGCTTTCCGCGGAAAACCACTTTCAGATCACCGCGGTCGTACCCGTCGCGGAGCGCCTCTTCGCCGCCGCCGGCTTCCGGGGCGTACGTCCCACGGTCCCAAAGCATCACCGTGCCACCGCCATATTCGCCTTTGGGAATGGTGCCCTCGAATTTGTTGTACTCGATGGGATGATCCTCCACTTCCATCGCCAGGCGACGTTGCGCGGGGTCATAGCTGGGGCCTTTGGGAACCGCCCAACTCTTCATCACGCCGTCGAGCTCGAGTCGAAGGTCGAAATGCAATCGACTCGCCGCGTGCTTTTGGATGACGAATCGCAGGGCACGCTTCGATCGGGCCGCCGTTCGCGGCGGAGGTTCCGTCGTCTTCGTGAAGTCGCGCTTGCGCTCGTACTCCGCGAGGGGCTTCGTTTTTTTTGTTCGACGTCTCTTTGTCGCCATTGATTGAGTCCTCGGCGACGTGATGCGGGCAAAGGGCATGCCCCCGCCGCGCAGTAGCGCCGCGACGGCCGCCGCTACACACTTCTCGTTCGTCGCAGTCGATCGTTCCGCTCGATTTTCAGGAGGAGTTCGTGCTTCATCGCCCGACACGATTGTTGGTCGTCGGTATGGCCGCGCTCGCGGCATGTCACAGCGCATCGATGGTCCCTGGCGCGTCCGAAGCACCTTCCGGTCGTGCCGGATCCGCGAATCCAATGGACATCGCCTATCGCGTGAGCTGGGGCGATCCCGCGGCCCATCTGTACGACATCCAGATCGATGTCGGGAAGGTCTCCGGCGACGTCGTGAAGCTCCAATTGCCCGTCTGGTCGCCGGGTCGCTACGCGCCCTTCTACTTCGCGCGGAACGTTACTGAGTTCTCCGTCACCAGTGGCGCCGGCGCCGTCCGCTGGGATCGCGAGAATGGATCGCTCTGGCGCATCTATCCGGGCGGCGCAAGCACGTTCACGGTGAAGTATCGCGTCTACGCGAACACACTCTCGGGAACGTTCAGCGTGCTCGATACGGCGCATGCCAACTGGAACGGCCCGTCGCTGTTCATGTACGTCGCCGACCACAAACCCGATGCAGTGCGCCTGCACGTCACGGTGCCGGCGGGTTGGCACATCGTGAACGGCGACTCGCGCTCCGCGGACCAGACGGACTATCGATTCGAAAACTATGATCGGCTGGCGGACACGCCCACCGAAGTGTCACCGACCTTGATGCTCGACACGCTGCGCATCGACAATCGGATCTATCGGGCGATGATCCACCACAACGGCCCCACGACGGCAAGCGAGCACCGCCGTTTCCTCGATGGGCTCGAGAAGATCGTCAAGTACGAGAACACCGTGTTCGACCCGCCGCCGCTCGAGATGTACACGTTCCTGTTCAACATCGGCTACCCCGGCGGCGACGGGATGGAGCACCTCTACTCCACGCAATGCATTGGCGCCACGCCGTGGCGGGAGGATGCGCCTCTGCTGCAGGGTCTGACGACCGCGGCGCATGAATACTTTCACGTGTGGAACATGAAACGCGTGCGCGCCGCCGTGCTCGGCCCGTTCGACTACACACGCGAGCAGTACCAGCCGAGCCTGTGGGTGGGCGAAGGCTGGACGCAGTACTACGGACAGGTGGCAATCGCCCGATCAGGCATCCAACCACCCGAGACGATTTATCAGACCGCCGGCGGAATCATCCGGCAGAATCTCACGAGTCCGGGACGGACGGAAGTGTCGGCGCGGATGGCATCGTTCGAGGCGCCGTTCTTTGATGGAAGCAGACCGGAGTTCGACGTGAGTCGCACTGCTTTCTTCTCGTACTACACCAAGGGCGCGGGTGTTGCGCTGTACCTGGATCTGTTCATCCGCGGGCACACCGCCAACCGGAAGTCGCTCGACGATGCCTTCCGGTTGCTTCGCGACCGCACCTGGGGAGCCGCAAACGCGTCGTACTATCTCCAGGGCCGCGGCTACACCGAAGACGACGTGGAGCGCGCCGTGAGCGACGCTGCGGGCGTCAACATGCACGCATGGTTTGATCGGCACGTCGGGGCAACGGACGACATGAACTACGATGAAGTGTTGGAGCCTGCGGGCATGCGACTGGTACGGGACGCCGGCGCTGCGAACGCCGCCTGGCGCGTCGAGCCTATTGCCGACGCGTCGGCGGCGCAGGTGAAAATTCGCAACGGGTGGATGAGTGGAAAGGTGAACCCGTAACGACTCACGACGCTCGTCGCGCCTGACTGATCGAAATCATCGCCACGCCGCCGAGAATGATCGCGGCGGCGAGGAGTGTCCGACCCGTGACCGGTTCAGCCGCAATCGCCCAGCCAAGGAACACCGCGACGACCGGATTGACGTAGGCGTAGGTTGACGCCTTCGCTGGCGAGACTGCTTGCAGCAGATACACATAGGCCGTGAATCCCACCAACGAGCCGAACGTGACTAGGTAGAGCCACCCGATCCATGACGCCATGGAAATCTGGTGGATGTGAAGCGCGCTTCCTTCGCCGGCAAATGCACCCACGGCGATCAGCGCCACGCTCCCGCCGATCATTTGGAGTCCGGTCGACATGGCCGACGACTCCGGCCGCGATCCGAATCGATTGGAGATCGAGCCGGCGGCCCACGCCAACGATGCAACGACGAGGACGATCGCCGCTGTCGCATCGACGACGCCATGCCCGGTCAACGCGCCGGGACCAACGAGTACGTCGAGGCCGGCCAGCCCGGCGACCACGCCAAGAATGACAACGATGCTCGGTCGCGTGCCGCGCGGTCGCAGCCAATCGATGAGTACCATCCACAGTGGAACGACGGCGACGAGCAAAGCGGCAAGGCCCGAGGGAACGCGTTGTTCCGCCCACGCAACCGCTCCGTTGCCGCAGCACAGCATCAGTACGCCGGCAATCGCGGCGTCGCGCCACTGCGCGCGGGTCGGCCGGGGTACGCCGCGCGCCCGCGACCAGGCATACAACGCGATCCCGGACACGAGGAATCGGCTGCCCACCATGAAGAACGGCGGGATGGTCTCGACGGCATACCGAATCGCGAGATACGTCGAGCCCCACACGACGTAGACGGCCGCGAACGCGGCCAACACGTGCGAGCGGGGGAAGAGACGCGGGGCGGGCGGCGGCTCGATGGCGCTCATGCGCAATATGTCGACGGACTCAATCGCCTTCGATCAATCGACGTAGTTCCTCGACGTCGTACGGTCGCGTCACGAGCGCGGCACCGGCCATCGATGCGTCGATCTCGTGCGGCTCGATGGGCGTGGTCGCCGACAGGACAAATCGCGCGGCGGCGCCGCCGGTCGTCGCGCGCAGTGCCGTCGCCACGGTCCGTCCGTCGCGGCCCAGCAGCCGCGCGTCGCACAGGATAGCGTCGAACATCGTGTGCGTTGCCAGCCGAAGGGCGAGGTCGCCGCTGCTTGCATTGATCACCGCGTGCCCGCGCATTGTGAGGAAACGCTCAACGAACAGCAGGTCGAACGCCCCCGGGTCGACGACGAGCACGTCGAGGGGTCGCGACGCTTGCGCCTCGTGAACCGGCCCTCGGGTCTCGGTGGACACCGGCAGGCGGATCACGAATCGCGCGCCCGTGCCGGGAGCGTCATCGAGCGCAATGGACCCGCCGTGATCGACAATGATCCCGTTTACCACGGCGAGGCCGAGGCCGGTGCCCTCGCCCTCGTCCTTTGTCGTCCAGAACGGATCCCAAATCTTCGATCGCTCACTTGCCGGAACTCCCGGCCCATTGTCCTCGATCTCGATGACCACACTCGTTGCGTTGTGGCTTGTCCGAATACGAATGGACGCGCCTCTGGGATGCGCCTCGGCGGTCGCTTGAAGTGCTTGTTCGGCGTTGTTGAGCAAATTGAGAATTACCTGCTCCAGGTGCGCGCGATCACCGTCCACCATCGGAACAGTTGGATCCAGCTCGACTGTGCAAACGATGCCCGCGGTCTCCAACGCGTACCGGCGCGTGCGGCAGATGTAGCCGACGATATCATTGATGTCGGTGGGCACCCGTCGCTCGACGTCTCGCTTGCGCGCCATGGTCAGCAAGTCGCGCACGATCGTTGCCGAGCGAATGGCTTCGTGGTTGATCGTTTCGAGCGCGGTGCGATCCTCGCTCGACCACGGTTTCTTGAGCAACAGTTGAGCGAATCCCATGATGGCGGCGAGCGGGTTGTTGAGCTCGTGCGCAACGCCGGCGAGCGTCGTTCCGAGACTTGCCATGCGTTCGCTGCGGCGCAGCAGCTCGTCATGGCGCTGCCGTTCGGTCACGTCTTCAACGATTCCATCATATGCTTCGACGTTGCCGTCGTCGTCGATCACCGGCCGCACGGACAACTTTACGGTCAGCGCGCTGCCGTCATGTCGCTTCCAGCGCGTCTCGCTCCAGTTGGGAAACGCGGGGGTTGCGGAGAGCTGACGCAATCGCTCGCGTTCGCCAGGATTGAGATAGACGTCGCTTGCCAGATCGAGGCACAAGAGGTCGTCCTTGGTCGCGTATCCGAGCATGGTCACGAGGACAGCGTTCACTTCCGTGAAGCGCCCCTCGGGCGACGATCGGTATACGCCGTATCCCGCGCGCTCGACGAGCGCCGCATAGCGCGCAACGCTCTGCTCGAGCGCATCGCGGGCCTTGCTCAAGGGATCCGGGGAAGCCGACATTCCGAACTCAGGGCCGGGGTGGGGGCGGGACCACCAACAAGTCGAAGCAGGGTGTTGATCTAAGCCGAACGCCGAGCTTGGCTTGGTCGTTGGCGCAAAATAAACTTAAAGCCCGTTTTGCGCACTTAATTATTTTATGCTTACCTCTTGACCAAACGTGGCCTGATGGGGTTAGACTAGATAGGGGTTCGGGAGCGCAAAGTCGCGCTGACCTTCTCCGGGCCTATACTTAACACATCAACTATTAACAGACGTGCAAATCGCTGATAACGCATTTCGAGCGCAAGACGTGGCCTTTGAACAAGAGGCTATTCCGTGGATCGACGATGTCTATCGATTCGCGCTGTCGTTGACGCGTGATGAATCAGACGCAGATGACGTAGTGCAGGACACCTTCCTCCGCGCGTACAGATCGTGGCACACGTATATGCCGGGGAGCGACTGCCGCCGCTGGTTGTTCACGATTTGTCGAAACGTGTTCCTTCGCTCGCGCGAGCGCGCTCGACCCACCGTGGAACTCGATGCGACCGAGCTCGATTCGATCGCCGTTGGCTCGTTGTACTCCACTGCCGTGCGCGACGGTTTCGACGACGCGTTCACGCGACTCGACCTCGCGCCGGCCATTACCGCCGCGCTGGCGAAGATTCCGGAACCATTTCGCTCCACGTTGATTATTGTGGATGTGGAAGACCAATCGTACGAATCGGCTGCCGAGGTGCTCGGCGTGCCGATTGGAACGGTTCGGTCACGACTGTTCCGTGGACGACGCCTTATGCAGGAGCAATTGCTCACGTACGCCAGCGACGCGGGTTTCGGCCCACGCCCAGCGTCCGCTCGAGCAGCGACAAAATGCTTGACACACTCAGCGGGGACGTCACGCCAGACTGCCTAAACGTGCTTCTGCACGTTTGGGACGCGCTCGACCATCAATTAAGTCCCGCGGCGGCCGACACGCTTCACGCACATGTCGCCGCCTGCGATCGATGCCGGGACTATCAGCGATTTCAGGTCAGGTTTCTTCAGGCGCTCGCGACGTTGCGCACGCGCCAAGGCGCACCGCGCCACGTGAGACTGCGAGTGATCGACTCGCTCATGACCGCCGGCTACACGCCGCGCTGAATCAGTCGGTCGGGGTCCAGGGCTTCATTCGGACGGCGGGAAAGCTTTCGCCGTTCAGAGTCAGGCGAGCCTCGATCACGATGTCAGGCGCCAGCGACGCCGCGACCGAGCAGTACATCTCGAACGAGAGCTGAATCGCGCGCTCCGCGTGCTCGCGTTCGATCCCGGCGCCGTCGATACGATACTCGATATCGACGTGGCGCAACCGGCGGGGGAACTGCGGACGGCGCTCCCCGGCGACGTGAACCGTCATGCGCTCGACGGGCGTTTTGCGCTTGGCGATGATCTCGACGATGTCGACGCCCGCGCACGTGGCGAGCGCGTTCAACAAGGTTTCGACAGGACCCGGCGCCTCTTTGGCTCCGGCATCAATGCGATGGGTGCGTCCTGGATTGCCGGCCTCGAACAAACGCTCGCCAAGCCAGGTGACCTGGGTGCGAGTGACGGGAGTCGCTGGAACGGCCGTGGGTTGTACAGGTGAAGACATGTGAGATTCCTATTTTTCGATCGGGGCGCGGACCGCGTTGCCCCACTCGGTCCAGCTGCCGTCGTAGTTGCGAACGTTGTCATACCCAAGGAGATATCGCAGGACGAACCACGTATGACTGGAGCGCTCGCCGATGCGGCAGTAGGCGATGACGTCGTCGGCTGGAGAGAGCCCTTGCTCCTGCTCGTAGATCGCACGCAGTTCGCTCGACGGCTTGAACGTTCCATCCGGATTTGCCGCGCGCGCCCATGGAACGCTCTTGGCTCCCGGGATGTGTCCGCCGCGCATCGCACCCTCCTGCGGATACTCCGGCATGTGCAGCTTCTTTCCGGAATATTCATCGGGCGAGCGTACGTCGACGAGCCGGCCGCTCGACGCGACGTGCTTTCGGACGTCAGCCATGAAGGCGCGAATCGGTTCGTCGCGTCGCTCCTTGGCCACATAGGCTGAGCGTGCTGCCACCTTTGGAGCATCGGTGTCCATCGGCCGGCCTTCTTGCTCCCATTTCAAGCGCCCGCCGTCGAGCAGCTTCGCGTTCGTGAACCCGAACAATTGGAAGACCCAGAAAGCGTACGCCGCCCACCAGTTGTTCTTGTCGCCGTAGAAAATGACCGTGGTGGAGTCGTCGATGTTCTTGGAGCGCAGCAGTTCCTGGAATTGCTCGCGCGAGACGTAATCGCGCACGAGCGAATCGTTCAGGTCAGAGTGCCAGTCGACCTTGAAGGCCCCCGGTATGTGGCCTGAGTCGTACAGCAGCACGTCTTCGTCGCTTTCGACGATTCGAATACTCGGGTCGGTCAGGTGCTCGGCGAGCCACGCCGTGCTTACGAGCGCGTCGGGGTGGGCGTACGCCTTGTCGGTGATGGCGGTGTCGGTTTGCTTGTCGCTCGCTTGCATGGTCACAGTCTCCGTGTCAGCCAATACGTGTTCCGTTCGCGACCGGCTGATCGACCGCAAGCAGAACGACTTCTGTGGGTTGAGGCATGGCTCCCAGGACGAGAACATCGCTCATGTATCCAGCGATGCGACGCGAGCCAAGGTTGACGGCGGCAACCACCTGGCGGCCGACGAGCCCCTCGGGCGCATAGTGAGTCGTGAGCTGCGCGCTCGATCGTTTATGTCCGAGCTCGGTTCCGAAATCGATCAGCAACTTGATCGACGGCTTGCGCGCCTCCGGGAACGGCTCCGCCTGGAGTACCGTGCCGACGCGGATGTCGATGGCGAAGAACTCTTCGGCAGTGGCCATGGTACCCTAAGATACAGGCCCTCCGAAGTCCTAGGTCCGCATGGTGTGATCGCGAATCCAGTCGTCGACCGAGTCGGCGATCTGCTCCCAGCCGGGTTCGAGGAGCAACATGTGTCCGTGATGATCCAGGATGCGCAGCGTCGCGTTGTAGCGCCGGGCGACTCGTTCGACGATCGGTCTGGGGATGAAATGGTCGTCGTTGGTCGTGATGGCGAGCACCGGGCAGCGGACCTGCTTCGCGTCCACCGGCACGCCAGTGACCGACATATCTCGACCCGCACGTCCGCTGTCGGGGATCAGGCGATCGAGAATCGGATCCTGTCCTTCGGGCGGAATGTGGTTGAGAATCAGGAACCGTAAGTCTTCCCGGTTCGGCACCACGACGCGCGACGTCAAGATTTTCGGCAAATATCGGAGTTGCTTGATCGCGACTCGCGGGGAGAGGACGCTGATGCCGCGCGGCGGAGCAGGGGTCAACAGGACGGCGGCGCTGACGTCGCCTCGTTCGGCGAGTTTTTGCGCGATCAACCCGCCCATGGAGTGACCCACGACGGCGGGCTTGCCGAGCGTCTTCGCGACGGCGGAGGCGTCGATGACGAAGTCTTCGATCGATGCGCGGCCAAGGTTGGTTCCGGGACGGCTGCCTTGTCGTCCGCGAAGGTTCACCGCATACGCGGGGGCGCCTCGGGCCGCGAAGAAGGCGAGCCAATCATCGAAAATCGTTGCATCGGCGAAGTAGCCGTGCACGAACAACACGGGCGGCTGCGTGGGCCGATCCGGCCTGTGGCACAGCACCGTGAGGTCGCCAACGCGAATCGTTTCAGTCATTCCGATTGATCGGGGATGAGCAAGATGAGCAATCTGTAGCATCTCTCGAGCGCCGTCGCTATTCATCAGCCTCATGTCGCCGATCGCGAAAACAATGCCGACGATGGATCCGTACTCACGACACGTGCTCGTGTGCGTCGGCGGATTCTGCTCGCCGGACCAACGGGGCCGCGAGCTCTACCATTTGCTGCCGTCACTGTTGCAGCGCGAGGGACTGCTCTTTGGGCCGGGCCGCGTGAAGCGCGGCGAGACGCCGTGCCTTGGAGTGTGCGCCGGCGGACCGATCGTCGTTGTCTATCCCGACGGCGTGTGGTATGCCGGTGTGACGCCGGCGGTGCTCGAACGGATCGTCGTGGAGCATCTTCGCGGCGGGCGGATCGTGGAGGACGCGGTATTCCACCGCCTCGCTAAGCTTTCTTGATCGGGCCGCCACCGTTCTGGAGCGCCGCGATCTCCTCAGCAACGACGCGTAGGTGCCGCGGCCAGACGCGCTTGGCGTAGACGAAAAAATTGGCTTGGTAATGGGCGTGCTCGTGCAGGAACACGCTCAGCCGCGCCTGCCCCTTGAGCGTGTTGCACGCCTTACACGCGGTCACTAAGTTGCCCTCCGAGCGGTCTCCGCCGCGTACGCGCGGCTGTACGTGGTCGAGCGTGAGCTCATCCGCGGGAAATTGCTCGCCGCAATAGACGCATCGGAACTCGTCGCGCTCGAAGATCCCGCTTCGTTTCAATGGACAATCTCCCGAATCGCCGCATGATGATGGATCGGGCGCGGCGTTACCTGCTCGATCAGGTAGGCGGCGATCCATTGGCGCGTCCCGACGACACTCCCCCTCGTTTGACCTCCCAAGACCTAGAGAAGACTCGTATGTCACGCTCCCGCGAACGCATCCTTGCCAACCTCGACGAGATGTACCGCGAAGCGTTCGAGCGGGCAAAGGCCTCGACGGATGAATCGCAGATGGCGACGCTGGACTTCGCCTATCGCCGCGAGCAGCTCTACTTTGAAATCCTGCTCGACGTGCGCGACGCCGTGGAGCGCCGCGGGGCGTAAGCGCCGCGCCCCGGCGTCAACCGCCGGACGGCCGCGCTCCGTGTTCTCCCGCGCGCGGCCACACCATCGACGCGACGATGGCGATCGCCAGCACCCCGATGATGATTCCCAGCGACAGCATGACATCGATCTCGATGAAATGCTCGGTCAGCATCTTCGCGCCCACGAACGTCAGGATCACCGCGAGCGCGTACTTGAGCAGGTAGAATCGGTCCACGACGGCCGCGAGCAGGAAGTACAGCGAGCGTAGTCCGAGAATGGCGAAGATATTGGACGTGAAGACGAGGAAGGGATCCGTCGTCACACCGAATGTGGCGGGAATCGAATCGACGGCGAAGATGAGGTCGGTGAACTCGACCAGCACGAGAACGAGCAGCAGCGGCGTGGCGATGCGCTTGCCGGCTTCGATCGTGAAGAAGTGCTTGCCGTGAAAGTCCTTCGATATCGGAATGATCCGACGCACGAGGCGAACGATTGGATTTTCGTCGCCGTCGAACGACTCGTCGCTCCGGAAGGCCATGCGCACGCCGGTGACGACGAGCATGCCGCCGAAGATGTAGAGGATCCAGTGGAATTTGGCGATGAGCACGGCACCAAGTCCAATGAACAACCCTCGCATCAGCAGCGCGCCGAGGATGCCGTAGAACAGCACGCGATGCTGACAAATCTTCGGAACGCGGAAGTACTCGAAGATCAGCACGATGACAAAAATGTTGTCGATGCTGAGCGATTCTTCGATGACGTAACCGGTGAGGAACGTCACGCTCACACGGTCGCCGTAGATCGCGTACAGGCCGCCCGCGAATGCCAGGGCGAGCGCTACCCAAACCGCGGTCCAAATCGCGGCTTCCTTTGGTCGAACCTCGTGCGGGGTGCGATGAAACACGCCGAGATCGAGCGAAAGCATCGCGAGGACGAACCCGACGAAGCCGACCCAAAACCAAATGTTCGTTTCGATCATGTCACCCGAAACCTATCGGGAACACCGTGCTGGCGCGGGATCGACCTGCTGCGGGATCGAGGCGACAGGATCCAGGCTGCCGGACTAGGGCGGCAAGATCAGGGCGGCAAGATCAGGGCGGCAAGGGAACCGAGAGGAGGACCGGGCTCGTCAGCCGTATGGCACTGAGTCGATGGCCCGCGTCGTCATACTTGGCGAATTGTCCGTTCGCGACATACACGAACTCCCGCCCGATGACGGTGCCGATCGTGGGCTCGTCGGCGATCGTCGCGTTGCGATCGATGACGTCGGCGCGCTCAATACGCTTGCGCGACGGGTCGAGCACGAAGCGCATCACGCGGGCGGGATTGACGTCGTTCTGGATGGCCACGATCGCACCGCGGTCCCACGCGATGCCGTCGCAGCCGAGTGAGGTTGAGCCCGGCGCATCGTCGAGGCGCGTCACGACGTTGGTTGCGAGATCGACCCGCAACAATCCGTGCGAGTAGTCGGCGAGAAACAGCGTCCGACCGTTTGGATCCGGAGCGAGCCCCTGCAGCGAGTGAAAGAGCGGGTGGCGAACAGCCTCGAGCGTGTCGGCATGCGGCCGAAGCCGATAGAGCACCGGTTTGTTCGAGTCGGTCATGAAGACGTCGCCCCCCGGACCGACGGCGAGATCGCCGAGCACGTGGCCGCCCTCCACGACCGGTAGATCCCAACGCCGCTCGACGACGCCGTCGCTGATTCGGATGCGCAGCAGCGCGGCGATCGTGGAATCGCGAGGGAGGTAGTGCTCTGTCGGTGGGATGCCTGACGTTGTCGCCCAAAGCACGCCACGGGCCGTGTCGACGCGAACTCCGAACACCGCGCCGAGATCTGACCGTCCTCGAGGCCACAACTCGCGTGAATGGCCGCTGGCGTCGATCTCGGCGATGGTGCGATGGCGAATGCTGGCGACATAGAAACGCTTTGTCCGCGGATCGTAGTCCATGCCCTCGGGCCAAAAGGTGGAATCGCTCAGGACGGCGCGCACACGACTGCGAGCGATCGGCGTCCGGTTCGCGTCGTGCGACGCGACAACGGCCGCGAATGCGGGCGACTTCGTCCACGCGGTTAGGCTCTTTTCGGCGCGCAGATCGCGGCCGAGTCCGAGCGCGGCGTATTGCGTGAGAGTGATGAGCGCCGTGGCCGAGTCGCCGGCGCGCGCGGCCAGGATAGCGCGCGCCCACAGATAGGCGGGTTGCACCGGCCAGGAGCGGGCCGCGTGGTCGATCTCCTGTCGCGCGACGGTGGCATCGTTGCGAGTGAGAGCGGACGCCGCGCGAGCCCATGCATCGCGCGCGACGGACGCTGAATCGACGGCCGGAATGCCGGCCATTCGTTGTGCGAACGCGTGCGCTGAGGGGAACGCTGCCATTGCGTAGAGCGTGGCGGTTTTCGCCGCGCGGCGTTTCGTGATCGAGAGAAAGTGTGATTTCACGCTGCACTGTGCGCTCCTCGTGTGCCGTCGACCAGCGACAGGTGACGAAGCGCGTGATCGGGCGGGAAGGGGCGCGAGCGGCGTGACGAAACGATTCGTCACCCCTGTGGAGCGGTTCGCACCTGGACGGTGGAGGTGGTCTGCGCAGGCCCCGATCCTTGTTGGCGTATGATGCGACTCTGGATGGTCTCGTACGTTCGGCCTTCGCCGCTGCGCGGCGCTGCCGGCTTGAGCGTGGCCGCTCACGCGTTGCTGATCGGTGCGTGGGTCGTGGCCACGCGTGCGCCGTCATCGATGTCACGCGAGAGTCTGTCGAATCGCGTGTACTACATTCCGCCGCCGGACAAACCGTCGCACCCGATGGGATCGCGCGAAGCAGTCCACTACATCGCATTCGCGACGGGTCTCGGGGCCGGCCCTGGGCCGGTGAGTGTCGATGTTCGCCAACCGGCCAAGCTGCCGGAGCACTCGCCGGACGCGGGGCAACGCACGGAGGACTCGGTTACCGCACCACCGCTGCCCGGCGACGCGCACGGCGATTCGGTGTTCACCGTGCTCGAGGTCGACAGCGCGGTGGTCCGCTCGCAGACGAGCGCCGCGCCGGCGTATCCGCTCGACCTCTTGACCAAGCACGTCGAGGGCAGCGTGACCGCTCGATACGTGGTGGACACGACGGGTTTTGCAGACATCGAGTCGCTCGAGGTGCTGCGCTCGTCGAACGATGGCTTTGTTCGGGCGGTGCGCGACGCGCTTCCGTACATGCGCTTCTCGCCGGCGAAGATTGGCCGGCAGAAAGTGAAGCAGGTCGTCGAGCAATCGTTCACCTTCCGCATCACGCCGCCGGCGACCGCCGGCGGTGCAAAACCCTAGCGCGTTTTTCGCCAAGGCCTTCGCTACGTTGCCGAGCCTTCGGTGACGTCGGACCGCGCGCCGAGTCGGGCGTGTAGGCGCTCACGATAGGTACGCGACAGGCGGAGCTTCGCGCCATTTCGCAGCACGACAATCGCGTCGCCGGCGAACCACGGCTGCACTTCGACGATGCGATCGACATTCACGATGTACCGCCGGTGGATACGAATGAATGAGCGCGGGTCGAGCTGCGGCTCGATGGCCGCCGCTGTCATGCGAATGAGATGGCTCGTTCCGCCGACGTGCAGTCGGATGTAGTTGCCGTCCGTCTCCCACCAATCGACGTCGGCGGTGCGCACGATCTTGAGCACGCCGTCGACTTTCACGGCGACTCGATCCAGCGGCTGCTTCGCCGGTTGTTGCTGTTGCTGCGTCGCGGATGTGTAGTCCGCGAGGAGCGCTCGAAGGCGCTCGTCGTCGGATCGAGCTCCGCGACCCTGGACCCGCTCTTTCGCTCGCGCGAACGCATCGCGAAAGCGTGCGGTGTCGTATGGCTTGAGGAGATAGTCCACCGCATGCACCTCGAACGCGCGGACCGCGTATTGGTCGAATGCGGTGACGAAGACTGTCGCGGGCGAGGCGCGACCGGCGATCTCGCGCAAGACGCCGAAGCCGTCGACGTCGGGCATCTGCACGTCGAGGAAGAGAAGCTGCGGCTGCAGCGTGACGATCTGCTCAATGGCGTCGCGGCCGCCGGCGCACGCGGCGACGACCTCGGCTTCGCCTGTCTCCTCGATGAGTCGCACGAGCCGGCGCCGGGCGATTTTTTCGTCGTCTGCTACGAGAACAGTGAGCATATTAGGCACTGAGCGTGAGGTCGAGTGTGTAGGCGCCGCTTTCGCGGAGCGCTCCAACGGCGGCGTCCAGCGCGCGCTCGCGGTCGGCGGTGATCCCGCGTTCGTCGGTGCACTCGAGCGCGAGGCGCAGATAGTCGGCAAGGCGCGCGAGCTGGCGTTCCGTTAGCTCGGGGTCATGGCGAACCGTCTCGGCGATCCCGGCGAGTGTGTGAAGCAGGACCGGCGGTATTACCTGCAGCTTGGCGGCGCGACTCTGCGCGGTCGCCAGCTCCGCGGTGAGCGCCGCCGCCGCGGTTTCGCGATCGCGCAGCCACTGAATGAGCACACCGCGATGTCCGATCGCCACGAGAATGCAGAAGATCGCGAAGTCCACGAGGAAGGTGAGCTGCCAATTGGGCGACGACAGCGGCAGCTCGGGCGCGGTGAGATACTGAAGGAGCGCGACGTGCGCGATCGTCGTTCCTACCGCCGCGGCGAGATAGACGAGAATACGCCAGACGATGAGGTGGCTGCGAACGGGAAACTGCTTGCCCAGCAGAAGGACCGCGGGCGTGAGCAGCATCCAGATGAGCGCCGATGTCATGTCGCTTGCCGCAACCGAGAACCACGACATGTTGTTCGAACGATGGCGCAGCATCTGATAAACAACGCTCTGCTGCGTCCAGAGCAGTCCACAGAACAACCAGATGACGGCGATCGCGATCGCCGGCCGCCGGAACAACGCCGGCATTTTCAAGACGCGAAGATCGCTGTCGCCAATCGCGATCACGGGGGTGTTTCGTTCGGCGCTTGCCGGTGGAGCATCGCCGCGCCGCCGGGCGGGAATCGTCAGCTCGGCGATGGTTCCGCCGGCGGAGTTGTCGACGAGACGCAGGAGATCGTCGTCGCCATACAGAATGGACAGGCGGTCGCGCACATTGCTGAGTCCAATTCCGCGGCCGGCCGACGTCGACGCCGCGTCGAGACCCACGCCGTTGTCGGTGACGCGAACGAGCAGTGACCCATGCTCGACGGTCGCCGAGATGTCGATATGGCCGGCGGCGCTGCGTCCACTCAGGCCGTGCCGAATGGCGTTCTCCACCAGCGGTTGCAGGACGAACCGTGGCAGGAGGCAATCCACGGCCGCTTCGTCGACGTGATAGCCGATCGTCAACCAATCGGCGAAGCGAATGCGTTGGATGTCGAGATAGGGCTCGATGCCCACGATCTCTTCGCCCAATGTGACCTCGTCGGTCTTCTTGGCGAGCGCGGTTCGGAAGATTGCCGTGAGTTGATGCAGCACTCGACCCGCCGTCGCAGGTGCATCGTAGGCAAGCTCCGAGACGGCGCCGAGGGAGTTGAACAGGAAATGCGGCTGCAGCTGAGTCTCGAGGTAGTCGAGCCGCGCTCGCGCGAGTGATCCTTCGAGTCGCTTGGCAAGCCGCTTTCGCTCGTCGAGCGCACGTCGAACGAGAAGTGCTTCGGATACGGCGACCGCCGCGATGTAGCCCACGGCGTCGAAGTCGGCGTAGAGCACGAGCATGGCGGCGACGGACAGCGTAACGGTCTTGCCCGTGATGAAGTGCACGGCGATTCGCGACACGACACAATCGAGGAGCGCCGCGAGCGCGAGGGCCGGAAGGTGCAACAGCACCACCGTGTAGAGGTTCTTGGCGATCGCGCGCACTCGGCGATGCCACACCATGACGCCGGCACTGATCGCCGCCCATAGCAAGGCGAGAACGAGGTTGTTCTCCACCAGGGCCTTGGGATTGTCCGGACCGTGCCTGGCGAGCGCCAGGGAAACGAGCGCTTGGAGCGCGAAGAATCCGATCCAGGCGCCAATGAGCAGCGAGCCGGAGCGAAGCCAACGAACAACGGGGCGAGAACGGACCGTCATGGAGTGCAAGGTCGTGCTAATTCCATCCGCGAGCGGTACCGCAGTGGCGGGCCGTATCTGGGCAATGGTGAAGCGTTCCTGCCATGGGACGACCGGCGTTCCGCCGCTCCTGGTGGAAAGCAGAGGCGACGAGGAGCTATCATCAGCATAGCATGACAGACGCGCATGAATCCGACCACCCCCATCCGCCACCGATCGCGGTCGTCAACGCGCGGGTGTGGACCGGGGACGACCAACGACCGTGGGCCGACGCATTGATTACGGGCGGCGAGCGCATCGCCGCCGTGGGATCGAGCGCCGAGGTGATGAAGCGGGCGCGTGGGACGGCCCGCATCGTCGACGCGGGTGGACAGCTGGTCGTGCCGGGTTTCATCGACTCGCACATTCATTTTCTTGCCGGCGGCCTGGGGCTCTCCTCGGTGCAGCTCCGAAATGCGCGAACGCCCGACGAATTTGCGCGTCGAATCGAGCAATTCGCTCTCACACGGCCCGTTGGAAGCTGGGTGAGGAACGGCGACTGGGACCACGAGCTGTGGGGCGGCGAGCTGCCGAGAAAGGAGTGGATCGACGCCACGACTCCCGATCGTCCCGTGTGGGTCAATCGTCTCGACGGACACATGTCGCTGGCGAACAGCGCCGCGCTTCACGCGGGCGGGATCACGCGCGACACCGCCGAGGTCGAGGGCGGCACGATCGTTCGCGACGGCAATGGTGAGCCAACCGGCGTGCTGAAGGACAACGCGCAGTCGCTCGTTGATGCCGTCGCGCCCGTTCCCGGGGTGCGCGAGCTCGATGATGCGCTCGACGCGGCGATGCGATTCGTGGCAAGCCACGGCGTGACGTCAGTCCATCACATGGGAACGTGGGACGATCTCGCCGTGTTCGAGCGCGCGCACGCTGCCCGACGTCTCGGAACGCGCATCTATGCCGCGGTTCCGATCAATACGTGGGAGCGGTTGCGCGATCGCGTCGCGTCCGTTGGCCGGGGCGACGAGTGGCTGCGCATCGGCGCGCTCAAGGGCTTCGTCGATGGTTCGTTGGGCTCGCACACCGCGGCGATGCTCGAGCCGTTCACCGATGCACCGGACGACCGGGGACTGTTCGTCAACACGATCGACGATCTGCGGCGGTGGTCGCTTGGTACGGATGAGAGCGGGCTGCACCTCATCGTGCACGCGATCGGCGATCTGGCGATCCGAACGCAGCTCGACATTTATGAGAGTATACTCAAAGCGCGGGGGCCGGCCGATCGGCGCTGGCGCATCGAGCACGCGCAGCATCTGAGCGCGGCCGACCTTCCGCGCTTTCGGTCATTGGGCGTGATCGCGAGCATGCAGCCATATCACGCGATCGACGACGGGCGTTGGGCCGAACGACTCATCGGGGCCGAGCGCGCCAAGCTGACGTATGCGGTTCGAGCCCTGCTCGATGCGGGCGCGCGCGTGGCGTTCGGCAGCGACTGGTCCGTGGCGCCGCCGACGCCGCTCGAGGGGATCTACGCCGCGGTGACGCGGCGGACGCTCGACGGCCGCTACCCAGGCGGGTGGATTCCGGAACAGCGAATCACTGTCGAGGAGGCACTCCGTGCGTACACGCGAGATGCGGCGTACGCGTCATTCGAAGAGCGTGATAAGGGATCGCTAACGGCCGGCAAGCTGGCCGACTTCGCGATGATCGATCGAGACGTTACCCGAATTCCGCCTGTGGAAACCGCCGACGCGCGCGTCATGATGACGGTCGTCGGCGGTCGGGTCGTTCACGAAACCGCGTAGCCTACAACTGGTTCGAGATCGTCAGAACTTGACGATCTCCTCGCACGCGCGCTTGATGTCGGCGATCTGCGGCAGGATCGAGTCCTCGAGGCGAGGCGCGTATCCCACGAAGGTATCGGTCGACGCGACGCGCTTCACGGGCGCATCGAGCCACGGGAAGCAGTCGTCGGCAATGCGAGCCGCGATCTCGGCGCCGTAGCCCCACGAGATCGAATCCTCGTAGAGAACGATCGCGCGGTTGGTCTTCTTCACTGACGCAAACACCGTTTCCTTGTCCCACGGCGACAGCGTGCGCAGATCGATGACTTCCACGGACATTCCTGCTTCAGCGAGTTGATTGGCCGCGGCGAAGGCGCGCTGCACCGTGGCGCCGTAGGTCACGATCGTCACGTCTGTGCCTTCGCGCACGATCTTGGCCTTGCCGAACGGAATCATGAAGTTCGCGCCAGGGTATGCGGCCTTGTTGTACGTCTGGCGGTAGAGATGCTTGTGCTCGAGGAAGAGCACGGGATCGTCGCAGCGAATGGCCGTGCGGAGGAGCCCGTTCGCGTCGAGCGCCGTTGCCGGACACACGACGCGGAGACCGGGGCAATGGGTGAAAATCGACGCGCCCGTTTGCGAGTGATAGATCGCGCCGCGAATGTATCCGCCGTAGGTCGTGCGAATGACGATTGGCGCGCTGAACTCGCCGTTCGACCGCCAGCGCATGGTGGCCAGCTCGTCACGAATTTGCATGTACGCCGGCCAGATATAATCGAAGAACTGCACCTCGACGACCGGCTTGAATCCGCGAAGTGCCAGGCCGATCGCGCGGCCAACGATCGTCGCCTCGGCGAGCGGCGAGTTGTAGACGCGAGCGCCGCCGAATTCCTTCTGCAATCCGAGCGTCACGGTAAAGACGCCGCCCTTTCCCTTGAGCGTCTCGAGCACGCCTTCGCGCGACGCATCGGCGACGTCTTCGCCAAAAATGAGAATCTTCTGATCGCGCCGCATCTCGTCCTTCATGCAGGCGTTCAGCAGATCGACCATCGTCGTTTCGTTGCCGGAGAACTGCGGATCGTCTTCGGTGTCGAAATGCTCGCTCGTGGGATCGACGTCGGGCGAGTAGACGTAGTTGAAAATGGTCTCGGGGCCCGGCTGTTCGGCGGCGAGTGCGACGTCGGTCGCGGCGAGCACCTCGGCATCGACTTCGGCCTGGATTTTCGCGATGTCGTCGGCTGTGGCGTAGCCCTCGGAGATCAACCAGGCCGGGTAGTGCGTGAGCGGATCGCGCGCGGCGTCCGCCTCGCGTTCAGCGGCCGGACGGTACTTCGTTTCCTGGTCCGACAACGAGTGCGAGTACGGCCGAATCACGTGCGCGTGAATGAGCGCTGGGCCTTTGCGCTGGCGGGCGTACGCGACGGCTTTCTGCACCGCCTCGTAGCTGGCGAGGAGATCACAGCCATCCACTTCCTGGATGTGCAGGCCGGGGAACGACGCGACGAGCTTGGAGATGCTTCCGCCGGCGGTGTTGACCTCGACCGGCACCGAGATGGCGTACCCGTTGTCTTCGACGAGGTACACGATGGGCAGCTTGAGATTGCAGGCCGAGTTGAGGGACTCCCAGAATTCGCCTTCGCTGGTCGTGCCGTCGCCGGTCGAGCAGAACACGACTTCATCCTTCTCGAATCCGTCGGTGATGTTCAGCAACTTGGCGCGAAGCGTCGCCTCGGCTGACCCGACTGCCTGGAGGAACTGCGTGCCGGTGGGCGACGAGCTCGATACGATGTTGAATTTCTTATGGCCCCAGTGGCTCGGCATCTGCCGCCCGCCGGAATTTGGGTCGCTCGCGGCCCCAACGGCCGACAGCAGCATTTCCTCACCGGTCATGCCCAGCGACAGGCACAACGCCCGGTCCCGATAGTATGTGTAGAACCAATCGTAGGCCGGTTTGAACACGAGACCGGCGGCGGTCAGGATCGCTTCATGACCCGCGCCGGAGATTTGGAAGAAGATCTTGTTGCCAGCCTTGAGCTGGATCTCTTTATCGTCCAGTCGGCGCGAAAGGAACATGGTGCGGTATGCGCCGACGAGCTGTTCACGGGACAGGCCGGCGGTGGTCTTTCGCTCGGCACGCGTCGTTGTCGCCATCGTTCTCCGGGTGAATTAGGCCGTCGCGTAAAAACTAACGTCGGGCGCTTGGTCCGGCGATTGGGGATTGGCCGGCACCACGAATCGGCCGCCGCCGCCCGATTTGGCCTCATACATGGCCGCATCCGCCGTTCGGAGGAGCTCCGCGGCGGCGCGGCGGCTGTCGAACGGCGGCTGGGGGTCCGCGGCGTCTGCAGGGCCGTTTGGGCGGGCCGTGACGACGCCGAGACTTGCCCCAACGGTGATTGACGAGCCCTCGAAGAGAATGGGCTGCCGCAAGTTATTAAGAATTCGTTGTGCGACCGTCCGAACCTCAGCCTGGTCGCGCACCTGGAGCAGCACGGCGAATTCGTCGCCGCCAAAACGCGCAATGAGATCGGTGCCGCGCGTCGAGTCCCGCAGTCGAACTCCGACCGCCACAAGAACGGCGTCGCCGGCAGCGTGGCCGTACTGATCGTTCACCGGCTTGAATCCGTCGAGGTCGATGAAGAGCACGGCGATGTTGCGCACCGCGGTCGGGTCAATCGGGCGGGGAAGTTCAAGCAGCTCGACGAGTCGCGCTTCGAAGCGTGCGCGATTCACGAGTCCCGTGAGCGAGTCGTGTTCGGCGCGATGCGCGAGCGCTGCCTCGCGCAGGTGGCGATTGGTCATGTCGCGAACCACGTACTGCTTGATTTGATCCCCGTCGGTCGAATCCATGACTTCGGCGACCTCGACGTGGAAGACGGCGCCATCGATGCGCTTCCATTTTGCCGGCCGGAGCACTGACGCAGCGGCGCCGGGTTGCGCTGCGCTCTCTTCGTATTCCAGAAATTTGCCGATTGGCAGTCCCATGAGATCGTAGCGATTCTTGGCGCCGGCCAAGGCGATCGCCGCCGAGTTGGCGAATTGGATTCCGGACTGTGAGCAGATGAGAACGGCGTCGGGTGCGAGCTCGACCAGCCGGCGATACCGCTCGTCGCTCGAGCGCTGCAGGTTGACGTTCCGCTTGAGGTAATCGGCGACGCTGTCGGCGAGCTCTCTCAGCTCGTGCCCGTCCACCTCGAGCCGTTCATTGCCTTCGTGAACGCTTCCTGATTTGAGCTGCGTGGTGATTGCATGGATGCGCGTGGACAGCGAGCGGCTCATGTGCCTCCACGATGTCCAGCCCACGACCACGAGTAGTGCGTACGAGATGCTCAACAGCACCCAGGCGGTCCGTGTTGCCTGCTGCGTGAGATACTCGGCATCGACTCCGGCAACGACGGTCGCGCCGACCGTGGCGCCCACGTCACGGATCGTCCGACCGATGAGCAGATAGGGGCGGCCGCCCACTTCGATCATCTGTCCGTCCGAACCTTTCGCCGGCCAATCAGCGATGAGCCGGCGCTTCAAGTCGGCGGCATCGAAGCCCGCTTCTGCCGCGCTCACAACGCACGACGATCGGCACGAATTGGTGCCCGCGGCCACGAAGCCGACGCTGGGGTCTTTTGCGCGAAAGAGCGCGAGGCGAAGCACGGCGTCGCCAGACACGGGCCCGAGTGGATTCCGCTCGAGGATGTCACCCAGAGCGCGCAGGTCGGGCCGGTGGCGCTCTCGAAGCTCATTCAGCCCCGTTTGCACCACGGCGAGCGTAGCCACGGCGGCGAGTACCGCGAAGCCGAACCCCAAGACGAGGACCGTCCGCAAGGCGAGCACCGTGGCGATACCGCGCCGGCGGCTGCGGGATGCAACGATGACTCCCGCCAAGAGCAAAGGCGCGAGGGCGCCCAAGCCGAGCGGAAGCCAGGCATCACCCGGCATAGCGAATTGCGTGGACCAATTTCCCATCAAGTGGAGTATCGACTGCTAGTGGGAAGCTTGGGTGGGATTGGGGTGCCGTCAGCTGGCACCCGGCATGCGTTACAGAACGACGACCAAACAGCGACAGGCTCGATGACACGACTTCCGGATTCCTGCACGTTCTGCAACCTGATCCAGGGCGCCGCCGAGGTGTCGATGTGCCATGAGGACGCGGACTCAATCGCGTTCATGGACATTCAGCCGGTGAACAACGGCCACATTCTCGTGGTGCCGCGCGTGCACTATGAGTCCCTGCTTGACGTCCCGCAGGAGTTGGGCATTCACCTCTTCAAGGTGACGATGCAGCTCGCCAACGCGGTGCGAAAAGTGACCGGCAGCGACGACCTCAACATCGTCGTGAACAGCGGCGTCGCCGCGGGACAGGACGAGCCCCACTATCACGTGCACATCATTCCGCGTCGCCCCGGTGACGGGTTCGACATCCCGCTCCCGTTCAACGGCTCACAGATGCCGGATCGAACGGTGCTCGATGCGTACGCGGTCCAGATCATCTCGGCGCTACGCGATCCGATGCGCGTCGAGGCCTAGTCGAATACGACGCATGCGGCACATGATCGTCACAGTCGCGGCCGCCTCTTGCGCGAACCGAGTCATTACTGCATTTGTTCGGCGCGCGCGGCTGAGCGTCGCGCGTTCAACCGGAGGCGAATGAGCCCACTCTCACGACATCGAGGGTTATGTCGAGTGCCGCGATCTCCAGAGCGGCGCGGGCGAATCTGTCTCTCGGGTAGCCGGATCTTCACTGATCGGCGCGACACCCCGTCACGGGAAATCCTCCCGTGACGGGGTGTCGCCTTTTTAGCGAGGTGACATGTCACGACGTCGGCACTTTCACCGTGTCTCCCTCCCACACACCCATCACTCGACTCGTCGCGCCAAGCCCGTCGCATCGGGTCCGCAAAAACGAGCCATCAAACGAGCGGCCATGCGCGACTGCGGCCGGCGCTGCGTGTACTGCGCCGCGGCCCTGGAGTTCGACTTCGCGACGCTCGACCATGTCCATCCACTGTCGCACGGCGGCACGCACGTTCCGGGGAACGTGGTTCTCGCCTGCGCACGCTGCAATCGTCTCAAGGGAGACCTGCTGCCGACCGAATTCTTTGCCCGCTATCCGTGGGCAGGACAAAACTTCATCGCCTACGCGCGGGCGGTGCATCGAGCATTGAAACGCTGTGCGCGGCGAGCAGTGAGTCTGGCGTACGCTCGCGCTGCATGATTCGTGTGGTGCGGGCGTCGCGTGAATCGTTAAGCGATCTGTGAAAGCCGTTCGCCACGGAATACGCGGAATGGCGGAAACTGCACGGAATTGGCTCTGGCGCGCCGGTTTGACGCCAAAGCGGCGTACAATCTTCTTCCTCTTTTAGGACCGCCGCTTGGGATGCCTCGTTTGGCGTCCCGAGCGGCAGGCCTGAAAGAACGTTCGTCCGGGCTCGTGGCGAAACGCGCTTTCCGCGCGCGAGTGCTATTCCGGGCCCATTCCGCGATTCCGCGGATTTCGTGGCGAGCGGCCTTCACAGATTGCTTGTCGATTCACTCAGCGCACGGTGCACAGGCTAGTAGTCCACGGGTCGCAAATATGACTCGCCGATCGCCGTGGGACTGACCATGGCGACAGTGGGCAGCCGGCGTTTCCAGTGCGTGCTATCCAGGCGGCGCTTCACGATCTCGACCTCCGCCGCGTCGAAACCGCGCCCGACCAGCTCCTCGGCGCTGTAGCCGTTGAGGAACCAGTTGAGCAGATCGTCTGCCTTGGCGTAGCTGATCCCGAAGTCGCCTTCGTCGGTTTGACCGACGACGAGATCGGCGGTCGGTGGCTTGGCGATAATGATGTCGGGAATGCCGAGATGCCGTGCCAACGACCATACCTGCGTTTTGAACAGGTCGCCGAGCGGGTTGATCGGCGGCGAATCGTCGGCGTGCCAGGTGAAATATCCGAACAGCCGCTCAGTCTTGTTGCCGGTGCCGAGTGGAATTCCGCGATGCTTCGCGGCGATGTCGAACAGCGTGATCATGCGCATGCGGGCCATGACATTGCCGCGACGGCCGGCGTCCGCGTCGGGTTCGTGCGACAGGTAGCCATCCACTGCCGCGCTGATGTCGATCGTTCTCGACTGAATGCCCAGTGCGTCGATCACCAACTGCGCGTGATCGAGGCTTTCGCTGCTCGACGTGCGATACGGCAGGCGCAATCCGAGCACGTTCTTCGGGCCGAGCGCGCGTGCGGCCAAGTAAGCGGTGACCGCCGAGTCGACGCCGCCGGAAATGCCGACGACGGCGCATTTGAAATTGCGCCGAGCCATCTCATCGCGAATGAAATGCACCAGCCATTCTTCGGTCATGGCGGGGTCGATCTCGATGGGGACTGGCGGGATGTCGCGAGACGACGACACGCGGACGACCGGAATAGAGTCGCCGCCGCGCGGCTTCTGGTCGGCTGCCGGCGCTCGGCGTGACGCGATTGCCGGCGGATCGTAGTCGAGTTTCGCCGGCTCTCCAGACATCGCGGCGTCCATGCTCGCGCGCAGATGCGGGATCATGGTCTCGAGATCCGCGATGAGCGGCATGTCGGCGCGCGCGCGCGTGACGTCGGCGAGGTCCAACGTCACCGACAGCACGGCGTCGTCCCACAGCGGAGCGCGTCCGCGGACTTCGCCCTTGGCGCCCGACACCATTGATCCGCCGGGAAACATCTTTCCGCCCTCGCTGCCCACGAGCGTGGTGAGAGTGACGAAGACTCCGTGCTCGTCGGCGGCGTCGCGGATGAGTCGATCCCAGCGGCTCACGCTCGTAGGACCGGGCACGCCGTCGGTCTTCGGCCAGGGTCCGCGCGCCGGAGGGGCGGCGCAGACGAAGATGATCTGCGCGCCGTCGAGGGCGGCGATCGTGGCCGTCATGCTGTGCCAAAGGTCTTCGCATACGAGCATCGCCGCGCGTCCCCACGGCGTGTCGAATGCACGCACTTCGCGTCCGCGCTCGACGAAGCGCTCCTCGTCGAATAGGCCGTAGGTGGGCAGAAAGATTTTTCGGTGCACGTGACGAATGCACGGATCGCCGTCACCGAGCGTGACGTACATTGCGCTGTTGTAGAGCTTGTTATTCCAGATCTCATAAAAGCCGATTGTCACGTCCAGCGGTTTCGGCGACGACACCGCGGCGCGATACACGGCGTCCAGGTCCTCCGCGAGTGTCCCGGCCGTCACCGCGTTGTCGCGGACACCGCCTTCGAGGAAATACCCGGTCAGGGCGCTCTCAGGGAAAGCGAGGACCATCGGGCGGGGGTCGAGCGTGTCGATTTGGGCAAACAGCCCGTGAAGGCGCTGCAGGTTGCCACGATAGTCGCCCTTCCGCGGCGCAAGCTGCGCCAGGGCGACATGAACGTTGGGGGGCATGGACTAAGAGTAAGGCGGATGTGTGGGCGGGTGGAGGGGTGGCACGGGCCAGCGCGGGGGTTCCTGGATGGACTTTCGATCGTCCTGCAAACACCCCGTATCTTCCGGGGTACCCCCACAGAGTCCCCTCAGGAGCCTGTTTGGTGAAGTCGGACTATTATCTGGCCGGGCGATCGGTTCTGGCGCGAACGACGGCAGGTGCGGTGCTCGTCGTCTGCGCGACGGCCGGCGGCGCGATCGCGCAGGATACGACGCACAAGACCGGCGAAGTGTGGCAATTGGTGCAGCTGCCCCAATCGTCGCGCGTTTTTGCCCGCGACGGAACGCTGATCGGCGAAGTTGGTCACGAATGGCGCACGAGCGTGTCGATCCGCTCGCTGCCGGCGTATGTGTCCAAGGCGTTTGTCGCGGTCGAGGACCAGCGCTTCTATCAGCACGACGGCGTTGACCTCGTCGGCATTGCCGGCGCGATCAAGGGCAAAGTATTCGGACAGAACCGCGGCGGCGCGAGCACGATCACGCAGCAGCTCGTGGGCTATATGCACCCCGACATCATCGACCGGCGGGACATCAGCGGCACGGCGGGACTCTCGCGGAAACTCCATGAGCAGTCGGCGGCGCGCGAGATGGAGCGACACTACTCGAAAGAGCAAATTCTCGAAGCGTACCTCAATCAGATCAATCTCGGGCGCGGCTGGTTCGGCATCGACGCGGGCGCGCAGCACTATTTCGGTCACCCCGCTGCAAAGCTGACGCTCGCCGAGGCGGCGACGCTCGCCGGATTGCCAAAGTCGCAGCCGGCGTACGATCCGATCGCCCGCCCGGCAGCCGCGCGCGATCGTCGCAATCTCATTCTTCAGAAAATGGCGGAGCAGGGCTACATCACGCCCGAGCTCGCGGAAAAAACCAAGCTGGAGCCGGTGGCCACCGCACCGAACGGCGGAATGGCCGCGGCGTCCGGATACTTCATCGACGCGGTTCGGCAGCAGGCGGAACGCGCCGGCATTCCGATCATGAACGGCGGATACCGCGTCTACACGACGCTCGATCCGGCGCTCCAGCGAACCGCCGTCACGGCGATCATCGATGGCACGAACAGCATTGAGGCGCAGAAAGGCTACAAGCATTTGACGCAGGCCTTGGCCAAAGGAAATCAGACCGACTATTTGCAGGCCATGGCGGTCGCGATCGATCCGCTGACTGGCGACGTCCGCGCGCTCGTCGGCGGACGCAACTACGCGCGCGCGCCGTACAACCGCGCGGTGTCCGCCAAGCGTCAGCCGGGTTCGTCGATCAAGCCGATCGTGTATGCCAAGGCGATCGAAGACAGCATTCCCGCCAACGCGATCATTCCAGACACAGCGCTCGCGATCCCGCTTCCCGGGGTCGACGAGCCGTACAAGCCGGATGAAATCGACGGCAAGTTCTGGGGCTCGTACGTGTACCGCGAAGGCAAGCCGACCACCAACGTGCTCACCATGCGCGAAGGACTCATTCACTCGCGCAACATGGTCGCCATTCAGCTCGGCCAGCGCGTGGGAATGGATTCGGTCGCGGCGCTCTCGCAGCGGCTTGGCATCAACACGCCGATGGATCCAGTGCCGGCGAGTGCGATTGGCGCGTCGGTCGTTCACCCAATCGAGCTGGTTGCCGCGTACACGGCGTTCGCCAACAACGGTGCCGTGGTGCAGCCGCGCTTCATCACACGCATTGACGATCTTGCGGGGCGTGCCGTGTTCATGCGGCCGGCGTCAACCCCGCAGCAGGTGCTCGATCCGCGCGTGGCGTTCATCATGCGCGACATGATGCGTGACGTGGCGGAGCGGGGCAGCGGTACGCAGGCGCGCAAAGCCGTTCCCGAAGGCGTTCCGATGGCTGGGAAGACCGGCACGACCAATGACAATCGCGACGTGTGGTTCGTGGGCATGACGCCGGAGCTCGTCGCCGGCGTGTGGCTTGGCTTCGACAAAGAGAAGCCCATCATGTCGACGGCGGTCGGCGGTTTGCTGGCAGCGCCGATCTGGGGACAGATGGTCGGTCGGTATTACGCGGGACGTTCGAGCAACGGCTGGGGTCCGCCGCCGGACGGATTGATCTACGCCGAGTTGGATCGCGACAGCGGGCAGCTGGCGACGCCAATGACGTCGCCGGAAAAGCGCTACGTGGAGTACTTCATTCCCGGAACGGAGCCGGTGCAGCTGCGAAACAATCCGTGGAAAATTCCGCAGTGGGGACCGCTGTTCGTGCCAATCCGCGTGCCGCAAAAGTAGCGAGCGCGACGAAAGATGCGTGCTGCCGAACGACGCCGGTCGACGTTACCTGGTCTCGAAGTTCAAATTGGCGGGCGCAGTCGGCGACGCCGCATACGCGGAGGCGATCGAGGCAGAGTCGCCGGCAGCTATAAACCCGGCAAGCTGATTGGTGGTCGGGCCGTTGGCCGGAATCACCTCGAAGGTCATGTCGTCGACGAAAAACTCGCCGCTCGCACTCATAAGGGCGCCGAACGCGATGCCGATGGCGTTGTCGGGAATGTCCAGAATGACTTCGACTTGATGCCAATCGCTCGTTCCAAGCAACGGCCGGCTCGAAAAGTTGTCGAATCCCTGTGTGACACCAGGTCCGTCGATTCGCATCCAGATTCCAACATCGGAGCCGACCACACCGACCTGACGCACCCACGCGCGCAGCCTGACTCGTTTGCCCCGATAGTTGTCCGCTCTGATGTTCTGCGTCACGCCATTGAACCGGAGACGGCTAGTATCGGTTCCGGCAATCGCGAGTGCGGCTTGCCCGCCGTGGACAGTGTTGTTATCCACTCCGACCACATACGTCGGGATGGCGCCGCCGACCAAGAACCAGCGTGAGGGTGGCCCCGGGTGAAGATTCAGGATGGACGGCTCGGGGTTCGCGGACGGCGCGGTGTCATTCGAGCATGACGCGGCCCCAACGGCGATCATGCACGCAAGGGCGAACAAACGTGGAGCGAAGCGGCTCATACGCGACGACCTCCCAGGACGTGGTGACGCGACGTGTATCAATCTTTGCATACAATATCGTTGTCCGAAGATTGTGCAAGAGTCTCCTGATATCCGCCGCGGGCGCAAAAAAACGCGGGGCACATGGCCCCGCGTTTCCTTGAACTGCTGCCCCGACGAACGGCCCAGCTACGCCACCAACGTCTCGGCCTTCTCCTCCATCTCCTCCATCAACGTCGGCTGCACCGGCACCGCCTCATCGGCGGGCATGAGCGCAATCGCGAACACTTCGTCGAGCGTGCTCACGCAATGGAAGGTCAACTGCTTGCGGACATCCTCCGGGATATCCTCCATGTCCGCCTCATTGTCCTTCGGCAAAATGATGGTTGAGATACCGGCGCGGTGTGCGCCGAGCACCTTTTCCTTCACCCCGCCGATGGGCAATACGCGCCCGCGCAGCGTGATCTCGCCCGTCATCGCCACGTCCTTGCGTACGGCGCGGCCGGACATCGCACTCACCAACGCCGTGGACATCGTCGTACCTGCCGACGGACCGTCCTTGGGAATGGCACCTGCCGGCACGTGGATGTGCACCTCGATCGACCCCAGTCGATCCTCGGGGATCTTGAGCTTCGACGCGTGCGTTGCCGCATACGTCATCGCTGCGCGTGCCGACTCCTTCATGACGTCGCCGAGCTGTCCGGTGAGAATGAGTGAGACATTTCCCCACCCGCTCACCTGCGTCTTGTCGTCGTCGTTCGTGCGGCTGCCGTAGCTGTACAGCCGGCGAATGGCGGCTTCCACGAACATGATGTCGCCACCGGCAGGCGTGTAGTACATGCCCGTCGCCACGCCAACCTCGTTCGCCTCGGCGGCGTGCTCCGGATGTACTCGGGGACGACCGAGCAGCAAGCGCACTTCATCGGCGTCGATCGTGCCGTCCTCGATGAGCTTCGAATCGCCCGCGGCAACCCGCCGCGCAACTTTTCTCGTCACCGCGCCCACCTGGCGTTCCAACTGACGCACGCCTGCTTCGCGTGTGTATTTGCTGATCACCGCGGCGACTGCGTCGTCGGTGAACGAAATGCCCTTGTCGCCGAGTCCGGACTCCTCGAGCTGGCGCGGGATCAGGTATTTCTTCGCGATCTCGGCCTTCTCACGCTCCGTGTACCCGGCAAAGTCGACGACTTCCATGCGGTCGAGCAGCGGACCGGGGATGTTCTGGATGAAGTTGGCTGTCGCGATGAACAACACCTCGCTCAGATCGAACGGAACGCCGAGGTAGTGATCGGTGAAGCTGTCATTCTGGGCGGGATCGAGCACTTCGAGCAGCGCGCTCGACGGATCACCCTGGAACGACACGCCGAGCTTGTCCACCTCGTCCAGGAGGAACACAGGGTTCTTTTTGCCACCCTGCTTCATCCCCTGGATGATGCGCCCAGGCATGGCGCCGACGTACGTGCGCCGATGGCCGCGAATGTCCGCCTCGTCGCGCGCGCCACCCAGGGCCACGCGAACGTACTCGCGGCCGAGCGAACGAGCGATCGACTTGGCGATCGAGGTCTTACCAACGCCCGGCGGTCCCACGAACAGGAGAATTGGTCCCTTGGCCATGGCGCGTGACTTCGCTTCCTTGGCGTCGGTGATCGGGCGGTCGTCTTCTTTCGAGTTTCCGAGCTGTGGAGTCGCGTCTTCTTTTGTCGGCTTGAGCTTGGAGATCGACATCTCGCCGGTGGCCTTCAGCTCGTCCTCCATTTGCTGCGCGCGAAGCTGACGGACGGCGAGGAACTCGAGCACGCGATCCTTCACGTCGGGCAGACCGTAGTGATCGTCGTCGAGAACCGTTTGCGCGTGTCCCAGATCGAGGTTGTCGTCGGAGCGATTGCCCCATGGCAGTTCGGCGATCCACTCGAGATACGTGCGGATGACCTGCGCCTCCATGGACTCACGACCGGCGCGTTCCAGGCGGCCGAGCTCGCGCTCGACTTCCTGCCGCGCTTCTTTGGGAAGCTCGAGCTTGTTGATCTTTTCACGAAGCTCGGTCATCTCCTTCGACTGATCGTCGTCGCCGAGCTCTTTTTGGATCGCCTTCATCTGCTCGCGGAGATACATCTCGCGCTGCCGCTCGCCCAACTCCTCCTGGACCTGCGACTTGATCTCCTCCTGCATCTCCAGCATCCCGATCTGCTTCTGGACGTGAACGAGGACGCGACGGAGCCGCTCTTCGACGCTCAGCGTTTCCAAAAGACCTTGCTTCTCGGGCGGTTGCAGCTCGATGTAGCCGGCGACGAGGTCGGCGAAACGACCGGGGTCGGTGACGGCGTCGAGGACCTGGTGAACGACCTCTTCGGGCAATCCGCGGCGCTCGCCAAGCTCGGCCGCGCGCTCCCGCAGCTCTTTGTGAAGAGCGACGAAGGTCGAATCGGCCTCATTGATCGGCTTCATCTCCTCGACCGGCATGACGACGGCGCTGAGATAGCCTTCGGTGGTGTTGTACTGGAGCGATGTGGCGCGCTGCTCGCCTTGGAGCAGCAATTGCACGCCGCCGAGTCCGCGCTGGATCTGTCCGATCCGCGCGATGACGCCCATGGAATACAGGATGTCCGGCGTGGGCTCGTCCGAATTGTCGCGCTGTGCGACGGCGAATACGAGCCGTTCGCCTTTGAGGGCTGCTTCGATGGCGCGAAGCGTACCCGGGCGTCCAGCGGCGATGGGCGCCGTCAGTCCCGGGAAAATGACAGTTCCTCTGAGTGGAAGAACTGGAAGAGTCTGGCGTGTAGCCATTGATGTTCTCAGCGAAAGATCAAGAAAAGAACAGCGAACTTGCTCGTCGCACACTCTATTCCAGCACCCTCGACCGGCGCTCTAACCGCTGGCGCGCATCAACTTACGGGGTCTTGGTGCGTGCGACTAGCAATGTCGGGCCTTAGGTTGCATATCACGCGCTCACTCGTTTGCGTCACAGTGGCAGCATTCGTCCGCATTAGTGGTTCCGGAATGGCGGTACGTCGCAAACCTGCTGCCGCTACGGCGTGTGTCCTTTCCGGAACTTTCGCCGTATGCTAAAATGGGTCATTCCCGCCCGCCCGACCATATACCCGAGCTAATCGCTTGTCGGATCCTGTCGTTCCATCTTCGGATTCGGAGCTGCGCACGCACGTCGAGCGCGTGCTCAGCCCGCACTACGAGCTGGACTGCGAGATAGGGCGTGGCGGCATGGGCGTCGTTTATCGGGCGAAAGATCGTCGCCTCAAGCGCACGGTCGCCATCAAAGTCTTGCCGCCCGAATTGGCGTTTCGCAGCGAGATCAAAACTCGCTTTCTGCGCGAAGCCGAAACCGCAGCCCAGCTGAACCATCCCAACATCGTCGACATCTACGCAGTCGACGAGGCGGAGGGCATTGTCTTTTTCGTGATGGCGTACATCACGGGAGACAACCTCGCGAAGCGCCTCCACGATCACGGAACACTCTCGGTCGACGAAACGCGCCGCACGTTGCGCGACGTCGCCGACGCACTCGCCTACGCACACGAGCGCGGCGTCGTACACCGCGACATCAAGCCCGACAACATTCTCATCGACGGACAGAGCGGTCGCCCCATGGTGACCGACTTCGGCATCGCGCGCGCAATCAGCGAAGGCAACTCACGCCTGACAGCCACCGGGATCGCGATCGGGACGCCAACGTACATGTCGCCCGAGCAGGCCGCGGGCGAACGCGAGATTGATGGACGCAGCGATCTGTATTCGCTCGGCATCCTCGGCTACCAGATGCTCACGGGCGAGCCGCCGTTCGTCGCGAACAGCACGCCCGCCATTCTCGTCAAGCACATTTCCGAGCGCCCCACGCCGGTCGAGCAGCGCCGCACCGACGTGCCGCAGGATCTTGCGCGCGTGATCATGATTCTGCTGGAGAAGGATCCGGCGAATCGAATTCCGTCGGCGAGCGCGGTCGTTGCCGCTCTCGACTCGGGAAAGGTGCTCGACCGTCCGAGCGGCGAGGGCAGCGCGTTCGGCGCGACGCTTCCGCCCATGTCGCCCATGGCGCCAGTCGCGCCGGTCGGCGGATTTGGACGAGGCCGCGCATCGACGCCGGCCATGACCAACACGTTCGACGGTCGCGCGCCGACTCCCGAAGAGTGGCGACGCTGGGAAGCGCCACAAGTCGTCAAGTTCCGTCGCAAGCTCGCGCCGTATTTGTTCGTCAACGGCGTGATCGTGATCGCGTCCATCGTTGGCCAGAGCGATTTCTTCGGCATCACCGTGCTCTGGAGCATCTTTCTCGCGTTCAGATACGCCAAGCTCTGGGCCGATGGCTATGACTGGCGCGATGTGTTCCGCCAGCCGCGCGAGCGCGACCTCATTGATGTCGCCGAAGATTCGGTCACCTACGCGCGCGCGGTGTTCAACCGCGATCAGCGACAGGCCATGCGCGAGCAACGCCGCGCACGAATTGGGCGAAACACCGGTCCAAACGCGCCGCCGCGTCTCTCAGGCGGCGCGAGCGACGACGTGCTGCGCGTCGCCGGTCCGTTTGGCGATCGCATTCGGCGCGCCGAAGCCGATCGCGACGAGATCCTCCATCTGCTCGAGCGGATGCCGTCGTCGGAGCGTTCGCGCATCCCCGACGTCGGCCGCTCGGCCGACGCGCTGGCGGAGAAGGTGAAATACCTCGCGATCGCTCTATCCGACCTCGATCGAAATACGGCGGCTGGTGGCAGCGATGTGCTCGAGGCCGAGATCTCACGATTGGAGAACGCCGCCAACCCGCTCGACGAGTCGGGAAGCGACGAGCGCGTGCGGCGACTCGCGTATCTCAAGCGTCAACGTCGCGCGATTGCGGACCTGTCGGGTCGTCGCGATGCTGTCGCGGCGAAGCTCGACACGTGCGTGGTCGCGTTGCAGAACATCAAGCTCGATCTGCTGCGCTTGAATGCAGGCTCACAGACGCCGCAGCACATCACGTCGCTGGCGATGGATGCGCTCAACCTCGCCGACAGCGTGGACACCGCGCTGTACGTCTCCGACGAGCTCGGTCGAAACACGGGTACGCGCCCGGCTTCTCGCCCGGCCGCGCGTTAGCGCGTGAACGACTATCTCCGCGACCGCGTCACCGTCGCGGTCGGCGATCAATACCTCATCGAGGACGAAATCGGTCGCGGTGGTATGGCGGTGGTCTATCGCGCCACCGACCTGCGACTGCATCGAACGGTGGCGATCAAGGTTCTGCCGCCCGACCTCGCGTTCAACGCCGATGTGCGGACGCGATTCATTCGCGAAGCGCAGACCGCGGCGCAGCTCAGCCACCCGAATATCGTTCCCATCTACAGCGTCGCCGACACTGACGGCGGCAGTCTCGTCTACTTCGTCATGTCGTTCGTCGACGGCGAGAGTCTTGGCATCCGCTTGGCGCGTGAAGGGGCGTGGCCGGTCGACGAAACGGTTCGCGTGCTGCGCGACGTTGCGGACGCATTGGCCTATGCGCATGCGCGCGGCGTCGTCCACCGCGACATCAAGCCCGACAACATTCTGATCGATCGGGCAAGCGGTCGACCGATGGTGACCGACTTCGGAATCGCGCGCGCGGCCGCTGCTGAGACTCGCCTTACTGTCACGGGGGTCGCGGTCGGAACGCCCGCGTACATGTCTCCCGAACAGGCGCTCGGCGAGCGAGAGGTGGACGGTCGGAGCGATCTTTATTCACTCGCGGTCGTCGGATATCACTTGCTCGCCGGCGATACGCCGTTCAAAGCGGCGAACACGCCGGCGATGTTGGTGAAGCATGTGTCCGAACGCCCGCGCCCCATTCGCGAGCGGCGGCCCGAGGTGCCGGCGTACCTTGGCGTCGCGATCGATCGTGCGCTCGCGAAGCGTCCGGAGGATCGATGGGCCGACGCGGCGGAGTTTCGGGACGCGCTCGACGCCGCGCGTGCGTCGGTGTCGTCGTCGCGCGGTCGTCGTGTTTCGCTCGCGCCGCCGCCACTTTCATCACCGCCACCGCCCACCCCCGCGTTCGAACAGTATCGGACGCCGTTGCCGCCACCGTTTCCCGAACCGCCGGTCGGCCTCGATCCCCGCGCCCTGCGTCGCTGGTACAAAACACAGCGCCGCTTGGCGCTCATGGAACAGAGGGGTCGCGGGCCGGACGATGCATTGATGCGGCTTGATCCGGGACAGGTAGTCGTCGGCAGACCACGCGGCTACGATGCCCGCCCGCTCGAAGACCGCGTCATCGCTTTCCGTCGCAGCTTGGTGAGCTTCGCCGTGATGACGCCGGCGTTCCTCGCCATCAACGCTTCGGTGGGAGGCTTTCCCTGGTTCTTCATTCCGAGTGCGTTCATGCTGATGGACGCGCTGCGAAAGGGCGGATCCATCTGGTCGGACGGTGTTGGTCCGATCGACGCATTCAAGAAGGGAATTCGGTCAAAGTTGCGCGCGGCACGCGGCGAGCCACCGCTGCTCGCACCTCTGAGTCCGCAGGGACAGCAGCTGCAACAGATGCAACAGCGGCCGCCGCGAACGCCGGATCAGTTGGCCGCGGAGCTGGCGCCGGCGGATGTCGTTGCCGGTCCGCATGGAGAGACGGTGCGGCGCGCTGCCGCCGATCGTGCGCTCATGCTCGACATCATGCGCACGCTCCGCCCCGTTGAGCGCGAGATGATTCCGGAGATCGCACCGACCGTGAATGCGCTCGCCGAACGGGTCGGCTCGTTGGCGGCAACGCTCCACCGTCTCGATGCGGACGTCTCGGGCGCGTCGCTCGGCGCGCTCGACAGTCGCATCGCGTCGATGAGCACCGAACCCGAGACCGCGGAGCGAGAGCGGCGGCTGTCGTTGCTCACGCGGCAGCGCGCGTCGCTTCACGATCTGATCGAGCGGCGCCGCACGTTGGCCAATCAACTCGAGAGCGCCGGGCTGATGTTACAAAATTTGAAGTTGGATCTGCTGAAGCTTCGTTCGTCGGGTATCGGCTCGTCGATCGAGGATTCCACGAGTGCGACGCAGGAAGCGCGCGCTCTGTCGCGCGACATAGGCCACGTGCTCGAGGCCGCCGAGGATTTGAAGAAAATTCGCTAGCCGCGTGCGGGTTTCGACTCGCGCTCCAAAAGTGCAGCGATCGCGTCGGCCACTTGTCGCGGTGCCTCTTCCGGCGTGAAGTGCCGCGCGCCCGGAATGATCTCGAGCGTAGCGCCGTGAATGGCTTGTTGGAGACGACGACCCAGCTCGACCGGAACGACGTTGTCGTACTGGCCCCAGACAATGGCTGTTGGAGCAGTGATCCGCGTCAGATGGTCGCCCAGGTCTTTCGTCTCTTCGCAGCGCAGCGCGCGCGCGTGCGCAACGAGCGCGTCACGTCCGTCGGCGTCGGCGAACGGTCGTGCGTACAGATCGATCGAGTGAGCGGCGCGGGCCGGATCGGTGTACGCGCGTCGAAGCGACGTGCGGAGCGCCGCGGCCAGCGCGCGCGGTGGAAGAAGCTGCGTCACGGACAGCGACGCGCGCGCAATGCGACCCTTGAGCGTTGGCCAGCCGTCGAACGCGACGCTGTCGATGAGGCCGAGACCCGAGACGCGGTGTGCATGTCGCGCGGCGAGCGATTGCGCCACGCCTCCGCCAACGCCATGTCCGACAATGCACGCGCGATCGATTCGCAGCTCGTTGAGCAATTGCACGACGCGGTCGGCGTGCGCGTGTACGCCGACGTCGCGGCCGAGTGGCCGATCGCTTCGCCCGTAGCCGAGAAGGTCGAGGACGACGAGTCGGTGGCCCGGCGGCATGAGCGGTACGACGTCGCTCCACAGATGACTCGACGTTGGGAACCCGTGAATGAACACGACGGGTTCGCCTGCGCCGCGCGTGCCGGCCGCGTAGTAGTACAGCCGCGCGCCTGACAGATCGAGAAATTCACCGCGCACGCGAGCCCCGGAATCGCATCGGGGCGGGAAGATGTGCGCGAGATCACAATGGCGCCAGTGAGAAACGCAACGCGGGCCGCCACAAGTGGTGACGGCCCGCGAGTGCCTCAGACGAACAGTGCTACGAGAACTTGCTTAGAAAGCTCCGCCGCGACGTCCACCAGCCGGCATGAACTTGTCCCAATCGGCCTTCTGCGCATCCGTGAGCAACGCCTTGATCGCGTCGTTCCGCTTGGTGGTCACAGCGGTCATCTTGGTGCGCGCATCAGCATCACCACCACGAGCGGCTTCCATCAGCGGAGCAGATTCCGCCGCGGCTGCCTTCACGATCGAGTCTGCCTTGGCAAGGATGCCTGCATCGGTGACCTTGATCGAATCCTTCAAGATGACCATTGGGTCACGACGAGCACCGCCACGTCCGCCGCCACCGCCGCCCTGCGCCTGTGCAACCGTCGTCACGGCCATGAACATCGCGGCCGACATCAACGCCATCCGAATCATTTTCTTCATTGCTTTGCCCCCAAGGGAGTGTGGAGTATTCCGTCGTGCGCGCTTCGACCGCGTACCTGGGCATAGTTGCCGCAGGAGGCGACATCGGCTACCGGGCGCGCCACTGCCCGCGCAACGACAAACTTCGTGGACGCAACGGCTTAGTTGCTGCCCTCTAGCGCAAACACTCAAAACTGCTATGCTTTCCCCGCCCTTCCGTAGGACACCTTCGCCAGCGACGAGATCGTCCGGAACTTTAGGCCTGCAAAGAGCGCCTCAGTGACTCTGCCGCCCTCGCAACCTTCGAGCTCTAGTCCCACTGCAACGCCACTGACTCCGGTTCCGGCTCCGCCGTCACCGGCGATTGTGTTTCCTTTGACTTGGTTGATGGATCACGCTGCCGGGCCGATCAAATACCGCGCGATCAGCGAAGTCGCAAAACTTCCCGGTTCGATCAACGACCAAGTCGGATCTCTCCCCTTTACGCATCGGCCTGCGTTGACGTTGGCCACGATGCAACGTCCCGATGGGACGTGGGGTCCGTCCATGTTGACGCTCCCATCCGCTCGCAATGATCACTTCGAGGGTGTGGGAACCATCAACGCCGTACGCCGCCTGCTGGAGTACGGATGGGACAAAGATACTCCTCCAATTACACACGCGCGTCGCGTGTTGTTCCGACTTCTCGCCGAAGATGACGACCCCGACTATCTGTTCGAGTTCGGTGGAAAAGGTGCGGGCGACGACGACATGCTACGACGCGGACGTGCCATTCTACGCGAAGCCGCTGCAGCAACGTTGGCTCAGGCCGGCTATGAAGGCGATCCTCGACTGCGCGGTGCGGCCCGACGCATCATCGAACGTATCGCGGGATATTTGCGATCGCCGCTATCGCAAAAACCGTTCACACGCGTCGGAAATCAGCACGTATTACCCGCACAAGCCGCACCACCGTCCATTTATGCGTTGCTCATGCTCGCATACATGCCGCTCTTTCGCACCGAGCACCACGATGCGGTCGCGCTGGTGTATCATCACGTCTCGCAGCCGATGCCGAGACAGGAACCGCTCCAGCTCTGCGGAACGAAAGTCATCGCGCAACCGCATCTCGTCCTCGGCGACCTGCTCCCGAATCGTAACGCAGCAGACACAGATGTTGTGCTCTCCGTCACATGGTTGGAGCTCATGGCGCGGTTGGGCTTTTTACGAAAAAATGACAATTGGTGCAAGCTCTACGAGCGTTTCCTCGATGATCGCGACAATCAAGGTGTGTGGCATCCACACAAAGGCCTCAGCGCGGCGCGCAGTCCCAATCCGTTTCTCTGGCCGATGTACCCGCTCGAAGACCACATGGCCGGCGAGGAACGTTGGACGGACGTGACGTTCAGACTCGGACTCATCGCGCGGTTGACGGGGAGAACCATCGAGTTGGGATAGGGCGCTGATGCGCGGCGCGCTCGCGCCCGACGCGATCTTCCCAGCAGGTGTGACGGACATCACAACACGGCTCGTCTCGCTTTCGACGGGCGTCCGTTTGCGTGTCGCCCAAGGACCGCATCACGCGGACCAGGGAACCGCGGTGATCATGCTCCACGGATGGGGCGCCTCGATGTACTCGTTTCGGCACGCGTTCGACCTTCTGCCGTTGTACGGACTATCACCGATCGCCGTGGACATGCGCGGCTACGGGCTCTCCGACAAACCGGCGGCGCCCGATTCGTACTCTCTAAACAGCCATTGCTCCGATCTCGACGCGGTGCTCGACGCGCTGTCGTTGCGCCGCGTGATTCTCGTCGGACATTCAATGGGCGGCGGTGTCGCCCTGCGATACGCGATGCGCACGCCGCAGCGGGTGGCCAAGCTCGTCCTGATCAATCCCACCGGCCTCGTGGCCTTGAGCTTTCTCAAATGGCTGCGTCCGGCACCGTTGCGTGTGGCGGACCTGTTCGGCCGCCGACTCGTTCCGCGGTGGGTGGTTGGGGCAATTCTTCGTCGGATTGCCTACGGCGACGCGTCGCGTGTCGGCCAGCGAGACATTGACGAGTACTGGGCGCCGACGCAGTTGAAGGGGTTCGTGCACGCCGCGCGCGCCGCGCTCACCGAGTTTGATTGGCGACCGCTGTCCGACGCCGAGTCGGGCTCGTTGACGGTCCCGAGCGTAGTGATCCTCGGCGCGCAAGATCGTCTGGTGAAGACCACGGTAAAGATGGCGGAACGTCTCCGCGACACGCACGTGCATTGGATCGACGGCGGTCATTGCGTGCACGAGGAACACCCCGGCGAGGTCTATCGCATCGTCGGTGAATTCGCTGGTGAGTCCGCTCGCTAGCATTAAGTCTCACAACGAGTTAAATTCAGTCAACATCTGCCGCGGCAGGGTCGCACGAAGTCGAGTGCGATGCCTTGACGGTCGCGGCCACGGGGGACGACGCGCATTCGTGCGCGGGCCGCGACGGCCCCTCGTGCAAGCGAAGCCGGGCTTCGCGAATTTTGCCAGGCGCGCCCTCTGCTCGCCGGCACTTTTGAGAGACACCGGTCCCGGGAAGGTCCTGGGTGCGCGGCCCCGGTGCGCAGCAATGAGGATCATGGAAACAGCGACAGAGATCGAGACGGGCACGGAGACAGGCGAAACAGAACAGGTTGGCACAGCGGAAGTCGGCACATTCGAAGAGCTCGGACTTTCCGCGACAGTCATGGCGGCGGTGCGTGACGCAGGATACCTCACGCCCACGCCAATTCAATCACAGGCCATTCCGCTCGTGCTCAGGGGCCGCGACGTGATGGGCCTGGCGCAGACAGGAACCGGCAAGACGGCCGCATTCACTCTGCCGATCGTCGATCAGCTCATTGGAGGTCCGCGTCGCACGCGCGCATTGGTGCTCACGCCCACGCGCGAGCTCTGCGTTCAGGTGGAAGAGAGCGTGAAAAAATACGCTCGGCATGCCGACATCTCCGTCGTGTCGGTCTACGGCGGCGTTCCGCTCGACCCGCAGGAGAAAAAACTGCGTGCCGGCGTGGACATCGTCGTCGCGACGCCCGGCCGGTTGATCGATCATCTCGAGCGACAAAACGTGGTGTTCGACGACCTCGAATTCCTCGTGCTCGATGAAGCGGACCGCATGCTCGACATGGGCTTCGCTCCACAGATCAACCGCATCGTGTCCGACGTTCCGCGCTATCGGCAAACGCTGTTGTTCAGCGCGACCATGCCGCCCGAGGTCGAAGCGCTGGCGCGGAAGTATTTGCGCAAGCCCGTCGTGGTGCAGGTGGGGCGGCGCTCGCAGGCGGCGAACACGGTCACGCATGCTGTCTACCCTGTGCCGCGCGACCGAAAGAGCGCGCTGTTGGCGCGGTTGCTACGCGAGGCCGCCCTCGACTCGGTCCTCGTGTTCACACGTACCAAGCACGGCGCCGATCGCGTGGTTCGTCATCTGGAGCGTGAGGGAATCGAGGCGACGGCGATGCACGCCGATAAGACGCAGCCGCAACGCACGCGCGCGCTCGAGGATTTCAAGAGCGGAAAGGTTCGCGTGCTCGTCGCCACCGACATCGCTCAACGGGGGCTGGACATCACCGGCATCACGCACGTCGTCAACTACGACGTGCCCCAACAGGCCGAGGATTACGTGCATCGCATTGGGCGCACGGGCCGAGCCGCCAAGGAAGGCGACGCGTTCACGTTCATGTCGCCGGATGAGATCGCAATGGTGCGACAGATCGAGCGCGTGATCGGGCAGCCGATTCCGCGGATCTCAGTGCCGGGCTACGATTTTGGGACGGTGGCGGCCGACTGAACGTCGGCGCCTGCCGCGGAGTGAGGGCCAGTGGCCCTCAGTGGGCGCTCTTTTCGAGCGGAACCACGATCAGACCCACATCACCGCCAAAGCCATCATGCGTCGTTGGCATGCCCGGTGGAGCCATCCACGAGCCTCCGTCCACACGCACGTTGACGGAGTGCGTGCCGGGTGAGAGCGGCACCGACAATTCCCACAGGTCCCGCCCGCGGCGCGACAGCGTGAGCGGGCTCCAGTCGCTGAAGTCGCCCATCACTTCCACGGTCTCGACACCGCCCACGTGGATGATGAGCTTTTGCATCCCGCCGGCCGCCGGCCGTATTTCGAAGCTCTTGACCAGCGTTGCGCGCGGAAGCGATACCGGCACCGCGCCGCGAGAGATCGGCCAGTAGGCGAGCTCGAGGCCGCCCATGGCGAAGCTTCGAGCCGGAAGGCCGCGAAGCGGCAGCGCTGGTTGACGACCGCCGCCTCCGATGATCGCGATCCGATCGCTGAGCCACACGGTCGCCGTGGCTGTGCTCCAGCGACGCGAGTCAGGCGTCACGTCGTACGAGTCGCCGAAGCGGCGGCCTGTTTGCGCACTCACTTCGATCGCACCGACTTCCCAATGCACTGAGCCTTCGAGATCGGCAAAGCGCGACTGCCGACCGCACGTGCTCGTGCCGACGCTCTCCGAAAAGAGCGCTTTGACCGACGCATTTGCCGAGATGGGCATGGGGGGTGCCGCCGCGCAGGAAAGCGCAGCGCTCCCGGTGTCCCGCACCGACGCGACCTTTGTAAATGAGAAATTCGTGAACGTGGTGGTCAGCGTTGCGATTCCGAACTTGGACGTCGCGCTTCCGAACTTCGTCCAGGCGCCGGCGTCGGTGACATCTGCCGACGAAATGACCGCCACTCGCCACGGCCGGGCGACACCGCCACCGAACCATACGCCACCGAAGTCGTGGAATCGGGCGTGAATGCGCGTCTGCACGTCCACCTGGTCCGTGCCCAACGAACGATCGTCCACCGCCCGACTCGCATTGCCGATCATCTCGGCGCGCACACCATAGACGGTGGGCGACGTAAACGTGCCCGTGACGATGCCGTCCGCGAGCTGCAGGTTTTGTTCAGAGATGAATGCGGATCCGCGCGCGTTGAACGTTGCGTGCGGGAGCTCGAATTGAACGGTGGGCGCCAGGCGAATCGCGCTGATCGGAAGGGCGCCGCCTGATATTGTGTACTGCCCCGCCTCGATTTTAGAGACGACCTGCGCTGCAAGTCCCCGCATGGCGGGAACCAACAGCGCTGCAGTGAACACGATGGTGGCGACCTTCCGCTCGTTCATATCATCTCGAGCTTTGGTTCTCCTGCTGCCCTTCGGGCGGCTTGACCGTAGATGGTGGTACGCGGCCAGGGCCTTCCCGAATCCGGTTCTGCAGCGCAGTCCCGGGATTCAACCCTTGGAGTATGTCCGATTGGACGTTCCGAAACAAGCTCTGGAACGTTGCATCGTCCGCGCCGTCCTGCCACAGCTTGGTGATAGCCATGGACGCATCATCGCTCGGAACCCCGCGTTGGATGAGGTCCGCCCACACCGTGAACGCTTCGAGGTCGTTTCGTCCCTTTTGCTTGATCCGGAAGGCATTGAGCTGACCCGGCTTGCCACCCGCGTCGAGCACCGCGGCAGCCCCGCACAGCTCTTCGCGGTCAGACCCGCCTAGTGCCGATTTGGCGACGCGAAGCAGGTTGAGCTGCTTCTGTACGACGGCGACGATTCGTTTGCCGTCAGCCTTTCGGCTGAGCCCAAGCAGCGCCGTCGACCGAAGGCACTGCGACGGAAGCCCGGCGGCGTTCGCCGAGTCGATCATGAGCTCGATGTTGTACCGAGCGGTTCCGTCGAGCCGCGAAAACGGGTCGGGGTCCTGCGCCGCGATGCCGCGACCACCGAGTAGGACAAGTACGCCCGCCAGCAGCGGGCGCGCATGCGATCGATACAGGTGCCTCGGGAATCGCGTCACAACGCCGATCCTCTGCTCACGATCTTGACTGAACTGGAGTGTCCGAACCCGTCGTCCGGCGCGAGGGGCGCGTTCGGATCCATACTCCAATTCCCATCAACAACGTACGAGTACAGATGACGACCGGCCGTCAGCGGCAGCGTCACGGTCCAGCGCCCGCTGTTCGCGGCACGGACCAAAGGGGTCTTCGTCGCATCCCACCCGTTGAAATCGCCAACGACAGAAACCTTGCTGGCTTGCGGAGCGATGAACACGAAGTTGACGACCGTGTCAGAAACCGGGAGATGCACGCGCACATCAGCAACGGTTGGTTGCCCGTCCGGCAAGCGGACGTCCCGATTAGTCGAGGTCATGCCGGCAATGACACCGATGCCGACGAGACCGGCTGCGATCAACGCGCTGCCCGCAGGCGACAGCGTGAACGCACGCGGTTCCAGCATTCTCTCCCACAAACGCACATCGCGACGCGGAGTCGGCTCGGCGTGGATTGCCGCCATGACACGATCGCGTCCCATCCGGTCGGTAAAGACCGGACGGCGCGCCTCGCGGGCGATCAATTCCACGTATGGATGTAGCTCCGAGTCAGTCATTCTTGATCCGCTCCCATCGTTCCCGCAACCGGTCGCAGGCGCGCTTGACACGCATTTTCAAAGCCGATACACCAACGCCCGTCAACGCCGACATCTCTTCGTAACTCATTTCCTCGATGTGCTTCAACAGGAACGCTTCGCGGAGAAGCGGATCCAACTCGCTGAGCACTCGCTGAACGAACTCTTCTTCTTCCCCAGACCAATTGGGTGTGCGATCCGGAGCGTTGAGAAGCAACGCCTCTTCTCGTACGAATACCCGCTCGCGATGCGAACGTCGCGCGGCAATGCTCCGGCACTGATTGACCAGAATCCGGTACAGCCACGCGCTGAATCGATCGCGCTCCTGATAACGATGAAGCGCCCGGTACGCGCGCAAGAATGTCGCTTGCAGCGCATCTTCCGCGTCGTCGCGGTTTCCAAGCATTCGAACTGCAAACCGCGCGCATCGATCGTAGTATCGATCTACCAGCGCGGCGTAAGCGTCAACGTCGCCGGCCAGCACGCGTTGAACATCGGCGGCATCGTCGCTCATGTCCTTTCCTATAACCCACCCCCTGGGATAGAGCGTCACATTGACCTGTGATCGCTATCACCGGAAACTCTCAGCCGCGGGAAGGGATGGGTAGCCGTCCAATAGGTATTACGTATATCGGCGGTCCGATCCGTCACCCGCCACTCACCTGCCACTCCACCCGCCAATCACCAACGCACGCGACCAAGCCTCGACATAGTCAACGTGTCAACAATCTTTCCTCGTCGAACGGTCACAGAAAGATTTGACGCCCCGTACCCAATGCCTCGCGCGTCGTATATCGCGGAATCCCGGTTTGCACCGAGCACAACACCATATACAGCGCCAAGCGACCGCTGATTCAAAATACCGCCAGCCGAGCGGAGCTGTATCATTCCCGTCACGGTGTCGAAAACGACCGCGACTGCGGCGCGTCTGGTAATCGCCGTCTGGCGCGCCAACGAAAACTCTGCGCCGAGGTCAGCAGTGGCGGACCTGACCGACGAGCTGTCGCGAAGGTCGGCGAGACGTGGGAAGGCGATGGCGCTCACCAAACCGATGATGGTCAACACGACCGTGAGCTCGAGAATCGTAAAGGCGCGGCGAGGCATGTCGAATTCGAACCTCGACGCGGCCACCGCCCGTCATCATTTTGCCCGAGCTGATACCCTTTCACCTTGGATGGAACCCATGCGCTCGCTGCGCCTCCTCGCTCTCGCCGGTGTCGCATTCGTCGCCGCCTGCTCGAATCCGCGCACCGACGCCAACATCGCGCAGGCACTCAACGATGCCGCGAACGAGATCGGCGGGCTGAAGAACGATCTCGCGATGTTGCAGACGCAGATCGATTCGCTTCGAACGATCGTCGCCAAACAGGACACGACGATCGTGCACATCGCCGCCGTCAACAACATCCCGATCACCCGCTAGCTCCTCTTCTTACCGAGCCCGTGACCATCGCCATCGAATACTGCGTGATGTGAAACTACGAACCTCGGGCCGTCGGTCTGGCGGCTGAGATTCGTGAGTACGATCCCGCCGTCGACGTGCACTTGATTCCCTCGCGAGGCGGACGGTTCGAGGTTGTGTCCGCCGGCGTACCGATCTTCGAAAAATCCAAGCTCGGCCGTCACGCGCGGCCCGGCGAGATCGTCGCCTTGTTGAAAGCGCAGGGCGCGAGCACGCGTGGGGGTGGGGCGAGTCATTAGTTTTCTCAGTACATGCGCATTGCGATCTCAACCGGCGGTGGCGACGCACCCGGCCTGAATGCCGTTATTCGTGCGGCGGTGCTGTCGGCGATCAACCGAGGCTGGGACGTGCTCGGCATCAAGCGCGGATTTGCTGGCCTCATGGGCGAAGACGAAGTCATTCCGCTCACCAAGGACTCGGTGCGCGGCATCGGCCACCTCGGCGGCACGATTCTCCGCACCACCAACCGCGGCAATCCGTTTCACTATCCGCGAAAGCGCGACGACGGAACGATCGTCGAGGAGGATCGCTCCGACGAATTGATCGCCGCCGCGAATCAACTCGGCATCGACGCGCTCATCTCGATCGGTGGCGACGGCTCGCTGACCATCGCGAAGCTGCTCTGTGATAAGGGAATGCGAATTGTCGGCGTGCCCAAGACGATCGACAACGACGTGAGCGGCACGATCACCACATTCGGGTTCGACACCGCCGTCAACACGGCGCTCGAAGCGATCGACAAACTGCACACGACGGCGGAGAGCCACGACCGCGTCATCGTGCTCGAGGTGATGGGACGCGATGCCGGCTTCATCGCGCTGCACTCGGGCGTCGCCGGCACGGCCGACGTCATTCTCATTCCCGAAATCCCATACGACATCGATCGCGTCTGCGAGAAGATCATGTCGCGCGATCGCGCCGGCCGATACTTCTCGATCGTGGTCGTGGCCGAGGGTGCGTTTCCGAAAGGCGGCGGCGTGTCGTTGATCGGCGATTCACTCCCGGGCGAATCCCGCCGGCTTGGCGGCGTGTGCGAACCGATCGCGCGCGAGATTCAGCGCATCACCGGAAAAGAGACCCGGTCGCTCGTCCTCGGGCATCTCCAGCGCGGGGGAATGCCAACCGGGTACGACCGCCTATTGGCGATGCGCTTTGGAGGCGCCGCGGTCCGCGCCGTGGCCGAGCAGAAGTGGGGTCATATGGTAGCGCTGCAGTCTCCCCACATCGTGACGATCCCGATCGACGAAGCCCTGCGCGAGCCCAAGCGTGTCGACCCCAGCCACGATGTGGTCCTGACAGCGCGGGCGACGGGGATCAGCTTCGGCGACTAGGGTTACACTCGTTACACTCGCTACACGTGACCCGATTCGCCCTGTTCCAAGGACACCCCAGTCCAAGGACAGGGACACAGAACGAGCAAAATGTATACAGTGTTTCCTGTAAGTGGTTGTAATCGTTAGTCTTCCAACTGCGTGACTGTCGCGGCGGCCTGGCATCGGGCCTGCCTTGTTGGTCATCGCCACCCGGCGTTCGGGAGCAGATGGAGGCGTGATGACGTTTTCGACGTTGGCTCTCACAATGGGACTGATCGTCGCGGTTGCGGCGCCCTCGCGGGCACAGCAGGCGCAGGCGCAGAAGGATAGCGGGAAGAAGGCTGCTGTTCCGGCGGACGCACGTCCACCAAAGGGCATGTGCCGCATTTGGATCGACGGCGTGCCGGCCGCGCAACAGCCAGCAGCCACGGATTGTCCGACCGCCGTCAAGAATCGCCCGGCCAATGGTCGTGTGATCTTCGGCGACGACTACGCGGATTCCTCAAAGACGAAGGGCGGCGACAAGGCCAAACTGCCGCCCAACGTCAAGGGATTCACCGGCGTGAACCCGCCACCGCAGGTGGTGCTGCCGAGGCGCCCGCCCGACCGTTGAGTTAACCTCAATCCGGGCAATTGCCCCGGAAGACCCGAGGTTCCACTCAACGAAGCAACGGATCTGTCCACCCGCGTGATACGAAACGTTCGCGATCCGTCGCTCCCCGATCACGAATCGTGGATTCAATCCGAGCCGCCCACCGGTCGCATCATCGTCATCGCGCCAACGCGCGCCGCGTGTGAGACGATCGAGCTGGCGGTTCAACTCCGCATCGAGACGTATTTAGAGAAACATCATGGCGCTCGCGTGCGCGAGCTGGCACGCGGCGGTCAGGGCTTTGGGATCGTCGCCGGCACCGGCACCGGAAAAACGCTCGCCATCCGCCCCATCGCCGAGGAGATTCTTGGCACAACGGAGCTCAAAGTCGGCGTGGTCAATCGCGAACGCGAAGCCACACCGGAGACGCCGTCGTGGAACGTCGTGGTCGTCACGACCGGCATTGCCCGCCGCTGGTTCGAGGAAGGCGACATCCTCACGACGGACACGCTCGTCGTCGACGAGATTCATCAGACGTCGGCCGAGCTGGAGCTGTGCCTCGCGCTCGGCAAGCGCGTTGGCGCGCGGTTCGTGTGGCTGTCGGCGACGGTGAACCCGGCGTTCTACGCGAAGTACCTGAGCTCCGCCGCTGTGCTCGAGGTGCACGACTTCGATCCGTCCAAGGCGGCGGACGTGCGCGTCATTCGCAAGCAGGCGCCGGCGTTTCTCGACGACGCGTTTCTCCGCCAGCTCGTGAAACAGAAGCGCGGCGTCGCGCTCTTCGTTCCCACTCGGCGCGGCGTCGAGGACGCGGCGGAACACGTGCGACGCATGGCGCCGCGGGTGAACACCGCGTTCTACCACGGCGGCGAGCCGATTCGAATTCTACGGCCGTTTCTCGACGGCGGTGAAAAGAAGCCGTACTTCCTCGCGATGACCGCCGCGGGCCAGAGCGCGCTCAACGTGCGCGGCCTCGACACGGTGATCATCGACGACAAGAAGTTCTTCAACGCGATCGATCGCGGACGAAACGTCCTGACCCAGGAACACCTCGGCGCGAACGAGATTCTGCAGATGGCCGGGCGCGTGCACGGCCGAGTCGAAGGCGGTCGGGTGTTCATCCTGTCGGATCGGGACATCGTGTTCAGCGCGCTGCAACCGACCGAGCCGGAGTTTCAACTCGCCGGCGACTCCGAGCGTGTCGCGATGACGTGCGCGGCGCTCGGCGTTCGCGCCGACGATCTCGAGCTGCCGGTGCCGCTGGATCGCGTTGCGTATCGCGCCGCGGTCCACCTGCTCGAGCAGCGCGGGATCGTCGACAACGGGCGTCTCACGCGATACGGTCGCGCCGTCGAGGCAATGCCGGTCGAACGGGCCTGGGCGGAGTTGTTGGTCAACGGCGACGACGAGCTGGTGCCGAATCTCGCCGTGATGAGCTCGATCGAGTCGCTGCATCGCATGACGCGCGAGGAGCGCGATCTCGACGGCGTGATCGTTCCGGGCAGCGATAATCTGACCGCGTATAACCTGTACGCCGACGCGTACACGCACGCCGGTCGCATGGGCGAGGTGTACGGTCTTCCGCGACATGTATTCGACGAGCAGCGCATCGAGCGCTGGGCCGAGCGGCGCGGTGCGCTCGTGAAGTCGATCGAGGACGCGGCACTCGGCATGGCGAGCATCTATCGCGCGGTGGGACTGCCGCTGCCCGACCGTATGAGCAAGGCGGGCGATGAAACGCTCGCCAAGTTCCGAATGCTGCTCGCGCAATATCTTCCCTTCGCGCTCGTGATCGACGAGCAGACCGCTGCCGGCGACAACGCCCGCGTGTCCAAGACGAGCGTGTGCGGAAGTTGGGGGCCGATCACCGGCGAGCTGCGCTACTTCGCCGACAAGTTTGGCAACCCGCGCGCGTCGATCGAGGGGACGCAGCTTCCCTATGAGATGCTGCGACTCTTCGCCACGGTGACCGAAGGCGAGATCGTCTACAACGCGGACAGCAAGCGCTCGCCGCTCGCGCTGCGCCGCCGCGTGCAGTATCACGGATTCGAGCTCGAACGAGAGGTCGAGCCGATCGAGGAGTTCACGCCCGACATCGCCGAGCGTGCGCGGCGCGCGCTCGCCGAAGCGTTGGCGCGCGGGGAGGCGCGGCACCCATCCGCGCGCGCCAATCAAGAAGCGGTGGACGCGATCAGAGAGACGTACCGTCGTTCGGGCGGAGCGACGCCGCGGTTTGGATTCAGCGAGCTGACCGAGTATTACGAGAAGCAGTTGGCGAATGTCGGATCGACCGCGGAGTTCCGGCACGCGCCGGTGGCGGTGGATGCCGATGCGATTGTGCCAAGCGATGTGCGGGCGAAGTACGCGGCGTTGCCCTCGACGGTATCGATCCGCGGACGCGACGTCGAGATCCACTACGACGTTGACGAGTCGCCGGCGGGCAATCAGGGAATTGCGCGATTGCGGCTGCCGGAGAAGTTGGCGCGCACACTCGCGGAGGAGGAATTGCCGGCGCTCGATCGGCCCCTTCGGTTCATTGTCACCCGCGGGGCGCGCGGTGCGGCGCGCGCGGACACGCTCGGCGAGTTGCAGGCGGAGTTGGATCGGCCGTTCACGAGCACGGAGATCGCGGATCTCGAGCGGGCGCACGACGAGCACCGGCGTGACCGGCACGAGAAGAAGCACGAGCGGCGGGTGAAGAAGGCCGGGGAGGGCTTCGCGAAATTCAAGCAGCCGTTCAAAGGAAATCGGAAGCGGCGCAAGGGGCGATAGGCCTAACCGTTTGCACTGCAGTACCTACGGTACGCCGGTGCTCGGTACCAGGACTGACATACCAGCCCTCCCAATTCGGTCCTCTTCTGGACGGTTGGTACCGCCTGTTCTGCGGCGACTCTATCCAATGCGAGTGTGGTGACAAGCGATGTGCCGCGAGCAATTGTCCACGAATCGGGAGGCCAGCCCGGTATCCTTGTACTAAGTGCTTACGTACGGATGCTCGGTAGTTTGGTTTAGTATTCTTCAATACGCGCTGGAATCTGCACGACGTACCGCTCTGTCCGAACTGCCTCGAATCCCCGCGAGAGATAGTTGGGCATTGCTTGCGACGAGTCGAGCGTGCACGTGTGCAGCCAGACGCGCGACGCGCCGAAGGCCCACGCTTCCTCGGCCGCGCGTGTGAGCAGTGCTTTCCCGATGCCGCGACCCATGAACGCGGCGACGAGCCCGAAGTACGCGATCTCGACGGAGCGGTCGTCTTGGCGTTGGAGCTCGAAGAATCCGGCCATCTCGTCATCGACGAGACACTCCCATACGGCAACGTCGGGCAGCGCGAGATGCCGGAGCAGGCGTTCGTCGGACCACACGTTGCGGTCGTGCCAGTACCACGCGTCGCCGACGGCGCGGTAGAGGCGGCGATAGTGTTCGGCCTCGAGCGATGCGCGGCGGACAACGTGTACGCCGGCGTGCGGCATTGGTGACGCGCGCAGTTGTTGTGGTGAGCGGAGCTCGAGATACGTGCGAAGAACCTCGAGGACCGGGCTCAATGCGACTTCAGCTTCTCCCGATGCCGTGCGGCCTTGGCGCGGTTGCCGCACGTGGCCATGTCGCACCAGCGGCGGCGGCCATTCTTCGTGTTGTCGAAGAAGACGCGTTGGCATCGCGGATCGGCGCAGCGGCGGACGCGTGACAGCTCGCCGAGGATGAGCGCGTCGGCCGCGGACTCGACGATGGGAATGACGAGACCGGCGAATGCGTCGCCGACGGGCACGAACGAACGGATGAACGTGCCGTCGGGACGAAGGTCCACGCGACGCGTGCCGGCGCTTCGTCCGAGAACGCGATTGATTTCCGCGAGTCCCTCGGTGCGGATGCGTTCGCTCATCGGGCCGCGTTCAGCCAGTGAGCGAAGGGCTGCGCGCACGCGACGTCCATCGAGCAGCGCGGCCGCGGCGCCGGCGGGTTGTTGCTGCGCCCGGCGTCGAATGCCTCCGGCGCGTTCACCGTCGAGCACGGAGGCGGCCTCGAGCCAGCGGACCATCGTTTCGAAATCACGCAACGCGTCGAAGCGACGCATGCCGTGCTCGCAGTTCACGTAGTCCAACCACAGCCGCTCGCCAACAAAGACGAACGGTGAACGTTCGCTGGTCGCGCGCTGTGCAACGAACGCTGTGACCGCGGGAGAGTCTGAGGATGTTGTGAGTGTGAGCATCGTCGGCAGCGAGGGACGTCAAGCATACCCCGCGACGCGACGCGCAGCAAGCGATGCCGACGGGGGCGGTGACGTTGGCGGTTATCGCGAATCAGGTCTAACGACGGCGCGAAGCGTCGCGTACATTTGCGCCGCTTTCCCAGAGAATTGTGAACGAAACGATACTTATTCATCGTGATTGCTGACGCCCGCTCAACGCCGCTGTCATCGATGCGCACGATCGCTGTGGGTTCGCTCAACCCCGTGAAGATCGGCGCGGTGCGCGCCGTGTTCCGCGCGCTCGCGCCGGGAGCGACGATCGCCGGAGTCGCGGTCGCGTCGACGGTGCGGGATCAGCCGTTTGGTGACGAAGAAACCATTCGAGGCGCGCGCGCGCGCGCGTCCGCGGCGCGCGACGCGTTGAGTGCGGAGCTCGGCGTTGGGATCGAAGGCGGCGTTGTAGAGCTGCCCGACGGATCAATGCGCACGTGCGCGTGGGCAGTGCTCGTCGACGGCGCGGGCAAGTCGGGCGTCGGCGGATCGTTGGTGATGCCGCTCCCCGCCCGCGTCGCGGAAATGATTCGCGGTGGTCTCGAGCTCGGCCATGCCATGGACCAATTGGTCGGGGAGCAGGGCACGAAGCGTGGCAGGGGCGCGGTGGGCATTCTCACCGCGGGGCTGGTCGATCGGCAACGGGCCTATGAAGCGCTCGTGGCGTACGCGGTGGCTCCCTTCGCGAGCCCGGACCTGTTCGACGCCTGAGCGCGTCAGGCTGTTCCTACTAAAAAACTAGTTGACAAGCGGAATTTCCCGGCGTATGATCTACTAGAAATCTAGTAGGACCAATTCTCCGGCGGGGCTATGGACATTTCGTTTACCGACCGCGAGCTCGACGTGATGGCCGTGCTGTGGGAGCGAAGCTCCGGCACCGTGAATGAAGTGCGCGATGCGCTGCGCGACGAGCTGGCATACACCACGGTCCTCACGATCCTTCGGACGCTCGAGGACAAGGGCTTCGTCACCCATCTCACGGAAGGCAAGGCGCATCGCTATTTGCCGGCGGTGTCGCAGGACATGGCGGGCCACAGCGCGCTGTCGCGAGTGCTCGACAAGATCTTCTCTGGTTCGCCGGAACTGCTGCTCACGCAACTCGTCAGCGATCGCGATCTCGACGCGACCGAGCTGCGGCGCCTTCGCAAGCTGCTCGACGATCGCCTCTCGGAGAAAAAAAGGAGGAGCTGATGTTGATCGAATGGATGGCGTACGCCACGCTATTCGGCGCGCTCGCGTGTGGTGCCGCGCTCGCGGCAGAGCAGCTCGCGGCGATCTGGGGAGTCGGCCGCCGCTTCGCGTGGCTTGCCGCGCTCGTCGTCGCGGCGGCCGCACCGGTTGTGCTGTCGGCGCTGCGAGCGCCGCCGGCCCCGTCGCGCGTGAGCGCCGCGACTGGGGCATCTGCCACGAACACGAGAACACTCGACCTCTCCCGGATAATGGCGCCGTCGCGTGCGAGGCATCCCACGCTGGCGAGTCGCGCGGCCGGCACGCTCGCGCGGATCGATCCGTATCTCCGCGATGCATGGCTCGCAGCGTCCCTCGTTTTGTTGACACTTTTCTTACGGGCGATGATCGGACTGAGGCGCCAGCGCGTCCGGTGGCGCGAGATCGATCTGGCGGGTACGCGACTGCTTCTCGCGCCCGATGCCGGCCCCGCGGTGGTCGGCGTACTCCGCCCGAGAGTCGTCGTTCCCGAATGGGCGTTGTCGCTCGACGCCACCGCGCGCGAGTTGATGCTGCGGCACGAGGACGAACACATTCGCGCCCGTGATCCGCAACTGCTGCTGATCGTCGCGCTGTGCCTGGTGTTGTTGCCGTGGAATGCGGCGCTGTGGTTCATCGGTCGACGGCTGCGGCTGGCCATCGAGGTGGATTGCGATCGGCGCGTGCTGCGTGGCTCGGCGCACCCGCACGACTATGGAATGTTGCTGCTCACCGTCGGCGCGCGGCACAGCGCGTCGCTTCCACTCGCCGCGTCGCTCGCCGAGCGCCGGCCACTTCTCGAACGGAGGATCAGGGCTATGACAACGCCACGCCCACGCAGTCCGAAGCTCGCGTCATTCGCGCTCGTGGCGATTGCGATCGTTGCGACGACGGCTGCCGTGAGAACGCCGCGCCCGGCGCCGCTGACGACGCAACATCCGACGCAGCCGCCAACGCAAGCGACGCCGCCGATGGCGCCCGCTGGAAATCACGCCGCGGCGATGGTGGATACCGCGATCACTCGCGCGGCGACGACACCGAGTGTCCGACGCGTCGACTCGGCGCGTCCAGCGTCCGTCGGTGCTCCGGTCGCATCGTCACCTGCTACGGCAACACAACGGAAATCTGAGCCGCTGCTCACCGTCCGGCAGATCGTGGAGATCCTCGCCGCGCATCATCCTACGGTGATCGCGGGTGATTCATCGATCAATCTCATCACCATCGTGCTCGACGCGCAGGGTCATTATGTGTACAGCACTGCTGGCAAAGTGCCGGACGCGCAGTTCTCGGAAACGGCGCTCACGGAGGATGCGCTAGGCGCGGCATCAGGAAGCGCGGAGGGTCGCGCGCGCGGCGGGCGAGGCGGCGCGGTCGCAGCCGCAGGTGTTGGCCGCGGACGGAATCCGGATTCCGCCGCGGAGCGGGCTGTCGTGGAGGTTGAAGCAGCGAACGCGCGGTCGGCGTCGACTCAACGCGTGGCCTTCGCGCCGAACGGTCAAAACACCGCGGCAGCCGGCAGCATGAGCGGTTCCGCGACGGTGAGCGTTTTGACGGAAGAACACTCTTCTCAGAGTAGCCGAGTGAACCTCAAGGTATTTCGCGGCGACAGTTTGCAATTCGATCCGAGCAGTCCACTTGCAAGCCTCATCGACCCGGCGGCAATCGGCGCCGTGGAGCTTCGAACGTACCGCGCCGGCCTGCTCGTTCCCGGCCCGCTCGGCTTGGTCATCATCCAGTTGAAGGCGCGGGACGGGAAGTAGCTCTCAGGTCTGTTTACGATGGCGGCACGACCCGATGCGGACCGCTCGTGGGCAGCCCGGGTCGTTTCGCGTGGCGGCGAGCCAGCGCCTGCAGACCATCGTACGCCGCGTACTTGTATGCATCGGCGAGCGACGGATAGTTGAACACACTCTGAATGAAAAAGTCGATCGTTCCGTCGAACGACAGACACGCCATCGCAATGTGAATGAGCTCGGCCGCGTCGTCTCCCACGATGGATGCGCCGAGCAGGCGCTGATCCTCGGGACGGAAAATGATCTTCACGAATCCCTCGAGATCGCCGATGATCTGGCCGCGCGCATTCGCGCGAAACGAGGCGCGTCCCACCTCGAAGTCGATCCCCTTGGCCCGCAGGTGTTCTTCCGTTGCGCCGACGGTGGCAATCTCTGGAATGGTGTAGACACCGTACGGAATGACGCCGGCGATCGCTCGCTTGTAGCGAAAGTCGAACGCGTGGCAGACGGCGACGCGTGCCTGCTCCATCGACGTGGACGCGAGGGCGGGAAATCCGATCACATCGCCTGCGGCGTAGACGCGTGGGGCATCCGTCTCATAGTGATCGTTGACGGCGATGAAGCCGCGCGCATTGGTCCGCACGCCGAGCGCCTCGAGTCCAAGCCCCGCCGAGGCACCGATGCGCCCGGTGGCGTACAGCGCACAATCGGCCGAAATCTGGTCGCCGCCGCCGAGTGTGACGACGGCGCGACCACTTTCGACGGCAAGGCCCGTCACTTCAGCGTCGAGATGCACGCTGACACCAAGGCGGCCGGTCATCTGCCGGCGCAACGCGTCGCTCACCTCGGGGTCGAGGTGCGCCAAGAGACGCGTGCGCCCCGTCACGATGGTGACGCGGACGCCGAGTGCAGCAAACGTACAGGCGTACTCACAACCGATCATCCCGCCGCCGACAACGATCATCGATGCCGGAATCTTTTCCAGCGTCAACACGGTTTCGCTGTCGACGATCACTCCACCGTCCACGTGGATCTCCTTGGGCGGCAACGGGTGCGAACCGGTCGCGATGAGGAAGACGTCGGACGTGAGCCGTCGCGTCTCCTCGCCGAAGCGCGCCACCTCGAGCGTCTGCGAATCGACGAACGTCGCCGCGCCGCGGACCTCCGCGATCTCGTGCTTGCGAATATTCTCCTCGATCAGCTTCCATTCAGCCTCGATCACCGAGCGCTCGCGAAGCATGAAGTCGCTGATCGTGATGTCCTGTTTGATGTGGTAGTCCACGCCGTAGAGGCCGTGCTGCCGCAGGCCGGAGAAATAGAGCGCAGTCTCGCGCAGCGTCTTGGAGGGGATGGTGGCCGTGTTGATCGCCGCGCCGCCTGGTCGCGGCGCTCGCTCGACGATGCAGACACGTTTCCCGAAGTATGCGGCCTGCGCCGCGCCCTTCTCGCCCGCCGGGCCAGCACCGATGACGACGAGATCGTAGTGCTCGTTCATTGGTCCTGGAGAAAGAGGTGGATCGCGAGAATGGGCGGGGCGACGATCATTCCTCCGCGGCGGTTAACGCGTCCTCGCGATAGACGATCCAGCCGCGTTGATCTTCGACCACCAGCTCGACTTCGGTGCCGAACGGGATAGTCAAATTAGGGTTTTCATGACCGGCCGGAAAGTCCATCAACACGGGGACGTCGAGGTCGGAAATGAGGTCGAGCAGAAAATCCTCAAACTCGTCCTCCTCCGACCGGTCGAGTGAAAGTTGTCCGAAAATGATTCCGGCGACTCGCTCGAGGAGCCCGGCGGCGCGCAGGTGCACGAGACGCTCGTCGACAACCGACATCGGATCGCGCGTCTCTTCGATGAACAGAATCACGCCGTCGGTGTCGACCTGGTAGGAGGTGCCGATGGTCTGTTGGACGAGCGACAGATTTCCGCCCACGAGGCGTCCCGCCGCGCGTCCCGGGACAACGCCGCGTGACAGATCGCGGCCGATGCGTCCGCTCGGACACGGCGTCGTGAGCGCCGTGAGCAGGGACGCCATCGTTGGGTCGCGCGTGCTCGGCGTCAAATCGTCGACGGTGGGGCCGTGAAAGGTGCGAAGGTTGGCGCGCCGCATGAGCCAGAGATGTAGCGCGGTGATATCCGAATAGCCGACGAGCGATTTGGGGTTGTTCCGGAAAATCACTGGATCGAGGTGAGGGAGCAGTCGAACGGCTCCATAGCCGCCGGTGCTGGCAATCACCGCCTTGACCTTGGGATCGAGCCACAGGCCCATGAGGTTTTCGGCGCGCCGCTCGTCTTCGGCTCGAGTGAACCGCGGCACCTTTTCGATCTCGGGCGCCAGCAGCACGCTGAATCCCGCACGCTCGAGCGCGCGCACGCCGCGCTGCAACCATCCCAATTTTGGCGCGTACGACGGCGAGACGACGCCGATCGTATCGCCCTTGACGATCGCACGCGGACGGAGGAGCGGGGGGCGCGTGACGTCTGGTGCCTTTTCAGTGGTCACGGGGCTCGTGGGTCGGGAGGGACTGCGGAACGCGGCGTGACCAAGGAATCGTCGACTTCTCGTGTCGCCTCAACGTAGCTGCCAAAGTCATCAGCGACCTGTTGCGCCGCTTCGAGCGACGCGGTGACTGAATCGACATGTCCGTCGCCGAGTTGGAGGCGCAGCAGATCGAGGCGAATGTTCTCGAGCGCGGCGACCGTGGCGGCAAGTCGGTCGCTCACTCGTTCTCGTGTGACGCGAAGGTCGGCGCGGAGACGGTCGCGATCGGCGCGGACTCTGTCCTCGTGCGACGACGACGAGATCGCTGACGGCATGCTGCCGCGTGCGTCGCCATCGAGCGTGTTGATCGATGCGTCAAGCTTTTCGATTTCGCCGCGAAGTCCCTTGGCGTCTTCCTCGAGACGGCGAATCGCGGCGGGGAGCTGTTTGAGCTGCTTGCGAAGCGCTTTTGGCAAGGCGTCGTACAACGCGTCGGTGGCGCGGCCGAGCGCCACCTCGGTGAGCTGAGAGAGCGACTCGGTGGGCGCGCGCTTTTTCAGACCGAACCCGGCGATGCGCACGAACCGCTCGCCCCATTTGCCGTTATAAAACTTGATCTGGCTGGCACCGACTTGGCGTGGGAGCCGGAGGCGAATGAATCGTCCAATGCTCAACACTCCACTCGCGACGGCAACCGTTCCGGAGAGCGCGATCGCGATCGGCAGCAGCACGTGCGGCGAGTGAACGATTCCAGCCGCTGACGAGAGCAATGCGGTGGCAGCAGCGCTCACGCTGAATATCATGGCCGCAGTCTTGGTCGACAGCTCAGCCGACGCGGTGAGCTCGTAGGCAATCTCTTCGCGGCGGCGAACCCAGTACTCGCGAACCGCAATGCGAATGTCTTCGATGCCGTAGCCGGCGGCGAGCAATCGGTTCGTGCGCAGCAGTGACGGGAACGCCATCAACGATCCGCCGATGGCGACGACCAACGGCAGAACGTAGCCCGGGTGCCCGCTGGCGAACGCCGCGGAGACGCCCACGCCAACGACGACATATGCTGCGAGGAGCGGTCGTAGAATGCTGGTTTGATTCGTCCGCTGCAGCCACACACGCAGTGCGGCAGGAATCTCTCGCGGCGGCTCGATCGCCTGATCGACCGCGTCGGCGAACCCCGCCACGGTGGCGAAACGCTGCTCCGGACGCTTGGCGAGGCATCGCTCGACGATCTGCGCGAACTTCACCGGCACTGTTGGTGCGACGGAAGCGATCGACGGCGCGCGCGTGTTCAAGTGCATCGCGACCACTTCGCGCGACGTGGGCGCGTCGAAGGGAAGTTGCCCCGTGAGCGCGAAGTAGCCCACGACGCCGAGCGAATAGAGATCGCTTGCGGCGTCGACCGGTTGTCCGGTGATTTGTTCGGGGCTTGCGTAATGCGGGGTGCCGGCGATCAACCCCTCGGCGGTACGAGCGTTGGCGTGCGCCGCGCCGGCAATGCCGAAGTCGGTGACCAGCGCGCGCTCGGTGCCGCGTTCGAGGAGAATGTTGTCGGCCTTGATGTCGCGATGAACGATGCCGTTGGCGTGCGCGTAGGTGAGCGCCCATGCCACTTCGCGCAGCAGGCGTGACGCGTGATGCGGCGCCAACGGCCCGCGCTTCCGAATACGCTCGGCGAGCGTCTCACCGGCGATGTACGCCATGACGAAGTACACGAAGCCGTCGGCCTCGTCCACGCGATGGATGGCGACGATGTTCGGATGCGAGAGACGCGCCGCGGTCTGTGCTTCGCGGAGGAATTGCTCACGCAGACCCGGCAGATCGGCCAACGACGGCGGGAGCACTTTGATGGCGACTTCGCGTGCCAGGCGGACTTCGCGCGCCAGATAGACCACACCCATTCCGCCGCGTCCCAGCTCCCGCTCGAGCGAGTACTCGCCGGCCAACGCCGATTGCAGACGCAGAAACAGATCGTCTGGCGTGGCGGGCTGCGACGGGGGCGGGACCGGCCGGTTCATGGCGCTATCCGATGAGTGCATCACTAGATTTACAAATATGACCTCGCCGGGTGAGCCTTCGACATATTTCCGTAAGGGTTTTGGGCTCAAGTCCGAGGTCCAGGGCGATCTGGCCGCCGACTATGACGGGCGCATCGTCGATTTTCTTCGGTCGAACGAGTACACGCTCACGGTCCAGGACGTCACGATCCGGTTGGCGCGTGAATTCGGCTTTTGTTACGGGGTAGAGCGGGCGGTCGAGTACGCCTACCAGGCGCGCCGAAAATTCCCCGATCGACGCATCTATCTCGTCGGCGAGATCATCCACAATCCGCACGTCAACGATCGCCTCCGCGAGATGGGCGTGGAAATCCTCACGCACCCGGACCCGACCGGCGCATTTGATTTCAGTGCGATCACGCCGGAAGACGTCGTCATCATGCCGGCCTTCGGCGTGACGATCGACGATTTCTCCGCGCTGCGCGAGATCGGCTGCATTCTCGTGGATACGACGTGCGGCTCGGTGCTCAACGTGTGGAAGCGCGTGGAATCGTACGCGCGCGATGGCTTTACCGCGCTGATTCACGGCAAGTACCATCACGAGGAGACGCGGGCAACGGCGTCTCAAGTCCGAAAGTATCCCGAGGGGCACTACCTCATCGTGCGGAACATGGACGAGGCGCTTCTCGTGTGCGACTACATCGAAGGGCGGCTCTCGTCGTCGGCGTTGATGTCGGCATTCTCGAGAGCGGTGTCGCCCGAGTTCGATCCGGAGTTGCACCTGCAGCGCATCGGCGTCGCGAATCAAACAACGATGTTGGCACGCGAATCGTTGGCCATCGCCGAGCGTGTGGGAGAGTCGATTGCGGCGACGCATGGTGAGCACGCACGCGCCACGCGGTTTCGGAGCTTCGACACCATCTGCAGCGCGACGCAGGAACGGCAAGACGCCGTGCGCGAACTGCTCGACGAGCAGATCGATGTGATGGTGGTGATCGGCGGATTCAACTCGAGCAATACCATCTCGCTCGCCGCGCTGTGCGCCGACACGGTTCCGACCTATCACATCGAGACGTCGGCCGCGATCGATCCGGATTTACATGCGATTCATTTTCGGCCGGCGTTGATCAAGCATACAGAGGCGGATGTCACGGAGTGGCTGCCGGCGGGGGTGGTGCGCGTCGGAGTGACGGCGGGGGCAAGCACGCCGAACAACAAGATCGGCGATGTGGTCGCCCGAATACTGGCAACCCGAGGGTTGAGGGCGCCCGTGTAAACCGTCACGGCGCGAAACAAAGAACAACAATGCTTTGGGCATACAGCTCTACAGCCGACGGCTGCGCGCTGCACGGCGACGTGACAGACTTGCGTGCGCGGAAGGAGAACCAAAAACGTCAGTACGCCATCGTTCACTGTCCTGTCGTTGTTGCGCCGTCGGCTTTTAGCTTAGCTGCTGCGCGCTAAGCGCATTGCCGTGTCCCGAGATGTCCGGCCCTAGTCGTCGTTAGCCGTCGTTCTCAAGGCTCTCCGCCATCGTCCGCCAATCTTCGCCCCGTGCCGCCCTTTACCCGCTACCTCGCGCTCGGCGACTCGATGTCGATCGACCTCTACCCTGCGCTCGACGCCGGCGAGATCGACGTTGCTGTCGCCCTCGAACGCGTTCCAACCGCCGGCCGCGTCGCCCCATTGGGCGCCGCGTCGCTACTCCACAGCAACTCCGAGGCGCACTGGCCCGACGACCTTGGCAACGATCTCTCGTCGCTGCATCCGGGGATCGCGTTCCTCAACCTTGGCTCCGACGGCGCCACGATCGGCGAAGTGTTCGGCGAGCAAATGAGCCAGCTCGACGATTCCGACGAGCGAACGCTGATCACACTCACGGCCGGCGGGAACGACCTGTTGAGCGCGTACGGGCCGCGCCCCCGCCCGGAACTGCTGGAGAGAATTGTCGACGACGTCATCGAGGCGTACGACTTTCTCGTCGACTCGATTCGCAGTCGCTTTCCGCACGGCACGTTGATCGTGACGACCGTCTACGATCCGTCCGACGGCAGCGGGAAGATTCCCGGCGTGTACGACGATCGTGGACCGCTGCCACTCCATACACTCGCTCGACTGAACGCTCATATTCGTGCCCTGGGACTCGGCACGCCGCGCGTGATTCTCGCCGACGCGCACGCGCATTTCGCTGGCCACGGCGTCTCGGCGGCGGAGGACGACCGGTGGTATTGGAAGCGCTCGCTCATCGAGCCGAACGCGCGCGGAGCGAGCGAGCTCCGCCACCTCTGGCTGGACGCGCTCCGCGCGAACGACGAATCTTGAGTGTGACCCACGCTGCTACTCGAGGAGGCCCATGGCGCACGGTCTGATCGATCACGACGATCCGCTTCTGCGCGACGAGACCGGTGTCGCACTGGCGACGCTCGTTTCGGCGACGGGGAGCACGGCGAAAAAGCTCGGGGCCAAGATGCTCGTCGGACGCAGCGGCCGGCTGATCGGCGGCGTGACGATCGGTGGATGCGTCGACGCGCAAGTGATCGAGGCAGCGGACGCACTGATCGACCGCGGCGAGCGCCGGCTCTTGTCCATCTCGCTCGACGACGACGAAGCGTGGGAGATGGGTCTCACCTGCGGTGGCGCCGTGGACGTGCTGCTCGAGCGGATCACGCCGGCCAACGCGGCTGATCCTATCACGGCGGCGCATCGCGTCGTCCACGCCGCGCTCGATCGCGGCGCGAGCGCGGTCATTGTGACGCCGATCGACGGCGCGGCCGCGGCGCTCGTCGTCGATGAGACGGGCGTTCGCTACGGCACACTCGGCAACTCCGCGCTCGACGCGGCCGCCGCCACGATCGTACCCGACGTCGCCGCTTCCGGCGCGCGCGTGGAATCGCTCGAAGCATCCGGCGTGTCGCAACGTTTCTTTTTCGATCGCTTCGCTCCGCCCACCACGCTCGTGATCATTGGTGCCGGGCAGATCGCAATGTCCCTCACGCGCCTCGCGCGCGAGCTCGAGATGCGCACGATGGTGATCGATGGCCGCGAGCGCTACGCCACGCGGGAACGTTTTCCGGACGCCGACGACATTCGCGTGGGCATGCCGTCCGAGATCGTCGCGAGCCTCACGCCCAATAAACGCGTCGCGGTGGTCCTCGTCGCGCACGACTACAAGTACGAGCTCCCGGTCCTTCGCCAACTCGTGCGCGAGCCCGTCGGGTATCTCGGCATGCTCGGAAGCAAAAAGCGCGGCGTGGCGGTTCGCGCTCTTCTCCGTGAAGAGGGATTCACCGACGACGATCTGGCGCGGATTCACACGCCGATCGGGCTCGACCTCGGCGGGAAGAGTCCGCCGGAGGTCGCGCTGTCGATTCTCGCCGAGGTCGTGGCGATTCGAAGCGGAAAGCGCGTGTGAGTGCGTTTCGCGCGGTGGTGCTGGAGCATTTTCGCCACCCGCGAAATCGTGGATCGCTCGTCGATCCGTCGGGCCAAGCCGAAGGCGCCAATCCGCTCTGCGGCGATCGAATCCGCGTGCAGATTCGTAACGAAAACGACGCGATCGCCGAGGCGCGGTTCACGGCGGACGCGTGCGCGCTCTGCATTGCGTCCGCATCGCTATTGACCGAACACGTGCGCGGCATGCGCACGAGTGACGCGATGGCCGTGGACGCCGCGTGGCTGCACGAATCGCTCGGCGGCGAACCGCCGGCAGGACGTCGCAAGTGTGCCGTGTTGCCTCTCGATACTCTGCGTCGCGCTCTTGCCGACGCCGCGATGGCGACGTGATCGCCGGCGTGCTTCTCGCCGCGGGCGGCGCGCGACGATTCGGCTCACAGAAATTGGTGGCGACGCTTGATGGCGTCCCGATCGTGCGACTCGCGGCGCGCGCGCTTGCCGACGTCGCTGACCTGACGATCGTTGTTGTCGGCAGCGAATCGCTCGCTGTGCGCGCGGCGTTGGGCGAGACTGATGTCCAAGTCGTGGAGAATTCGGCGTGGGCCGAGGGTCTCGCAGGCTCGCTACGCAGCGGAATTCTTGCGCTGCCTGAAACCGCCGAGGGCGTGATTGTGGCGCTCGGCGACCAGCCGCGACTCGATGTGGTCGTCATGCGCGCGCTCATCGCGCGCTGGCGCGACACCAACTTGCCGATCGTGACGGCCCGATATCGCGGCGAGCGCGGTCACCCGGTGCTGTTCGACCGATCGATGTTCGCCGAAGTCGCTGTGCTCCGGGGCGACGCGGGCGCAAAGGGACTGATCGAGCGGCGGCCGGAGCGTGTTGCGTACGTCGACGTCGACTCCGCCGTTCCGCGCGACGTCGATACGCCACACGATCTCACGGCACTCGGCGGCTAGCTACTCGCTGGCGCGCGTCCCGGGCAGTATGGTAGGCGCTCCTACCCGGAGGGCGCATGAAGGGTCTGATGATGGATTACCAGCTCACGATCCCGGCCATGGCGCGCCGGGCAGAGCGCATGCATGCCGGCAAGCCGATCGTCGCGCGGCAGCCGGACGGTACGCTGCATCGAACGACGTACGGCGAAGTCCTCGCGCGGTCGAAACGGCTGATCGGTGCGCTAAAGAAGCTCGGCGTTGGTCGCGGCGATCGTGTCGCAACTTTTTGCTGGAATCATCATCAGCATTTGGAAGCGTACTACGGCGTCCCGTCGATGGGGGCCGTGGCGCATATGCTCAACATTCGGCTGCAGCCCGACGAGTTGGCGTACATCGTGAATCACGCCGGGGATTCGGTGATTCTCGTCGATCGCGTCTTATTGCCCCAGTTCGAGAAATTTCGCGACCGAGTCGCGGTGAAGCATGTCATCGTGGTTGGCGGCGGTCCGGAGGTGCCGGACGGGATGCACGACTACGAGGCGTTGTTGGCCGCCGCGGACGCAGTCGAGTTCGACGACAACATCGAAGAGAATACCGCCGCCGGAATGTGCTATACGTCGGGGACGACGGGCCGATCGAAGGGCGTGCTGTATTCGCATCGATCCACCGCGCTGCATTCGATGGCGCTCGGACTGTGGGATCTGGAGTTCGTGCGCGAGCGCGACGTGATTCTCGCCTGCGTGCCGATGTTTCACGCCAACGCGTGGGGCCTTCCATATGCCGCGCTTCTGTTTGGCGCGACGCAGGTATTGCCCGGGCCGCTGCTCGATCCCGCGAGTGTTCTCGAGCTCGTGGCGTCGGAGCGGGTCACCGTGCTCACCGGTGTGCCAACGATTTGCAATGCGCTGCTCCAGGCGCTCGACGCGGAACCGGAGCGCAACGATCTGTCGTCATTGCGAGTGATGGTCGCGGGTGGCGCATCGGTGCCCGAAGCGCTCATTCGAGCCTACGAGGAGCGCCATCACATCCGTCTCGTTCAAGCGTGGGGGATGACGGAAACGTCGCCGTTCGGCAGCATGGCGATGTTGACCTCCGTGCTCGACGGCGTGACCGGCGACGCGCGGTACGCGCTCCGCGCGACGCAGGGTCGGCCCGCGCCGTTTGTCGAGACGCGTGTTCGTGCTGAGGCGGGGCTAGCTCCGTGGGACGGCGTAACCATGGGAGAGCTGGAGGTGCGCGGCCCGTGGGTCTCGAGTGCGTACTTCGACGAGCCGGACACGGCCGATCGTTTCACCGACGACGGTTGGTTCAAGACGGGCGATATCGTGAGTATCGATGAGAACGGATACATTCTCATTCGCGATCGCTCGAAAGATGTGATAAAATCCGGCGGCGAATGGGTCAGCTCCGTCGCGCTGGAAAACATGATCATGCGTCATCCCGGCGTGCTGGAAGCGGCGGTCGTGGGACTCAAACACTCGACATGGGACGAGCGACCGCTGGCGCTCGTGGTCACACGGCCGGCGTGCGAATGCAGTGCCGCTGACATCATCCGCTATCTGGAGCCGCATTTTCCGAAGTGGTGGATGCCGAGCGGCGTCGAATTCGTCTCGGCCATTCCGCGAACGAGCGTGGGGAAGTTCAACAAGCTGGCAATGCGCGAGCAGTATCGAGACTACTTCATGACGGCGCCGGACCCGACGAACGTTTCCGCGCCGAGCACGTCGACAACTACCTCATAGGACGGAGATGAATGATGTCGTGTTCCATCGCGCGACGCGTGGCGATCGGTCTAGGAATGTCGATGACGCTGGCGTCTGCCGCCGGCGCTCAGCGCGGAGCGATGTCCGCGGGAGTGGCCACCATGGCTGGTAGGTCGCCGGTCTACGCGCCGCATGGTGCTGCCGCCACGAGCCAGCCGCTCGCGACGACCGCGGCCATCTCCGTGCTGCAACATGGCGGCAACGCCGTCGATGCAGCGGTGACTGCCGCCGCGGTGCTCGCGGTGGTCGAACCAATGATGACGGGCATTGGCGGCGACATGTTCGCGCTGATGTGGAGTGCAAAAGAAAAGAAGCTGGTGGCGCTCAACGCGAGCGGCCGGGCCGGTTCGCTGATGACGCGCGCGGAATTGGTGAAGCGCGGACGGACGCGCATTCAACGCGGCATCGAGACGGTGACCGTGCCGGGTGCGCTCGCCGGCTGGGACGCACTGCTCAAGAAGTACGGGACGATCACGCTCGCGCAGGCCGTGCAGCCGGCCATTGATTATGCGGAGAACGGTTTTCCCGTGACGCCGGTGATTTCGGGCGACTGGGCGGGCGCCGCGAACATTTTGGCGCGCGACGAAGGCGCCAAGGCGACGTTCTTGCCAAACGGCGCGCCACCAAAGGCGGGCGATTGGTTCCGCAATCCGGACATGGCCGCGACGTTCCGTCTGGTCGCAAAGGAAGGCGCGGCGACGATGTACGGCGGCACGCTCGGACAGAAGCTGGTGACACACATTCAAAAGCTGGGCGGGTTCCTTACCCTAGACGATCTAAAGAAGAACCAGCCCACCTGGGTCACGCCCATCTCGGTGCCGTTCAAGGGCTATCGCGTGTGGGAGTTGCCGCCGAACAATCAGGGCATCGCCACGCTCGAGATGCTTCGCATTCTCGATCCGTTCGATCTCAAGTCGATGGGCCTCAACTCGGCGCCGTATCTCCATCATCTCATTGAAGCGAAGAAGCTCGCGTACGCCGATCTGGTGAAGTACGTGGGCGACGCGGATCACTTGACGATTCCGCCCAGCCGCATGTTGTCCGACGAGTTCATCAACGAGCGGCGCAGCCATCTCGATCCCAAGCAGGCGCACTCGCAGGTCGCGCCGGGACCCGAGCGTACGTCGAGCGAAACGATTTATCTCACCGTTGCCGACAAAGACGGCAACATGGTGTCGTTCATCAACAGCCTGTTTGACGAGTTTGGCTCAGGAGTCGTCGTGCCAGGAACCGGCTTCGCGCTTCAGGACCGCGGTCTCGGTTTCACCATGGACGAAGGGTTGCCGAACACCGTCGCGCCGGGAAAGCGCCCATTTCACACACTCATTCCCGGCTTCGTCACCAAGCCCGGTCCAACAAGCGCGCCTGACGGGACTGGCGACGAACCGTACATGAGCTTCGGTTTGATGGGCGGCGGCATGCAGGCGCAGGGTCACGCGCAGTTTCTCATCAACATGCTGGTGTTCGGGCAGAACGTTCAGGAGGCGATGGACACGGGCCGCTTCCGCCACGAGGCGGGTGCGCGGGTCATCGTGGAGTCGGTGATTCCCGACAGCGTGATCACGCAACTCAAGGCCATGGGACACGAAGTGACTGTCGCCCGAGCGTCGCAGTTCGGGGGCAGCCAGGCGATCATCAAGCTCTTGAAGGGGTATGTGGCGGGGTCGGATCCACGAAAAGACGGGCACGCGTCCGGTTATTAGCACGGAATGCGTTATAGTCGCATATTCTGCGACCCCCCACCTCCACGCGTCCAAAGGAAACCCATGCGCACCGCTCTAGGCATCATCACCGCCCTCGTCATCGCCGCACCGCTCGCGGCACAGGCCCGCGGCGCCGATCCCACGACGCAGATCAAGGGCACGGGGAAGTTGCCCTCCGGTTGGATGATGCGGTTCGATCCACACGCCGGCCCCGCGCCGACGCCCGATCAGGTCGTGTTCACCCCCGAGGGGTCGGGATTCCAGTTCACCTCCGGACCAGCCGCCATCTATTACAACCCCAAGGACATGGGGAAGGGCGAGTTCGCGGTCTCGGCCACGTTCACGCAAAAGAAAAGCGTCGGCCACGAAGCGTACGGCATCTTCATCGGCGGCAAGAATCTTCAGGACTCCACGCAGAGCTACATCTACTTCGTCGTCAAGCCGTGCCGGTCGCGCGGTGACTGCAAGGAAGCGGGCGCAACCCTCGGCGAAGCACTGGTTAGCCAGCGCACGAGCGACGGCAAACCGGTGGCACTGGTCCCGAGCGCGCACAGCGACCTGGTAAAGGTCGACGATCCCGCCGACGGGCACGCGACGAACACGCTCTTGATTCACGTGGCCGCGGACAGCATTCACTTCGTTCTCAACGGCCAGCTGTTCAAAGCGGTCGCCAAGTCCGATCTGCACGGCGCGACCACTGATGGCCAGACGGGAATCCGCATCAACCACAACATCGACGTGCACGTGGATTGGAAGGGCGTGGACAAATAGCGGTGCATTGGATCAGGTTTGCCTGATCACGAACACGACGAACGGATCGCTGTTCTCGAACGGCGGTCCTTTTTCGTGGTCCGACGTGACGTGAAAGGCAAACGCGGCGCCAGCGGAACGGCGACGCTGCGCGTTTAACCACAACGCCGATTTGCGCGCTACGCACGTCTCGCACGTCGCCAACTCACAGGTCGCCAAGGACGGAACGCAGCCAGTGCCGAACGCTCCCGCCTCCGCCCACTCGCCCGCCGCCGAGGGTCATCGCGCCGCCGTCACCGCCAGCTTCCTCGGTTGGACACTCGACGCGTTCGATTTCTTTCTCGTGCCGTTCGCGCTCACCGCGATCGCGAAAGAATTCGGAAAGCCCGTCAAAGCCGTGGCGCTGTCGATCACCATCACGCTGCTCTTTCGCCCGGTAGGCGCGATCATTTTCGGTCTGATGGCGGATCGGTACGGGCGAAAAATTCCGCTGATGATCGATCTCGTGTTTTTCTCGATCATCGAGGTCGCCACGGGGTTTGCGCACAGCTACACCACCTTCCTCGTGCTGCGCGCGCTGTTCGGCATCGGCATGGGCGGCGAATGGGGCGTGGGCGCGTCGCTGGCGATGGAAAAGGCGCCGTCGAATCGGCGCGGCATCTTCTCCGGTCTGTTGCAGGAGGGATATGCCTGCGGCAACCTGCTCGCCGCGGTGTGCTTTCTGTTCGTGTACCCGGTGTGGGGATGGCGACCGATGTTCTTCATCGGCGGCATTCCGGCGCTGCTCGCGATCTACGTTCGCTTCCAGGTCAAGGAATCAGAGGTGTGGGAGCGACGGACGAGGCACACGTGGGCTCAGTACGGCCGCGAGATCGGCTCACATTGGAAGCTGTTTTTGTATCTCGTCGTGCTGTTGACGATGATGAATTTCGTCGCGCACGGTACGCAGGACATGTATCCAACGTTCCTCGAGCGCGACTGGGGCTTTTCACCACAGCGCCGCGCGCTCGTGACAATGTTCGCCAACGTCGGCGCGATCATTGGCGGCATTGTCTTCGGCCACTACTCGGATCGCATCGGTCGACGCAAGGCAATCGTGTTGGCGCTCGTGCTGGCGATGTTCTCCATTCCGCTCTGGGCGTACGCGCCCATGCTGCCGCTGCTCATGGCCGGCGCATTCGTGATGCAATTCATGGTGCAGGGCGCGTGGGGCGTGATTCCGGTGCACATCAACGAGTTGGCGCCCGATTCAGTGCGCGGCTTCCTCCCCGGCTTTGCCTACCAGTGCGGCGTGATGTTCGCCAGCGGCGTTGCGTACATCGAAGCGGTATTCGCCGAACGAACGACGTACGCCAACGCCATGGCGCTGACGGCAATCACGGTGTTCATCCTCGCCGCGGTGGCCGCGTGGTTCGGCCGCGAGCGTCACGGGATCATCTTCGGCGAGAGCTAGTTCTCCGCAAACCGAATCGCCGCTAGTCAGTCGGCGCGGAGGGCAACCATCGGGTCCACGCGACTCGCGCGCCGCGCCGGGATATAGCAGGCTAGCATCGCGACCGCGCTGAGCAGGACCGTGACCACCGCGAACGTGAGCACATCAGTGGGCCCGACGCCGAATAGCTGGCTGCGGAGCAATCGCGTCGCCGCAAATGACCCGGCGAGCCCGATCGCGACCGCGACGCCGACGATTCGCATTCCCTCGCCAACGACCATCCGAACGACCTGGCTCGACGCCGCGCCGAGCGCAATGCGGATTCCAATTTCGTTCGTGCGCTGCGACATCGTGTAACTCAGCACGCCGTAAATGCCGATGCCGCCAAGGAACAGGGCGACCACCGCGAATCCCACGGTGAGCCCAACGATGAGGCGCGGCGATCCCACCGCGGCGTCGAGCAGTTGGTCCATCGAACGGACGCCCCACACCGGCTGGTCGCGATCCACGCGCCAGATCGCTTCCCGAATCGAACGCGCGAGTAGCAGCGGATGTCCGGCCGTGCGCACCGCGAGCGTAGTGAAGATCTGCGGACGCTGCGCATGAGGGATGTAACCCTGCAGCAACTGCTGCTCGTTGAGAGCGAAATGCTTCGAGTTGCCGACGACGCCCACGATGGTCCACCAGCGCTCATCGCCGCCGAACTGCACTCGCTTGCCGATCGCCGACTCGTTCGGCCAGGTCTTCTTCACGAACTCGTCGTTCACGACGATCACCGGCAGCGCATCCTTGGTATCGGAGCTCGCGATGTCTCGGCCCTGCAGGCGCGGGATCCCCATCGTCGAGAAGTACTGCGGCGTGATCGTGTTGAGCTGCATGTTCGGAGCATCGCCCTTTTTCACCGGCGGCCGCCCTTCGATGGCGATCGGATACGACTCGCCGTTTCCGCTGAACGGGAACGCGCGGACCAGCGCCGCCGACTGAACGCCTGGCACCGCGCGAATTTCAGTGACCGCGCGATCGAACATCGCCCAGATCTTGTCGGGCGTGTCGTACTTCACCGCCGGCAAGCGGAATTGCGCCGTCATCAAGTTCTTGGCATCGATGCCGATGTTCACGCGCTCGAGCTCGATGAGCGATCGCGTCAGCAGGCCCGCGCAGCAGAGCAGCGCCAGCGACAGCGCGAGCTGCACCACAACCAGCGTATTACGCGTTCCCGCGTGCGACTGACCGCCAACGCTGCGATTGCCCAACATGTCCTGCACGTTGGCACGCGACGCCTTCCACGCCGGCGCGACACCGAACAACACGCCGGACAGCACCGACGCCGTAAACGCAAACAACAGCGCCGGCCCGTCGACCCGAATGCTCTGCGTCAGCGCGAGCTGGCTCGAGAGGACCGTCGCGAGCCACTTGGTGCCGAGCATGGCGATCGCGAGACCGGCCACGCCGCCAACGAGCGATAAGAGAATGCTCTCGGTGAGCAGTTGCTGCGCAATTCGCCTGCGGCCTGCCCCGAGCGCTGCTCGCACGGAGAGCTCGCGATGTCTCGCCGCGCCACGCGCGAGCTGCAGGTTGGCAACGTTGGCGCAGGCGATGAGCAACACCATTCCCACCGCGGAGAAAACGAGATAGATGGGCGCGCGTGCCGAGCCCACAACTTGGTCCTTGAGCGTCTGAAGCTCGACGCCGAATCCCTTGTTCGTGGTTGGATATGCATCTTCCTGCCGCTTGGCCAACGTCTTGAGATCACGCTCGGCGTTTTGCAGCGTCACGCCAACCTTGAGGGTTCCCAGCGCCGACACGCCGCGCGTTCCACGCTGCAACCCGCTCGCGTTGGGATAGTATGGCATTGGGATGAACACATCCGGCGCGCCGAACGGCGTCTGCACGTTGGGACGTGTCACGCCAACGACGGTGTGGGGCTGTCCATTCAGTACGAGTGTCTTCCCGAGGATGGCCGGGTCGGAGCCGAAGCGGGTTTGCCATGCCTCGTACGTGAGGACGACGACCGGCGCCTTGGTCGCGATTTCAGTTTCCTGATCGGTGAGCGTTCGGCCCTGAACAGGCGTGGCGCCGATGAGGCGCATGAAGCTCGCCGAGACGAACATGCCGAACACGCGATCCGGCGTATCGGCGCCGGTGAGGTTCACGCTCTGGCCGCGATATGCGCCCATGTCGTCGAAGGTGCGGTTCTGCGCGCGCCACTCGACGTAGTCGGCGTACACGACGCCGTTCTGACCCTGCGTGCCTTGGACGCCCCAGATGGTGACCGCGCGATCGCCGTTCGGATATGGGAGCGGGCGAATGAGCACCGCGTTGACGACGGAGAAAATCGCCGTGTTCGCCCCAATGCCGAGCGCCAACGTGAGCGCGGCGACGATCGTGAATGCCGGGCGGCGCATCAAGCCGCGCGCGGCGAATCGCAGATCCTGGAGCAAGATGTCCATGTCGTCTCTCGGGTCGGTGTAGTTGCTCGAGTGAGTGTCGCGGAGAGTGGCTTCGAGCGTTCGGGCGGCGCGGCGTTCAGTCGCGGCGAATGCCCACTGGGCCGGCGCGGCTCGAACGAGATCGGCGAGCAGCGCGACGGACTCACGCATCACTGCAAGTGACGTGAGCCGGCCGCTCGCCCGTGCGCGATCACGCCGACGGCGCGCGAAGTCGAGCAACTCGTCGCCGAATCGGGCGCGGAAGGAATGCGGATAAATCAGCATCGCGACCCGGTAGCATCGCTCAGGCAAAGACATTCGACGCGTCATGCGACTCCAGTGTCTTGCAGGAGGCGTTTGCTGCGCGCCAGCCGAACGATCTGCGCGAGCCGGTCGAGCTCGAGCCCGAGCACCCGGCGCCCGAAGGCGGTCATTCTGTAATAGCGTCGGCGCTCGTCGTCATCCGAACGCGGTCGCGGCGCCTCTTCGATGAGGGTCGCAACGAGCATCCGTTGAATAGAGCCGTACAGCGTGCCCGGTCCGGTCCGGACTTCGCCGCCCGTCGACTCCTCGATCACCTGGGCGATCGCGTAGCCGTGCCGATCGCCGTCAGTGAGGGCGAGCAGGATGTGCAGAACGACGGCGGTGAGCGGGAGTTGTCCGCGCGGGTCGGCGTGAGCCATGGCCGACTATATCCGCAACGGATGTAGTCGGCAAGAGGTTCGGGACGAACCGGCTAGCGACCTACGCCAAGGGGCGACGTCTGGCCAAGCGGCGACAGCTCGCCAAACGGTGACGTTTGGTCGCGCTCCTCGCAGACGTTCGTCTCGGCGCGTTCCAGGAACGTCACAGGGCGAATCGTTCGCGGAACGCGGATCACGTCGACCGGCGAAACGACTTCGTTGAGACAGCCGCAGCGCGCGCCGTGATGGCGCTCGCGGACCACCGCGTAAAGGCGTTTATCCTTGTCGCGGAAGACCGTGTCGACGTTGATCTGATAGCCCATGCACGGCGCCTGGCCCATGCCGACGATCAGCAACATCTCGCGCGAGAAGTCGACCGGCGGAACGGGAGCGGGCGAGCTCGACCCCACGATCCGCCGCCAAATTGCCGCCCAATCCGCGGTGTCGAGCACCGCTAGCCGCACGGACGTCGGCAGCTGACTCTTCGCGTTTCGATACAAGTGATCGACCGCGTCGTACGGCTCCATGACGATGTCGCGCGCATGGGACTCGGTCGCCACGTCCTTGATCGGCGCGGCGTTGCCCTGCGGATCGGGTTTGTGGGATGGATGCGCCTGGCGACAGCCAAAGGCCAAAACAGTTGCCGCCCCGAGTAGCGCGGCTCCAATGGTTGTTCTGCGCATGACGCTCCCTCCACACCGATTACGAGTATCCCGGTCACCCCAGAGTCTGGAGCCGGGTGAGATGTCCCAGGGCTGAGTATCGGTCAGCGAGAGGTCAAACTTTAGCGCGCGTCGTGCGATGGACAGTTAAGTGACCGGTCCGTAGCTTCTTGGGTTGGTTCCCCTCCTCGCAGTATCGTCGCATCCGACGGGAGTTTTACGCATGCAGATCGCACCGACTCGGCGCCTTCGTTTCGCCGTCGCCCCATTCGTTCTGCTGGTCGCGCTCGCGCCCATGGCGCAGGCACAGCAGGCCTCCACTTCACGCGGTCCGACCAAGCAGATGCTGCCGGCCGACCTCAAGGCGTGGAAGAACATCCGACAGTCGAGCCTATCGAGCGACGGGAAATGGTTCGTGTACGTGCTCGCGCCAAATGAAGGCGACGCGACTCTGATCATTCGGTCGACCGGCACTGACGCCAAGGAAACGAAATTTCCAATTGGCGAAGCGGGAGGGGCCGGCGGTGGTCGCGGGGGGCCCGGTGCTCCGGGCGGCGGTGCCAGCTCGCTGACGATCAGCGGCGACTCGCGCTGGGTCGCGTTCACGGTGTATCCGCCGTCGACGACTGGAGCGGCGGGCCGCGGCGGTGCGGGACGCGGCGGTCGCGGTGGCGCGGCGCCGACGGGCGGCGCACCAGCGGCGCCAACCCAGAACAAAGTGGCCCTCGTGAATCTGGCCACGGGCGAGAAAAAAGAATTCGACAAGGTTCGCGGCTTCTCGTTCAACGGCGACAAGCCGACGTATCTCGCGATGCAGGGCTATCCGGATCAGCCCGCGCCTGCGGCTGGCGCGGTGGCGCCGCCGGCCGGTGGACGCGGCGCCAATGGCGGCGGAGCGCCCGCGACGGGACGCACGGAAGGCACCGACCTCGTTCTCTACAATCTCGCGAGCGCCGAGGCCGTGAATGTCGGCAACGTCGCAGAATACTCGTTCGATGACTCCGGCGAATGGCTGGCGTACACGATCGACGCGCGCGATCAGATCGGCAACGGCGTGCAGTTGCGCAACATGCGCACGGATGTCGTGCGGGCGATCGACTCCGATCGTGCGATGTACCGTCGTCTCGCATGGGCGGACAGTGGTGTCGCCGTGGCGGTGTTGCGCGGCAAAGCGGACACGCTTACGCGCGACACGCTCTTTTCCGTGGTGAGCTTCAACAACGTGACGGTACCGTCGCCCAAGAAGACGGTGTTTGATCCGGCGCAGCATTCTGAATTTCCAACGTCAATGAAGATTGCCGGCGATCGTGCGCCAAAATTCTCTGAAGACTTGAACACGATTTTCTTCGGGATCAAAGAGGCGAAGAAAGCGCCGGCGAACGGACGCACTGTGGCCGATGCCGCGGGCCGCGGCCAGTCGGTGATTCAGGCGGGTGCACCGGGCGCCGGCGGCACGATCAACCAGCCTCGCGTCACCGATACGCCCGACGACAACCCGTCGCTCGTGTTGTGGCACGGCAAGGATCCGCGGCTCCAGTCGCAGCAGATCGTGCAGGAAGCGCAGGACCGCGCGTTCAACTATTTGTCGGAGTATCGCACGGTCGAGAACAAGTTCGTGCGTTTGTCCGACGATGCGCTGCGCACCGTGAGCGTGACCGGTCACGATCACTACGCGTACGGCGTGGACAGCCGCGAGTACGACGTGAACGCCAGCTACAGCGGCCGTCGCTACGAAGACGTATACAGCGTCGATCTCAAGACCGGAGAGCGCAAGATTCTCCTCAAGAAGCACATTCCCTCGGCGCAGGTGCCGTCGCCGGACGGGCGGAGCGTGCTGTACTGGGGCGACAATGCGCAGTGGTGGATCGCCGACGTCGTCACGGGTGAGAAGACGCAGCTGACCAAGACCGTGCCGACCGTGTTCGCCGACACGTCGGACGATCACAACAATCTCGTTGTGCCGCCGGTTCCGCCGATCGGGTGGTCGAAAGACGGCAGTTCAGTCGTGCTGTCGGACGGTTTCGACATCTGGAAAGTGCCGGTGAAGGGCGGCGGTGCGGCGGTCAATCTCACCATCGACGGGAAGAAGACGCAGACGCGGTATCAGCGCCTCTATTCGTTCGAGGCGAGCGCTCCAGCGGCAGCCGGCGGTCGCGGCGGCCGCGGTGGCCGCGGCGGTCAGGCAGTGAACGGCATCGACCTCTCGCAGCCGATGTACTTCGGCACGTACGGCGAGTGGACCAAGAAGGAGGGTCTCGCCAAAGTCGACGCGTCCAAGCCGGGCGCACAGCGGCTGGCGTTCGACGACCAGAAGTACGCCTTCCAAAAGGCGAAGGATGCCGACGTCTACGTTTTCACGAAGCAGACGGCGACCGAGTACCCCAACTACTACGTCGCGGGTGCTGACCTGGTCGGCGCCACTGGTCAGAGTGCAATCAAGGCCGCGCGGCAACTGACCGATGCGAACCCGCAGCAGAAGGAATTCGCCTGGACGAGCGGCGTCAAGCTGATCAACTACACGAGCGCCAAGGGCGACAAGCTGCAGGGCGCGCTCTATCTGCCGGCGAACTACGAGCCGGGCAAGAAATACCCGATGCTCGTGACGATTTACGAGAAGCGTTCCAACCTCGCCAACAGCTATGTGGCGCCGAGCGAGACGAGCACGCCGAATCGCAGCATCTACACGAGCCGCGGATACGTCGTGTTCGATCCCGACATCGTCTATCGCGTGAACGATCCCGGCATGTCGGCGGTATGGTGCGTGATTCCCGCCGTGAAGGCGGCGATCGCCACAGGCATGATCGACTCAGCGAATGTGGGGCTGTGGGGACATTCGTGGGGCGGCTATCAGACGGCGTTCCTCGTCACGCAAACGAACATCTTCAAGTCGGCCATCGCCGGCGCGCCGCTCACCGACATGGTGAGCATGTACGGCTCCATCTACTGGAACACGGGCGGCGCCGATCAGGCGATCTTCGAGTCGAGTCAGGGCCGATTCAAGGGCAACTACTCGGACAACTACGACTCGTACATTCGGAACTCGCCGAACTTCCATGCGAAGAACGTGAAGACGCCGTTGATCATCCTGGCGAACGACAAGGACGGCGCGGTCGACTTCAATCAGGGCATCACGTACTTCAACACGCTTCGGCAGATGAACAAGGACGTGATTCTGCTGGAGTACGTCGGTGAGAACCACGGCCTCGCGCGTCCGGTCAACATGAAGGACTACGCCATGCGCCAGAAGGACTGGTTCGATCACTATCTCAAAGGCGCGCCGGCGCCGGAGTGGATGACGAACGGCATTCCGCGCATCAAGATGGACGAGTATTGGCAACAGCTCAAAACGCAGCAGGCGGGGTCGACGATCGTTCCGTGAGTCTCCCGACCGTACAAACCGTACACGACGAGCCGAAGGATCTTGGCTTCGGCTCGGTCGTCGGCGGCATCAATGAAAAGCGGCTGCTCAATCGCGACGGAACGTTCAATCAACGTCGCGATGGGCTGTCATTTCTGTCGTCGCTCAGCTTCTATCACTATTTCCTCACGATCACCTGGTCGCGGTTTCTCGTGCTCGTCGTTGGCGGCTACGTCGCCACCAACGCGCTGTTTGCCCTGGCCTACATGGCGTGCGGCGGCGACTCGCTCGTGGGGACCACGGCGTCGGCGATGGGCAACGAGTTTTGGCGTGCGTTCTTTTTCAGCGTCGAGACGTTGGCGACCATCGGCTACGGCAACGTCACACCCAACGGACTGGCCGCGCATTTCGTGATGACGGCCGAGTCGCTCGTGGGGCTGCTCGCCTTCGCGCTCGGCACCGGTATTCTGTTTGCGCGGTTTGCGCGTCCAACAGCGGCCATCATGTTCAGCGGCCAAGCGGTCGTGGCGCCCTATCGGGGGCTCACGGCGTTCATGTTTCGTATTGCGAACTCACGCAGCAATCAGCTGGTCGAGCTCGAGGCGAAGGTGTTGTTCAGCCGCATCGAGGGATCGGTGCGCCGGTATGATCAGCTCACGCTCGAGCGCGCGTCGGTAGTGTTCTTTCCGCTGAGCTGGACGATCGTGCATCCAATCGACGAGAAGAGCCCGCTGTTCGGCATGACGGAAGGGGAGCTCGCGGCCAAGGAGGCGGAGTTCATGATTCTGCTTGCCGGGACCGACGAGACGTTCTCACAGACGGTGCACGCGCGGTCGTCGTACAAGCCGAATGAAATTCGCGTCGGTCATCGGTTCGTGAACATCTACAAGCCGATCGATGAGCGGGGCATCGTGAGCATCGACATTCGTAGACTCAGCGATACCGAAGAGGCTCCCGATGAGAACTGGGAGCACACGTCCACGTGGCATCACACGGGACATTTCGCCGGCTATTCGCCGACGCGCGGCGAGGGTTCCGGTGGTTGAGTCGCGAGCACGCGCGGAGCGAGTGAACGAATCCCTTTGACGGTGGATTCGTATCGTCGTTGCGGCCTCAACAACCGTTCAGTCACTCGCAGCAGACTCAGCATTAAAATCGTTGTCTGGGATCTGATCGGCCCTTAACTTTGGACCCTTCGCGATCGTCTCCCTGCAACAGGCGGCCAAGACAGCCTCGAGGGCTTCGATACCGTCGTCGGTTGCTTCTAGAAACAAATCCTTTACGACCGACTCCGCTCGTTCGAGTTGGTTGATGAGTAGTTTGGCATGGACGCGCGACGGCATGACGCCGCACACTTTCGCGGTGGCGCGATTGCCCAGTGGTTTTCGGAGCACGACAATGGCGCCGCGCTTGCCGGGTTGGGTGAAATACTCGGACGACGATGTCCGTTTCTTGGTCTTGGAAGACGGTCTGCTTTTTCGTCCTTGACGTGCCATTGTCCTCCGCTCTCGTCGCGGTTGCCGAATTGAAGAATAACAGCAGGGAGACAAGTTGTGCGCCACCCCACAACTTGGACTAGGGTAGGCTTAGAAAAACGGGTGAGCATGGATTGTGCTTGACGCGGAGCACGTCGCCGCGACCAAAACGGCTCGATACGCCGGTTCATGGTCGAGGTCGGGGGTTATAACACAAGGCGCCAGCCGGATTGGCGGAACGATTCCGCGGAGGGAGTTGTGAAGAAGCTATTGGTGCTCAGTGCTGCTGCGTTAATGATGGCCGCGTGTTCCGAGTCGCCGACGGCGCCGGCCGGAGCCAGAAAAACCCCTTCGGGGGCCAAGTTCGACGAAGAGTTCACCTGTAAGAGCGGCTATGTCGTCGCGTACGACGAAGACGGCAATCCGTACTGCGCACCATTGACCGACGGCGGCGACAATGGTCTACGTGCGGGACCGGGGTTCCAGCCAAGCGTTTTGGCGCCCACCCGTCCAAAAGCGTAGTCTGGACGCACGAAGTGCTCACGGGCCGCGTATTTCCTGCGCGTCCCGTGAGGGTTCCAGGCTCCGGAGTCTCTTGGTCATCCGTTCGATCAGCGGATTGTCCCCCGCTGCTTGCGCGATACCGAGGGCCCTGGCGTAACAGCGTGCGGCTGTCTCGAGGTCCGGCCGCTGCTCGCTCATCTGGCCCATGATTTCCAAACACTCGGCCTGCCGCACAGGATTGCGTGCGCTCGTAAAATGCCCGAGTGCCTCGGCGAGAAGTCGCTCCGCCTCATCGAGCCGGTTCAGCGCCACGAGCGCCGAGGCTTCGTTCTGTACCGCGACGAGAAGGACGTCGAGCGCATTCAGCCGCCGACAGAGCGACGTCGCCTCCTGAGCGTACTCCAGGCCGCGCGCTGGGTCTCCTTTGTCGCGAGCGACGGCGGAAAGGTTGGTCAAGGCAATGGCCATTCCTAGCTCATAGCCCGCCTCTCGAAACGCCTGCACCGATTCCGTGAAGCATGCGTCCGCTGTTCCAAAGTCGCGGCGTTCCGCTGCGCCGCGTCCGCGGTTTTGCAGCGTGATTCCGCGCACACGAGCGGAAACCGAAAGAGCGAGCGCCCGGTCGATCAGTCGATCGGCGGTGTCGAAATCTCCGCGAAACTGGTGAACACCAACCTCAACGTTGATGGCCTCCGCGGCCAGGTCGTTCGCCCCGACACTCTCGGCCAGCCGCCTCGCTTCTCGCGCTTCCGCAATGGCGTCGTCCCATTCGGACAGAGAACGGAGCACCCGCGCGATTCTCAGGCGAGCCTCCGCCTCATCCTCGGCCGTGGTCGTGATGGTGAGGGTTTCGCGATAGACGTCGAGCGCTCTGGCAGTCGTGCCAGCCTGCTCGAACTGAAATCCGCGCCGGAGCTGGACCTGAACGGCAGAAGTCTCGTGAGCCATTACCGTGGGGATGTCGGTTCGCCGCCCGGCCGATCACGATCTGTTCGGAGCATGCCGCCGAAGGATCGCACGCGTGCAGCCTCGTCGGAAGCGGGTGTTTCGCGCGAGGTCTGTCTCCTGCCGTCGTCGGCCGATAGCTTACCAACCAATCTCACTTCGCTCACCCACGCCGGGAGTTCTGGGCTATGGACGAGAAACAGCTTGCCAAGCTCGTGAAGAAGACGGTCGCCAAGGCTGCCAAGCCAAAGACACCGCCGCGCAAGACGTATGATTCAACACTCGACGCGACGCGTCGGCCGCAAACCGAGAAGGATGCCGAGGCGCAGGAATTGTTCGAGCAGATGAAGAAGCGCGAATTCTGACGGAAGGTTTCCGGCCGTGGGTGTGATTTAGGGCACGGCCGCTTTGGAATCTGCGCTCCGCTTGTCGTTTGCTCCATACGCCACGCCATTCTTGATGATGATCGTGTGTCCGTCACCCTGGCCGCCGCCAAAGCGGACGGAGTGACCCATCGCCTCGAGACGTTGCGTCGTCGAGTCGGGGAGCGCGTCGCGCTCGAAGGTGATTTCGTCCGGCAGCCACTGGTGATGGAACCGCGGCTCATCGACCGCCTGGCGTGCATCCATTCCAAAATCCAGCGCGTTGAGCACGATCTCCATCACCGTGTTGATGATCGTGCGCCCGCCCGGCGAGCCCGTGACCATGAACAGCTTGCCGTTCTTGGTCACGATGGTTGGACTCATCGAGCTGAGCATGCGCTTTCCTGGCGCAATGATGTTCGCCGGCGTCCCAATGTCACCGGTCAGATTCGTCTCGCCGGGCTTCTTGTTGAAGTCGCCCATCTCGTTGTTGAGAATGAAGCCCGCGCCGCCCACCACCACGTGTGAGCCGAACCCGCCTTCGAGCGTGAACGTGTTCGATACCGCATTTCCGTCTTTGTCGACGATCGAGAACTGAGTCGTCTCGTCGTGCTCCGTCGACGCGACTTGCGTGACGATGTCCTTTCCGAGCTCCGCGCTCTTTGACGCGTGATCCGGATCGATCGACTTGGCGAGCGTGCCGGCGTACGCCTTCGACGTGAGCCGCGCGATCGGCATCGTTTTCACGAAGTCAGGATCGCCGAGGTAGCGCGCGCGGTCGAGGTAGCCGCGGCGCATCGCTTCGATCTCGTAGTGCAGCGCCTGCGGCGAAAGCGCGCCGAGCTTGGGCAGATTGAAATGCTCGAGAATGTTGAGCATCTCGATCATCGCTACGCCGCCGCTGCTCGGCGGCGGCATGGTGATCAGCTCGAAGCCGTGATAGGTGCCGCGAATTGGCGCGCGCGTCACGGCTTTGTATGACGCGAGATCCTTCTTGGAAATGAGGCCGCCGTTTTTCGCCATCGTCGTCGCGATGCTGTCGGCGATCCATCCGGTGTAGAACGCGTCGGGACCGCCGGTGGCGATCGCGCGCAGCGTGCGTCCCAGGTCGCGCAGGACGATGGTGTCGCCGGTCTTCCACGGGCTGCCGTCAGGCTTTCCGTATGCCGCGACCGACGACGGATATCGCGCCATGGATCCCGACACTTCGCGGTTGAGCGAGCGTGCGAGCGCCTCGGAGAGTACGAATCCTTTTTCGGCCAATTCCACCGCGGGCATGACGTCGGTCTTCCACGACAGCTTGCCGAATTTCTTGTGGGCCATGGCCAAGCCGCGGACCGTTCCCGGAACTCCCGGTGCGAGATAGCCGGTCGCGGTGAGCTGTCGCGCGATCTTGCCGGTGGAGTCGAGGTACATCGTCGACGTCGACTTGAGGGGGGCGCGCTCGCGATAGTCGATGGTGGTGGCGGCGCCCGTTGCCGGACGAATGACCATGAATCCGCCGCCGCCGATGTTGCCGGCGCTCGGCAGTGTGACGGCGAGCGCCATGGCGGTCGCGACGGCGGCGTCGATTGCGTTGCCACCTTTGGCCAAGATTGCCGCGCCGACGTCGGACGCGGGCGCGGAGGTCGTGATGACCATGCCGGTCTTGGACGTGAGCGGGCCGTCGGAGATCTGCGCGCCTAGTGCGCCGCCGGCAAAACCGAGAGCGACACCGATTGCGGTGACGCGGTGAGCGTAAATCATGATTTTGCCTCCAACCATCCACAAAACGGTCGGCGGCGCACCAGTTGGAGGTCGCCGACCAAAGAAGCCACGATGTCCGTAAACTGCTCGACTGCGGGCGCCAAGGATAGATCGCGACCCAGCCGCGAGGCAGACCCAGCCCGACGGCTCCAATCAGAGTTTACGGCTCGCACAACGACCTCAGCGTCCAGGGATCGACATTTTCCGTACACCGACCCAATGGGTTTCGGCCTGTCGAAAGCGCGGTCGGCGGCTCATGTTTTCCGGACAGCCCACCTCATTTTCGTCTCTCGAGGAGATCGTCCCGTGTCCACGAGCCGTCGCACGTTCCTGAAGGTCTCGGCCGCCGCTGGTGGTGCCGTTGGACTTGCCGCACTTCCGCAATTCGGATTTGCTAACGAAGCGCTCGGCAACGAATCACGCGCTGTCGAACGCGCCAGAGCGCCGCTGAATATTCTCATTCTCGGCGGCACCGGGTTCACGGGTCCCGAGCAGGTGGAGTACGCGACAGAGCGCGGGCACAAAGTCACGCTGATCAATCGCAACAAGACACGTCCCGATTTCTTCAAGGGACGCGTCGAGCAACTGGTCGGCGACCTCAACGCCGACATGAGCGCGCTCAAAGGCCGCAAGTTCGACGTCGTTATCGACAATCCGACGACGCATCCCGGCTGGGTGCGGAACGTCGCGCAATACATGAAGGGGAACGTCGGCCACTACATCTTCATCTCCACCATCTCGGTCTATTCAGACAACAGCAAGGCATGGCTGGACGAGACCGACAAGCTTTCGACGATGCCCGAGGGCATCGACCCATTCACGGTTCCGATCGCCGACGCGCGAAAGTACTACGGCGCGATGAAAACGGTCTCGGAGGGTGAGGTTGCGAAAAATTACCCGGACATTCACACGATCATTCGTCCTGGTCTGATCGTCGGAAAGTTCGACGTCACCGACCGGTTCACCTATTGGCCGTACCGGATCGACGAGGGCGGCGAGGTCCTCGCGCCGGGCACCGGCAACGACATCGTTCAATTCATCGATTCGCGCGATCTCGCCGAGTGGACGATTCGCGTTGCCGAGAACAAGACGTTCGGCGTCTACAACGCCACGGGTCCGGAGAAGCCGCTCACCATGGCGGAGACGCTGTACGGGATCAAAGCGGTGACCACGGCGGGCGCGCAGTTCACGTGGGTGCCGGCAGAGTTTCTCACCGAGCAGAAAATTACCGGTTGGCGTCACATGACGGTCTGGGTCGCGCCCCGTCCGAACAATGTGGGTTTTTCGCAGCGAAGCATCGCGCGCGCACTGGCCAAGGGTCTCACGTTCCGCACGCTTGCGGTGACGGCGAAGGACACGCTCGACTGGAACAAGACGCGTCCACCCGAAGATCTCAAAAAGCTCGCCGAGGGCGCGGTGGGGGGAATCTCGCTCCAGCGTGAGGCCGAGGTGCTCGCGGCGTGGAAGGCGAAACAGGCGAGCGCGAAGTCCAGCTGATCGTATCATCATGAAGCGCCTTTCCAAATCGCTGAATATCCTGATCCTTGGCGGAACGGGATTCACCGGCCCGGAACAGGTCGAGTACGCGATCGGCCGCGGGCATCAGGTGACGCTGCTCAATCGCAACCGCCGGCGTCCGGACTTCTTCAAGGGACGCGTCGAGCAATTGATCGGCGATCTGAACGGCGATGTCAGCGCGTTGAAGGGTAAGACGTTCGACGTCGTCATCGACAATCCAACAACAGCGCCGGCGTGGGTGAAGAACGCCGCGCAGTATCTCAAGGGCAACACCAAGCACTACATCTTCATCTCGACCGTTTCCGTCTACGAGAACGACAAGACGGCGAACGCTGACGAACGCGCGGCGACGACGCCGATGCCGAGCGAGGTCACCGACCCGTACACCGTTCTGCCCAAGGATTTCGGGAAGTACTACGGTGCTCTCAAGTCCGCTTCGGAGCGCGAAGTGGAAAAGCACTATCCGGGAATCAACACGGTCATTCGTCCGGGCTTGATCGTGGGCCCGCTCGATACGTCGGATCGATTCACCTACTGGCCATACCGCATCGACAAAGGCGGCGAAGTGCTCGCCCCGGGCACCGGCAACGATCCGGTGCAGATCATCGACGCGCGCGATCTCGCCGAATGGACCATCCGCGTCGCGGAGAACAAGACGCTCGGCACCTACAACGCGACCGGTCCGCTCACGCCGCTCACCATGGCGCAGATGCTCTCCGGCATCAAAGCCATCACGACCAGCGGCGCGCAATTCACCTGGGTCCCTGAGAGTTTTCTCAAGGAGCAAAAGGTGGAGGCGTGGACGAACATGCCCGTTTGGACGCCCGATAGCACCGGCGACGTGGGGTCGTCGAGGCGGAGTATTGCCAAAGCTGTCGCGGCCGGACTCACCTTTCGGACGCTCGCCGTGACGGCAAAGGACACGCTCGAGTACAACAAGACGCGATCGGCTGCCGAGTTGCAGTCGCAAGCCGAAGGGAAGCGGTTCGGGCTCTCCGCTCAACGTGAGGCGGAAGTGCTTGCGGCGTGGAAAGTGAAACAGGCGTCGACCAAGTGATTGCTTCGCCGGACCCCGGGGACGAAGCGGCGACTGGACTCCACGCGATCCTGCGGCGCGCCGTTGACGTCCGCCGCGGCGAGGTGGGCTCGATGCTCACATCGTTCGCCTTCTTCTTTTTCCTGCTGAGCAGCTACTTCGTCCTGCGGCCGATCCGCGACGCGGTCGCCGCGGCATCGGGCGTGAGCAAGCTTCCGTGGTTGTTCGCCGGAACGCTGACCGTCACGCTGATCTTCAACCCGATGTTTTCGGCGCTGGTCGTCCGGTTTCCGGTTCGGCGAGTGATTCCCATTTCCTACCATTTTTTCGTCGTCAACATTCTGGCGTTCTACGCCGTGCTGCGTTTTGTGTCGAGTGCGGAAGGATCCACCGTCGACATCTGGATGGGTCGCGCGTTCTTCGTGTGGACCACGGTGTTCGCGCTGTTCAACACGTCGATCTTCTGGTCGCTGATGGCCGACGTGTTTCGCAGCGACCAGGCCAAGCGAATGTTCGGATTCATCGGCGTGGGCGGCACGCTTGGCTCGATCGTCGGCTCCGCGGTGACAGCGGCGCTGGCGCCCACGATCGGCGCCGTGAATCTCCTGCTGATCTCGGCGGCACTACTCGAGATCGCAATCCTTGTCGTGACGTGGTTTCCCCTCGTTCAACAGGGGGCAGCCAACGCTCGGCAAGCCGGCGCGCGCGTGAGCCGCGGCCGCGGCACCGACGACGGCGACGTCATTGGCGGAAGCGTGTGGGCGGGTTTCACGAGCGTGGTTCGCTCCCCGTATTTGCTCGCCATCTGCGCCTTTCTAATTCTTTATACGGTCGGCTCGACCTTTCTGTACTTCCAGCAATCCGACATCGTCGGGCGGTTCTATTCGGGGAGCGCCGCGCGCACCGCGGTGCTTGCCAGGCTGGAACTGGCGGCGCAGGTGCTCACGGTCGTCACGCAGATCTTTTTTACGGGACGGATCATTCGCTGGCTGGGGCTCACGGCAACGCTCGCCTTGCTGCCGTTGATGAGCATGTTCGGATTCGGCATGCTGGGCATGATGCCCATTTTCGCGACCTTGGCGGCGTTCACGGTCATACGGCGCGCGAGCAACTTCGCGCTGACCAATCCGGCGATGGAGGTGTTGTTTACCGTCGTTCCGCGGGAGGACAAGTACAAAGCGAAGAACATCATCGAGACGTTTGTGTATCGCGGCGGCGATCAGGTCGGCGCGCAGGTGTACGCCGGTCTTGCCGCGGTGGGCTTGAGTCTCGCGGGGATTTCGTTCGTCGCCGTCCCGTTGAGTGCGGTGTGGCTCGGGTTGGCGGTGTGGCTCGGACGGCGCCAGGCGGTGTTGGCCGGGCAGGTGGAGCGTGCGCGCGTGGATATCCCGCCGGCAGGTGAAACGGTGCCCGCGACGTGACGATTCGCGGTGCCGGCGCGGTTTGTATACGCCGGGCTTGTATTAGGATGTGTGTGGCCGGTTGACAGGGTGGGGACAGACGCGACTATCCTCGTATTCTCACGCGGTAGCCCTTCGCGAGCACACAAGAGGTGTCGGTCTGATGAGCCAAGTCACAATCGCGCGGCCGAAAGCCGACGAGCATGCTGAGTTCTATACGAGGTACGTCACCCTCGTGCCCGACGGCGATCTCATCGCGCTGCTCCGGGACCAGGTGATCGACACCGCTGCATTGTTGCGGGAAGTGGGTGCGGAGCGCGCGAACTACGCGTACGCCCCAGGCAAGTGGACCATCAAACAAGTCCTCGGACACATGACCGACGTCGAGCGTGTCATGTCGTACCGAGCCCTGTGGTTTGCGCGCAATGACTCGGCCGATCTTCCCGGTTTCGATGAGGACAAGTGGGCGGTGAGCGCCAACCATTCGAGTAGGACGCTGGAGGATCTGTTCGAGGAGTTTCAGATCGTGCGTGCGGCCACGATCCAGTTCGCGAAGCATGTGGACGCCGCGGCTTCGGTGCGTCGCGGGAAGGCGAATGGCCAGGAGTTGAGCGTTCGGGCGTTGTTGTACATCATCGCGGGGCACGAGCGGCATCATGGGGCTGTCCTCCGCGAGCGGTATTTGACGTCCTAGGTGGTGACGGGGTCTGTTGGAGAGAGGCGGTAGATCCGCGCATCGCGCTTGAAAAGGGGGGCACATGATGCGCTTGTGGTTGCACTCGTACGCCAGGTCTGAGCGGGCGATACCGAGCGTGGCGTTGAGCGTCGTGGCGCATGCCGTGTTGATCACGGGATGGGTCGTGGCAACGCTGCCCGCTGCCGGCGTCGCCGACAACAGTATCGCGAACCATGCCTACTTCATTCCGCCGCCCGATCGCATGCGTGGCCAACAGGCTGTGCGCGAGGCAGTGCACTACGTTGACGTGAGCCGTCTCGGTCCGGGAATTGGAGACGGCCCGCGCACGATCGGTGACGCCCCAGCGCCCATGCAGCCTGACGAGACGATCGGGCGCGCCGCCGCCGATACGGTGACAAGCACGCCGGCGCCGCCGGTTCCCGGCCCGCCTGATTCGGTGTTCTCGGTGCTCGACGTCGACACTGCCGTGGTGCGCGCGAGCAATAGCGCCGCGCCGGCCTATCCGCTCAAGCTGCTCGCATCGCACGTCACCGGGTTCGTCAACGCGCGCTACACCGTCGACACGACCGGCTTCGCCGACACGAGCTCGTTTCTGGTCATGAAGTCCACAAACACCGAATTCATTGCCGCGGTCCGCGATGCGCTGCCATATATGCGATTCAAGCCCGCGAAGATCGGCCCGCTCAAAGTTCGACAGTTGGTCGAACAGCAGTTCACCTTCAAGATCACAGACACGGCCGTCACAGCGCCAAAGGCGCAAAAGCCGTAGCACGAGCATGCGACATACGGTAAGACTGAAGGGCGTCATCGTCGGCCATTCGGAGTTGGAAAAGATCGATCCCGACGACGGCCGCGCGTGGGGTGCGTTCCGCCCAGGGCTTGGATACGAGCTCGTCCAGCCGGTGTTTCGACTTTTCTCACAGGCTGTGCCGCCCGGCGCTTCCGAAAAGGACACTGCCTTGCTCGAGCGCTATTACAAGGCGCGCGACGCTTTGGGCCTCGAGCTTCAGGACGCGAGCGGCGCTCCCATTCGCGCCTCGGCAATTCACATCGCTGACTACACGATCGAGCGGGGAAGCGGCGCGCTCGAGCTTGATGTGTTGATCGCCGACGAGCGCTATTGGGCGCGTCGAGCTGGAGCGGTCTAGTTCGCGTTCGCGACGACGAGCGCTCGCAACATCGGTTTTCAATACGTCTCGATGCCCAGTTCCGACGCCCAGATCGGTGTGGGTCTAACGCTCGGTGGTCGATGACGTGACGATCACCTGAAGGCGCTCGACGAGCTCGGCTTGTGCGGGGTTGAGCTTGCCGCGTGCCGTGCGGACGTCGAACCAAGCACAGCGATCGACTTCCGGGAACACGAGAAATCTGCCCGAGCCGCGGGGCCACTCAGTGCGCATCTCGTTGCTCGTCACGGTCTCGGCGTTGGCGTCGCCTTCCCAGGCCCACGCGTGCACCACTTTGCCGGCTCGCTGCTTGATCGATCCGAGCGAGATGAACGGGCCCGATGCTTCGATGCCGGTCTCCTCGCGGAATTCGCGCCGCGCCGCGTCGAGTAGATCCTCACCCTCGTCAACGGCGCCCTTGGGAATGGTCCAGGCGCCGGCTTCACGTTTGGCCCAAAACGGCCCGCCGGGATGCGCGAGAAACACTTCGAGCTTGGCGTTCGACCGCCGGAACAGGATCAAACCCGAACTGATGGCCCGTCGCTTCACAGACGACGAAGGCCCAATCCCTCGGCGAGAGTGTCGGCGAGATCGTCGACGGCGTCGAGTGTTTGCTGGACGAGCCGTCGAAACACATTCTGGTCGCTGAGTGTTCGCGACAACGGCGCCGGCCGGTGCGGGAGCGGTGCCGGCGAGGCGGTAGCGATCGCCGTTCCGGGTACCTTGGGCGGCGGAACCAGCGCGCCGAATGGCTGAGTTGGCGGAGTGAATTCGTCCATGGGGTTCCCTACGCCGGTTTTGAGCGGTTTGTGTCCGCTTCTACCCTTCAGACCGCGGACTCAGCACCACGCTCGAATGTTAACTCCAGCGTATCGCCCGGCGGAAGCGACGTCCACTTCGCAAACAACTCGGACCTCAGGTGGCGAATACGCGCGATCTGTTCATCGGATAGTCTGAAGGGTGTTGGCGGAAGCCCGTTGTCGCGAGAATGGGTCGCAATTCGCTCGTTGTACTCGTCGGCGGTCCCAAGCATTCCTGTCATGCGCTCGAGGTCGAAGCAGCCGACAACCATCTCGGCAAAGCCGGCGTCGTCGGGGATTTTGCCGCGGCTCTCCGGCGTTCCAAAATCGGAAATGTCCCAACCCTCGGCGAGCAGTCCGAAAAAGGCCTGGCGCAGCATCAACACCGACTCGACCGCGTAGTGCGTGAGATCGTGCAGCGGAAAGAAGCGCCCGAGTTGTCCCTCCTGGCGCTGCCACGTCGTGGTGCCGTCCGCCCGGATACAACTCAGCGCGGCGTCTCCATCGGTTTTCTTCTTGATGCGGACGAGAAGGTCAGGCATGACGGGTCTGCCGCGCGAGTCGTTGGCGCCGGTGCCGCTTTTCCCAAAAGTGTCCGACCACGAGGCCAAGCGCGGCGCCGACGACGCCTCCGGTGATGGCGCCAACCAGCGCCGCGACTTGAAAATCGATGAGCGCCCGGCCGGGGACTCCGCGGCGCATGCCCGTGAACACCAGTCCCCACGTGGCCAGTGCCCACCACAGCGCGCCAAGCACGCCGAGTCCGATCGCCGTTCCGCTGATCAGTGCGTCGCGGCGTGGCTCATAGAAATTGTTCGCGAGCGTGCCGAGTTGGGCCTGCTCGTCGGCCCACTTTGTGTCGCGGCCCCACCCCGACCGCAGAAACAGCACGCCGGCAATGGTGACGAGCTCGGCGATCCATAGAAGGGGCGTCTGTTTGGCGGGGAGCAGTGCCTGTTTCGTATTCTGTAATACCAAAACGCTCGTGATGACGATCATCACGAGCTGCAAGAGCCACATGCCGAGGCCGGGAGACTGCGATTCCTGCGAGGGCATTTTTGCGTTGGAGGAGAGGATGCGGTAGACGGCCGGGCGCGAACGACTGCCGTTCGCGCCCGCCGCCCGTACCGGTGCTACCGCATCCCGTTCGTCGTCATCGCCGGCGGCGTCTGTTTCTCCCAGACGAACCGGTGGAGGAAATCGCTGCTGCGGCTGAAGATGTCGATCCAGCGGCTGTGAACCAGCGACTCGTGGACGTCGTCGGGAATGACGGTCAGATCGTAGTACACGTTGTGCGTGCGCAAGAGAGCGACGAGCCCGACCATCTGGCTAAAGTCCACGTTGCGGTCGTCGTCGCCCTGCTCGAGGAATACCGGCGACTTCCAGGTGTCGATGTGCGCGGCGGCCGACGACTGATACGCCAGATTCGTGGAGTCGAGATTGTTGCCGTAGAGATGCACACCGGCGAGATCGACGCCGGCCACGAAGATGTCGGAGTTGCGGGCCAGCGCTTCGGCCGTGAGCAGACCGCCGTACGAGAGCCCCCAAATTCCCACGCGGGCGGGATCGACGTCGGCTCGGCCTTGCAAATACTTGGCGCCGGCGACGACGTCCTGATACTCGGAGTTGCCGCGGCCCTCGGTGTTCGGCGCCTGCCGGAACGAACGGCCATAGCCAACACCGCTGCGATAGTTGATCGACATCACGACGTAGCCCTGCGATGCCAACCACTGATTATACGCGTAGGCCCAGTGATAGAACTGCATGTAGTGATAGGCGGGGAGCATCTGGCGCGCCGGGCCGCCGTGCACGAAGACGATCGCCGGACGGCGCTCGCCCGGGGTCATGCCCTTGGGCAGAAAGAGTTGATTATGAACCTCTAAACCATCCGCCGCGTGCGTGACGATGATCTCGGGAACGACGTGCGCCGCCTTGGGGAAATCCTTGTTGAGCGTGGGAAACACGACTTTCGTCTCGCCGCCCGCCGTGGGGACGATGCCGATCGACGCCGGCTGTGAGGCGTTGAAATAGAGCACCGCGAGCTGCTTGCCCGAGGCCAGCGGCGTCGGCGAGACCTCCACGCCGTCGTCGGTCGAGATTTGTCGCGGTGTGCCGCCCGTGGTTGGCACCGCCCAGATGTGCCGCTTCTCGAGATCCTTGGCGTTCGTGCAGTAGTAGAACGTGTTGCCGTCGCGCGAAAGCGCCGTGGTCACAAACGTACGATCGGCAACACTGTCGTTGATCAAACCATCCGTCGTTGTCAGGAGCACCGGTTGCGGCTGCGGATTGGAAATGCTCACTGAGTAGAAGCGATCGAATTCGTCGTTCGGCACCTGCGCGCCAAAAACCACGTTGTCACCCGCCCAGGTGATGGCGTTGATCGCGCTGAACGTTCTGTCGCCCGGCGCCGCGTGCCAGAATTCGCGCGCCTTGCCGGTTGCAATGTCGGCGACCATGAACGAAAGCGTGTAGCCGCCCGGGAACGCTGCGCGATACAGGCCGTCGGCTTTCGGAAGGGGCATTGTATCGGCGCCCGCTCCACGACCGCCGCGACCGCCCGCGGCGGCACCACCACCACCACCACCACCACCGGCACGCCCACCACCACCGCCCGCGCGTCCTCCGCGACCGCCACCGGGTTGTGCGCCCGCCGCCGCAGGACCGCCCGGATTGCCGATGCCGCCGTTCCCTTGCTGCGCCTGCGCGCCGAACGGTGTTCCCGGCCGGCGAATGAACGCGATGCGCTTTCCGTCAGCAGACCACGTTGGGCTTCCGTCGATGTCCACACTCGGCGCGACGAAGTCAACTCTGTGCGACTTCATATCATAGATGCCGATGAACGCGTGGTTTTCACGCGTGCTCACGAAAGCGAGCTTGGATCCGTCGGGCGACCATTGCGGGCTGCCCTGACGTCCCCATTCCTTGATGAACGGCACGCCGCCCGTGTCGACAGCAGCCGTTGCGCCTTTTGCCGTACGCGCGCGGAAGATCTGTCCGTCCTTCGCGAACACCACGACCTTTCCGTCGGGCGAGAGCTCAGGTCCGCCGCCGCGACCGCCGCCGCCGGGCAACTCATTGCCCGTGAGCACCGCGAGCCGCCACGCGCCGCTGCCGTCCGTATGTGCGGCCCAGATCGCACGCTCACCGCCGGCAGGATCGTGCGACGGATTCGCGACCCAGCCAACACGATTGGGACCCGAGCCGCGAATGAACACAGCCATCGAGCCGTCGTCGGATAGACGCACCGAGCTCACGTCCACGCCGTCGTCGTCCATGAACTTCGTGAGGCGCACAGCCTTGAAGTCCGGCGCCGACGCGACGTAGACGTTTCGCATGCCGCGCTCGTAGGCGACCCACGCGACCTTATCCGACTTCTTGGCCGCGCTCACCTCGAGCGGTGATGACGGCGACAGGAACTGATCGATGGTGTAGCCGCCGGCCGCCTTGCCCGAGGGCATGGGCATCGTCGAGTGGTTGACCGGTCGGAGCTGCGCACCTAACGGCAGGGCGGCCAGTGCCAGCGAGGCCGCGGCGAGGGACATACGGGACTGTGACATGAAGGAACCTCAGAGGGAGTCGAGGTCGGACGACGACGCGAGCCGCCGATTAGGCAAACGCTCGGCAGCGTCGCGGCGTTGCACCGCACCCCTTCATTCTGAGGAACGAAGCTCCCTGCCGCTAGTCAACTGGGGGAGGTCCGCCTCCCGGCGGCGGCCCGCGATCATCCGGCCTCTGGCCGCCCCGCCCGCCCGGACGACCAGGCGGACCACCGCGACCGCGCCCACCCGGCCGGAATGGGTTCGGGATTCGGTCGATCTCGCGCGACAGACGGTCGCGCTGCTCCTGGTCGAGCATCGGCGCCAGCGTGGTCCGCATGGAATCGAATGCCGTGTGCAGATGCGCATTCGCCTCGCGAATAATCTGGATGTTGCCTTGACCGAAGCGCTCGAGGACCGGGCGAATCGAGTCGCGCTGGGCGTCGTTCCGCGGCGCGATCACTCCTTCCATGTGCGCGGCAAACCCCGGAGGCCGCCTGAGCTCTCCTACCTGCTCGCGTCGCCGGCGCACGAGCGACGCGTCAACGAACAAACCGAGCGCGAAGCCGGCGACGAGCGTGATCGCCAGCAGGACCATCGACTTCATGTTCGCCGTCATGGCGTCTCCGTGGGCACGGCCACTCCGTAGAGCGACGTCACTGAATACGCCGAGGACAGCGTGACTTGCGGGAGGTTGAGCGCGGCGTCGAAAGGCGACGCGGCCGTTCCGCGCGCGCCCCACCAGTTGAACGCCGCGAGAATGACTGCGGCGGCGGCCGCCAACGGAACGACAAGGCGAAACTGACGGTTGAGCGCACTCGTGAAGGCCTGATCGCTTCGGGTCCCGAGTCGCGAGAGAACGCGATCGCCGAAGCCATCGTCGAAGCTCGTGGGCGCCGCGGCACGAACCACCGCCGCAAGGGGATCGTCAGTTGGCTGTTCGGTCATGTGATACTCTCGGGGAGTGCCCTGCCGTATCGAACGTACGGCTCGAGTCGCGCCTCGAGCTCCTTCATCGCGCGTGACAACCGTGACAGCACGGTGCCCTCGGGAACGCCGAGAATTTCAGCCGTCTCACGCGTTGAGCAGTCTTGAAACAGCCGAAGCACCACGACTGCGCGGTGCTTTTCGCCCAATCGCGCCACCGCGGCCCGAACGAGCATTTGGAGTTCATTCGCGTCAACCTCGCCGTCGGGCCCAACGCGCGGCTCGGGTAGATCGACGTCGTGCTCATCGCGACTGACAAACCGGAGCAGCGAGCGCCGTCGTCGTTTCAGCGTGTTGAGCGACAGGTTCATGGCGATGTGCGTGAGATATGTCTTCAGCGACGACTCGCCACGAAACCGGTCGAGCGCGCGATGAAACCTGATGAACGTCTCCTGGCCCACGTCGTCCGCATCGTCGCCGCGGCCGAGCATGCCGATCACCGTTGCGGCGACCGCGCCCTCGTACCGTTGAACGAGCACGCCAAAGGCATGATCGTCTCCAGTGCGAGCGCGAGCGATCAACTCAGCGTCGGATGTCGGTTCGGCCATGAAGTGATCGGGCAGCCTCGCCCCGCGTACTCGCGGGCCTTCGAGAGATGGACACCACCAACTCGCCAATCATTCCATTGCGATCGGACCTACGGGTGAACGGTGGTCTGCGTGGTCTGCGTCAGGCGGTACATGAGGAGCGCCGCGCGCTTGGTTTGAGCCGGAAGCATGCGCAAATCGGCGGTTTCCTTGGCACTGTGATCGTCGTGCCCCGAGAGGCCGATGCCGTCAATGATCATTGGGACCGTGCCCGCGACGAACGATACATCGGCCGCGCCCGCGCGTGACGGGTCCACGGCAACCACGCCGCCCAAGCCGAGGTCGCGACTCGCCTTGTCGTAGAGCGTGAGCAGACGCCGGTTGCCGGCCGTGAGCGCCATGGGCGGATAGCCGTCGTCGAACACAATCTCGGCCGACGTTTTGGGCAGGTGGCGCGCGACGATTGCCTGCATCGTTCGCTTCGCTTTCACGAACTGTTCCGGCGAGAATGACCGAAGGTCGCCGTCCACCTCCATATGCTCGGCTACGACGTTGCGCTTGCCGGCGCCCAATCCCTCGGTGCCGGTGGTGTCCACTTTCACCAGGGTTCCACCGATGGCGAGCCCCGGATTGAACGTGAGATACTGCTCAGTCGAGAGCTTTGAATAGAATTCACTGAGAATGCGCGACGCCTCGTACACGGCGCCGGCACCGACCTCAGGCTTGAAGATCTGTCCGGAGTGCGCCGGCGTGCCGGTGGTCCGCAACGTCCACGAACCAGCGCCGCGGCGTGAGATCACCGCCGTCTTCGGATCGCCCGCGCCGTCCTCGAAGCCGAGCGCGACGTTCGCTCCCTTGGCGGCGTCCACGAGCGCGCGTCGCGCGGCCTCGAGCGGTGCGCCGGGCTCTTCCTCGTCGCCGTTGAACACCGCGGTCACATTCATGCGGTCAAGTAGGCCGGCGTCCTTCAGGGCGCGCAGTGCGTGGACGATGATGACGTCGCCGCCCTTCATGTCGATGATCCCGGGTCCGCTCGCCGTGGAATCGTTCACGCGCTGAAAACGCTGAAACGGATTGCTCGGCTCAAAGACCGTATCGAGGTGCCCAATGAGCAGTATCTTCGGTCCTTGTCCCGGATGCTCGGCGATCAAATGACCGGCGCGATGGAATGGTGTGCCGTCCACCCAACGCGTCGTGAATCCGAGCGCGTCGAGCGAGGCGCGAACCAGGTCGCCGACTTGACGGACGCCTGCGACGTTGAGCGTTCCGCTGTTGATGTTGACGAGACGTTCGAGCAGAGCGAGCGCTTCCGCGTTGTGGGCGTCAACCGCCGACGCAATGCTCCGCTCCGTGGTGCTGAGCGTCGCGGTGGATTGCGCGGAGAGGTTCGTGAATGGCGAAGTGGCAAGCATGGCGGCGCATGCGGCTGCGACACGCGTACACCGGAGCAATGTGATTGGCATGGGTGAGAATCTACAAAGCCTGTTCGGGCGACGCGGTGGGCTGGCGACCGCCGTGTTTGTAGCGGCGGCGGGCGCCTGCAGCCACGCCGACGCGAGCGATCGCACCTCTGCCCGACAGATGGCGCGCGACTCGATGGGCGCCGTGCCCACGGCCATACACACGGTCGCGCTGAATGCACCGCCGGAGCTCGTCGAGAACTCGGCGGCCGCGATGAGCCGGCGGCAGCCGGGAGTTCTATTCACGATCAACGACTCGGGAAACGAGCCGTTGCTGTTCGCCATCGATACGCTCGGTGCAAGTCGCGGCGTGTGGACCGTGAGCGGTGCGACAAATGTCGATTGGGAGTCGGCGGCGGTGGCGCCATGCGGTCGGTCGGCGGCGCGAGGCGTGGCACAGAGCTGCGTCTACATCGGGGACACGGGCGACAACGCGGGGAAGCATCAGACCCGAACGATCTACCGAGTGGTTGAACCTACGGCGTCGGCGACGCGGGGCGCGGTGCGAGCCGAGGCGTTGGTCTATCGATACGTGGACGAACCCCACGATGTCGAAGCGATGTACGTCGCGCCGAATGGCGACATCGTGCTCATCACCAAACGTCCGCTCAGGAACGCGGCTGGTCATGGACGACCGGCGCTGATCTTTCGCCTTGCGCCGGCCGCGTGGTCGAATCATGCCGTAGCCGTCGCGACGCTGGTCGACAGCTTGCCCATTGTTCCGGGATCGTTGCCGCTGCGCCTCATCACCGACGCTGCGCTCTCGCCGGACGCGCGACACCTCGCGGTTCGCACTTACACGCAGGTGTACATCTTTGCGACCGACGCCGCGACAGGGCAGGTCGTTCACTCCGCTGCACCGGCCGTGTGCAACGTGACGTCGCTCGCCGAGCCGCAGGGTGAGGGCCTCACGTGGGCCGACGCGCGAGGGCGGCTGATCTTTACGAGCGAGGGGGTGCACGTGCCGCTGCAACTTGCGAACTGTCCGCTACCGAAATAACGGTGGCACCGACCGGCGTCGCGCGTGTTGCCAGATCTGTTATCTCGTAGCGATGGATCCGTCCGGCCGCTCGACAATATCGAAGACGAAGCCGAACGGATCACGGAAGTAGACGTCGGTCGAGTGCGCGCCGGCGCTGACGGTGGCGCACCCCGCCGTTTCGAGATGCCGCCGCGCCGCTTCGTAGTCGGGAACGTCGAGGGAGGGGACGTACGTCATCAGGCCAACAGCGTTGTGCAGGACGTACAGTCGCAATTCGCCGGCGTCGATCTCGAGCGTATCAGCCGTCTCCGACACGAGGCGAAAACCGAGGACGTTGCAGTAGAACTCCTTTGCCGGCGCGAGATCCGGAACGTGCAGGGCGACCTCGCGATTCGCGCGAAAGGAAACCTGTGTCACGGGCTTCTCCAGTACTGTCGGCATGTCGGACTCCGTCCAGGGATATTGAACGATGGTCACCGCGCAGGACGTGAGCAAGCTCGAGTGGTCGTCGCCTTGTGTGACGTCAATGCGCGCTCAGCTCGGTGGCCATGCTCCGAGCAGACGGCGAACATCGATGATCTGCGCGACGTGATGGGCCGAATGGACGACCGCGACCAGCACGGTGCGGAGATACGTCTGCCCGGTTCCGTGAGGAATCTTTGTTGTGAGATCACGGTCGGGCTCGATGGTGAACTCGGCGAGCGCCGCCGTATCCCGATGAATGTCGGCGAGCGAATTCTTCCATTCGGCATCGCTCGACGGCGCGGCCGTCGGCGGCCAATAGTCGTTGGGCCACTTGGGTTCGTGATATTTGGGATTTACACAGAACTCGAGGAGGTCGTGCTGGGTCCGCCGGATGTGGTCGACGAGCTCCCAGATGGAATGCGGGAGTCCGTCCGGGCGCCGTCCGCGCAACTCGGGTGCGAGATTGGCGAGGGCGGAATCGAGCTTGGCGTGCGCCTGCTCCCAGTCCAACGATGATGCAACGATGCCGCGCCAATCGCTACTCGTGTCCATGATGATTCTCCAATTGTGCGTGACGTTGACGCTCGGCGTCGATCAGCCAACGGGATCCAGCCGCGTCGGAAGCTCGTACCAGATCTCGACCAGGTAGCCGTCGCGGTCGCGCGCGAACACGTACGGTTCGCCAGGAACGAACTCGCCCTGTTCGACGACTGTCCCGCCCGCGGCCTCGACCATCGTTGCGGCAGCGTCGATGTCCATCGGCGCCCGCAGCCGAAATCCGAAATGCGCAATGTCACGCGTGTCGCCCGTGACGGTGTCGGACTGCTCGAACACCAACACGTCGTGCGCCCCCGGCGTCTGCGCTTGAAGAAATGTGCTGCTCCGAAAGACCGGAGCCATGCCGAACATCATCTCATAGAACTCGAACGCACGGTCAACGTCGCGCGTCGCGATCGCGAGATGTGTGAGCCCGTACGTTTGGAGCGTCATGCTTTGACGATCACGTGCACTTTTACCTCGGCGCGCGGATCAGTGCGAGGCTTCCAGGCGCTGCCCGGGTAGTGAATGACCAGGTCGGTCTCGCCCGGTCGTTTGCCAGTGAGCTTGCGCGGAACTGCCTCGGCCGCCTCACCGGGCTTGATACCGAAATCGTAGCCGAGGATTTGTCCCCGGTCGTGGCCGGCCGAGTCGACGGCGATGATTCTGAGCGAGGTGAACTCCACCGTCTGGCCGACATGAATCGTGACCGTGGACGGTTCAGCGCGAAGGGAGCGGACTTTGGGTGCGAGCGCCGTGACCTCCGTGGCTCCCAGGACCGGAACGACGGCGCTCTTCAACGGCGGGCCGGCCGGCGGCCGCGCTTGCGCAAAACTCACAGAACTGCATACGGCCAAGAGAACGACGGCGAATCGCATTGGCGGGCTCGTCAGACAGGAGACAGGAGGGCGTTGTTCAGCAAGCAGCGGTTTTCAGCTCCGACACCACAAAACTATGGCGTGGCGCGTCGGGGTGGGATACTCTCGTCTCGAGTAGGCAGTTTGCGGAGGGACGGTCAGTGCGCGCGTTGAGACGCGTACGATCGAACTGGCCACACGCAGCAATCCATCCGTCCACGAACTGATAACTGGGTAGTTGCTTCAACTCACAACTGAGTAGTAGTTGAGACGTCCCCTGACGCTCAGCAACCGAATACTGGAGACGCCGATGCAACGCATGCGCGCTCATTTTGCTTCCCTCGCCCTCGCCTTGGCGATCGCCGCAATCCCGGCGATTGGCTCCGCTCAGGCCGAAAAGAAAGCCGATGTGACCGGAAAATGGCTGTTCACCGTCACGACCGACGCCGGCTCAGGAACGCCGACCGTGACACTGAAACAGCAAGGCGACTCCCTCACCGGCCACTACTCGTCGCAAACGCTCGGCGAGGCCGACTTCAAGGGCAGCGTCAAGGCGCAGAAGATCAGCTTTTCATTCGGCGTCGACATGCAGGGGACCGCGGTCTCGATCACGTACTCCGGCACCATCGAAGGGAACGACGCTATGAAGGGCACCGTGGACTTCGGCGGCATGGGCGGCGGTACGTTTACCGCCAAACGACAAGCCGCGCCCTGACCGCTGTCTCGATTGGTCGTCGGTGGTCGATGCCGAGCGGATGCCGGCGCGTCCCCCTCTCATCTGGGTGGCGCTATTTCAGTCTGACCACCGTAACGACGAGCGGCATGCTCCCGAACTGCCCGGCGGCAAATCGCTTGAGTCCCACCATCGCGACATCGTCCTTCGGGTATCCGGATCCAAAGACACCGTTCGCCGGATCGCCGTCTCCAGACTTTGAGAAGAGAACCGTCACCGGCGGTTCGTCGGACGTCGCTACCGACACACGCACTGGTTCGCCGGCGCTGTCGCGACGCCGAACTACGACAAGACCGTTGCCAACGCCGACGGCGGAGTCGCCCACCACGAACGTGCGGAGGCCGTTGGAGGCATCACCGGTGGCCGCAACGACCGTTGCCTTGGTGACCTTCCCGCTCACGTAACGCCCGTCGGCGTCGATCACGAGCGTCACGCTATGAGCATCGCCGTCGTTGAGCAGCGCGTCGGGATGGTGCGTCTCGATCAGCGACCTGATCGAATCGTCGGAAATCCCGAGAACCGTGCTCAAAGTGATCGCGGTTCTATCTCCGCCAACGACGACCACACGTGGGGTCTGTGAGGCCAGCGGTCGCGCAGCGCCGAGCGCCGCAACGCACGCGACCGCGGCAAGATAGGGGGCAAACCGGCGCACGTCTCTGGGGCTCATTCTGAGATCTCCTTCGGATTTCGGTGGTTGGCGCGAACTCGGGCTGTCGCTGTGGAACGAGTGATCAGCTAGTTCGACCCGAATGACCCAGAATTGGTTTACTCCGCGATCCGCAACCGTGCGGCGCCGGACGACTGGGCCCTGGTGTCGCCTGGGACGCCCATTCGCGCCATTCGCGTTCGCCGGCGCGAAGTCGCACCGGGTCGCCGCGAACACCGCGAAGATACCGATGCGGAGAATCAAATTAAATAACTATCATTGAACGACTTAACGCGAGCGCCGTTAAAGGCCCGCGCGTTGCTTTGAGTGGTGGCGACGTCGGCTCTCCTTTTCTCCAGCCCCCGCCACTCATGCTTCTGTTCCAGCTCTTCCGCAGCGCGCGGGTGGTTTTTCACCGCATGCTTCCGCTATTCCTCGCCCTCGGCATGTGCGCGTTGGGTGCCGGCGTCGCTCACGGACAAGCAAAGCCAATGACCGTCACGTCATTCAATGGAATGACGTTCGACGGCTCGGGCACCGATGGATACTGCTGGAGCGACGACGATTGCGAGGAGTGGACGGTGCGGTACTACCATCTCAACTTCACCGTCGTGTCCAACGGTCAGGCGCCATTTCTTTGGGTCGCGCCATCCTGTGGCTCCTACTGCTCGCCGGGCGCCAACCCCGTCGGCAGCCGCGGCGCTCTGGGGTCAGGACAGAGTAAGACAATCAGTGTCTACCTCAAGGTGCCTGACTACGCGTCGGGCGCGCTCTCGGTAGGACTATCCGTTGCCGGCGCGGTGGGCACCGGATACGCGTACAACCCCAGCACCGGCACCATCGATCCCACGGGGTACGCGCCGTCCGACCCGTGGGACTCGTACACGGTCACGGTCAACATCACCGCCGGCGTGGCGAGCATGCCGCCCACGTTGATCGACTACAAACCGTCCGTCACACCCAAGGCGAGCACGGAAACAGTTCCCTTCGGTGCTCCATTGAGCCGGACGTTCACCGTGCAGAACGTGGGAACGCAATCGGCGTCCTATGCTCTCACGGCAACATGCGGCACCATGTCGGGTTGCACGCCAAGCAAGACCACGACGACGTTGGCGCCCGGCGCCACCGACGCGATCAGTGTGGGCTTCACCACGCCCTCCACCACGAGCGCGAGCAACACCATCAGCCTCATCGCGCGCTACACGAACGTGAGCAGTCAAAGCATCGCCGACACCGGGTCGCGGCCCACCGTCACTCCCGCGTTTCGCCCATCCGTGAGTCCAAAGAACGGAACCGTCATCGCGACGTCGGATGGATCAGGATCTGCCACGTTCGAGGTCTCTAACAACGGCGCGCTCTCCGACGCGTACGTGTTCACGCCGGTGTGCCAGGGATGGGCGATCAATTGCGTGGTCGCGAACACCACGATTCCGACCGATCCGGGCAATGCGTATTCCGTGACGGTGCGTTTTCAAACACCCGCGGCGATCGGCAACCCAACCTATCCCACCGCAACCGTCCGACTCATCGCCCAACTCGGCCCCGCGGCCGACACCGGATGGGTACCAGTCGCCCTCGGCTACTACAAGCCGGTGGTCTCACCAAAGACGTCGACGGCTACCGATCCGGCGTCGACGTCGCGCTCCGTCAGTGTCAGCGTCAGAAACGGTGGCAATCTGCCCGGAACATATGCGGCGGTGGCCGAGTGTGCGGGGGTCACAGGTTGTGCGCTTCCGTGGGGCAGTAGCACGGGTGTGTTGGCTCCCGGTGCTTCAGGAACGTTGACGTTCGCGTACACGTCACCGCCCATCGGACAGAACGGAACGGCGCGGGTCATCGTGTTTCGGCAGTCGGCGAACCCCGCGTTCACCGAGGCGGATACGGCTGTGGTGAACATTGTCGGTGCCGATGTATTCCCGCCAACGATACAACTCACGGCACCCACGCCGAACGAGGGCGTCATCATTTTTGGTGGTGCGGTGACCGCGCCAGCGTATTTGTGCGATGCCGAAGGCCAACTTGCTGCGCCGACCGCGACCTTCAACGGTGTTGCGGTCACCACGACGTTCACCGCAGGCACCGGCGTCGGCTGCGCGTCGACCAAGACCGGAACGTATGCGCTGCTGGCGCGCCCCGGCGCCAATGCGTTGGTCCTGTCGGCGAGCGACGGCTACCACACCACGACGGTCACGCGGCATTTCCAGTACGACGAGTCCTATGAAGTCACGCCAACGGTCACGGCCCGAGTTGCCAGCGAATTGCTCCGCGGCGGCCAGGCGTGGGCGGACACGTTCGACGTCCGCAATCCGGGGCCGATCGCGGTCGCATACGCGTTGACGGCGTATTGCGCATCCGGATTCACGTCATGCAACGCCTCTCAGTCCAGCATCACCGTTGGCGCCGGACAGACAGCGAAGGCCTGGGTTTCGTATGTCACTGCGACCACGAGCAGTGTGAGCTCCGTCGGGATCAAGGCCGACTACACCGGCTCGAGCGGACGCACAGCGACCTCCGATTGGGTCTACACCCAGCTGTTGCTCGATCGGTTTGCTCCTACCGCTACAATCACAGCGCCGTCGGCAAACAGCACGATCGGCGCACTGCCCGATATCAACGTGCAGTGGTGCGATACCGACGGAGCATTGGTCGGACACACTGTGACCATCGATGGCGTGAGCTTGCCGGCGAACTATACCAGTCAGACGCAGGCGGGTTGCGCGACCGCCGGCGCGTCGACCTGGCCGACCTGGGCGATCGCGCTCGGTACTCACACGATCTCCGCAACGGCGACTGATCAGGCGGGGCATTCCACGACCTCCGCGGTCGCCTTCACCTTCGCGTTGCCGCCGGTCGGCGACTTCCAGCCGCGCGTCACCCCGCGCGTCACCACCGCGCTGCTTGTGCCGAATGACCAGCGAATCGCGTTCGCCGTGCGGAACGCCGGCACACGGAACGCGCTGTATCACTTGACGCCGGCCTGCGGCGCGGTGGTGGTCGCCGGAAGCTGCGCCGTGTCTACGCCCGCGCTTTCTCTCGCCCCGGGCGCCACCGATTCGGCGTATGTGAGTTTCAGTATCGCGGGCATTCCGTCGGCGTCGACGACGCTCGCGCTGATCGCGAGCTATCAGGATGTTGCCGGCCACGTGAGCGCTGACACCGGTCGAATGAACGGCCAGGTACCGAGCATCGCTCAACTGTATCAGCCGTTCGTCTCCGCCGCGGGCTCGTACATGGTCAAGCCCAACGACAACGTGCAGATGATCTACGCGTTTGCCTTCCCGGTACAGAATACGGGCATCGCGCCGGTCACGTATCACATCCATCTCGCGATCACGAACGACGCGTATGGGTTCCTCCCGTGGGCGCTGCCGGACACGCTCCTCACGGTGAATCCGGGTGAAACACAATACGCCATGGTCGAGCCGTTGCTGCCAGCAGGCACGCGCGTGTGGGCGGACATCGCGTACACGGCAAGCTACACGTCGCCGAACAACGTCACCGTGAGCTCGACGGGACACGGGTATATCGTCCCAGGCATCGCCATCTATGGCGTTGACGTCGGACCAAAGAACCAAACGCGTTCCGCTCTACCGCCGCAGGTGGACTTTGTCGTGCGAGCTACCGGAAACATGTCGTTCGGCGGCATCGCTACCGTCGCATGCACCGGCTCCGTCACGAGTTGCAAGTCCGGCGGATTGCAATCGCGAGCCGTGTCGATCAGCGGTGCACCCGCCGTGGTCACGGTTGACTACGTGACCGACTCAACGCGCGGACCAACGGGCACGGTGACGCTCAGCGTGGTCGGCGAAGTCCCCTTCACGCAATACGGCAGCTCGGCGACTTACTCCATTGTCCCGGGCAGTCAATACTTCGCCGTGGACGTCTCGCCTAACGCGATTCAACTGCCTGTCGCCAAAGGCGCCACGATCGTCCAGCCCTTCGAGATCACCAACACCGGTACGCAGGCGTCGCAGTTCGACTTTATGTATGGGTGCGGCGGCGCGGCCAGCTGTTCGCTGACGAGCGACAGGACGGCTCTGCTCGCGCACGGCCAAAAGCAGACCGTCAAGGTGACCTACCAAACCGCCGACGCCCTTGGGCTGCACGGGTTTGTTGGACTCTTGGCGATGAGCACGACGGCGAGCTACGCCCGTGATACCAGTATCATCACGATCACGACCGATCAGCTCCCGCCAATTGCCGTGCACACCGCCGGGGTGAATTCCGGACCGAACATCACGCGCAGCCAATGCCTCACGATCGCCGCTGCCGACGACGCGGCGTATGAATGCGGTGATCTCCGTCTCTCTCATGCCCTTCCGGCAACCACGACGATGAACAAGAGTCGTGCGCCGATGCTCGTCTACAACAGCGCGCATGCCGCGGCGCGTGGAATTGTCACGGCGAATGTCGTGGTGGCGATGGGCACCTATCCAACCTCGCTGCACGCCACGCTCCAGTTTGTCGCGAGCGGCAAGACCGTCGATCGAGACATCCCCTGGAACCCCGACTTCAGCGACGCGCACGATCGCCGCATCGCCATCCAGTTTGACGCCCGGGCTCTCGGACTGACCACGCCTGACCAACCCGTCGGTGCGTTCGCCTACAAGCTCTTCGTGTATTCGGGCGACAACCACTCGCAGTTTGGATCAGACACGGGAACGGTCGTGGTCATCGACCGGACGTCGAGCATCTTCGGAAAAGGCTGGTGGCTCGACGGACTCGAGCAGTTGAGCTTCGTCACGCCGGACGCGAACCATCTCCTGTGGGTCGGCGGGGATGGAACGTCGAGACTCTACACAAAGCAGAGCGCGACATTCTGGTGTGTGACACCGGCCCTCGACCGCGTGGACTCGTTGATGCTCGAGGGCTCCAGCTACGTTCGCCATCTTCCGAACGGCGCGCGCGTGGAGTTCAACCTGGCCGGGCGCGATACGGCAACCGTGAACACGCAGCTCCACCGCACGCGATTCCACTGGTCCACAGCGCTCGACAAGCTCGACTCGATCGTGCTTCCCGCGCCGTCATCGGCGGCGAACCTGCGGAGAACCTACAAGCTCGACTATTTCGCGCCGGGCGGCGTCCTGCCATGGCGGTTGCACGTCGTCACGTCGCCAAGCGGTTCGACCCTTCGCCAGACGACGCTCACGTACACAACCGCGCCGGGCGGTTCGACGGTCGTGTCAAGCATCGCGGATCCCGATCATTCCGCAGTCACGTTTGGTTTTGATGCCGCTGAACGCGTGGGCTCGCGAGTCGACCGTCGCCAAAAAACAACGACGTTCGCCTATGACGAAGCGAATGGTTTGCGTCAAAGCACGGTGATCGTGTCTCCCGAGAATATCGTCCGCACGTTTTGCGCAGCCGAGACGGCGGGTCTCACCGCGTGCGCGCCGGCGGGTACGGACACGGCAACGCTGATGGCGTGGTTCGACGGTCCGAGGAATGACGTACCCGACACGACCCGCTTTCGAGTGACGCGCTTCGGTGCGCCGTCGCTCATCGTCAGCGCGACAAAGGACACCACGCGGATCGAGCGCGGGGACATGAATTGGCCGCTGTTGGTGACGAAGACGGTCGACGTCCGAGGACATCTCGTTTCGGCGATGTATGACAGCTATCGCGGCCTCCTGAACACGACGACCGATGTCAACGGAGCCGCCATGTCGGCCGGCGCCAGCGGCCCGCCGTCGATCGTGACGTACACGTGGGACGGCAAGTGGGATCGTCCCACGCGCGTCGTGTCGGCGATGGGTGTCGTGACGCGAGCGGCGTACGACCCAGCCTCCGGCTTGCGGACCGCGCAGTATGTGAGCGACGACGATGCCCGGTTTGTTCGGTTCGGCTACGATCCGGCAACCAGGTTGCTGACCACAGTCACGACACCGTTGTCTCAGGCGCCCGCTCGCTACGACTACGATGCGTTAGGAAACTTGTATCGATCGACGTCGCCGATCGGGTTCATCTCGACAACGACGCGCGACTACCTGGGACGTGATTCGGTGGTGTCGTCGCCGATCGACTCGCTGCAAACGCAATTTCGCAGACAGTTGTTGTCCTACGACATCATGGATCGGCTCACGACCAGCGTCGACACGGCGCCGCTGCTCGCCATTCAGGGATCGCTTGCTCAGGCCTTGCATCTCACGAACGACTATGACGAGGAGGGCAATCTGCGGAGTGTGTCGCGGTGGAGCGTTCCGGATACGGCGCACACCGATACGCTCATCACCGATTACACCTACGATGACGCTGGGCGCAAGCTCACCGAGCATGACCGCTATGCGCCGGCGACTCAAATCGTGACGTGGCACTACGATCCGGCGAGCAACGTGCGGCAGATCGACCCGCGCGGCTTTCAATCGGTCACGATGCAGTACGACACGCTGAACCGGATGAAACAACGCAGTGTTCCGTCGACGCCCAATCCGTATGGCTCGGCGGCGGATGTCTCGACGTTCGCATACGACGCTGCCGGGAACATGTTGAGCGCCACGAATCCGTGGTCGAAGGTTGCGCGCAGCTACGATCTCGCGGGCCGCGTCGTGGGCGACACCTTGTGGGTGAAGGCGGCCGATCTGACGTCGCCCGGAATGCGCCACTCGTACGGTCTGGTCAACAGCTACGACTTCGATGGCCGGCGAATCGCGCAGCGGCTTCCGGACAATCTCTCCGGCAACGGGCAGATCGGATACACGTATGACGATCAGGCGACTGGCCAGCTCGCGAGCGTGACCGATCCGCAGTTGAACACCTTCTCATATCTCTACAATCCAGCCGGGCTTCTTCGGACCTCGATTGCGCCGGGCAACATCGTCGAAGTGCATGAGTACGACCCCGATGGGCGAGAGAATCATCGGAGTGAGACATCGGCGTTTGGTCTGCTGCACGATGATCGGTACGGGCGTGATGCGCGCGGCAACATCCTCGGGCTGAACGGGCAAGGATCGGTTGCCAGTCCGTCGGAGTGGGGAGGATTCGGTTACAGTGGGCTGGGGGCGGTGCTGGTGTCGCAACTCAACGTGAACGATCTCGAGTCTCTTCATGTGAGAGTCGATGCGTTCGGCAACGTCATTCGGAAGCAGCAGGACGGCAACGAGCTCAGTCCTGGATTGAAGATCTACACGCAGGCGTACGAGGTGCACTCGAATCGATTGTCGACCGTGTCCGGTCAGGTTCCGTCGGGCACCGATCTGCTGACGAGTCTCTACGACGCGAGCGGAAACCTGTACCAGCAGAACTATCATCAAACGACCCCGGGCACGGTGGGGGAGACACATCCGCACGTGGACGCGTCGTGGGGAACGGTGCTGACGCACGACGCGCTGGGGCGCATGACGGTCGCGCAACACTCGACGGTGAATGACGGGATTGAATGGGCGCTCGAGACGCCTCACGTGCGCACGGTCGCGGCCGTCGCGTTGGGCTACGGCTCGTACGAAGAGTATCGATACGACGCGCTTGGCCGTCGAATCTGGAAACGCACACATCGGACGCCGTACTGCACGGCGACGGCGAAGCAGGACTTCCCGGCTGAGTGTACGAGTGCGGTGACGGTCACGGTGTGGGATGGCAGTCAGGTGTTGTACGAGTTGCGGGCGGCCGGGGGCGACGAGTTGACGAGTACGGCGCTCGAGCAAGGCATTGATGTGCCCAGTGCCAGCCAGGGTTTGATTGGGCAGTTCGGGACGATCGCGTATGTGCATGGTGTTGGAATCGATCGTCCGCTCGAGATGATTCGCAACGGCGCTCCGATGGTGCTGCACGCGTCGTGGCGCGGGATGGTGGACGTGGCGACGAATGTGGCTGGTCAGGTCACCACATGCGGCTATGCGGGCGCGATCGCGGCGTGCGATGCGGTGAAGTGGCCGGGGCAGGAGAGTGGGTTGCAGTTCAATCGGCCGCGGCCGGTGGATGTGAGGCTGCCGTGGTTTGGTGACATGGTGCAGGGGCACACGGATGCGTCGGGCCTCATGTACAAACGGAATCGGTATTATGATCCGAATACCGGGCGGTTCGCGCAGGAGGATCCGATCGGGTTGGCGGGGGGGATGAATCTGTACGGGTTCGCGGCGGGGGACCCGGTCAACTTCAGCGATCCGTTTGGGCTGTGTCCCGCTGTGCTGCTTCTGGCCGGCCCCGTGATTGGTGGTGCTACCGCAGTGTGGTGCGGTGCAGAGGCTGTAGCGCTCGGAGCGACGGCGGCGTTCGTATGGTTCAACAACAGTCGAACGAGCGGTGAGACTCCCGCGACGGCTGGCGGTCGGGAGGCGCACAAGACGTGGGATCCGGGTGCGGGTTTCCAAAAAGAAGTTCGTTTGCCAAACGGCAAGCGATGTGATGCTCTCAATCCAGAAACCTGCGAGATTAAGGAACTGAAGCCGGACAACGAGCGTGCGAAGAAGCGTGGCGAGAAACAGCTCCAGGAGTACAAGAAGGAACTTGAGGAGCAAACTGGCAAAGAGCACAAGACAACGCTCGAGACTTATAAGCCGAAGCAACCATGAACACGAAGGAACTTGAGGGGGTCTTTGATAGCGTGCTTGCGCCCGCTGGCTTTCGCCGGCGCAAGGACACGTGGTACAAGACCAACGAGGACGCCATCACGCTGGTCAATCTTCAGAAGAGCCAATGGGGTGGGCAGTACTACGTGAATCTCGCGGTCTACCTACGCGTTCTTGGCAAGGCGACGTCGCCGTCAGAGCATCAGTCGCACATTCGGGTAAGACTCACCGCAATCGCGGGAAGCGACGTGCCTGCAATTGAGGCCGCTCTCGACTTCGAACGGTCGGGCATCACGACAGAGCTACGGAAGAACGTCATCGCGCAGGCTCTGACGACGATCGCGTTGCCTTTTCTCGCCGAGCGCAGCGTACTGCCACGTTTACGTGAACTATACGCTGGAGGGCAGCTCGGTCCTGTCTTGATCACGAAGCTCACACGCGAGCTACTTGAAGGGGCAGCCGCCTAGCGACGCCACCGAACGAAATGCTGAGAAGGGGCAGATGCCCGGCTAGTCGATGATTCGGCCGTGGCTCTCTCTCTTTCGCTGCTGCAGACGTGTGTGTCTACGGGGCGGAAGCCCAGTCGCTTTGAGTGTTCCCTTTCGCCGGCGTCGAACTGTCGGGCGGCTTCGAATTGCCGGACCGCCTTGAACTGAAGTATCTCCCGACCCCGCGGCCGGCGAGGCGCGTGGTCAGCGTCACGGTCGATCACGACAGTTCTGCAAGGATGTTCGGGTTCGGGCCAGGCCCGGTTTTCCTCTGGTCGATGTTCGTGGAGTCGGCACAACGCATGACAGGCACTCTCACGTGAACACAGTCAGGATCCCACCTCCCAACCTTTTCAAGCCATAGATTGTCTATCCCTTAGGCCGCCTACACCCCGCGC
>JBDUEJ010000010.1:0-136968 GCA_040002475.1 bacterium | reverse complement strand
GGCCAGCAAGGCCAAGGGCAAGGCCAGCAGCGTCAAAACGGGGGTGGCAACCCAAACTCCGGCGGAATTCCGCGAGGCGGTGTTCCGCAGGGCGACGGTGCGCGCCTGTCGGCCGACGATGCGCAGCAGTTCAGCCGCGAAGCCCAGCAGCGACTCGCCGATGCCGAAGCGCTCCGTCGCGATCTCGCGCGACAGGGTGTGCCGACGAAGGAGCTCGACAACGCAATCGAATCACTTCGTCAGCTCACGAACCCGCGCGCGCTCGAAGACGCGCGCGCCGCGGCGGATCTTCGCAGCAAGACGATCGAAGGATTTAAAGATTTTGAATTCGGACTTCGCCGCGCCTTGGGCGGCGGCGACTCGACGCGCGTGTTGCTTGAACGTTCAGGCGACGTACCGCCGGCCTATAAGCAAAATGTCGAGGAGTACTACCGCTCGATCGGACGCGGGAAAGTGAAGCCGGTGCCGCCGCCGGCGACACCGAAGCCGCAACCGTAACGACGACTCGACGTCGGTACGCTGAGCGCTGGTAGGGAAACACTGAGCCCTCACGTCGCGACTCAGTCGAAAGGTCATCGACTGAGTCGACAGTTCGCGGGGGGACGGATCGCGGATCGCGTCTGAGTTCGACCGTCGAGTAACTAGCCTCAACAAACTCAGAACTCCGGCTTTCTCCCCTCGTGCTCGCGGCGCTGCTCCCATTTCGTCCGCGGACGTGTCACCGGCTGCGCCATAGGGAGAAGCCGCACGAGCTCGTCATCGCTGAACTCGCGCCACCGCGGCGGCACCGGCGTGAGCCTCCGCTTGCTGATCTCCGATTCAAAGCACAGCCACCCATCCCGAAATCCCTCGGGCGCGTACGACAATTGATCGCCCGAGCCGCGTTTTACCTCAAAAACCGTCCACGCAATACCCGTGGAATCGATGATGTCTCGCATGTGCATGCCCCACAGTTGCAGATCACTTCTTTGCTCTCCCCACATAGGGCAAGAGCGCAGTCGAGCGCGCCCTAAGCCATGGCAGGTTGAGTGCCATGTATCTCGCCAGCCTACAATAGTTTATCACCGCAGTTGCATTTCCCCGATGGCGTGCTCAGCCGCCGAGCAACTCGATGAGCGTTTGTACATCGATGTTCCCGCCGGACACGACGCACACCACGTTCCCGTGACCACCGAGTCCGCTGAGCGCAGCCGCCACCGGAGTGGCGCCCGCTCCCTCGGCGACCACGCGCGCGCGCTCGACGAGCAACCGAACGGCACGTTTGACATCCTCGAGCGGCGCGACCAACGCGCCATCCACCAACGACTGGATGATCGGCCACATCTCTGGAAGCACGCCACGACCCCCGATGCCGTCCACGAAACTGGCCTGGCGGTCCACGACAACCGGCTCGCGCGCGGCAAGCGCGGCCGTGAGCGGCGTGGACGTCGAGACCTCACACCCAAAGATTTTTGTGCGCGGCGAAACGGCACGCAGCGCCGTCGCGATGCCACTCACGAGCCCGCCGCCGCCGAATGGCACCAGCACCGCGTCGGCGTTCGGAAGATCTTCCGCGATCTCTAAACCAATCGTTCCATTGCCGGCCATCACATCGCTGTTGGCAACAGGATGGATGAACGTGCCGTCGATGCCGCTGCGTCCGTGATCACGCAGCGTTTGCCACCAGTCGTCGTACGGAAGCTTCACGACCTGCGCGCCCAAGCGCGTGACCGCGTCCAGTTTCGTGAGGGGAGCGCTGTCCGGCATCACAACCGTGCACGGGATGCCAAGCTCACGCGCGCCCCACGCTACTCCCTGCGCCATATTGCCCGCGCTCGCGGTGTAGACGCCCGCAGAAAGCTCGTCGGCCGACAACAGTCGCATGGCGTTCATCGCCCCGCGCAGCTTGAACGAACCGATCGGCTGCAGTGTCTCCAGCTTGAGGTAGACGTTGGCCGGCGCGTCTACGTTGAGCCGAACCAACGGCGTGCGCAGCACCGAACGCGCAATGCGAGCGCGCGCGGCCTCGATGCCGGCGAGCGTCGGCGGCTCAATGTGCCGCATGTCGCGTCCCGCCGAGCTCGACCCGCGTGCCCGCGCCCGTGCGAACGGCCTCGTCATACACGAACGACGCCGCCGCGAGATCCTCAATGGCGAGGCCCAAAGATTTGAACAGTGTGATCTCGTCGTCCGCCCCGCGGCCGGGAGCCCGCCCGATCAACACCTCGCCTATCTCGCCCACGATGTGGTCGGGAGTAATTCGGCCCTCGCGCAACGGTACGAGAATGTCACCCGGCTCGTTGAGCGCCGACTCTCGGCGGTCCACATACAAGCGTGATCGCGCCACGGCGGTCGAGTCGAGCTCGCGCGCCGACGCCTGGCTGGCTCCGATCGCGTTGACGTGCGTGCCCGGCGTGAGCCAGTCACCGTTCAGCACCGGCTCGCGTGCCGACGTGGACGTGAGCACGATATCCGCATTGGCGACGGCCGCCGCGCAGGTGTCGGCGACCGAGCCGTCGAGTGCAAAGCGTTCGCCCGCGAGCGTCACGAGCGCGCGCGCGTGATCGCGGTTGCGAGACCACACACGCACGGATTTGATCGGCCGCACGAGACACAACGATTCGAGATGCGCGACGGCTTGAACGCCGGAGCCGATCATCGCCAACGTCGAGGAGTTCTCGCGCGACAAGGCACGCGTGGCGACGGCCGTCACCGCCGCCGTGCGAATCGTCGTCACCGCACTCGCCTCGAGCACCGCGGCGAGACTTCCGTTGTCGGGATCGAACAGGAGCACCGCGCCCTGGTGCGAATCGAATCGTGTTCCGTGGTTTCCGGGATACACGGTGATCACCTTGGCGCCGAGGCTTCGCGGCGATCCGAGATACGCGGGCATCACGGCGAACGCGTCGGTCGTGTTGGGAATGGCGATGACGGTGCGCAACGGCAGAACCGCTTCGCCACGCGCGAGCCCGGCGAGTGTTGCGGCCATGACGTCGATGCACGCCTTCATGGGCAACAGGCGTTCGACGTCCGACTGAGAAAGAATGAGCATGCTTGTGATGAATGTGATCGCGGGGCGCGGACCGGACCGTCCGCGCGCCGCGTCGTTCGTTACTTCTCAGCCATGAAAGGATACTTATAGTCGAGCGGCGGCGAGAACGTCTCCTTGATCGAGCGGGCGCTCACCCAACGCACGAGGTTGAGCTTGGAGCCTGCCTTGTCGTTCGTGCCCGACGCGCGCGCCCCACCGAACGGCTGCTGACCCACCACCGCGCCGGTGGGCTTGTCGTTCACGTAGAAGTTGCCGGCGGCGTTGCGCAGTGCGAGCATGGCTTCGCGCACGGCGGCGCGATCGTTCGCGAATACCGCGCCCGTGAGCGCGTACGGCGACGTCGTGTCGACGACCTTGAGAATGTCGCTCCAGTCGTCGTCTTCGTAAACGTACGCAGTGACGACCGGTCCAAAAATTTCCTCGCACAGCAGCCGGTATCCCGGCTCCTTGGCTTCCACGAGGGTGGGCCGGATGTAATAGCCTTCGTCGCCCTTCGCGACGCCGCCGGTCACGATCGTCGCGTTCCTGCGCGCGTCGTCGAGATACTCGCTGATCTTGGTGAACGACCGTTCATCGATCACGGCGCCCATGAAGTTGCGGAAATCGGTGATGTCGCCCATCTGCATGTCTTCGATCATGGCGACCGTGCGATCGCGCACATCGTTCCACATGGAGCGCGGAATGTAGACGCGGCTCGCCGCCGAGCATTTTTGTCCCTGGAACTCGTAGCCCCCGCGGGCGATGGCAACGGCGAGCGCCTGCCGGTCGGCCGACGGGTGCGCGACGATAAAATCCTTGCCGCCCGTTTCTCCGACGATGCGCGGATAAGTAGCATACTGCGACATATTCGCACCGATCGTCTTCCACATGCTGTTGAACACGCTCGTGCTCCCCGTGAAATGCACGCCGGCGAGCTCGCGGTCGGACAGCAGCACATCGGAGATGGCGGCGGCGTCGCCCGGCACGAGGTTGATCACGCCCGGCGGGAGACCCGCCGCCTCGAGCAAGCGCATGAGGTAGTACGCGGAGTGCATCGCACTCGACGCCGGCTTCCAGATCACCGTGTTGCCCATGAGCGCCGGCGCGGTGGGAAGATTGCCGGCGATCGACGTGAAGTTGAACGGCGTCACCGCGTACACGAATCCCTCGAGCGGCCGGTAGTCGAGCTGATTCCACATGGCGTTGTTCGACATCGGCTGCTCGTCGTGCAACTCCTGCGCGTACGCGGGATTGAAGCGCCAGAAATCGATCAACTCGCACGCGGCGTCGATCTCCGCCTGAAACACCGTCTTCGATTGGCCGAGCATCGTTGATGCGTTGAGCGTGGACCGCCAGGTCGTTGCCAGCAGCTCCGCCGCTTTCAGGAACACCGCCGCGCGATCTTCCCACGCCCAATTGGCCCAGTCGGCGCGCGCGACCCGCGCGGCGTCGATTGCCTGGCGCACGTGTTTGGTGGATGCCTTGTGCCAATCGCCGAGCACGTGGCGATGGTTGTGAGGCATGACCGCCTGCGCCGTCTCTCCGCTGCGCACCTCTTTGCCACCGATGATGATCGGAATGTCGATCCGCTCGCCGGCCATTTCTTTGAGCTTGTCTTTGAGCGTCGCGCGCTCGGGCGATCCGGGCGCGAAGCTCTTGATCGGCTCGTTGGTGGGCGGCGGAACACGACGCGTGCCGCTGAACGCGGCGAGCGGCGCTCCGGCGGACGACGTGTGATCGGCTGTCGCTGCGGGCGCGGTGGTGCGAGATGGGGGAGTGGTCACGGCCATGGTAAAGAGTCCTGTGTGGGCTGGCGACTGTCGGCGGCTGATGCCCGAGCGGCCATCGACCGTTTGTCTGTCGTTGTGTGTTGATAGCTAATCGGCAGCGGCTGGGCTGTCAGCCGGTCCGATCGCTCGACTATTCTCCCATAATGCGCCGCGCCTTCGTTGTTCTGCCATTGATCGCCCTCACCGCCTGCGAGTCTCCCTCGGTCGAATGGACCGACCCGGTCGCATTGGGGCAGGCGGGGGCTGCCACGCGACTCATCGTCGACACGGGGGGAAACGCGCACTTTGCCGCCGAAGCGGCTTCTCCGGCCGCATTGCCCACCGCGGCGGGCCTCTGCGTATCGTCGGTGCGCACCGCCGTGGGGAGTGCGCACGTTTACGCCGTCTGGTGGTCGGTCAGGCCCGATAGCAGTGCCCGTCTGGAGGCGGCGAGCTCGCCCGATTTCGGAAAAACTTGGGGAACTGCAACGGCGGTCGATACTTCCGATGTCAGCTCGAACGGCTGCAGGCGTCCTCCTCCGGCGGTGGCCGTAGTTGGGGACGACCTCCATCTCGCGTATTCCATGGTCGCCCCCGAAGGCACGGGGGTCTTCTTTGCTCATTTCATGAGCTCAATGCTCCACTCACCGGTTGCAGTCATCTACGGAGAACGGCTCGTCTCGACCGCGATCGCGGCCGATGCGGAGCGTGTCGCCGTGGCGTACGAGGAACCGAACGGAACGCGGCGTCAGGTCGACGTCGCGATATCCTCGAGCCAGGGGCACATCTTCGAGTGGCATGCGACCGCGTCACGCGACATCGACATGGCGTCGCAGCCCGCGGTAGCCCTCGCGGGGCACCATCTTGCGGTAGCATGGACAACGCAACGTACGGCTGACAGCACGTCGACGCACGTCGTGCGCTCAGGACAAATTCGATGATCGAAGAAGAGACTCGCCCCGCACTGCGCGCCCTCGTGGCGGACGACGATCCAATCGTCCGCCTACTCGTGCTGGCCGTGCTGGCCGAGCTCGGCCACGAGGCCGAAGTGGCGACCAATGGCGCCGACGCGTGGCGGATGTTCGAGGAATGGCATCCAGATCTCGTGGTCCTCGACGTGGACATGCCGGACGTGGACGGCATTGAAGTGTGCCGCCGGATTCGTGAGGTCGATGAAAAGCGTGAAGTCTTCGTGCTTTTTCTCACGGGCCGCGACCAGCCGGAAACGTTGGATGTGGTGCTCGACGCGGGCGGCGACGAGTTCATCGCGAAACCGACGACGCCGGAAGATCTGCGCGCCCGACTCATCATGGCGCGCCGCCGCATGGCGCAAGACGCCGCCCGGCGCCGCGCCGAAGAGGAATTGTCGAAAGCGCGCTGGCTGTCGGGCATTGGCGAGGCCACGCTCGCGCTGCAGCACGAGATCAACAACCCGCTGTCGGCGCTGCTCGGGAACGCCGAGCTGATGATCATGGATCTCGATGAGAAGGGCGAACGCAACGAGCTGCTCGATGTCATCCACGAGCAGGCGCTGCGAATCGCCGAGGTCGTCCGCCGCTTGCGACGCTTGAAGAATCCGCAGAGTGTTGACTACGTTGGCCGCTCACGAATGATCGACCTCTGGAAGGAACACGCTCCATGACCCACTACTTCGGCGCTCACACGATCGACAACGGCGGAATCCACATGGCCGCTCGTCGAGCGGGGGCGTCGGGGATGAAGGCGCTGCAAATCTTCACGGCGATTCCGAAATATTACGGCGACAAGGTTTCGATCAAACCTGAGCGCGTCGATCGGTTCCGCGCCGCGTTGGCCGAAGCGGGGATCGACCCGCGATACGTCATGGCGCACTCCGCGTATGTGCTGAATACCGCGACGCCGGAGGAAGAAAAGTCTGCGCGCGCCCGCGGCGGATTGGCCAAAGAGTTGGAGCGTTCCACCGCGCTCGGCATCGGGTCGATCTGTTTTCATCCCGGCGCGGCCACCGACGACAATCGTGAGGCCGCGGCAGAGCGCGTCGCCGGCGCGATCGTCCACGCGCTCGAGCACGTTCCCAACGGCAACACCCGCGTGCTGGTGGAAAACACGGCTGGCGCCGGCCGCACGTTCGCCAAGACCGCGGCGGAAGTGGGCGCGATTCTCCGCCATGTGCCCAAGCATTTGCGCTCGCGCACGGGCTACGGCCTCGACACCTGCCACCTCTACGCGTCGGGCTACGATTTGCGCGCGGACGAGGGCGCTGTGTCTCGAATCCTCGACGAGTTCGTCGAAGAGACTGGCGAGGCGCCCGGTTTCATTCACATGAACGACAGCGAGGGCGCGCTCGCGTCCAACAAGGATCGCCACATGCTCATTGGCGACGGGCAGATCGGTGTCGAGCCGTTCCGCCAGTTGTTTGCCGACAGCCGTTCGCACGGCATTCCGCTCATTCTCGAGACGCCGCAGCTGACCATGGACATCGGCGACGACGATGCGACGCCGGACCCGTACGACGTTCAGATGATGGCCCTGCTGGATTCGTTTGCACGATGAGGGTGGTTCGCTTCTCATGTTTGCTGCTGGCTGCGCCACTCGTGTTGCGGGCGCAGACCGCGCCGGAGCGCTCCGGCTATTACATGCTTTCCGGCAAAGACACAATTTTCGCCGAACGGAGCACGCGGACCGCGACTGAGCTGAGCGGTGAGATGCTCGATCGGGTGCGCGGGTCGCGCATCACCTATCGTGCAACGTTGTCTCCCAACGGGCTCGTGACGCAGATGGAGACGCGAATTTTTGCGACCTCCGGCGACACGGTTGGCCGAAAGGGAACGCTGCACTTCGAGGGCGACAGCGTGGTGGCTGACATGGGCGGCGGCGTGGTGCGCCTCTCGACGCTGTCCGGCGCGATGCTGTTCGTGAACGGCTCGTCGGCGTTCATGGAGCAGGTTGTCCTGCATGCTCGCGCGATCGGTCTGCTCCAGAGCACGGTGGTCTATCCAATCTTCGTGACCTCGGTGGCCCAGACCACTCCACTCACCGTCACGTTCATTGGGAAGGACTCCGCGACGATCGACTTCGGCAATGTCTCGGCGCGCCTGGCCATATCGCCTAGCGGACGATTTCTGAGTGGCGCGGTGCCGGCGCAAAACATCACGATCGTGCGCGCGGATGACGTGCGACTCACTGCGCCGGATCGATACGCGGCTCCGGGGGGCGCGCCATACACGGCTGAGGGTGTGGAGGTGCGAACGCCGGCTGGACTACGATTCACCGGCACGCTGACGATTCCGCGCGGCGGTGCGAGTGGCCGTGCTCCGGCAATCGTCACGATTACCGGTTCCGGTCCGGAGGATCGTGACGAGGAGTCGATGGCGCTGCCCGGCTATCGGCCGTTTCGCGAGTTGGCGGACACGCTGGGTCGTCGTGGAATTGCGGTTTTGCGTCTCGACGATCGTGGTGTGGGTGGATCGGATGCAGGTCCTCTCACGGCGACGACGGCGGATTTCGCGAACGACATTCGTGCGGCGGTTGCGTACCTGCGGACGCGTTCGGAGATCGACGTCGCGCGCATCGGCTTGGTGGGGCACAGCGAAGGGGCGATCATCGCGCCCATGGTTGCGTCGGCGGATCCGGGAATCCGCGCGATCGTCTCGATGGCTGGGAATGCGTCGACCGGGCGCGAGATCGTCGCTGAGCAGAATCGTTATTTGATCGACAGCGTCGCGCGTCTGCAGGGGGCGGTGCGTGATTCGACGATGGCGCGCGCGCTTCGTTCGGCCGATTCGCTCGCGTCCGAGCGAGCGTGGGAGACGTTCTTCTTCGCCTACGATCCGAGCGTTGTCGCGCGTCGTGTGAGGACGCCGGTGCTGATTCTTCATGGGGAAACGGACCGACAGATCGCGCTGAGCGAGGCGACGAAGCTGGGTGCGGCGTTCCGTTCCGGTGGGAACACGGGCGTGACGGTTCGCACGTTTCCAGAGACGAATCACCTCTTTGTTGCCGACCCGAGCGGTGCGTTTCGAGACGCGGCGGGCACCCTCGCGTACGCGTCGCTGCCGTCGCTTCGTGTGCGCCGCGAGGTACTCGGCGCGATCGCGGATTGGCTGAGTGTGCAACTGAAATGATCGTCGCGTGCGCCGGCGCGTTGCGCAGTTCGTGCGTTTTTCAGAGGAGAAAACGCGTTTCCTCGAGTGAAAACTGACGGTGTTGCGAGTGAATACGGTCGAGCGAATGCGTGAACGCAGACCGTTTTCAGAGGGGAAATCATCGATTCTCATAGGGGAAAGATCGATTTCCCTATTGCGTCCTACGCCGATGATTATACCTTTCGCCCTCGGAAGGTGGTCGGTTTTCATAGGGGAAATCGACAAACTTCACGGGATTCAACCCCCAACCATTCCATCTACCGGGAGAGAGAATGGCTGCAAAGAAAGCAAAGAAGGCCGCCAAGAAAGGCGGCACCAAGAAGAGCGCGGCGAAAAAGCCGGCGAAGGCTGCAAAGAAGCCAGCCAAGAAAGCGGCAAAGAAGGCCGGTGCGAAGCGGACGCCAAACGCCGCGTTCATGGCGCCGAAGCAGCCAGCTCCGGCGCTCGCAGCGGTGGTCGGAAACAATCCGATCCCGCGCACAGAGATCACGAAAAAGCTCTGGCAGTACATCAAGAAGAACGGCCTCCAGGATGCCAAGGAACGCCGCATGATCAACGCCGACGACAAGCTGAAGGCCGTGTTCGGCGGCAAGACCAAGGTCTCGATGTTCGAGATGACCAAGCTCGTCAACAAGCACATCAAGTAGAGTTCTTCGTGGTCTGCACTCGGGGGGGCGTGCTCATTGGCACGTCCCCCCGCTGCATTTACGCGAACGGAACTCCGGATGCGCGCGCCGCGTAAGACTCCTCGTAGATTTGTCGTCCAACCCACTCCGCCCTCCACGCGCTCAAGCACCACCATGGCGAAACCCTCCCCCTCATCCGCAGCAAAGAACGCGAAATCCAGCAGCGTCGTGTCGCAGGCGCGCACCGGCGGCGGAAAAAACAAACCGGCGCAACCGCGCGGACGCTGGGCGTGGGAGAACTTCAAGTCGCTCGCCGGCGCGATCATCATCTACCTGTTCGTGAAAACGCTGTTCGTCGAGGCGTTCCGCATTCCTTCGGGGAGCATGATCCCCACGCTGCTCATCGGCGACTGGCTGTTCGTCAACAAGCTCGCGTACGGTCCCACGATTCCGTTCACAAACTCGCATCTCCCTGGGTACACGAACCCCAAGCACGACGACGTCGTGGTCTTCGAGTCCCCGTATCAGGCGGACAACGGGCCTGACTTCACGCCCACGCTCGTGAAGCGGCTCAAGGGCATGCCCGGCGACACGCTCTACATGCGCGATGGTGTGCTGTACCTCAACGGCATCGCGCAGCGCCAAGGATTTGCCGCCTCCAACCCCACCGGCGACAACAGTCAGATTGCTCCGAACTTCGATTGGCAGCGCAAAATCGAGATCAAAGCCTCGCGCTTCGGACCACCGCCGGCGCAACCGACGCTCGGCAATTGGGGCCCGCTGCTCGTTCCGAGCGATCACTATTTCATGATGGGCGACAACCGATATTGCTCCAAGGACAGCCGGTACTGGGGCGTGGTCCCGAGGGCCAACGTTCGCGGCCGTCCGTTATTTGTCTATTACTCATACGTTCCCGGCCCCGATGCCGCCGAGAGTCCGTGCAATGGTCAGGTGAGCGATCGGCCGATACCGCCGATCTCCGACATTCGCTGGACGCGCATCGGCCATTGGATCAAGTAGGCACCTGAACCTTCGGTTGGTCACAACGCTCTGGCGCCACGATCTACCGGGCGCCATCGTGGAGCAATGGCCACCCTGTCCCGCCGCACGTTTCTCGCCTCGCTGGCGAGTGCTGTGCCCCTCGCGCTGTTCGTGCGTCGCGCCCACGCCGCCGCCGTCATTCATCTTCAGTCCAATCCCGCCACGCTCGACGCGCTCGCGGAATGCGTGCTGCCGTCGTCGCTCGGCAAGACCGGCGCGTCGAACGATGCAGCGGCGTTTCGCGAGTGGGGCTCCGGGTATCACGAGGGCGCCGAGCTCAATCACGGGTACGGAACATCGCGGCTGCGCGTTACCGGACCCACGCCGGTCACGCGATGGACAGCGCAGCTCGACGAGCTTGACGCCGCCGCGCGCACAAAGCACCAGCGCGCATTTCGAGAACTGAGCATCGCTGATCGTCAAACGATCGTGCGGTCGGCGCTGGCGGGACAGCGTCTCGACCGCCTTCCCGCCGTCGCCGATGCCAAGCACGTCGCCGTTGCGGTGCTCGCGCACTTCTACGACAGCTCGGCGGCGGCTGATCTGTGCTACGAATCGAAGATCGGAAAAGCCACCTGCCGCCCGCTGTCGGCGTCCGCACGCAAGCCACTTCCAATGCTGAAAGTGAGCGAACGATGACGCGACGCGCGATCGAGTGCGACGTCTGCATTGTCGGCTCGGGAATCACCGCGGCGATGGTTGCCGACCGGCTGTCGCGAACGACGTCCGCCAAGATCGTCGTTGTGGAAGCCGGAGACGAGACGGTTCCGCACGCTCAACGTGCCGCGATGCGCGAGCAGTTTCTTCGCTATGGACAAAATCCCTGGGGGCGCGATCACATCGACGGATACGAAATCGATGGCCCATTGCAATCGCGTTCGATGCAGGTGGGCGGACTGGCGATGCACTGGGGCGGAGTGACGCCGCGGTTTTCTCCCGAGGACTTCAAGCAGCACAGTTTGTTCGGCGTTGGATCGGACTGGCCGATCTCCTACGACGATCTTCAGCCGTTCTATCAGGAAGCCGAAGAGCTGATGGGCGTGGCCGGCGAGCAGGGACCACCCGACCTCGATCCGCGCAGCAAGCCGTTTCCAATGCCGGCGCTTCCGCTGACGTACAACCTCGAGCTGCTGAAAAAGTGGGCGGCCGCCGCGGGCATCGCGACGTGGAGCCAGCCGTCGGCAAAGAACTCCGTGGCGTATCGCGGACGCGCCCAATGTTGTCGAAATGATACGTGCACACCGGTTTGTCCGATTGGCGCGAAGTATTCGCCCGACTTCACGTGGGATGCGTTGAGGCGCGCCAACAAGATCAGCTTGGTCACCAGGACGCTCGTGCGCCGACTCGTGCTCGACGCGAGCGGCAAACGGATCTCACATGCGGTGGCGGTCGACCGCGATCATCCGAACGATCCGATCGAGCTGCACGCGAAAGTGTTCGTCGTCGCGGCGGGCTACACGTGGAGCTCGCATCTGTTGCTGCTCTCGGCGCAGACGCGCGCGCCGAACGGCGTGGCGAACGCATCCGGCCTCGTGGGCAAATATCTCGCCGGGCATCGAAACGTGCAGGGCTACGTGGATCTGCCGCTCCGATTGTATCCGGGAATCAACGAGCAGCACAGCCTGGTGACGAAGCAATTCATGCGGCCCAAAGAGGGCAGCACGTACATCCGACATGATTTGCGCATCTGGGAATCATCGGTTGGCAAAACGCCCCGGCTCACCGATGACAGCGGCGCTGTGATGCTCGGCGACGCGGTGCTCGACGATTGGCGGGGTCGCACGCGGACCGGCACCGCGCGGGTGCGATCGTATTACGACGTAATTCCCGATCGGGCGAGCGAGCTCACGCTGGATGCGACCCGAAAGAACGAGTGGGGTGATCCGCTGCCCAAGCTCGAGTTTCGCGATGCGCCGGAATCGATTGCGCTGCGGGCCGAGACGGAGACGTCGATCAAGACGGTGTTCGGCAGCATGGCAAAAGCGGGGCGTGGGAATTTGCTGCGCACATCGGTGGACAACTTTCAAGATCATCCGTCGGGCGGGTGCCGGATGGGGAACGATGCCGCGTCGAGTGTTGTGGATTCGTGGGGCCGCGCACACGACCACGAGAACATGTTCGTGGTGGGGGCGCCGACGTGTGTGAGCGGAAGCTGCGCGAACGCGACACTGACCTTCTGCGCGCTCTCGTTGCGCGCGGCACACGAGATGGAACGCGGCCTTCCGCGGAGAGGATCATGATACGGCGCCATCGGTCTATTCCAGTTTCCATATGTGCTCTGTTGATGGTCGCTCCCGCGGCGCGCGGCCAGGCCGGCGCTGAGTGGCCGGCGTTTGGCGGCGACCTGGCCGCGACAAAATTCTCAACGCTCACCGACATCAACCGCGGCAACGTCGCCACGCTGGCGCGCGCGTGGGAGTGGGCCACGGGTGAGACGGCCAACACGGCACCGCGCACCCGTCCGGGAAATTTCCAGGCGACGCCGCTGATGATCGGCGACACGCTCTATCTCAGCACGTCGTACAATCGCGTGGTCGCGTTGGACGCGAACACCGGTCGCGAGCTCTGGGCATACGACCCCAAGGCGTATCTGGCCGGACAGCCGCCGAACGGCACCGGGTTCGTACATCGCGGCGTGGCGACGTGGACCGACGGAAAACAGCGGCGTGTTTTCATGAACAGCCGTTGGAACCTCATCGCGCTCGACGCGTCGACCGGTCGTCCGATTCGCGATTTTGGCGACACCGGGGTCGTAGATCTCACGAAAGAGTTGGGCAGCAACGGCAAGCGCGTAAACAAGCTGCACTACACGCAGACGTCGCCGCCTGTGATATGGCGAAATCTCGTGATCGTCGGGAACGGCGTCGCCGACCGGCTGGTCTATCCCAACGATCCGCCGGGAGACGTGCAGGCGTTCGATGTGAAGTCCGGCAAGCGAGCCTGGAGCTTTAGCCCGGTGCCGCGCAACGCGCGCGAAGAAGCCGCATCGACGTGGCAGAGCGAGTCGTGGCGCACCGCGGGGCACACGAATGTGTGGGCGCCGTTCAGCGTCGACGATCGCCGCGGATTGATCTACCTGCCGGTGAGCACGCCGAGCAACGATTGGTACGGCGGCGCGCGAAAGGGCAACGATCTGTATGCGGAGTCGATCGTGTGTCTGGACGCGAGAAATGGGAAGCGCGTGTGGCATTTCCAGACCGTGCATCATGGCCTGTGGGACTACGATCTGCCCACGGCGCCGGTACTCGCGACGGTGAAGATCGACGGACGGTCACGCGACATCGTCGCGGTGCCGACGAAGACGGGCTTTCTCTTCGTGTTCGATCGTGTGGATGGCACACCAATCTGGCCGATCGAGGAGCGCTCCGTTCCGGCGAGCGACGTGCCGGGAGAAGTCGCCGCACAATCACAGCCCTTTCCGACACGACCAAAGCCGTTTGCGAAACAGGGATTCAGTTACAATGATCTGATCGACTTCACGCCGGAGATCAAAGCGCAGGCGCTCGATGCGATCAAAGAGCTCCGGCTTGGGCCGCTCTTCACGCCCCCGTCGGTTGAAGGAACGATCGTGATGCCGGGCGCGATCGGTGGCGCAGGCTGGGGCGGCGGCGCGTTCGATCCGTCGACCGGGATCATCTACATCAAGTCGACGAACCAACCCGCCCTGTACAGGATTGTTCGCCCGTCGCGTTCCGATACGCTCGATGCGGACTATGCGATGGACATGGCTGGGCAATCGTTGCGAATCGTGATGCCGTCACGCGACACCTCGCAGCGGACGCAACCGCTCCCGATCAACAAGCCGCCATACGGGACCCTGGTGGCGATCGATCTCAATACAGGCGACGAGAAATGGAACGTTCCGCTGGGGGATACGCCGGCAATTCGTAACCATCCGTTACTAAAAGGGCTCAATCTCCCGCCGGTCGGAGTTGCCGGCTCGCCGGGCCCGATTGTCACGGCAAGCGGCCTCATCTTCGCCACCGGAGGTGGCTCGACGCTCTACGCGCTGGATACGCAGAATGGCGCGCCGCTATGGTCAGCGGAACTGGGACAGGGCGCGTACGCCGTTCCGATGACGTACCGAACAAAGGCCGGAAAGCAGTTCGTGGTTATCGCGACCGGCGCGGCTGCCGGTGCCAAGTTAATTGCCTTTGCGCTGCCCTGACCGCGCAACGCAAGCTCCAGTTACGCGTCTATCACCAAGGGACCGGCGAGCGCAGGGGCAGTCGAGTTCGTCACCGGTCCAGCTTTTCGAAGGCAAGCACGATGCGCGGATGCGCGCATGAGGTTTTTTTTGATCTGGCCGCCGCCGGCTGAATCTCTCGCGAAATCCAGCAATTCCTGATGCGACGGCTTGAATCAAACGGCTCCGTCATTACTCGGATGGTGATTCCGGCCCAGCTTGCCTGCGTCGTCGTTGGCACTGCGCTGCTCATAAAGTTGCACGCGATGGTGCACGGTCGAGTCGTCCTCGAGCTGCTGGCCATTGCCACGCTCGCCGGATTGGCGATGATCGGCGGCTGGATGGTGCTCAGACGTGAGCAGCGATCCGCGCTCGAGATGGCTCGATCGATGGCCGAGGGCCGTTTGCTCACGGCAACGTTGGAACAGGCGGTCGTCAGCCGCACCATTCAACTGGACGACGCGCAGCGCGTGTTGCAGCGCATGTGGTGGCTCGGGCAGCAGATCACGCTCGAACTGAATCCGCAGCGCGTGCTCGAGCGCTTTCTCGAAGCGGTGGCGGATATCGCGCAGGCCGATGGCGGCGCCGTTGGAATGGTCGGCGACGACGGCAAAATTCACATTGTCGTTGCCACGGGCGTGATCGCCGGCATTGCCGGCATTGCGGTACCCATCAGCAACTCGGCCATGGGTCGCGTCATTCGAACCGGCGTGCCGTGGGCCATGCAGGACATGCATGCGCACGCTGACGAGCTTGCCCCGCAGATCTACGAACGCGTGAAGGATCACATCGGTAGCGTGGCGATCAGTCCAATCTCCCGCCGCGGTGAACGAATTGGTGCCGTGGTGATTGTATCCGCGGAATCGCGCACGTTCACGCCGGCGGATCTGGAGCGAATCGAGGCGATGGGCGACCTCCTCTCCGTATCGCTCGAAAATGCGGAGCTGGTTGAAACGCTGCGACAGGCCGAGTGGCGCTTTCGCACACTGTTCCGCGCCGCGCCTGACGCGGTGTTCACGGTGCTGCAGAGCGGACGCATTCGCGAAGCAAACGATGCGGTCCGTGATGTCACGGGCTCCGATCCGCTGCAGGTCGTTGGCCGGCCGGTGATCGATCTCGTCGTCGACGCGGATCGCGAGAAGCTGCGCACCGCCCTTGCGACAACGTTCGCCGGCTCGCCCACGCGGGTGGAGGTTGCGTTCCAGCACGAAAGCCGCGGTGGGAGCGCGCGACGGTTGGTTGCGGTGGCCATGAGCCGTCTCCCCGAGGCCGATCCGCCGAGCGTGCTGCTCGTTGGGCGCGACATGACGAGCGAGCGCGAGATGCGCGTCCGCTTGATGGAATCAGACCGTCTCGCGGCAGTGGGCGAGCTCGTGGCCGGCGTCGCGCACGAGGTGAACAACCCGCTGAGCAGCATCAGCGCGTTCGCGCAACTGTTGCTGCGCGACGGGGGATTGACGGCGGCGCAGCGCGATTCGATCGAGGTCATCAAGTCCGAAACGCTGCGTGCGAGTCAAGTGGTGAAAGACCTGCTCGCGTTTGCGCGACGGAGCGAGCCGCGACGCGAACCGATCGATCTCAACGGGGTCGTTGCGCGGACGCTCAGACTCCGTGGCTATCAACTCGTCTCGAACAAGATCAACGTCGAGACGGATCTCGCGACCGACATCCCCGCGGTGGTTGGCGACGCGCGACAGCTGCAGCAGGTTTGCCTCAACCTCGTGACCAACGCGATCCAAGCGATGGGGACGCTCGGCGGCGGTTCGCTGCATGTATCGACGTGGAGCGACGGCGAGTCTGTCGTGCTGGACATGCGCGACACGGGGCCTGGCATTGCCGACGAAGCAAAGGCGCACATCTTCGAGCCGTTCTTCACGACGAAGGGCGAAGGCGAAGGCACGGGGCTCGGTCTGAGCGTGAGCTACGGCATCATCACGGCGCACAGCGGCAAGATCGAGGTTGCGAACACGTCGGCGGCGGGGACGACGCTTCGCGTAACCTTGCCGGCGGTCACGGACAGCGTCCGAGACGTGAACCGCGGAGATTCCAGTGGGCTGATACAGCGCTCGCGCCTATCCGGAATCCGCCTGCTGTTCATAGACGACGAGGCTTCATTGCGGTCGGGAGTGCAGGCGTTTGGCGAGCTGCGTGGCTTCTCGGTTCTGACGGCCGGCGACGGCCTCGAGGGGCTCGAGCTGATCCGCGACACGAGCGTCGATGCGATCGTCTGCGATCTCAGGATGCCCGGAATGGATGGCCCGTCGTTCCACGACCGCCTAAGGCAGGACTACCCTGGACTCGCGGCCCGAACGGTGTTCATTACTGGCGATGTAGTTGCCAACAGCGAACGGATGGGCTCGATGATGCAGCCTATCTTGACCAAGCCGTTTGCGTTCGAGAAGCTCGAGGAGATCCTCGTTGCCTTGATGAGGGACGCTCCGGTGGCTGCGTCGGCGGGTTGGTCGTGAACAGCTCACGTTGCCACCCTTTTAGCGATTCGTTTGTCTAAGAGGGGGTCGACCATGCCGAGTTTCTTTCCCAGACAGACGATCGAGTTCAAGATCGAGGAGCCGAAGGCGTTTCGGCGCTTCTCGTTCTCGCTCGGTGAGATGGCCGTGGTCACAGGCGTGCTAGTGCGCCTGTATCGCGTCCTCGTGCTCACGCACGGCTCCAACAATTGGCTGTATCTGGGCGGGACTTTCTCGCTCGGACTCGTACTGCTGTTGGGCATGGTGACCGCGCATCTCGCCAATTATCCCATCCACCAGTATCTGTGGCGCGCACCCGTGTTCGCCCTGGTCGAGGTGGTGGCGGAGATGGCCACGAGCGCCCTCCTGATCGCCGTGGGGCACGAGGCGAATGGCACTGTGCGCGCGCACTGGGATGACTGGGTGGGGATGAGTCTCCACGCTCTGCTCTTTCGCGGGCTGGCGATCATCCTCTGGGGAGTGGTCACCGCGGCGGTTGTCCAGATTGTACGGCGCACCATCGTCCACGAGGACGACGATCCGGCCGACGCGGTTGTCCCGAGGTCGTCACCGTAACACGGCACTCTTCACACCTATGCGACAGCGTTTCGCGACGCATTGCGTCATCGCCGCCACGCTCCTGCTCTGCAGTCTTGCGCGCGCCTCAGAGGCGCAGGGTGCGCCGGCGGGAAAGGTCGTTGCGCTCGACGTTGGGACGGGCGACGGCTGGCACCTCGTAGATCGTACCGTTGAGCATCTGACGGTGGACGGCCGTCGCGCGGTGCGTTTCGATGAGCGCCCAGGGTCGGGCAGCGCCTGGAACTCGAACGTCGTGTTTACAGACGGTGAGATCGAGTTCGACGCGCGCGGGCGCGACGAGCTTCAAAAGAGCTTTGTCGGCGTGATGTTTCACGCCGTATCGGGCACGGACGCGGAAATCGTGTATCTCCGCCCATTCAACTTTCGCGCGGCGGATTCAACCCGGCATGCGCACGCCGTGCAGTACACGTCGTACCCGGTGTTTTCGTGGGAGAAGCTCAGGGCCGAACACCCGGGAGTCTATGAGAAATCAGTTCCGCCAGATCTCAAACCCGATGACTGGGTCCACGTTCGGGTTTCGGTTCACGGCCCCGATGTCCGCGTCTATTTGAACGGGTCGTCCACGCCCGTGCTCAGCGTCCAATCGCTCCGAGCCGTTCGTCGTGGCGGCGTAGGACTGTGGGTGGGGGATGCGTCAAACGGAGATTTCGCCAACTTCACCGTATCCGGAACCGGAGCGGAGAAGTGAGAGCGGCGGCCGGATTCGGTTAGAACTTCACCCTGAGGCCCGTCATGATGGTCCGGCCTGGGACGACCGTGATGTTGTCCGGCTCGTCGCGCTGATAGTTCAACAGGTTCTCGGCGCTCAGCTGTATCGAGAAAGTGTCGCGAAGATCACGCGATGCTGACGCCCTGAGGCGCAATCCGCCGTTATAGGTGCGCCAGTATCGCCGGAGCTGAATTCCCATCAGGTCGCGCGCCGAACGGTTGGCGTCCAGCGATTGTTTGGTGAGCGCGAGCTCGTCGTAGTTGATCCAGTTGAACGCGCGCGACCCGGCGAGGGATGCGTACCAGTGGTTGCCCAGCCAGGACAAGTTCAGGCTGCCCGTGCTCGCCGGCACCTGGAGCATTCGGTCGCCGGTCATCAAATCGCCCGAATAGCCCTTTGCCAACTGCTCCACTCGGCTGTCGACGAACGACAGCGTGCTCGAGACCGAGAGCCGCGAAAGCTCGGTGCCCGCTTCGATCTCCCATCCGCGGTTCGAAATCTCGCCGACGTTTTCGAGGGCAAACGTCATTCGGTGCGACAGAAAGTTCGAATCAGCGGCGACCGCGACCTGTTGGATGAGGCCCGACGCGCGCTGGTCGAAGCGCGTGACTTTGAGCGAGGAGCCTCGAAACAGCAGGTCGGCGCCCACCTCAGTCCCGGCCTGCGTCTCCGCGCCGAGCGACATTTGCGCGTTTGAGGCGTAGAGAAGCGGTGAAAACTGCGCGCGCCCGAGTGACGACACGGGTCGAATGCCCTTGCCATAAGCCGCGCGTAGTTTTGCTGTGACCGGCCCGAGATTGGTCACTGCAGCGGCGCCGAGCATGGGGAGCGCGACAATGTCCGCGACGCCGACGAGCCGGCTGTCGTGCTCGAGTCGGACGCCACCGTTGAGGAACCAGGTGTTGCCGAGCGTCGCTGTGCCCTGCGTTGTTAACCCGGTGCTGGACTGCCAATCAACGATCGTGGACGCGGGGCGTGACTGGGTCCCGCGTCCCAAGGACGAGACGACTTGGCTGCTCACCGCACTCTCTCGCAACTCGGAGTGTTCGGCCGAGAAGGTCACCGCGCCACGCGTCGGTTCGCTGCCGTTGAGGGTGAGGACACTGCTTGCGCGAAGCGTGGCGCGATCCGCGCGACCCTGCGCGGCGCGAAGGGCGGAGTCGGCGAGCGTTGGAATCGGTGTGACGTTCGTCTGGACGTTCGCCAGTCGATAGCCGTCGATGCCGACCACCAGCGAATGCGTCCAAAGATCGCTCGAGTTCGATGTCGCCATGGCGCCGAGCGTGTACTCCTGGACGGACTGCGGCGCGAGCGCGGCCTGCTGGCTCACCAGCATGCCGCTGTCGATCGGGACGGTTTGCGGGTGCGCGAGCAGCGGGCTCGTTGCGCGGCCGGCCTGCTGCAGGAAGAAGCGTGCGGTGCCGCTGAGCGTTCCGCTCGTTCCCACAACGCGAGCGCTTCCGCTGGCGAGCAAGTCGCGGCTGTAGCCGTTGGGGATGAAGTCGCCGATGCTGCCGCCCATGATGTGCAGATCGGCCGACTTGGTGCTGGTGCCGGTCACGACCGAGAGCGCGTGTTCTTGACTGAGCACACCGTGCGCGAACGCGCTCTGCGTCACGCCGGCCGTGGACCGGACCGAGGCGTGAAGTCCGTCCACGTCGGCACCGTCATGGCGGGTGATGATGTTGATCACACCGCTAACGGCGTCGGCTCCGTAGAGAGCGGCGCCCTGCGGACCGCGAATCACTTCGATGCGATCGATGGCATCGGGCGCAAAGCGGCTGATCAGCAGCGGATTCGCGACCTCGATTCCGTCGATGTAGATCTTGGGATAGCTCAAGCCGAACGAGCTGGCGCCGCGAATACTCGCGAAGGAGTTGAGGACGGCTGAAGGCGATTGCGACCAACTCCAGACGCCGGGCACATAACTGTCGAGGGCGCTCGAAAGCGTGCTGGTATTCTCGCGTGCGAGCTGGCGACCCGTGACCACGTCCATACCGACGATGGCTTCACGGTCGCGGGCGCGGTTCGCGCTTCCAGTGACAACCACCCGGTCCAGCAGCCCGAGCGATCGCGCCATTTCCTCGTCATCCGGACCGGGGACGCGCGAAGCAATCGGCGTAAGAACGATTTGGTCGCCGCCGGCGGGGATGGCGCTGACGTTTGTCCTGGTGAGCAGATCGCTGAGGACCTTTCCTACGGGCGTCGCGTCAGCGGAGAGACATACTCCACGGTCCAGCGGCAGTAGCTCGGCGCTGTACGAGAAATGGAGCCCAGCGTGCGTTGCGAGTTGTTCCAAGGCGGTGCGCAACGACAAGCTGGTCGCGCGGATGGTGACGATCCGATCGAGCGGTGCTGCCCAGCGTCCGGTGATGGCCTGCGGGGCGTCCGTAGGCGCGGTGCACGCCCGCGCTTGCGCGTGCGACGCCTGCGCCACGAAAAGCGCCGCGCCGCCGCCCAACAGTGAGCGCGCGAGCCACCTGCGAGATCTGATCACCGTGCCGGAATCTGTCAGCGAATGAGAGAAACGGTTGCGCTGTCCCCCTGTCGGTCGATACGCACGCCCAACGCCAAACCGATGATTTTGAGCACTTCGTCGATCGGCTCGCCGTTAAACGAGGTATTGACGGTTCTATGGATCAAAGACGAATCCGCGATACGAAGTTCCACACCGTACCACCGGCGGAGTTCCCCTGCGACCCGGGCCAGCGAGGCATCACGAAATACCAGCCGCCCGGTGGTCCACGCCGCGTCGTCCGTCACAGTGTGCGGGTACGCCCGGACGTCGCCTTGGGCGGCGAGAGATCCACGATCGCCCGCGGCGAGCACTTCACCAGCGGTCGCGGCGGAGCCGTTGACGCGCAGTCGGACACTTCCCGACATGACGGCGACCGTCGTCGTGTCGCCGGCGTCGCTTTCGACGGTGAAGGTGGTGCCGATGTCCTCGACGATGGCGCGACCGATGCGAACCGAGAACGGCGTGGCTGCGTCATGCCGGACGTCGAAATATCCGTCGCCCTGGAGCTCGAGGGCGCGGCTGGACTTTCCATAGTCGGCCGGCACGGCGAGCCGACTATCGGGACCAAGAATGACGCGCGACCCGTCGGCGAGCAGGATGGAATCACGCTGCCCGACCGCGGTCTTGTAGAGGCGTGCGGTGCGCGCGCGTTCGGTTTGAATGGGCTGCGACCTCGACGACTGGAGCATGACAAAGCCGATGACCGCGGCGGCCGCGAGAACGGTTGCCGCGATGACGCCGCGCCATGGTCGTGTGGTGGGTCCACCACTTGTGCGGCCGCGATCGATGGTCAACCGCGGCTGGCTCGCCGGCTCGCTCGCCGGCTCGTTCAAGCGCGAATGCACTTGCGCGAGCGCCCCGTCGACGTCTACTCGTCCCGGCTCCATCACGATCGCGGCGTTCAATCCGTGAACGAGCTCGCGGTCCTGCGGATTGGCGTTGAGCCACTGCTCCACGCGGGCCGCTTCCTCGGGCGCGCTCTCTCCGGCGAGGAAGCGCGCGAGCGCGTCCCAGTCGGGCGGAGTGGTGTTCGCGGGGTTGGACTGGCGGGAGGAGTCTTCGGTCATACCCTATCGACACGCGACGAAACTGCTACCCTTATCGGATCAAGTGCTGCCGGATGGAGTATAGGGCAGCGCCTCTGACAGGAACAGACAGCGCGCCGCGGTCCTGACCCATACCCTCGTTGACACCCAATGGACGACCGGGCGCTCCTTGACCGCCTGAGGACCGGCGATCAGGCCGCCTTTGATGCCATTTTTCGAATGCACTACGCGCACCTCGTGTCGTTCGGACAGGGGTTTCTCGGTGATCGCGCCGCCGCGGAGGATGCCGCGCAGGAAGTGATGCTGGAGCTGTGGCGCCGCCGCGGCGAGCTGGTCATCCAGGAATCGCTGCGAGCGTACCTTTTGCGCGCGACGCGGAATCGCTCACTCAACCAACTTCGCCACGCCAAGGTCGAGCGTCGCGCCGAGCCGCAGCTCATTGGTGAAGAAACGATCTCGGCTACCGGTGCATCGAAGTTGGTGGCGAGCGAGCTGCGAGACGCGCTCAACGCGGCGGTCGCGGAGCTTCCACCGGCGTGTCGTCACGTGTTCGAGCTGAGCCGCGGACAGGGATTGCGCTATGCCGAGATCGCCGAGACGCTGGGTATTTCGGTGAAGACGGTGGAGTCGCAGATGGGGAAGGCGCTCAAGCATCTTCGTGTGCGTCTCGCCGCGTGGATTCCTGGCGGCGGCGCTTTATAGGAACTCAGGGCGCAATTCCGCGAAGTTGTTGCGCCGACCTGGAACCCGTTGGCGTTGCGGCCTTCCATTTTTGTGTTCGACGCGCACGCGGACGCGCTATCACATTAGCAGAAGATGAAGAAGAAGGGTTTGGCGTTGGAAATCTTCACGTCGGAGAAAAAGAAACCTTCACGTGTATTCGTCAGGGTGAATTTTTTTTGACGTGTCCTGTTGATGAACCACTCACAGGATGACACCGTGAAGAAGAACCTCGTCGCGCTGCTCACAATCGCCGCTTTGGTCGCGGCGTGCAGTCATGACACCAGCGCTCCATCGAGCGATCTCGCCATCACCATGGCCTCGGCGTACTCAACGACACCGTCGGGTTTTAGTGAGCTCTCAAGCAGCTTCAACGCCGATCCCGAGGCGGGTCCATTCGAGCCGAGGTTTGGTCCGCGGCATGGACGCGGTCCGGGGCGCGGGTTCGACGGTCCCGGCGGCGGTCCAGGCTTTGGACTGGGCTTCATGGGCGGCGGGCTGTTCGGATTGTTTCTCGGCGATGGGCTCGACCGCGAATTTTTTCACCACGATGATTCGTGCACGTTCGCGAACGGTGTGGTGACCTGCGGTCCGACGACACGCGGCGGATTGACGATCACGCGCGTGACGCAGTTCCTGACGAGCACGGGAACGGCGCAATCGAAGGTCGACAGCAATACGAATACGGTGATCACGAAGGCGACCGTGAGCGGCGCGACGACGCGTCGTGACAGCAGCACCAGCACGTTGAGCGAGACGAGCGGTCAGACGGTGACCGGTCTCGCGGCGGGCAGCACGAAGCGAACGATCAACGGCGCGTCGGCGGCGTCGGAGTCGAGCACGGGTAAGTCGTCGCAAGGCGCATTCTCGGCGAAGCGTGCCGCCGGCGATACGATCGTCGGCGTCGTGATCCCGGTTGCGACGGCCGCGAGCGGCCATGTGTATCCGACGGCGGGAACGGTCATTCGCGCCATGTCGGCGACGGTGACAATCACTGGGCAGTCGCCAACCACGTCGTCGCGCCGCGAAGTCGTCACGTACGACGGCTCAGCGACGGCGAAGGTGGTGATCACGCAGGATGGAACGACGCAAAACTGCACGTTGCCTTTGCCGCACGGAAAGTTGACCTGTCAGTGAGCCATGGCGGCGTTCAGTCGAACGTCTCGTGGTGTTTTCGGGGTGGTGTATCGCGCCCGGGTGGGGGCCGGTCCTCATTTCTGAAAGCAGAGTTGCAGTGGGGGTGGTGCCGTGGTGTCATAACCAGAGTCGCACTCACCCCGCTGTTACTCCTCTAGCGGACCGCCCTGCCGGTGCCGCATCGTATTGGCAGTGAGTCGACCACAGTCGTTGCTGCGCATCCTCGGCCTGTCGTTCGGCCTCGCTGTCACGGTCGGCAACACGATCGGTGGCGGCATCTTGCGCACTCCGGGGGATATCGCCGGACTTCTGCCGAATCCTTGGTTGTTCGTTGGCATTTGGGTCGTCGGCGGTTTGTACGCGCTCCTCGGCGCCAACGCGCTGTCGGAGTTGGGGACGATGCTTCCGCGCAGCGGTGGGCAATACGTCTTCGCGCGCCATGCCTTTGGCGAATACGCCGGCTATCTCGTTGGCTGGATCGATTGGATCTCGACGTGCGCGGCGACTGCGGCGATCTCGATCGTGATCGGCGAATCACTGACGAGCGTTGCGTCGCTCGCTCCGGGAGCGGCGGGTCCGCTGGCGATGGCGGTGGTCGTCGTGTTCACGGCGCTACTCGTGCGGGGAACGAGGCTGGGAGATCACGCGCAGCGCGTGACGAGCTTGGCCAAAGCGCTCGCGTTGCTCGCGCTCGTCGCGGCCTGTTTCATCTTTGCCGGCCGCGCGCACGTCAGCGTGTCGTCATCCGGTTCACCGCCGACAATTTCGACATTCGCGGCGTTCATGCTCGCGGCGCAGGCCGTAGTCTACACCTACGATGGGTGGTCCGGCCCGATTTATTTCTCGGAGGAGTTGGACGATCCGGCTCGACAGATTCCGCGCTCGATGTTCTACGGACTGTTGAGCGTCGCGGTGATCTATCTGCTCATCAACATCGCGTTCGTGAATGCGGTGCCGACGAGCGCGTTGGCCGGGTCGCCGCTTGCCGCCGCCACGGTGGCCAAGGCGTTATTCGGGGATCGTGGCGAGACGCTCGTCCGCGTGGTGGTCATCGTGTCGCTGCCGAGCGCGGTGAATGCGTGTTTGCTGATGGCCTCGCGAGTGATGTACTCGGTGAGCCGCGACGGATTGGGAATTCCGATCGCAACGCGGGTCAATTCCGGTGGAACGCCGGTGGTGGCGCTCGTCGGCAGCGGTGCGGTGGCTCTGGCGTTTCTGGCCAGCGGGACCTTCGAAACGATTATTGCAATCGCGGCATTCTTTTTCGTGGCGAATTACTCGTTGTCGTTTCTCGCTGTGTTTATGCTGCGCCGGCGCGAGCCGGCGCTCCGTCCCTATCGGGCGGTGGGGCATCCGTGGACGACCAGCGTGGTGCTCCTGGGTTCGCTCGGTTTTCTGGTGAGCGCCGTGATCGCCGATCGCCGCAACAGCCTTTACGCCTTGGCGATCGTGGTCGTCAGTTATCCGATCTTCCGTCTCACGCGGCAGACTCCCCCTTCTGTCAGCGCGTATCTTTCAGACACGTAGGACCAAGCACCTGTCGACCTCGGAGTAGTGATGATCAAGCGTGACAAGGAGCTCATTGTCGTCGGCGATCGCGTGTTGGTGCGCATCGAAGAGGGTGAAGAGCGAACAAACGTGGGCCTGTACCTGCCGTCCACGGCGATCGACAACCAGGCTGTGCAGGGCGGAACGATCGTGGCCACCGGGCCGGGCTTGCCCATGCCGAGTCCTGATTCATTCTCGGACGAGCCGTGGCGGACGCCTGAGCGCGCGACGAAGTTCGTTCCAATGCAGGCGCGGAAGGGCGACTACGCCTTGTTTTTCCGGAAGGCGGCGGTGGAGATCACCTTCGAGGGCGATCGGTATCTCGTCGTTCCGCAGGCGGCCATTCTGGCCTTGGTGCGCGACGAGTAAGAGCGAGTGGTGACCGGCGGGCGCCAGTGATGGCTGCGAGCTGCCGGATCAGAATTTCATAAACGCAGGAACGAGAGAGATGCGCCTTCCACAACAGATGTACGACGAACGGCTCGTGGCTCCGATGCGACAGGACCTGACTCGCTTGGGCGTCGTTGAAATGCGCACACCCGAGGAAGTCGACGAGAAGCTCAAGGACTCGACGGGCACGACGCTCGTCGTCGTGAATTCAGTCTGCGGTTGTTCGGCGCGTATGGCGCGGCCGGCCGTGGCGATGGCGCTGCAGAACGCCGTCAAGCCGGACGTCGCCACCACGGTGTTCGCCGGTCAGGACGCCGACGCGACCGAACGGGCGCGCAGCTATTTCACGGGATATCCGCCGTCGTCGCCCCAAATCGGGCTGCTGAAAGACGGCAAGATCGTGTTCATGCTCGAGCGCTGGCAGATCGAAGGCCGGCCGGCGGACGTGATCGCGGGCGAGTTGGTGAGCGCGTTCAACAGGTACTGCGCCGCGTGAGGCGCGAGTAGGTCTTCAGGCTGTAGGTCCTCAGACCTACAGCCTGAAGCCCGCTACTTGTGGTTCAGCGAGTAGACGTAGCCCGAGACCGCGCGGATCTGATCATCCGTGAGCGGGGCGGGACGTCCACCGCCACGGGCCGGCATGGGCTGAACGTGCGACGGGTCTTTGATTTCGGCCGCGGGAACTCCGGTGGTGATGATCCGGACGAAATCATCGTAGCTGCCGTTCACGTGCGTGAACTTGCCGGACGTGAGATCGGGCCCGTTCTTGGCGCCCTTGGCATCCATCCCGTGGCAATTCCGGCAGCCGCGCGCGTGGAAGATCGAGTCGCCCATCGCAATCATTGTTGGCGTGACATTGGACGGCAATCCGCCACTCGGCTTGGCCGCGGCGGCGTTGGCGGCCGCGCCGCCGCCGGGAGCGGGTGACGCTGCGGTCGTTGCACCGCCGCTGTGACAGGCGCCGAGCGCCGCCGCGACGAAGAGGACCAGCGTTGGTCGGGCGATGGCGTTACGAGTCATAAACATGGTGGTGTTTAGGGTGAACAGCAGTTCGTCCGACGAGGGCCACGACTTCTGCAATTGACTACGAACGCGGGGTCTTGGGCGTTCGATCTTTGTCGAGGACGCCGTCTGATTCCAGCGTGAACCGGGGAAGGTGCAGGCTTCAAGGGATCGAGGCCAGGCGCACGATGGAGCCACCCGGTGCACGAATCGCCCCGTTCGCACAAAGGTTTCCCGCGGGAGGCGAGATCTTTGCGCCTCAATCAGATCCAACGCCCGGAGGAGTGAGGCAGCCTAGTGCGGCGTGATGACACGCTCGGGGACGCGACGAGGCGCCGACGCGGGCTCCATCCCGGCCAGCACCTGCGCGGTAAAGCGCTGGGCTTCCGAAATACGCTCGACCTCGATGGCTATGGAGTCGATGCCGTGCACGAGGTGGTTCATCTCCGCGGCCGAATTCTCTCGCGCCTGTAGCTCGAGCGACGCACGAATGGCTCTCTCGCGCGCGCGGACCCACAGCGTGGCGAAGATGAGCGTGGTCCCGAACAGACCAGCTGACGCGAAGATGAGGAGGTCGGCGATCTCGTCAATGCCCATTGGCGTGCCTCGATTGCGCAGGGTGGAATGGCCACGTCCAAAGTACGGCCCCACCGGTTCGATTCAATACTGCATTCAATTCTGCTCAGTATTGCACGTTGACGCGGGCGAACATCCGGCGCGATTGCGGCGTTGTGAAGACATCACCGAGGAAGGGAGTGGCCGGGTCGATGACGCCAATGACTTCGGGGTCCCAGCCGTCGTACGACGACCACAACACCAGGTTTCGTCCACCGACGGAAAGGGATGAGCTCTCCAATCGAAGCATTTGCGACACGCGCGCCGGCAGGGACCACGTGACCGCAAGCTCGCGCAGTCGCATGAAATCGCCGGGCACGATGTACGGACCGCGGACCACCGCGGCGCCGACCGAGGCGCCGGTCGTTTGGGAGTAGAACGGCCCGAGGCGGCGTTGACGTTCGTACTCCGAATACCCTCCGTGATCGGCCGGCAGGTTCACGTCGGCGGAGTTGGGCGGCGAGACGGTTCTGTCTCGAAGGTCGCGTGTGAGATTGTAGATGGAGTAGTCGAATTTACCGTCGAGCTGCGTGTAGATGCGCAGATTGTGAAACAGCGTGAGCGTCGCGTTAATGCTTCCGGCCAACTTCGGCAACTGACCGCCGGCGACTTGCGCGGTGTCGGACACGATCGAGCGATGCGTGATCGTATCAACGCTCAAGACGCGCGGCACGCACCACGCCGCGATCTCAACGCCGGGTTTGAAACACTGGTTGTTGGTGCTGACGAACGGTGTGATGTCGCCCATCCGCACGATCCTGTTCGTCAACGTGTTGAGATTGAGCCCCAGATCGAAGCCGACGTTCTTGCGCTCGACGGCCGCGGCATGAAGCGACATCTCGAAGCCCCGGTTGCTGACCTCGCCGATGTTCACCAACGGGCCGGACGTGAAGCCTGATGACGGCGCGATGGGCTGCGGCAGCAACAAGTCCTTCGTCGTCTTGTCGAAGTACGTGAGCTCGAGTCCAACACGATCGTGCAGAAACCCCGCGTCGATTCCCGTTTCGAATTCGATTCCCCGCTCGGGCTTGAGATCGGGATTGCCCGGACTCCCCGGCGCGACGCCCGGCAGCAGGAGGCCGCCGTCAGTCAGATAGTTGGCCCGACTGTATGTCTGCAGCGCAGCGGCGCCACTCGGCGAACGTCCGGTGGTGCCATAGGCAGCGCGCAGACGAAGCGTTGGGACGACACTCGCGAACCGTTGCCAGAATGGTTCCTGCGACAACACGTACGAGACGCCGGCCTTGGGGAGGAAGAACGAGCCGACCTTCGATCCGAAGGCCGAATTGCGGTCGAGGCGCGCACCGAGTTGCAGGAACAGACGATTCTCGAATCCGAGCTGCTGCTGCCCGATGAAGCCGAGCGACTTCGTTTGGCCGTAGGCCTCTGCGGCGGTGGTGACCGTGGCCCCAGATATGAGATTAGTCGAATTGGTCAGCAGGCCCTGGCCGGCTCCACTCACCGCCGTATTGACCGTGTTGATCCACTGGCTGCCGAACGACAGGTCGGACGAGATCGCGCCGCGAGATCCGAACCGTCGATTGATGTTCCCGAGATAGTCCACGGTGTAGAGCGTCGTGTTCGACTCGATCACGTTTACCGACCCGGTGTTCGCGATCGTGCTGTACCATCCGCTGTCATTCTTGGGCAGCATTTGGAAGAGCGTGGTGCGCGCGAGGTCCGCGCCCACCGTCACCCGATGCGTGAACCACGGAGTCGGACTGTATCGCAGCTGAACGGACGGCGTGGAGCGCAGGGTATTGTCTTCCGTGATGATCGCGCTGATCGCACGCACGCTCAAGTTGTTGTTGAACCATCCGCCGGTGAGCGAGCCCGTCGGCGTCGTCGTCACGGTGAGCGGCGAGCCCAGGTCGCCGCCAAGCATGTAGCCAAAGCTCGACTGATCCCCTTGCGGGAGTTTGTCGTCGGCGCGAATGACGCTCAGGCTTGCGTCGAGACTCAGCGTTGGGCTGGCGATGACGTTGAAGCTCACCCGCCCCGTGCGATGGTTGAGAAAGCTGCCCAGGACCGTGCCGCGTTCGTTCGCCGCGCTCAACGAGCCGTAGTAGCCGTAGGTGTCGCCGCCGCCCTGCGCTGCGTAGTTGAGCGAGCCGTTGGCTCCGTGATTGAAGGCGTCGTTGCGGACCAATACGTTGTCCGACACGACGGTGCCGGCGGCCAAGCCGCGACACAACGGATTGGTGCTCGACGGCGCCACGAGCGCCGCGGTGCAGCGCGCGTAGTTGGAATAGGGAGTGAAGTTGGGATCGATGTCATCGTATTCGGTCGTCAACTTCTCGCTGAACCGGCGAACGCCAACGCGGCCTCGCTTTGTGAGAATCTGAATGACGCCGGCCGATGCGTCGGCGCCGTAGAGCGTGGCCGCGGCGGGACCTTTGACGATCTCGATGCTCTCGACGTCGTCGGGGTTGAGATCGTTGAGCGCGTTGAACTGTTGGCCGCCCGCGCCGAATGTCGTTCCACCGGTTGCCTGAGCGACTCCGCGCGGTCCCGCGAGAACGCGAACACCATCGACGAACACGAGCGGATAGTTGCTGAGCGAAACGGACGCCTGACCGCGAATATCAATGCGCGTGTTCGCCCCGCTGGTGCCGGATGCCGTTGTCATTGAGACGCCGGATGTTCGTCCGTGCAGCAGCTCGTTGATGTCGCGAATCGGCGCCTTGGCCATGATTTCCGCGGCGTCGATGCTCGCGACGAGGGCTGCTTGCGCGCCGCGCTCCTGATTCCCGGTCGTGCCGGTGACGACGACCTGGTCGAGCGCGACGACCTGCGTGACCATGGCGACGTCGACCCTCGCGTCGCCGGCCGCGATGGCGAAGACAACTTCGGCCGGCCGAAATCCGAGACGCAGGACGCGCAGCGTCTCGGCGCGCGTCGCGAGGCGATCGAGCGGAATGACGAAACGATAGGTGCCCGCATCGTTCGTCGCCGTGGAGCGCCGGAGAGCGGGCACTGAGACGAGCGCAGAGGCGATCGGCGCGCCGGCGTCGGTCGTCACGGTTCCGGAGACGGTGGCGGAGTCGGGACGAAGAGATCGGATGTCGGCGATCGAGCGAGGTGTCGCGCGTGACGCGGCGCTTGTATTGGCGGTGTCGCGCGCGGCGATGGTACTGCGTTCGACGGGCGTCGATGGAAAGAGCATCACCTGGCCGTCGGTTTCGCGAAAGCCGAACGTGGTGCGCAACAATATCGAGCGCAGCGCGTCGCGAACCGTCACGGCGTCGCAGTCGCACGTCACGCGGACGCCGGATGGGAGCAGGCTCGGGCTGTAAGCGAGTGCGACGCCAGAGCGCCGCTCCAGGTCGCGAAGTGCGTCGAGCAGGGGGACGTTGTAAACACGAATGCGCGCCGGCCGCTCGAGAAACGGATCGCCGGTGCGCGCGGTTTGGGCGTTCGCGCGCGCAACTGCTCCCGATAGCATCGCGAGCGACAGCGCCGACGTCATCCAACGGGCCACTCGATCACTCACGGGCATCGCGGAACCTCAGTGAACCGACACCCTCAATAGCGTCGCGAAACCACGACTTCGCCAGGTCGAGTGTCGCACTGGGCGCTGACCACCGAACAGATGACGTCGAGCACTTGGCCTGCGGTCTGATCGGTGAACGTGGCGGTCACGGTTCGACGGGCGACGATCGAATCCGTGACGACGACGCGAATGCCGTACATGCGTTCGATCTCACGCGCGGCGTCACGAAGCGGCGTGGTCTGAAACACGAGGAACTTGCCGACCCACTGCTCCATCTGATCGGCGTGGGCAACGGCCTGTGGCGCGAGCGTGCGCCGATCAGTCACGCCACTCTGCTCACCGCCGCGCACGACGATACTGCTGTCTCCCGACGAAAGCGCGACACGTCCCTCGACGACGACGAGCTTGAGATCGTGATCGTGCGTTGCAAGCTCGAAGCGCGTTCCGAGCACGCGCGCATTGCCGGCGGCGGTATGAACGACGAACGGCTTGTTCGGCATCTTGGCGACGACGAAAAACGCGCGGCCGTCGAGCGTCACGTCGCGGGTGCTGTCGCTCGCGGTCATCGCGAGCCGGCTCGATGGGGCAAGTCGAACGGCGCTGCCGTCTCCGAGAAGAACGGTGGTCATTTCGGCGGCGCCGGTTGTCACGTTGGCGACTCCCAACACTCCCGGGGCCGCAGGCGGATTGCGGCGTTGCAACGCAACACCCACGACAAGTCCGGCAGCGGCGGCGGTCGCGATCAGCCATGGCGTCCATCTCGATCGCGCCACGGCCGATTCGATCGCCGGCCTGTTCCGCGCGAGCACGGCGGCCGCCGTGGGGACGGGCGCGTGTCGATCCGCCGAGAGCGCTCGCGCGGCATCGAGCAGACGAACGACGCGACGGTAGTCGTGCTCGTTCGCCAGCGACGCTCGACGCCACTCCGCCAGTTGTCGCGCTTCGTCCGGCGTCGCGTCCCCGCGTCGCTCGCGCTCGATGATCTCATCCATTCGGTGCTGTCGGCTCCTTCAATCGTCGAGTCAGCGCTTGGCGCGCGAGGCAGAGTCGGGCAGGGGTCTGGCCGGCATCGTGTCGATCGAGTCGCGTCTCTGGACCCAATCATAGGTCGAGACGCGTGCGCGGTCGAGAATTGACATGCCGGTGTTTCGTTGTTTGCCGGTGTCGGAATGGGTCAGCACGTGCTCCTGGTCTAACGCCCCGGGTAGGCGTTGGTGAGGCGTTGCAGCGGCTTGACCACCTGCGTGCCGGTCAAGACGGAATCGGGTATGGTGGTGATGGCCTTGCCGGAGGCGTCGAGCGGCTGCCACAGCCAGACGTAGGTGCCTTCCGTCATTGGAAGCTCGACGACCCACGCACCGCTGGTCTTTGTCGCGGCGATCGGGGCGCGCACGAAATTTCCGTTGAGCTGAACGCTATGTGCGTCGGGCGCCTTCGACACGGGGAGCTCGAACCGGACCACTGGCTCGCCCCAGTGGCGCTGAAGCAGAAAATGGTGATCAGGGTCGACGTGGACGTCGCTCACCGCGGCAACGTTCACAAGCGCGAGAGTGTCGGCGCGGTGTGAGAGGTGAAGCGACTTTCGGACGACTCCTGTCGACGTCGTCAGGTCGATGTCGAGCTTGGGAAGGTCGAACAATTCACCCGGCTGCTGCTGCGTCACGATCAAGCGGTTGCCGTCGACGTGCGCTTCGACGTCGGGGATGTATTTGCTGGTGAGCCACGGCATGACGAACGACTTCATGCTGTGCCCGGCGGCCTTGGACCACGCCGCGATCAGCTCCTGATATCCACTCGGCCCCTTGCCCATGCCGTCGATGTACAACCGCATTCCACGATTGAACGCGGAGTCGCCCATCACGTAATTGCCCGAGTAGAGAATCCACGAGCCCTTTCGATAGTGAATGCGACCGTTGTCGTAGTTGGCGAGAATGCTCTGCACACCTTCGAACCCGCCGCCAAAGCCGGCGCGATCGTTGCCGACCATGTACGAGTTCCGCATGGCGTCCCAAAACGCATGCTCGTCGCTTGCGCCGTAGAGCGACCGCAGCATGAGCGCCTCGACGAATGTGGCCCACGCTTCGTGGAGGAAGTTGGACGCGAGCCCCGTACCGTTGAGCGTCCACGCATGTCCGGTCTCGTGCGCGAACGTCTGTCCACCGCGCGCGCCCAGCGATCCGCCGCCGCTGCCTGAGATCGCCGCGTTGTTCATGCGGACGGAAAAGCCGCCGCCGCCCAACGCTCTGGCCTGCACGGCCGCGAGATAACGCGACGGATACTGCGGCTCGCCGAACCGCGGCGCGAGGAGATCGTACACGCGCCTGGTCACAGCGGCGAGCGAATCGTGCGAATGACGAAAATTTGGCGCGGTGAAAGACTCGAAGCGAAATTTGCCGAAGTCAGTTGTGCGTGGCTGCCAATCACGATCGTAGATCAGTGCGAGTAGAAAGGCGGCGTGCATCGACCGCGCGTACACCGTACGGAATCCGGCGCGCACGGTGTCCGTCTGCGGCACCGTCGTCGTCAGATAATACTCGGCGGGAATCCGGACGGTCGCGGTGACCTGCGCGAGGTCGTTCGCGCTCAGATAGTCGAAAAACGGATGCCAGACATCGGTGTTGTTGAACGCGCCGAACGCCGGCGAGGCGGCGGAGTCCGCGGCGGGCCGAGTCGGCCGTGTTGCCTCGATGGAATACGACAGCACGACGGTCGATCTCGACTTCTTGGGCGCGTCGAGCCACAACAGACCACCACCAAACGCGAATTCGACCTGCTTTCCGTCAACGCTCACGGTCTGAAGCTGCGCCGCGTTGTTGAGGCGAACACCAAAGCCGTACGTCGCGCCGACCGTGATGCCCAGCGTGTCGACAACCTGCATTCCGGTGGCTGGGGCCAGATCGACATGCAGGTTCTGCGTGCGAACAAAGTTCGTGCTGTCGAGCGGAAGCTGACGCGTGAGCCTCCACGAGCCCGCCGAGTCAGCCGCTTCGTAGAAACCCGAAAAGTGACGCGCACCGTTCGTCTCGTTGCTTCCGACGGATGCGTTCCGCACGCCGCTCTGTCCCGACTTGACGATGCCACCCAGCAACAGCACCGCGCGATGGGGCCCCTTCCAGACAACCTGCGCCATCTCGGTCTGACGCGTCCCCCGCGCCTCTCGCATGAACACGCGGCCGGCCGAATCCGGGTACACCGCGGCAAATTCCTCGGGCGTGCCCGATGAAAATTTCTGCATGACGAGCGTTGCGAGCGCTTCGGGGGTCGAGGACGACTGAGCGCCGGCGGTGGGCACCAACCAACAACCGCAGAGAAACGCCGCGAGCGGCCACGAAGACTCCGTCCGTCGCCTGGCATCGACAATTGACCACGGAATCCGCGGAGTCAGCGGCCAATAGCCCTTCATCAGACCTTCGGAAAATTCGGGTTGGCGGCGATCTCGGACGCGGGAACCGGCAGACACGTGGCCGTGCCGAAATTGCCCTGCACCGGCTTGAAGTACGGCGACCCGGCCGCGCCGACGTACGGCGTGGCCGCGGGATTGCGCTGCCAGTCGCCTAGGTGCTTCATCTCCATCCAGAATTCGCGGGCGCGCTGATCCATCAGCTCGGCGAGAATCGCGGCGGGAGTCGTTCCTGTGAATGCCGGTTGAGCGTTCGCCGCTCGACGCGTCGCGATGAGTGTCAACGCGGCGGCGCTATTTCCTGTTTGTAGCTGTGCTTCGGCCGCGATGTAGCTGGCTTCGAGACCTGAAGCGACGCGCATTGGTGTGGCATAGCCGGTGTACTTGAGCTGCTGGTAATACTCCAGGCCCGTGTCCTGCGCCTTCTTGAGCGCATCCTTCCACGGAACGCGCGGATCGTTGAGTGCGCGATACGCGTCGGGGACGACGATCGAGTTGCTGCCGATGTCGAAGGCGTAGGTCGAGTTGCCGAGCGCGCGATTACTGGCGTCGTCAACAGTGACGGCGTTGAAGACGAAGGCGGCCGGAACAAGCGCCGCATAGGTGGACGCGCCGGCGTAGTCCTTCTTCTGCAGCGATGCGCGCGCTAAGCCGACGTTGGACGCGCTCGCGACCTTCGTTCCTTCGACCGCGCCGGCAGTAGCCGCGGCTGCGCCGACGGTCACACCCAGTTTGAAGCGAGCGATGGCCGAGTCGAGCATCTGCGCCGGAGTCAGCGGAGGTCCTACCAAAATGTCGCCCTGACAATAGGTCTCGGCGATCAGGATCAGTGAGAAGCCGGCGTTCATGTACGCGCGAGCGAGGTTGATGTCGTTCGCAGCGCTGGGTCCTTTGACCAGCGTGGCCGCGGCGAGGTCGTTCGTTGCCAATGAGCGCTGCAGAAGGGCCCACGCGTTGCCGACGTCGGAGGTTGCCGACGTGGCCACGCGACGACCGACGTCGTTTGTCTCCTGCCGTACGACGCCGGGAACGGCCTCGCTCGAGAAGAACGCACTCCAGTAGGCCGAGCCCGTAAAGGCTTTATAGAAGTTTGACTGTGCCGAAAGCGAGAGTGTCGCGGCGTCGCCGCTCGGGTTGAACTGCGAGGCGTCGATGACACCGGGGTTGACGACGTCCATATTGCAGGCCACGAGAGCCAATGCGGTCGTTGCCAGCGCTGCCCGGCGCATCACGCGCGATGCGATGATCATTGAGAATCCCTCTTAGAACTGAAGGTTGAGTCGGGCAAACACTCGGCGCACCTGCGGCAGCGTTTCGACGTCGGCGCGGAACTGGTTGGTGAGGCCATCGGCGCCGCTCACTTCGGGGTCGCGTCCGTCAAACTTGGTCCAGAGGTGAAGATTGCGCGCTCCAACCGACACTGAGGAGCCGGCGACGCGAAGCCGCTGCGCCATATTCGTCGGGAGCGTCCACGTGAGCGACAGCTCGCGGAATCTGACATAGTCGCCGGACACCATGTAGGCATCGCGAGCCAGGCTGTTGCCGACCGCGGTGCCGGCGGTGGTGGTGACGAACGGTCCGATGCGGCGAATCGACTCGTCGAGCGAGTAGCCGCCCTGCCCAACCGGCAGATTCACCTCCGCCGAGTTCTTCTGTGTGCGATCGCGGAAGTCGCGCGTGAGGTTGTAGATCTTGTAGTCGAACTTGCCGTCGAACTGCGCGTAGAGTCGAACGTTGCGGAAGAGTGTCATCGTCGTGTGGAGCGCGCTTTCATAGTGAGGAATCGAACCGCCGACAGCGACGGCCGTGTCGGTGACAAACGCTTTCTTGGCAACCGTGTCCACGCGGAGCACATGCGACACACACCACGCGCCGAGCTCCACGCCAGGCTTGAAGCATTGATTGTTGCCGCTGACGAACGGCGTCACGGTTCCCATGGTGACGATACGATTGCTCAACGTGTTCGTCGTCAGCCCGAAGTCCCACGTGAAATTCTTCCGGTCGATCGGCGTTGCGCGAAGAGACATCTCTAAACCCTTGTTCGAGACTTCACCGATGTTCACGAGCGGGGATGAGGAGAACCCCGACGACGGCGCGATTGGAAGACTCAACAACAAGTCCTTTGACGTCTTCGAGAAATACGTGAGCTCGAATCCAGCGCGATCGTGGAAGAACCCGGCATCGAACCCACCCTCGGCCTCGACGCCGCGTTCCGGCTTGATGTCCGGATTGCCCGGGCTGCCGGGCGACACGCCGGGCACCACGACACCGGCGTCCGTGAGGTACGGCGACTTGGAATACGTCTGCAGCGCGGCCGTCGCGCTGGGGGACCGACCCGTTGTGCCGTACGCGCCGCGAACTCGGAATGTGGAAAGGAACGACGGGAGATGGCGTTGGATGGCCGGCTCCTCAGACATCGTGTAGGTGACACCGGCTTTGGGAAGGAAGAACGTCGGCGCGCTGGAGCCGAACGCCGAGTTGCGATCGACGCGTGCTCCGAATTGCAGGAAGAGCCGGTCGTTGAACCCGATCTGTTCCTGTCCGATGTAGCCCAACGACTTGGCCTGGCCGTAGCTCTGACTCGCCGCCGTAGTCGTTCCCGACGACACGAGATTGGAAGCGTTGGTCGTCAACCCTGTGCCAACTGCCGTCAGTGCAGTTTGCACTGAGTTGATCCATTGCGTGCCGAATGACAAATCCGACACGATCCATCCTCCGTGACCCAGACGCTGGGTGATGTTGCCGAGATAGTCCACCGTGTAGAGCGTGGAGTTCGTCTCCTGGACGGAGACGGATCCGGTATTCTGCGTTCCGCTATACCAACCGAGCGAATTCAGCGGATACGTCTGATTTCCGGAAATGCGCGTGTAGTCAGCGCCCATCGTCAAGCGGTTCGTGAACCACGAGATCGGCGCGTAGTGCAGTGTTGCCGACGGAGTGGCGTGAATGGTTGCGTCTTCATTGGTGATCGCGCTGACCGAGAGCACGCTGATGTTGTTGTTGAGCCAGCCGCCGATCATTCCGCCATTCGGTCCCGCGGTGACGCTGCTCGCGGGCTGGCCCCACTCTCCGTTCAGCATGTAGGAGTACGTGTCCTGGTCGCCCTTGGCGAGCTTATCGTCGGCGCGCGTCAAACCAACGCTGGCGTCGACGCTCATCTTTGGATTGGCGACCCAATTGAAGTTGGCGCGTCCCGTCCGGTGATTGAGAAAGTTGCCGGCGGTCGTTCCCTGTTCGTTGTTACTGCTGGCCGAGATGTAATAGCCAAAGTTGTCGCCCCCACCCTGGGCGCTGTATTGAAGTACACCGGCCCAACCGTTGTTGAACACGCTGTTGCGCAGGAGCACGTTGTCCGAAACGACGGTGCCGAGCGCTTTCCCCGTGCAGAGAATGTTCTTGCTCGCGGGTGCAATGAGCGCGGCGGTGTTGCAAACGCCGTAGTTCGTGGACGGCGTGAAGTTGGGGTCGATGTTGTCGTACTCGGTCGTCAAGCGCTGCGAGAACCGGTGCACGCCCGTCTTTCCCTTCTTTGTGAGAACTTGAATGACGCCGGCGGATGCGTCCGCACCATACAGCGTGGCTGCCGCCGGACCCTTCACGATCTCGATGCTCTCGATGTCGTCCGGATTCAGGTCGTCGAGCGCGTTGAGCGTCTGGCCGCCCACGCCGCCAGGTGTGCCGCGGCTTCCGGATACCGTTCGTACCCCGTCGATAAAGACGAGCGGGTTGTTGCTCAACGAGATCGAAGCTTGGCCGCGGATATCAATGCGTGTATTCGCGCCGCTCGCGCCAGACGCCACCGTGAGCGACACGCCCGGCGTGCGAGCGTACATCAACTCGTTGATATTCAGGATCGACGCCTTGGCGACAATGTCCGAGGCGTCAATTGTTGCGACGACCGCGGCCTGCGCCTTCGCCTCCTGATTGCCGGCGGTTCCCGTGACCACGATCTGGTCGAGCGACAGGGCCGTGGTCGCCATCACGGCGTTGACCGTCACCTGTCCGGTGCTGAGTGTGAACGGCACGTTCGCTGGGCGATACCCTAGCCGCGTGACATGCAGCGTCTCGGCGCCCGCCGCCGCGGGCGCGAGCAGGCGATACACGCCGGCGTCGTTGGTCTGCGTCGAGAGCCGCAACCCCGGGATGGAAACGACGGCCGAGGCGATCGGCAGGCCGCCTTCGCTCGTCACTCGCCCGGTGACGGTGGCCGAATCGGCGCGCTGTTGAAGCGCAGCAGCGTTCGTGGATACACCGAGCATCATTGCCAGGGCAAACAACAGTGCAACGCATCGACCGGCTGGTCGCGTCCTGTTCATAGAACAGCTCCTCGAGGGAAACCTGGTGGGCGTGTGCGAACGCTCTTGAAGTCGAGAGTTCATTCCGGACATCACCGACCCTCTGCCTAACGACCGCCGCGCGAACTCACCCCGGTCAGGCTGTTCACCACTTTGCCATCCGCGTCGAGGAATTCGATGCGGGCGGCGCCGAGCGAATCGACGAGCAGGCGCAGACGCGTTTTGCCGGCGCGATCCGCGAGATTCAGGATGGCCGACTTCGACGGGTCACGCCCGACGAACAGGCGTTGTGCGGCGAGCGGCACGCCGTTGGGAGCGGCCCAGCGCTTCATCGCGGCATTCCGCGCCGTCGTGTCGGCGATCTTCATGATGGAGTCGCGTTGGTCGACCATGTCATGGATGTCGACGTCGGCGCGGTCGTTCACGGAGACACCGACAATTCGCTGTCCGTTGTTGTCGCCGTAGTCCAGGTTCAACACCTGATCCTGGTTGAACTGGTCGAACGACATATGCGTGGACGCGCGATATTTTCCGTCGGCGCTCTTTTGGCCGGTGAACGTCAGACCACCGTTCTCTGTTCCTTCGTCGTTGAAGAAGATGATGCCCGGGCGATTGCCGCCCTCGTAGCCGAACGGCTTGTTCTTGTAGATCGGGCCAATCGATCGTGGACGATTGGAGATCACCATGCGGTAGTTGCCGTTCGGCTCGCGGATATTGATGCGTTCGACATCGATCTCATCGAACTTCGCGTGCTGCGTCGCACGCGTGAATGCGGTAGCAAACAGCACGACGAGCAACGTGCTCGTGACGATGGCGTATCGCTTGAGAAAGCGGACATCTCGTTCGATGGTGTTCATGGACACGTCAATCCTCGTGGCAGGGTATGAGTGGCTTGCGATGTGCGCCGAGCGTGTCGGTCAGTAATTCCAGGACGCAGTGTTCTCGCCCGCCGGCGCGGCATTCCTGACGGACGCGCCCACTTTGCGAATGAGCTCGGCCCACGTGGCGTAGTGCCACGAATGTCCCTTCATCGGCCGGCCGTAGATGAAGTCTCCTTCGTAGTGCGGGTTCGTCGTGGTCTTTAGAAAATCCTCGAACTTGTAGACGGCGAGGTTGAGCCAGTAGTCGTCCATGTCGCCGGCGGAGAAGTGCAGCTTGCCGACGAGCTGGTTGCCGATCGTCGGCCAATTCTTTTCCGCGTAGGCGCGGAGATCGAAGCCGTGGTCGCGCATGTAGTTCGCGACGTCGTGATTGATCTTGCCCGTCTGCTTGTCCCAGAGAGGAATGGGATACCCGTCGGCGCCGACAGGTCCGTAAACCGCCTCCCACGCCTCGAGTTGATAGGCGGACCGCCCATGACTCCCCAACACGTCCTCGAAATGACTCAGCTCCCGGCTCGAGATGACGCCCTGTCCGTCGGTCGTGCGCTGGAAGTAGCGCTCAGTCGTCGTGAACGCACCGGTCGCAACGTTGAACGCGTTCGAGTCGGTGTAGATGTTCGTCATCTGATAGCGCGTGAAGTCGATCGGATCGGGCTGAAAGATCCACGCACCGCCGAAGAACTCCGGATGCTGCAGTTGCATCGCCAAGGTCTGCCATCCGCTGGTGGACGCGCCTTCCAGTTGGCGGGCGTACGGCTTTTTGATAACCCGAAACTGCTGCTCGAGAAACGGAATCATTTCCTGGAGAACCGCGTCACCGTACGGGCCGTTGTTCGCCGAGTTGACGGAATACGAATCGGGGAAGTAGGGCGTCTGCTGTTCGAGGCTGATGCAGATGACGCGCGGATAGTTGTCGCCCGACCAGTGTTGATAGGTGGCGAATCCGCTTTCGACGCCGGTGACGGGACTCACTGTGTTGGGCGCGCCATTGCGCGGCGGTGTCGTCGAGAAGTTCAGCGGCGTCTGACTGTGCCCCAACGTATAGACGCTTGGGTAGTACGTATTTGGATGCTCGGCGTACCCCTTGGGCAGGAGCACATGTGCATAGATGTGGATCGGCCGGCCCCAGAACTTCGTGAGCATGGGGCTCTGAAACGACACGTGCTTGATCCACTCCGAGTCTTTCGGATGCTCGGCCGGTGGGACGACGTGCGTGATGTTGATCTTGATCACGCCATCGGGGCCGACGTGAACGGGCACGACATCGCTATAGAGGTTCCCGACGGCGTTGCTGAAGAACTCGATCGTGCCGTCGTTCATTGGGAGCCACGGATTCGTTCCGTCGGCGCGGTGGACTTGCTCGTAGACGGTGATGATCGCTTGGGCGAAATAGTCGCCCGGCGGCAAGTTCGCCAGCGACATGGGATGGCTGGTGGCCTTGTCGTCGATCGTTGCTATCTGATCGGGCCGAAGCTGGTCGAGATCGATGGCGAAAAGTGCCGGCCCGCGCGGAGAGATCAACAGCCTTGGCTCCGGCTGTCCGAACTTGGCGATGGCGAGGACCAGTCGGCCGGTGATCGGTCCGGCGTGCGCCGACGATGAAAACGTGATCTGGAAGCGGGGCGTTGCGGCGACGGCGGGCGATGCGATGGCGCCAGTGGCAATGCACGTCGCGAGCGCGACGCGCGCACAGTGGGATCTATTCATGCCCTGAACACGCACGAACGGTCAGCGATCTACCATCGCCCCTGAAAACTGTGCTGCTGCCCTGATCCATCCGCGCTCACGCGTCGTGTCCGCCGACGTCAGGGCGCTGACACCGCCGCTCGAATCGCCGGCAGTTTGTTCATGACGTCCCGCACTTTCGCCGCAATGTCATCGAACTCGGCGACCGCGGCGGTGATCGTGCGTTCCTGCGCGTCCGTTGGCGGCAGCGACGACGATTCTATCGCGGCGGTCAGGTCGAATACACGCCCGAGTCCCGACGTGATGCTGTTGCCGCGCGCTCGCTGCCGCAGCGTTGTCACCTGCCTCGAGAGCTCAGCGATCGACGAGTCGGCGGCGGGATGGCGCGACGCGGCCGGCCGGAGAGCGACGAGCTCGGAATCGACGCCAGCCATCGTCGTCGCGGTTTCAAAAAACACGCGACTGATGTCTCGAGCTTTCGTGTTGATCGCGATGCGTGTGCGGAGTCCTTGCGGTGTTCCCGCGCCGCGAGGATCGGCGCGGACCTGCACCTGTTGCATCAATTGTCGCCCGCGCGCGGTGAGTTTGATCGTGTACTCGCCGGGCGGGACATACGGCGCTCGAGGCGGTCCGTAAAAGCCGGAGTCCGCCGGGGGCGGCACGTACTTGAATTGATATCGAAGATCCCAGAGCACTCGGAACGTTCCCTTTGCGTCGGGGCCGGTCAACTCGTCGACAACCGATCCGTCGGGTGCGATCACCTGGATTTGTACGCGCGCTGGGCTCGACGGCTCGGAATTTATAGAATACGAAACGTAGGATCCGATCGGCGAATTGGGCGCGACGAAGGTATCGCCACCGGGCCACGGAAGATCGCGATAGGTTTGAACCTCCGTTGCCGCGCGCATCGGAAAGAGTTGGACCGCGTCCCCGGGAGACGCCGAGGCGGGATTGTCGAGTGGCGCGATGTCCTCGAGAATGATCACGCCCCGTCCGTGCGTTCCGAGGATCAGATCGTTGTTCTGCGGATTGACGATGATGCGATCCACCATCACCGGCGGAACATTGCCGCTCGCCGCCGTCCAGTGCGCGCCGCCATCGACCGACCAGTACAGGCCAAATTCCGTTCCGACGAACACAACGCCGGGATTGTGCGGACTCTCCTCGAGCGTTTTGATCGGCTTCCACGCGGGAATGCCACCGTTCACAACCGACGTCCATGTCGCGCCGCCATCGGTCGTCTTGAAAAGATACGGGGTCATATCGTCGTCCCAATGCCCGTCGAACGCGACGTACGCAACCCGCGCGTGGTGACGCGACGCGAGCACCTTGCTCACGTAGCGCGCGGCCGGCAGATGGAAGCGTGTTGTGAGATCCGTCCAGTGAGCGCCGCCGTCGGTCGTCATCTGGACGTTCCCGTCGTCGGTGCCAACGTAAATTGTTCCGCGCGCTTTGGGAGATTCGCTGATCGTGGTGATGTTGCCGTAGGCGCTCACGCCGTCGTTCCCGGAGAGCGATCGACCGGCGGGGAATCCGTCGCCGACACTCAGATTGCCGCGGCCGAGGTGCTTTGTGACGTCGGGGCTGATCTCCTGCCACGTGTGGCCGCGATTCGTCGTCTTCAACAATTTCTGCGCGCCCATGTAGTACGCCTTCGGATCGTTGGGCGAGACGTGAATGGCCGTGTTCCAGTTGAAGCGATACGGATCCTGCGCGTTGGCGGACACGGGCTGAATGAAATGCTCCTCGCGCGTCACCATGTCCGCAAGGAACGCGCGGCCGTTCTGCGAATTGGCGTAGATGAATCGACGATCGAGCGGATCCACCGCCGACTGGAAGCCGTCGCCAAACCCGGTGTTCAGCACGTCGGTCTTTGTCATTCCGCCGCGCGAGTATGTCGCGCTGGGGAATGCCCACGAGCCGTTGTCCTGTGCGCCGCCGTAGATCCAATACGGCTCGCGATTGTCGATCGAGATATCGTAGAACTGACCGATTGGCAGATTGTCGACATAGCGCCACGAGCGCCCGTCGTCATACGTGAAGTACACGCCGCCGTCGTTGCCGAGCAGGATGTGCTCCGGCTGGGCCGGATCGATCCACATCGCGTGATGGTCGGGGTGCGCGTAACCGGCGATGGAATCGGAGCTGAACGTCTTGCCGGCGTCGTTCGAGACCATGAGCGCGGTTGCCAGCAACCACACGCGATCCGGATTTTTCGTGTCGACGCGAATCTGGCTGAAATAGTTCGGCCGCTGATTCGTGTTGCTCTGCCGCACCCACGTCGCGCCGCGATCGGTAGACCGATACACGCCTCCGCCCGGAGGAAACGCTTCGATCACGGCGTAGACGACGTCCGGGTTGCTGTGCGAGATGTCGAGCCCAATGCGACCCAAGTCGCCCGTCGGCATTCCGCTCGTGACGCGCTGCCACGTGTCGCCGCCGTCGGTCGATCGCCAGAGTCCACTCCCTGGTCCGCTGCCGGCGAAACCGAACTCGCGCCGTCGGCGCTGATACGTCGCTGCAATGAGCGTGCGACCGTCCGGCTCGATGGCGACGTCTGTTGCTCCTGTGTTCGCGTCCACGTTCAGCACTTTCTGCCACGTGGTGCCGCCGTCCTTCGTGCGATACAATCCGCGCTCTTCGTTCGGACCAAAGAGATGGCCGAGCGCGGCGACGAACACGATGTCGGGATTGTGCGGATCGATCACGATCCGACCGACACTCTGCGTTTCGCGCAACCCCATGTGCTGCCACGTCGTACCGCCGTCGATCGAGCGATAGACGCCGTCGCCCCACGTTGAGCTCTGGCGATTGTTCGGCTCGCCGGTGCCCGCCCACACGATTCGCGGATTGCTTGGCGCGATCGCGATGTCACCGATCGAAAGTGTCGTTCCATGGTTGTCGAAGACGGCGTCCCAAGTGGTGCCGTTATTCGTGCTCCGAAAGACGCCGCCCGACGCGCTGGCCACGAAGATGATGCGCGGATCGCCCGGCACTGCCTCGATGTCGTCGACACGGCCGCCGAATGCCGCGGGGCCGATGTGGCGCCAACTGCCGTTGTTCGGCCACGGTTGGGCCACGGCAAGCGGAGGCGTTGCGGGCGCGGAGCTTCGTTGACTCCTCGCGAGTGACGCGTGACCGGTACCGAGCAAAACGGCGAGAACGGCGATGCGCATCAGGCGACGTGGGTCGAAGGTCGAGTGGCGGCGGCGGCCGAGTGAGCCCAAGCGTCGAGCTGCGAGTCGCGAGACTAGAGCTGCGAGAAATGCCGTCGTCGCCGCCGCGGCTTTGCGTCGATCATACACGAACGACGGCGCGCCGATCTACCATCAGGCCTGGCGCGACAATTTCTTCAGCTCAATCGAGCCGTTCGCCGAGCGATTCACGAAGCGTCGACAGCGCCTTGCTGAGCTGGTTCGCGACCGTTTGCTCGGCGATGTTCATCACCTCGGCGATCTCCTTGTACGAAAGATCATGCACGCAGCGAAGCACCAGGATCTCTCGCCGGCGCTCGGGCAGCAGTGAGATCTCGCGATCGAGCGCGGACCGGAGCTGCTCGATTTCGATCACATCATTGACCGGAGCGACGGGCGCGGTGAGCTCGACGAAGGTGGCGGCGCTGCGTTCGTCGGCTGACTCGCGGCGATGCTCACTCACCGCATAGTTGCGGGCGATTCGGCAGAGCAGCGCGCGGAGCGAGCCCTTGGGCCGCCAATGCGCGCGGCGGTCCCACAGTTGGCAAAACGCGCGTTGGGCGATGTCCTCGGCGGTGTCCTGCGAGCTCGTGATGCGCGCGACGTAGTCGACAACGAGGATCCAGTACCGTCCCAGCGCCGACTCGAGCGCCGCGGTGTCATCCCGGCGAAGGCGCGCAAGCAGCTCCTCGTCCGACAGTTGTCGCGTCGGCGACCACGATGGCGATGCTTTGACCGCGGCGGTTGTTCGCCGAAGAGAGGTGCGCACGGTTGAACCCCACGTGTCGCGCGGAAGGAAACGACTGCCCGGGCGAATATGTTGGCGGGTTCGTTCGTTCCGCAATGCTGCGGTGACGAAGCCACGGTAGCCGGGGCGGCCAGCGGCCGCGCCCGGTACCGTTCACGCGAGTCCCATATGGAAGCGTGCGAACCGACGAATCCGGATGTGCTCCCCGGTCTTTGCCGCAACGCTTCCGACGAGCTCCGAGATCTTGATCTTCTGCTCGCGCACCCACGCTTGGTCCATCAGCACGACGTCGCCGAAGTACGCTTCCATCTTGCCGTCGATGATCCGATCGATGAGATGTGCCGGCTTGCCGCTCGTACGGACCTGTTGCTCGAACGCACGCCGGCGAAGCTCGACGACGTCCGCGGGCATCGCCTCTCGATCCACCGCGATGGGAGCCGCGGCGGCCACGTGCTCGGCGAGCTGTCGCGCGAGGATGACGAATTCGTCGGTTCGCGCAACGAAATCGGTCTCGCAGTTCACTTCGATGAGCACGCCGAGCTTACCGGTGTGATGGACATAGCTGGCCATGACGCCCTCGGTCGTGCGGCGGCCCGTACGGGTCTCCGCCTTGGTGATTCCTTGTTTGCGGAGCTGCTCGACCGCTTGCTCGACGTCGCCTTGCGCGGCGTCGAGGACGGTTTTGCATTGGAGCATAGGAGCGTCGGTTCGACGCCGGAGCTCGCGAATCTTGGTGGGGCTGATAACGGACATAAGAAAATCCTCATAGGCTGAGAAAAAGGGTGGATCGAGGGTACCGGGTCGGCGGGGATTACACCCGCATCTCGACGTCGGGCTCCGCACGGCCCCGGCTTTCGGCCCATGGGGTGATCGTGCGGCGACGTCGCGCTCTGTAACGACGTTGCCAACAACTTTGCTAACAACTTTGCTTGAGCTACGGCTCCCGGCGGCGCGCGGCGAACGCCCTGACGCACCGAAAGGACAAAGGTGAACGACGAAGCAGCGATGGCTGTATTGGCGGCTGTATTGGCGGCTTTGCCGCCGGCCGACGACGCAGAGGATGCGTGACGAGTAGGGAGTCGCGTTCCTACTACTCGAGCATCATGCGCCGTGGCCGAACGACAAGTCGGTGGAGTTCATTGAGTGTGAGAATTGGTATACCTCCTCGTGATTGAGCATTGAGTGGCGTGAATGCAAAACGCCCCACCTGGCGCTCGGCGCAGGTGGGGCGTTGGTCTCGCTCCCTCGACTGGAATCGGATTGCGCTTCTAGGGAGCGCATTCTCCGGTTGCAGTCGCTGCACCGATTGATTTGGACGGCCGAGAATCTCGACCGGTTGCCATGGACGACACGTCTGCCGTGCTCGCGACACGCCCGAACTGCGCGCGCCAACGTGCGCTAGCCAGGGCGAGCCCAGGCTGCTGCGAGCGGTCGAGTTGAATGGGCGTGTCTGCGGTCATCAGCGGTTCGTGAGAGTTACTCGAGATGTGCGGAGTTGCCGGACAACAAAAAAGTCGCGTGGCCGATGGTTTCTCGAAGCGATCAGGCATCGAGGTGTCGTTTTTTGCTGCCGGAGGCAACGGAAACGGCAATAACATCGGGGCGCGACTCCCAGAGCGACGATTTTAATATATGGAGTGCGTGGCTGTCAACTGTTTTGTCGAACATTCTCGGCAGGCCGCGCGACAATGCCGCTATCGATCGCCGCCCGGGTCTTCGCAGGTGATGCCGGCCACCGGGATCAGATCGAAACGGCCCGACCGTTCGTTGACGCGCCATGCCTGCCGAATTTTGGTGAACTTGGTAGTACCAGGCTCAGTCACGACGATCGCCACCACTCGGCTATCGAGATGTGAATTGGCGTCGCACGATGCCATGAAGAGGCGTTCGTCTCTGGCGAGCAGAGGAATGGTCAGCGTGGCGCGGACCGTCTTGCCGCGCGAGCCGCCGCCTCCTGCAAGGCTGTCGAGCCAGATCATGTCGCCATGTGGCGTGTGCACATGGGTGAACGCGTAGTTCGCCAACGCCCCCGTGAGGAGTGCGCCACCTTCGGGTTGAACACCGGTCGGTAGCGGATCGTGTCGCAACCCCACGTAGCCACCAGCGCCCGTGCCTGCCGCACTCGGGCTCGCGCCGGCGTCGCGCGGAGCAATCGCCGTGTCGGTCCGCGTGCTATCGCGAGCCGTTTCCTTCGAGCAGGCGGCCGAGCACACCATGAGCACGACCGCGAATGACTCTCGACGCATAGATTGTTGCCTTCCATTTCTCTTGGAGCCGTAGCGTGCGCTTCATCGCGTTGGCGATACTCGTGCTTGTCCAGTCATCACCGACGCGATCGTGGTCGACGGTAGCCCCGATCCCCGAGCGCCTGCAGGAGCATCACGGCATTCTCTACGGCGGCAAGATCTACATTGCCGGCGGCATTGACTCGACCGGACAGACGACGAAGGTAGCGTACCGCTACGACCCGCGCCGGAACACCTGGGAGCGCATCGCGGACCTGCCGGAGCCCCGACACCACATGCCGCTCGCCGTGGTGAACGATACACTCTACGCCATCGGCGGATTCGACGAGCTGAAATTCACGCCGAAGGCCAATCTGTGGGTCTACCGCGCCGACAAGAACGCATGGGAGGAGCGCGCGCCCTTGCCTGCGCCTCGCGGCGCGACCGGTGTGGGCGTGGTTGCCGGCAAGATCGTCGTTGTCGGCGGGTACGGCGGAACCCGCGCGCTGTTCGACACGACGATCGTCTACGATCCGCACACCAACGCCTGGACCAATCGCGCGCCGATTCCCACGAAGCGCGACCATCTCGAAGCGCAAGTCGTTGGCGGCATCCTCTACGCCATCGGCGGGCGCCCGATCAGTCCGGCAAACAACCTCGACGTCGTGGAAGCCTACGATCTCTCCAACGATCGTTGGACAACACGCGCGCCGATGCCGAGCAAACGCGGCGGGTTGGCGTCAGCAGTCCTCAATGGAAGGATCCACACGTTTGGCGGTGAACGTCCCGACGGCGTGTTCGCCAATCACGAGGTGTACGACCCGGCGAGAAATGTGTGGACGGTGGAGTCGCCAATGCCTGTCGCGCGCCATGGACTCGCGGCCGTTGCCGTCGACGGAAAGATCTACGTGATCGGAGGCGGGCCCAAGGAAGGTCTCGCCCAAACGGACTTGGTGGACGTCTGGCAGCCGTGATCGCGACGCCGAACCGCCGGCCGGCTCAGTCGCGCACGACGGCGTACATATACTGGTCCTGAACGCGACCGTCCTTGATCGCGCTGCGCCGAAGCAATCCCTCTCGTACGTAGCCGGCTTTCTCCAATGCCCGGCACGACGCGACGTTCTCTGAAAACGGAACGGCGAAGATGCGTACCAGGCGGAGCTCATCGAGCCCGTACGCCGTCACGAGCTCGATGGCCGCCGTGGTGATCCCGCGTCCCCAGAGCTCTTCGCCGATCCAGTAGCCGAGCTCCGCGCCGAGTCGCTCGATGTCGGTGCCAACGTGCAGCGCGATGCCGCCGATGGCCGTACCTCCTACATCGATCGCGAAGCTCGTATGATCCGGGTTCTGAAGGACGCGGCCGATGTACTCCGCGCCATCAGCCTCGGTGAACGGATGCGGAAAGCGATCGCGAAGGTTTTGCCAGACTTTTCGGTTGGTGCCGTGATGCGCCAGGTTTGCGGCATCTGTTGGCCGAAAGCTGCGCACCGTGCACCGGGGACAATTGAGTTCCACGCCGCAACTTATCCAGACGTCGCGTCATGCGCGAACAGTGATGAAGTAGTCCGTGCGTCCGCCTCGCCGGGCTCGGCTCTGGCGGTTAGTATCTCGAGGTTCGATTTCTTCGCGTTGTCCTTGGAGGCACAATGATTCGTCACGCGCGCCGTCTCGCTCTGTCGAGTGCCGCTGTTCTCGTCGCCGTTCAACCACTGCTGGGTCAATCGGCAGTGCCGGTCGCGCAGCAGTTCGACAAGCTGCACTTTCGGTCCATCGGACCGGCGATCATGTCCGGCCGCATTGCCGATCTCGCTGTGTATGAAAAAAACACCGCGATCTGGTATGTCGGCACGGCGCACGGCGGCGTTTGGAAGACGACGAGCAATGGCGCGCTGTTCACGCCCCTGCTTCAGGATCGCGGCTTGTTGTCGATCGGCGACGTGACGGTTTCGCAATCCAATCCGGATGTCGTTTGGGTCGGCACCGGCGAGTCGAACAATCGGCAGAGCACGTCCTGGGGCGACGGCGTGTGGAAGTCGACCGACGGTGGGAAGACGTTCGAGAACGTTGGGCTTCACGACTCCAAGCACATCAATAGAATCGTCATTGATCCGAGCAACAACGACGTGGTGCTGGTCGCGGCAACGGGCCCGCTGTTCGGCTCGGGCGGCGATCGCGGCGTCTACAAGACGACCGACGCGGGCAAGACCTGGAAGCGCGTGCTATTTGTCGACGACGAGACCGGCGCGAACGATCTCGTCATTTCGCCGACCGATCCGAAGACGCTCTACGCATCTACGTATCAGCGCCGGCGAACCGCCTGCTGCGTGAATGGCGGCGGTCCCGGAAGTGGGATCTGGAAGTCGATCGACGGCGGCGACACCTGGACGAGGTTGAGCACAGGAATTCCCGCCGGTCCGCTCGGACGCATCGGTCTCGACGCGTATCGCAAGGATGGCAACATCGTGTATGCGTCGATCGAGGCTGCCGGACCGGTTGGCGGCGGACGAGGTGGACGCGGGGGCGGAGCGGGCGGTGAAGGTGCGGACAGCGCGGCGCAAGCCGGGGGGCGCGGCGGTGCTGCCGCTGCCAGCGAAACGGGCCTGTACCGCTCGGACGACGGTGGACAAACCTGGAAGAAGGCGAGCACCACCAACCCGCGCCCTTTGTACTTCAGCCAGGTGCGCATCGATCCGAACAATCCGGATCGTGTTTTTCAGGGCGGCGTGAAGATGTCGCTCACCGCCGACGGCGGTAAGACGACCGAGGGCCAGGCGTCGCTCGTCGCGCACGACGACGTGCATGCGATCTGGATGGATCCGAGCAACTCGGATCACATGATCATCGGCGACGACGGCGGATTGAGCACGTCGTACGACGGCGCGAAGACGTGGAATTTCTACGCGAACCTGCCGGTGGGCCTGTTCTATCACGTCAACTACGACATGGCCTATCCGTTCAACGTTTGCGGCGGCATGCAGGACAACTACGACTGGTGCGGACCAAGTGCGTCGCGTCAGAGCAACGGCATTCTGAATCACGAATGGTTCCAGATTCAGGGCGGTGACGGATTCGTCGCGATCCCCGACAGGAAAGACTCGCGCTGGATCTACAGCGAGACGCAGGACGGAAACATCACTCGCCGCAACAAGATCACGGGCGAGTCGAAGAACATTCGGCCCAACGCGCAGAACGTGCAGCCGGCGCCCAAGGCCGGCGAGACGTTCCGCTGGGAGTGGGACACACCGATGATGATTTCGCCAAATGATCCAACGGCGCTCATCGCCGCGGCGAATCGCGTGTTCGTGTCGCACGACCGCGGGGACTCGTGGACGGTGATCAGCCCCGATCTCACGTCGAATTTGAGTCGCGACACCGTCGTGACCATGGGCCTCAAGGGCTCGGACATTCGCGTCTCGCGCGACGACGGTGTCTCGCAGTATCCGGCCATCGTCACGATCGCCGAATCGCCAAAACAGCCGGGGCTGTACTACACCGGCAGCGACGACGGTCTCGCGTACGTCTCGCGCGACGGCGGCAAGAATTGGCAGAACATCACCAAGAACATGTCCGGCTTTCCGGCCGGCGGTTGGGTGAGCCGTGTGGTGCCGTCGGCGTACGACGCTGGTACGGTGTACATCACCGTGGATAACCACCGGCTCAACGATTACACGCCGCACGTTTGGATGAGCACCGATTTCGGCGCGACGTTCCATTCGATCGTGAACAATTTGACCGGCGAGACTGCGCGCACACTCACCGAAGATCAGCGCAACCGCGACGTGCTCTACCTCGGCACGGAGACGGGAATCTTCCTGTCGCTCGACCGCGGCAAGAGTTGGGAGCGACTCAAGGCCAATTTTCCAACCGTGCGCGTGGACGAGATCACCCTGCATCCGCGTGACAACGCGATGCTGGTCGCGACGCACGGACGTGCGCTTTGGATCCTCGATCACCTCGAGCCAATTCAGGAATACGCCGCCGCGCAATCGGCGAACGCGAAACTGTTCACCGTGCCGACCGCGCTCGAGTGGAAGACGAAAGACGATCGCAACGACGAGTTCTGGGGTCACCAGTATTTCATCGGCGAGAATCCGCCGAACGAAGCCGTTGTTCAGTATTTCCTCAAGAGTCCGGCGGCGGATCTCAAGCTTCGTGTGGCCGACGCCGCCGGAAAAACCGTTCGCGAAGTCACCGTTCCGTCGGCGAAGAACCAACCCGGTATTCAGACGATCTGCTGGGATATGCGCGGCGAAGCCATTGTGGCTCCCGTAGACTCCGCGGCTGCGGGTGGTGGTCGCGGTGGTCGCGGCGGCGGCGGTGGCGGCCGAGGTGGGGGCCGGGGCGCGTCGGCTGTTCCAGGAGTGCCGCAGCCGGTGCCGAGTGCCGGATATCTCCCGATGGATCCGTGTGCGACCGGTGACTCGACGGGTGCACCGGGACGTGGTGGTGGTGGTGGGTTCGGCGGAGGCGGTGGACTCGGCGGGCCGGCTCCATACGTGATGCCGGGCACGTACACGGTCGCGCTCACGTCGGCAGGCAAGACGCTCGACTCCAAGCCGATCAAGCTCGTGATGGATCCGGACGTGCATTTCGCCGTGGGCGAGCACGAGCGGTACAACGCCATCGTCACCGACCTTCATGCGATTCAACGCCGCGGGGTCGCTGTGGCGGGCGCGTTGAACACACTCTTTCCGCAGATGGCCGACGTCGCGAAAAAAGTCGGCGAGAACAGCAGCGTGCCGGCGAACGTGAAAACGCAATTCGAGAGCTTGAACAAGGATTTCGGCGCGTTGCGCAAGAAATTTGGAGTGCCCCTCAATGCCGGTGCCGCCGGTGGACGAGGCGGTGGCGGCGGTCGTGGCGCAGCCGTTGATCCGGAGAATGTGCTCGGACGCGCGTCAGCGTTGAAACAGCAGTTGATGGGAGTATGGGAGGCGCCGAGTGCGTCGCTGGTGCGCCAATACAACGAGGTGAAGCTCACGCTGCCGAAGGCGATCACCGACGCGAACGCGCTACTGACGAGGGCAAGCGCGATCAGTCAGAGCTTGAAGAAGAATGACATTCCGCTGAACGTTCCGCCCGCGGTGAAATAATCGACGCCGGATTGTTCGCGCGTTGACGCCTGTCGTCGTCCGCCGCGCCAAGAATGGCGTGGGACTGTTTGCGGCGAGGTCGTACCGACCGAAGCAGACGATCATCAAGATCGTCGGGCGAATTGTTGACGCCGGTGTCCTTTGGGACACCGGCGGCACGTTCTCCGACAACTGCTTTCGGTTTGGACCGGAGACGTATCTCGATCCGGGCGATGAGCTTGGGAGATATCTCAATCATTCGTGCGAACCGAACGCGGGCATTCGCAAGAGCAAGAACCAGCTCTACTTATTCGCCGTCGATGCGATCGGGCCGGGACGAGAAATCGTCATCGACTACTCGACCATCCTTGGCGACGACGACATTTGGACCATGCGCTGCGAGTGCGGTCGCCGAACGTGTCGCAAGAAAATTCGCCGATTCGGGTCGCTCGGGCCGGCGCTGAAGGAGCGATATGTCGAGCGCGGGCTGGTGCCCAAGTACATCATCAAAACGCTCTCGAGACAATAAAGGAACCGTTGGCACGGACGCGCACCGACGAAAAACGAGAAAGCCCGGACCGTTCCGCGAGGCGTTCAAAAATCGGTTCTTTTGGGCTCGTGGCGCTTGGAGCTTCTTCGTGTTCGTGGAGGCCATCCGTGTCGTGTCCGGTCGGTCGCCGTGCTTGTCCGTGCTAAAGCAGTTGTCGTGGCCGTTGACCTAGTGTGGAAAGGCCTTGGCGTCGATACGCCACAGTGAACCGTGTTGATGATCAGCCACCCAGAGCGCGCCGGCGCCAAACCGGATCGCGTCCGCGCCGTCGCCGCCAACGAACTGATGCGTCACGGTATTCGTGCGCGGATCGATGCGCGTCACCGGGAGCCCGTTGACGCTCAGCCAGACGGCGCCACCGCCGACGGCGATGTCGCCCCACTGTGTGGGTGCGTGCGCCTGGATCCTCGCCACTTCGCGGCCGGTCGCGGGATCGATACGCGACACCGATCCGTCGCCGCGATTCTGCACCCAGAGCGCGCCCTCGCCCGCGGCCATGAACTTTGGTGACGGGCCTACCGCGATGCGCGCGACGACATGATTCGTCGCCGGATCGATTTTGGCGACGACACCGTCGGTGCTGCTCGCAACCCAGATGTGATCAAAGCCGGCGACGACGACGTCCGAGCGCGCACCCGTCGTGATTCTCGCGATGACGGCGCCGGTCTTGGCGTCGATTCTTGCCACCGCGTTCGATGTCGAGTCGGTCGCGTTGTCCGGGACCCAGAAACTCCCATGAGCGAACGCGAATGACCCTTCGCGCCCGCGGGCGATCGGTACGGGCACTTTCCGAACGACGGAATTTGTCGACGGGTCGATCTCGTTGATCACACCCTCCACGCAACTCGGAACCCACACTCGGTCGGCGTCGAGGATGATGCCGAGACATCCATTGCGGCCGATCGGGATGTCGGCCACGACGGCGTTGGTCGTGGTGTCGATTCGAGTTACGCGGTCGGGACGATAGTTGACCACCCACACCGAGCCGAATCCAATGCCGATCCAGTCCGGAGATGCCGGAAGCGGAACGCGGGCGACGACCGGCAGTTGCTCGATCGGGTGCTGAACGGCCTTTAGGGCGGTGTCCAGTCGAGCCTGGGCGAAACCGGACCGCGGGCTGCCGACGACGAGAAACGCCGTGAACAGAGCAAAGCGAAATGAGGTGCGCATAGGCCCTGAGTCTAGCGGGTCAACGGGGATGTCTGCCTTTCGTGTTGGAGCCAAGGTGACACACCGGTGTCCCGTGATCGGGACAGTCGCCCGCGAGCAGCGCCACCGCCGTGCGCACAAATCTCAACAGAACAGTGACTTACGAGGAACGCCGCCGGTGGCTTCCTACCTGCAGTTGCTGCATCGCACTACCCCATTCGGGAGCATCCGGTGCACCGACACACACTCACGGTCGCCACGACCGCCGTCATCGCGTCCGCGGCCGTCGCCGCGCCAATCGACTCGGCGTCCGCGCAGCAGTCTGATCTCTCGATCAGCCCATTCGTGTCGTTTCTCCCGAGCGTCGGCACCAGCCCGCTGGCCGGGCTCGCGCTGACCGTCGCCGGAAACACGGGCTTCGGCCTGCGCGCGAGCGCGCACCTGGCACTGGAAAACTCCAACACCGGCGGCTTCAACGTCGCCGGCACCATGCGGCCCTGGGGCGCCGACGCCGACGCCATGCTCTTTCTTGGCCACCACAACGGATACGCGCGCAGCATCTCTCCGTTCGTGTTCGCCGGGATCGGCACCGCCGGGCGCGACAGCGCCGGCTACAACATCACCCGAAACAATTGGAGCTATGGCGCCGGCGCGACCGTGCCGATGGGCAGCGCGATCGATCTGTTCGGCGAAGCACGCTGGCGAATGTCTCGGTACGTGTTGCCGACCGCGACGCTCGCACCGTCGCCGACCACGGAGTTCCGGTTTGGGTTGTCGTTCCACGTGGGTAGCTCCGGCGGGTCGAACAGCGGCTCGCGACGCGGGCGTGACCGGCACATGGACGTAGCGGCGACGGCTCTTCCGTCAACTGGCGGGTATCCAACCGCAACGACGAGCCCGACGCCGGCATCCTCCTCCGCCGCGGCTCGTGTTCGTGTCGTCGGCACCGCCGAAGACTACATCGGCGCGCCGTATCGTTTCGGCGGAACATCGCCCACGTCCGGCTTCGACTGCTCCGGCTTCGTCCAGTACGTCTTCGCGAAACAAGGCGTGCGTCTCCCGAGAACAGCGCGCGAACAAGCGCTCGTTGGTTCGGCGCTCTCGCCGGACTGGCGCGCCGTGTCTGCCGGCGACCTCGTGATGTTCGAGGAGAACGGGCGAGTGAGCCATGTGGCGATCTACGCGGGCCACAATCGGATCATTCATTCGAGCTCCAGCGGCGGCGGTGTGCGCTACGACGATCTGTCGACTCGCCGCGGCGAGTGGTTCATGGACCACATGGTTGCCGCGCGCCGCGTGACGCCGGATGCACGCGGACTGTTCCTCGATCTCGCTCGCGATTTCGCCGACGGCCCGGGCCTGCAGTTCGACGCGCCGGACCACGCGCCGCGACCGGATCGCTGATCGCGCTTCGCTGATCGCGCTTCGCTGAATGTGTTGAGGGTGGCGACTGCGTCGCCGCGAAAGCGCGGAGTGAACTGGTGCGTGTGTCCAAGACCGCCGCCGTTCCTCGTGGGCGGACCCTTGCACCAGGGGATCTGAAAAACCATGATCCGTTCGCTCGAATTCGCGGGCGCTCAACGTTGTCGAAGAGGCTTTCATGCATCCGAGAACATTCCTCGCCGCGAGCTGCGGACTCGTCGCGCTCACCGCGGCTCCCATACACGCTCAAGGCGGCATCGCCGCGGACACCGCGTACGATCCCATCAAGGTCATGGTGGGTCGTCTCGACCTCGAGAAATACAAAACGACAATCAAAGGCCTGACGCAGTTCGGCGATCGCCGCCAAGGGACCGCTCGCAATCGCGCGGCCGTCGATTGGATCGAGGCGCAGCTCAAGAGCTATGGATGCACGCCCACGGAGCGAATCAAATACACGTTCACGCCTGCGGCGCCGCGTGGCGGACAGGGCGCGCGCGGCGGAGCCGGCGACACCACTGCGGGGCGCGGACGAGGTGGCGCTGGTGCCGCAGCCGGAGGCCGAGGAGGAAATCAGGCGCAGGGCGGCGGTCGTATTCGCGGGATGCGTACGCGCACGGGCGTGAACGGCGATTCGCTCAAGCAACCGGACCTGAAACTTCGCGCGCTCGACACTGAACAGACTCCGGCGGGTCCCGGTCCGCGCGAAGAGGTCTACTGCACGAAGATTGGTACGACCCACCCCGAGGAGATGTACATCGTGGGCGGCCATATGGACGGAATAGGCTGGGGTGAGGCCGCGAACGATGACGGGTCGGGCACCGCGTTAGTCATGGAGCTGGCGCGCATTTTCAGCAGCCCGGACGTGCAGACGGACCGCTCGATTCGATTCGCGCTTTGGAACAACGAAGAATCGGGCACGAACGGTGCGCGCGCGTACATCGAGCAGCGCCAGGCGCTACAGGGCAAAGAGGAGCCGGCCGGCTCGCACAAATATCCCGAGCCCAAGTGGCTCGGCATGATCCAGCACGACATGATGATGTTCGATCACGGCGCGCCCCACGCCGACAGCACGATGAGCAAGGAGCAGCGGCCCGAAGCCGACGTGAACGTCGAGTTCGCCGCGACCTCCAAGTTCGCCGCCGACGCGCAAAAGCTGGCGTGGGCCTTCGCCGCGGCGAACGAAAAGTATGCGACCGACTATCCGGCGGCCGTGGGTCAGCGCATGACGAACACCGACTCAGGTCCGTTCCAGGATCTGGTACCGGCCATCAGTCTGCGCGAGAACGAGCGCGGCGCGCAGATCGGTGCCGGCTGGGATCCGCAGTGGCATCAGCCTACCGACCTGTTTGTCACCTACAGCGACAAGGACTTTCGTCTGGGTCTGAACGCCGCGCAAACGACGTTGAGCGCCGTGGCGTTGCTGACGGGCGCGACGGTGAAGCGGTAGTTCTATCGGTTAGGCGAAGCGCTTCAGCGAACGCTCGCGCAGCTTTCGCGCTTCCTCTTCCCGGTTCCGCGGCGGTGCGTTCGTCTGTAGAGAAAAGACGAGCGCATGCGCCGCGGCCGTTACCTCGTCCACCGCACGGTTGAACGCCTCTTCATTCGCGCGCGACGGACGCGTCGTGCCGCTCAACTTGCGGACGAACTGAATCGCCGACGCGCGAATCTCGTCGCTGGTGGCGGGGGGTTCAAAATTGGCGAGTGTCTTGATGTTCCGGCACATGAGCGACCTCGTCGATCAGGATTACTGAGGCAGGGGATTCGAAAAACTTCGTGCGCGCCCGATCGACCAGACCGCCGCGCCCATTCGAATATGCCTCAGGGACCCGAAAGGGTCCATTCCGCTAGACCTCGCGCGGTCGGCATCGATTGTCGATTTCCCCGCCGCTATTCCGTCGATCCGCGGATTGTGGCTGTGAAGTTCTTGATCTGCTCGCGAAAACCGTCCGGCAAACCAGATGGATGCTTCGAGATCAGGCGGAGTGTTGCGCGGCGAATCTCCTCGATCTCTGGGTGAAGGTATCGCACCTGCAACACCGCGGTATGCTCGGCGGCGCTCACCCCGCCGTCGAGCAAACGATCGATCGCGTCAGCCAGTGCGCGGCGGTGCTCGGGGGTGTCCGGCAGTTCGACGCGCCACCGAGCCGCTTTCCACAACGCGAACAGGAGAACGCCGGCGGCGAGCAATCCCATGAGGATCGCACCGAAGCCGTACGCGAGCGCGACGAGATAACTCATCGAGTCGTCCGGCAGGCGTTGGGCAAAAAGAACTGTCCCGATTCCGGTCGGCAGGAGCACCGCCGCGGCAATCAACGCGAGGCCGCTGCTCCTCAGGTGATCATGCCGCGTGCGAACCCCGCGCTCCCCCGTGGGTGAGACGCCATACGATCGACGCAGCTCGTGCCCCACAAACGAGTTCGGGTAAAAGCGCGCGATTCCTCTCGCGATCACGACGAGCGCGGCGCCGATTGCGACCGGGACCCATTCATTCATTGAAGATCATCTGAGAACGTCTGTAAATATGAGAAACCTCGGAACGACGTTCGTTCCGAGGCCCCTTCACAACATCACCAGCCGTCGCGGTCGGCGAAAGGTCAGCCGCCGAAGAAGCCGCCTCGGCCGCCGCCCGCGCGGCCCGGGCGAATCTGCCGCAAGGCCTGGTTGTCGAGGAACAGCGCGATGAACGGCGGCAGTTTGCGAATCTGCTCATCGGTGAGCAGCGACTTCGCCGTAGGCCCGAACAGGCCCATCTTGTCAATCGAAAGATTCTCGGCCGTGCGGACACGCTCGTATGCCTCGTCGAGGTCATACTTGTCGGGGAGCGCTGAGAGATACTTGGCCACGGGCGTCCAGATCGAGTCGATCGCCTTGCCGTATGTCTTGTTCAGGATCGCAATGCTGTCGGCCACCGTGTCGCTCAGGCCGAGCGAGTCCTGCTGCCGCAGCATCTGCTCGAATGGATTTGGATATGTCCGCAGGTACTGCTGCTTGATCTGCTGTTCGCTGAGCTTGTTGCCCTTGCCGCCGCGGCCGGTGCGCAGACGAAGGAACAGATCCTGGCGTTCGCGCTCCGGACCAACGTCGAGTCGCACGTCGAGCGTGAGCTGCATGGGGGCCAGGTTGAGCGCACTGGACTGGCGGTTCGCGCCGAAGCGAGAATTGACGTCGTACCTATAGGTCTGCGTCGAGGGGTCGAAGCCGCGGACGAAGAAGAGATTGGGATCGGCGAACGACGGGGCGCCCCAGCCGTGCAGGTTGTTGGAGCCGTGCACGAGCGCGTCTACGCCGGTGAGTGGATTGGCAATGCCGAGCGAGATCGTTGCGCGATCGGGAATCTTGAGCGCCTGCGAGACGATCGACACGCGCAGGCTCAAGCTTGTCGACCACGGACCTTCGCAGCTGTTCCGGCCGGCGATGGTTCCCATCTGCTTGGTCAAGCAATCGCGGACAGAGCTTGGCGCGTTCGTCAACAGGTTCTTCATTGCCGCGGATAGCGCCGGGTCCGCGGTCTTGTTCGGATCGTAGAGGAACGCGCGATCGTTGTTGTATCCGTCACCGTTGATGTCGCCTGCCACCGTCGGCGTGAATGGATTGCCCGACTGGACGCGGCCAAACGCCGTCACGCTGACAGCCTGGTGGAACGTGTAGCCGACGTTGTACGTGATCTGATGGCGTGCATCACGATCGCCGCGCGCCCACTGAATGTTGTACGGATCGCTGCCCGTGCCGCCGTTCTGGAAGCCGCGTGTCTGATCGACGACCTTCTGCCAGATGTATGTGGCGCTCCATTGGAACGCCGAGTTGAAGGCGATCGGCGCCACGCCAAAGCTCAGTTGCGTGCTGTGCGATTTCAGATCCGACAGGTAGTCCGTCACCTGCGCGAAGTTCTGGGTTACTCGCGCATCGCGCGAGAGAATCGCGCCCGTCTCCTGGAAGATGCTCGCCGGATTGACGAACACCGGACGGTTTTCCGTTGGCAGGGTGAACCGAGCGATGTGATTGAAGTTGAGGTCGATCTGACTCTGTTGGTTCAGGTTGAGCGAATACGTCGCGCCGCTCGAGAGACGGAAACGGTTGTTGAGAACCGGCATGTTCCAGTTCAGGTTCGCGCGCCAGCTCCGCTGCGGAGTGTAGTCGGGTGCGAACAGCGTCACGTTCGGCACGGTGCTCGAGAACGACGTTACGTTGCCGGCGCACGTGCTTGGAATATTGCCCGTATCAAGCTGGTACTGCTGCCAATCGGGCACTGGTACGCCGTCGCCGATACAGCTCAACTGCTGCGCTGCCGACGGAAGCCCGGTCTGGTCAACCGCGCCGGCGATGAGCTGTGAGTTCGGCAGGTTTTGGAACTGCCCAATGCCGCCACTGATCTGGCCGCGCGAACCGCGCTGGGCGCCTTCGAATCCGCCGATCTGTGGGTTCGTGCCGTACGTCCAGCTGAAGCCGAGTCGCGGGCTGAGATACACTCCGCGCGGGACCGCGTCGTTGCGCGCGCTGAAGACGGAGTCGAGCACCGGGTTGAAGGTTGGGTTGCCCTGGAAATGCGCGGCGTCGAGTCGCAGGCCATATGTGATCTGTAAACGCGGTGTCCGCCGATAGGCGTCTCCGAGCCACGTCGAGAAGTCGACGTCGTCACCGAGGCGGCGATTCACCTGCAAACGTCTCGAGAAGCTCGCCGGAATTCCGTTCTGGAAATCCTCCAGCGAGTTGTAGACGTACGTGCCGAACCGGTTGGTCGTGTTGTCCTGCGAATAGCGGTGGTACTGGAAGTCCAGGCCGAACTTGTACCGATGCTTGTTGTCGAGGCTGATCCACGACAGTTGGTTCTGCAGCTCGCTCGTCACTGTGCTGGAGTTGCGCGGCAGACCAGTGTTACCGCCGAACTGGAGATTCTGAACGCCGGCTGAACCGTCGGCGAACAACGAGTTGACGCGCACGGTCGCCGAGGGAAGATCGGCGTACGGATCGCCGGACGAGATGTTGTCCTGGAATGAGACGCTCGTTTCGTCGAGGAAGTTTTCCCAGAAGTAGCTCGAGTGTCTGGCTTGTAAGGTGCCGCCATAGGTGCGCGTCTGGCCGCCGTGCAGTGGAACCGCCGTCGTGGCCAGGTTCGTGGCGTCGGCGCCGCTCCAACGGCCGTTGAGCGTGATGTTGTAGTTGTGTGTTCCCGTGGGGGAGAAGTCGAAGCTGGAGAGGAACGAGCCGTTCTGTGTGAGCTTGCCGTTGGGAATCTCCGACGACGTCACCGGAATGTGCTGCGCGGCCAGCATGCTGATGAGCCGGGCCACGGAGTCCGATGCGACACCGACGCGCTCGAGGGCAAGTTGGTTGGTATTGAGCAAATCCTGAAGATTGCTCGACCGGCGTCCGAGCTGCCATGAGAAGGAATAGAACGCCTTGTCGAGCGAGATCGGGCCCGAGGCACTGCCGCTGAGCTGCAAGTTCGTGAACTGCTGGCCGAGGGCACGGCCGATCGCGTCCGTGTACTGCAGGGTTGGCGCATCCACCGTCTGGTGGAGCGAGCGCATTCTATAATTGTTGCCGCTGTTCGTTCGGAGGGAGATCTGCGCGCCGGAGAAGCCGCCGCGCGACGGATCAAAGCTGGATGTCGTCACGCGCGTCTGCGTCGTGGCGTCACGGGGTAGATCGGTGCCGCCGAAGTTGAGTCCGTTCAGCGTGATGTTGTTCTGGTCGGCGCCCAGGCCAAGCACCGAAAATCCGCTGGCGCCGCCATCCGCGCCGGGGATCAGCGTGATGCCGGGGAGCGTCGCCGCCATCGCCGAGAGATCGCCGAGCACGTCGATCGGAACATTGTTGGTGTTGAGCGTTTGCTCACGGCCGCCAACGTCGGCGGCGTTGCCGTTGCGGTCGGGCCGCTCGCGGCCCGCGACCACGCGCATCGCGTCGAGCGTGACCGCGGTCTTGCCGATCGTGGCGTCGGCAATGAGCACGTCCTCATCGACCTCGCGCTTTACCTCGAACCGCATCGGCTGGAATCCGATGGCCGTGTAGGCCATCATGTAGTCGCCGCCACCGCCGTTGAAGATGATCGTGAAGCGGCCGTCTTTGTTGGTTTTTGAATTACGCGACGTCTGGTTGACGAGCGACGTCGCGGTCACGGTCACGTTCTCGACAGGCTTCTTGTCCGGGCCGATCACTCGACCGCGGATGATGTCGGATGCGTCCTGCGCGTGCAGCGGCGCGACGGCGCCGAGAATCGCAAGGAATAGGAACAGAATCGTGCGGCGAGGTGACACGGGATCCTCGAGAAGTAAGGCAGGCTCTGGATGTGACACCTGTACTACGCACTAAGGCCGCGGGGAGTTGTACGCAAAACAAGAGCGCTCCCGATGTTCGGGAGCGCATATGTTGTTGCGACCATTGGTTTTTCTTAGTGTTGTGTCGTCAGCGGCGGCGAGGGAGCCACGATCACGCCTACGGTCCCTTCATAGACGTCCACCGCTTGGGGAAGGCCGGGAGGCGGGGTCCAATTGCCGCCGTTGACCCGCAAGACGACATGATGCAGCCCCGGCGTGATCGGCGTGACCAGCGTCCATCGATCGCCGGACTGGCGCTCGAGCGTGACGGGATTCCAATGCGTGAAGTCGCCGGAGATCTCCACGCGATTCGCGCCGGGAGCACCTACCTCGACCGTTGCCGTCGTATCGGCATAGCGCACCGTGGTGGTCATCACAGTCGGCTTGGGTGCGTTTATCAAGCGTGGAATCAGCTCTCGGGCGCCGCCCAATCTCACCCCAAAGATCGCGCCGCGTCTCGCCTCCAAGCCCGGGTTCGCGGGTTGAACGACCATCCCGGCGGTCAATGCCAGCGCCGGCGACAACCACCGCGTGAGCGTGAACGAGCCGAACCCTTTGCCTCCACCGCGCGAAAGAAACGTTCTTCCTAGCTCAGCATCTACGCCGAGCGACAGGATGGTGCCGGAGACGCGAAGTCTGCTGTCGCCAAAATGACGAGTCTCGGAGCTCGAGTATTTCTTGCCCGGCGGATTCGTGCGTGTGTCCACAAACCCCGTGTCTGAGGGGTCGCGTCCAGCGAGCAGCAAGTTGTGCGCGTTCGCCTCGGCGGTGAACGACAGACCGAACCGCCGGACCCACGCGCTGAGCGTGGTCGCGGGAGAGAACGCGGAGATCGTTGTCGACCGCCACGCGTCCGCCCCGAAGCCGAGCTCAAGTCCGCGCACGGCCGACGCGTTGCCGACCTGCATGCGGAGCGCGGAGTTGCTCGACGGACCACCAGCGAAAGAGCCGCGATCATACTGTCCCGATGCGAGCAGCGCTGTCTCCAGACCGGCAGGGCGCCATAGCGACGTCCGCGTCGAGACATCGGCGCTCTCGAAGCGCGGCGACGACTGGTTGAGTGTGGTGGACAGCTGCGTGAGGAGCGTCGACCGCGACGTCTCGAAACGCATTCCCGGCGCAAGGACGATCGACGCCGCTGTCGGGGCGAACGGCCCGCTCGGCGTGGAGCTCAGGCCGACGAACGGGGATGCGAATGGCGAGGTGAACGGCGAGACGAATCGGGAAACGAACGGCGGCCAGAACTGTTGCGCCGCTGCTTGATGTCCCGCGAGGCAGGCCAGCGCCGCTCCGGCGATCGATCGAACCCGCTGTGAGTAAATGCTCATGGGCGGCGCACCGCGGGAAGGGGCGCTACCGGCTCTGCGGCCGGCACACCGTTGATGTTTCGTACGCGCAACATCGTGGCGGTGGCCGGAGATGCGCCGGCCACGATGTCCTGCTCTACCTGTCGCCGCAGCGCCGTGAAATCCTCATCACGCGCGTTGGCTCGCGTTGCCGCCTCGATTGCGTGCGACGCAGTGTCTTTCGGTACGCCGCGCGCCAGCAGATCGGCGAGGACGACCAGCGGCACGGTCAAGGACCGATGGGGTTGGCTCGAACGAATCTGTTTCAATACACTGCCTGGTATGCCGGCGAGCAACACGCCGGCGCCGGACACGATTTCCGGCGGAGACGCCTCCGCGCCGAGTGCGGCGCGGGCACCCCGCAGCGCGACGAGGTAGTCCTGGACCGCGCGCGTGATGCGCGGCCCGGCAGCATGCCGCTGCGCGCCTTCGAGGGCGACACCAACGAGCGGTTCGATCGGGAGCGATTCAGCGCGCGCGGAGTCTGTCAGTCGCGTGACCTTGGCCAACGTTTCCGGGTCGAGCGCGCTGCGGAGGCGCGCGTCCTGCGCGTGCGCACGCTGGCCGGCAAGCAGCACGGCACAGCCGACGATTATTGAAATTCTCATGAGCGACGATCCTCGGGGATGACGATGACTGAGTTGCGCTGCCCGAACCACTGTTCCGGGGCGAGCGGCCCCTGCGGGTCGGCCATCCAGGTGACGCCGTCAATGACAAACGCATAGACGTGTCGACCCGGCGGAAGGCGTACGGCGACGGACCAGGTCGTGCGTCCGTCGGCCCGTTCCAGCGGTGTTGCGTGCGCGTCCCATCCATTGAAGTCGCCAACGAGTGAGACGTTGTGTGCGCCCGGCGCGACAAAAGCAAACGCGATTGCGCGATCGTTTTGGCCATTCGCCGCGCTGTTGCCGGCACGTGCCGTTCGATCGCTGCCGCGGCCCACACCGATGCCGATCGCGAATGCGACCACAGCCGCGGCAATGCCCAGCCACCACGGGTGCCGCGCCAGGGGACGCCGCGTCGACAACTCCACCACCCCAAGTGCGTGCGTCTGCGACTCGGCGCGAATTCGTTGCTGCAACGCGAAAATCTCGGCACTGTGATCGGCCGGTGCGCCACGCAGTGCCGCCGCCGCCCGCACGAACGGCCGTTCAGAGTCGTCGGCCGAATCACTCATGATAGATCGCCTCCAACTTGGGACGAAGGGCTTCGCACGCTCGCTTGACGCGCATCTTGAGCGCCGACACACCGGCGCCGGTGATGACCGCCATCTCGGAATACTCCAATTCTTCTACATACTTCAACACGAATGCTTCCCGGAGCAATGGTTCGAGCGAGTCCACCGCGGCGGCGACGACGTGTGATTCGTCGATCGCGCCGGCAGGCCGCCCGTCAGCCGCGGACCGGAGTGCCATATCGTCGTCGGAAAAGCGCCGTTCGCGCCGGCGCCGGCTGGTTGACGCCGTCCGGCATTGGTTGACCAGAATCGCGAACAACCACACGCGAAAGACCCGGCCACGATCGAATTGGGCGAGCGCACGTTGAGCACGAAGGAAGGTGGACTGCACGACGTCCTGGGCATCGGCGTCGTCGCGCAGCATCCGGCGCGCGATGCGAGCGCACGAGCCGTAGTACCGCTCGACCAGCGTCGCATACGCGTCGGAATCTCCCACCACGGCGCGTCCCACAAGATCCTCATCGGTCATTGCCTATCGAAGTAATACCGCACAGCCTGCGGCGGCGTCACATCGTCGAATACATGTGACTCGCCGCTGGCCTCCGCGGTATAAGTCGCATTGGCTCGACGACTTCAAAATTCTGGAGGCAAAGAATGCACATCACACGAAAAATCACAGTATTGGGTTTGCTCACGGCATCGACCATCGCCATTGCGTGCAGCGACAGCGGCACCTCGCAGCCCCTGTTAGAACCCAGGCTGGCTACGTCGGGAGGTGATTCCGGCGGAATTCATACCCCGCCGGATACGACTCAGCACACGCCGCCCGATTCGAGTCACCACACGCCGCCCGATACCAGTCACCACACTGGTCCGGACACCGCCGGCAAGACCCCAAACCAGTCGCTCGATCCGCGGACCATCGCCGGCGTCGTTCACGGGATCGGGGCGCAGCCTGACACGGCAAACTACGCCTTGGTTGCGGGCGCGACGGTTGTTCTCTCATCGCCGCAGGACACCATCGCGGGAACGTCGGGCCGGGAGCTTGCACGCGCCACATCCAAATCGGACGGCAGCTTCTCCCTCGGCCAGTTCAAACCAGGAGTCTATATGGTGACGGTCACGCCACCCGCGGGAAGCCCATATCGCGGCACAAGTTGGGCTTTCGTTGTCTCCCCGTTCGCGCGAGACACGGTTCCGCTCGACGTTTGGCTCCGTCGATAGCAGTCGAACGGTTCCAGCGCACTCGGTCTTTTGTTGATGCCAACCACGCTCGGCTGGCATCGACGAAAGACTGAGCGTTTTGTGGACCCACAAAAAAATGGGCATCCGGGAATTGTCGCGCCGGGCCAAGCGGCATGCAGTTCAGGCCGAGTACCGCATCCTGGAAATTCCGAAGAAACAACAAAATGCCGTTGCCGCCAGAATGGCGACAACGGCGGGAAAACGCGGGCGGTTCGTCCCACGATTTACTTTCGGTTGGCGTACTCCGCCTGCTTCAGCTCCAGGTATAAAGTGCCGAACGAGAGCTTGGACTTGAGCCGCAGGAGGGTGCGGGTGCTATCGTCCGCAAACCAGACCTCCGCCTGTCCGTTTTCCGAGAACAGTCCCTTGGACTTGATGGTCGGCTTGACCACGATCGCGTCGAACTCGCCCGCCGGCACCTTGATGTGCTCCTTACGGTCGACCTTGATGATCACCGGATTTCGATCCAGGTGATAATACCGGTTGAATTCGTACGTCTTGCCGACTTCCAACGGAATGGACCGCATGAAGTAGATGAACGAGCCTTCGTCGAGCGGCTCGGCCACACTCGGATTTTCCACGCCGTTCCGGACGTAGACTTTTCGATCGGGATAGAAATCGTAGGTGAGATCCGCGGTGTAGCTGGACTCATCCTGGTGCTTGACGTGCCGCAGCGAGATGAGGTTCGTGGTGTCGAACCAGCTCTCGTAGTGGTCGTTGACGTGAAAGAAAAGAACGCGCCCGCGAATGTCGAAGATGGTGTGGTACGACGGCTGTCCACGAATGTCTTCGATGCCCTCGACGCTCATCGTCGCTGAGCCCGCGTTAACGACGTTGAGCTTCGCCTGGTAGGTCAATTTTTCGCCCACGCGAAACGCTCGCGCGGGCGCGGCCGCCCATTTAGAGGACGTTCCGGTGCTGGGAGCGGCAGCAGTTTTCGAGAAATCTGCCGTTCCAATGAGGCCCACAAGGGCCGCCAATCCAAGAAGAGTTCGCATAGTCAGGCACCCAGTAGTTCATAAGCCGTGCCGGGCTGCGCGTGTGCCCGCTATCCCGCACCGCCGCGTTCGCTTGGGCGTCAGATCTTACGCACCTCGTCCCGAGGACCAATCCGCGTGAAGTCTTCGCCGGGATTGACGAATTCGTCCCGCTCCGCGCCGTATTGCTTCTCGTAAAGCTGACGATACCGCCCGCCGAGCGCGATGAGCTGACGGTGTGTGCCGCGTTCCACAATCTCGCCGTGTTCGAGCACGAGGATTTGATCGGCGGTCTCGATGGTCGACAACCGGTGCGCGATGACGAAGGTGGTGCGCCCATGGCGAAGCGAGCGCAGTCCGTCACGAATGAGCGCTTCGCTTTCGCTGTCCAAACTCGACGTCGCCTCGTCGAGGATGAGAATGCGCGGATCGGCGAGCACGGCCCGAGCGATCGCGACGCGCTGGCGTTGACCGCCAGACAGTTTGACGCCGCGTTCGCCAACGATGGTGTCGTAGCCTTTCTCGAATCCGTCAACGAACTCGTCGCAGTGAGCGACGTGCGCCGCCGCGCGCACTTCGTCCTCCGTCGCGCCCGGCTTGCTGAACGAGATGTTTTCGCGAACGGTGCCGTCGAAAAGAAAATTGTCCTGCATCACGACCCCGACATTCGACCGATAGTCGCGCAGTCGCACGTTGCCAATGTCGTGTCCGTCCACAAAAATGCGTCCGCTCTTCGGATGGTTGAACGCCATGACCAAACCAATGAGCGTGCTCTTGCCGCCGCCGCTCGCGCCCACGAGCGCCGTCGTTGACCCGGCCTCCGCGGTGAACGACACGTGCTTGAGCACCTCGGCGCCCGGCACGTACTCGAACGTCACGTCGTCGAACTCGACGCGACCCTCGACGTTCGGCATCGATTGCTTGCTCGCGTCCGACTGATCCTCCGTCGCCATCTCGCGGATCTCGCGAATCCGATCCAACCCGGCAAACGCTTCGCTCACCTGCGTCCCGATCGACGCCATCTGCACGAGCGGCGCCGCCATGAGCCCAACGAAGAACACGTACGCGACGAAATCGCCGAGCGTCATCGTGCCGGCGAGAATCGCGCGGCCGCCAATGACAATCATCAGCACACCGATGAGCCCCGTGATCACCGCCGTGCCCGCGCCTACGGCGGACGTCCCGGTGATCGTCTTCGCAACGTTGCGAAACAACTTGTGCGTCCCGCGCGCGAACACGAGTCGCTCGCGCGGCTCGGCAGTGTAGACCTTCACGAGACGAATGCCGCCCAACGTTTCGCCGAGCCGGCCGGTGACCTCGGCGTTGATCGCGCCTCGTTCACGAAACATCGGGCGGAGTCGCTTGAACGCGACGGTCATCATCGCGCCGAATCCTGCGAGCACGATCAACATGGCGGCCGTGAGTTTCCAGTTCAGAAACAGCAGCACGCCGAGCGCGCCCATCGCCGTCAGGATGCTGCCGAGCAGCTGAATCAATCCCGTGCCCACGAGATTTCGCACGCCTTCGGCGTCGCTCATGATGCGTGAGATGAGGACGCCCGATTTCGTCGAATCGAAGTACGACACGGGAAGGCGGAGGATGTGCGCCTGCACCCGCTTTCGCATTTCGGTGATCGCGCGCTGCGCGGCGATGCTCACGACCTGGGCGAGCGTGAACGACGTCGCCGCTTGGATGATCGTCGCGAGGGCGGCGACTCCGGCCAACGGCATCAGCAGGTTCGCCTGGTGTTTGCCGATGATGTTGTCGATGAGGAACTTCGACGTGAACGGGAGGACGAATCCCGACACGCGGTTCACCACCATCAGTGCCAGGCCGATCGCGAGGGACGTTCGATGCTCGGCGAGCAGCTCGCGGGCTTCCTTCCATGCGCGGGTCTTGTCGTACGTGGCCATCCCCAAATCTAGTCCGAGCCGAACAACGCCGCGCTCAGCCCATCGATGGTCCCACCCTGTACCTGCGCTTCCGCGCCGCTCAGGGTTACGACGGTGCCGCAGTCCACGGCTGCCACGACGCGATGCACTTTGATCACGCCGTTCTGTATCGACACTTCGACGGCTTCCGCGACGTAACTGCCGAACGTGAAGTGCGCGGCGATCCCCCACGCTCGGGTGGGCGACGGCGTGTGTGGCCAGCCGCTCTGTGTTGCCGCGAGGCGCAAGACCGCGGCGAGACGCCCGGTGTCGAACAGCGGTCCGCCGTGTCCGGAGTAGGGAAGTCGCCGGCCGGGCTCGAGCATCTCGAGTCGAAGGGTCCACCGTGCGCACCTGCCCATTCACGTGCAGGTCGAACGGCATTCACGCCTCGAGAGTCTCGTCAATCAACAACTAGCGGTCGGAACGCACGCGAGACACGCGACCGCACAAAACTCTTACATCAACTCTGGCGTGCCACGCCTCAAACGCGCAGCATTACGCGATATGAACGACGACGCTCCATCCGCCTCGAAAGACGCGGCCAAACTCCGCCGAACTCTCGGGCGTATTGCGCTCGAGATCATGGTGGGATTCATCGGTGTCTATGCGGCATTCGCGCTCAGCGCGTATCACGAACGGCGCGAGCTCAACGAGCGGCGGCGCCAGGTCAAACTCGCGTTGCTCCGGGAAATTGGTCCACTCACCGACCTCGCACGACGGAACGTCGGTGGCTACGGAAAAACGCTCGCGCACTTCGACTCGGGGGTAAAAGCCGGGACGAAACCAATTCCACAGCCCTTCACGGAACCGATCGGCTTGAACATGCACATGTGGGAAGCAACCAAACAGGCGGGCGGCCTCAATCTGGTCGATGTATCGACATTCAATGAGATCGGCGATTTCTACAACGACATTTCGAGAATGTTGGCGATCTATGGGCAACTCAGGGACCTGTCGATCAACGTGATTCTCCCCGGTGCCGACCGCGGAGCCGACGCTTTCTATAATCCGAGCACGGGCATGCTTCGGAACGACATTCGCCGTCTGTACTACTGGGACCTGACGGCGCTCGAGAACACCTCCAAACGGACGGCGGCGGAGGGCGACAGTCTCGTCAAACGCCTAGCACACGACACGCTGTGAGATTGTCGCACTATTCGCTTCGCAAGGCCGACGCGGGGTCCACGCGCGTGGCGCTCAGTGCCGGAAGCACGCTCGCACACAGGCCGGCCAGCACGAACGCCGCGAAGACCGCCGCGTAATACCGGAGATCTCCTGCACCGACGCCGAACAGGTGACTGGTCAACAACCGCTGCGTCGCTACGCTGCCCGCTACGCCAATCACGATACCGGCCGACGTGACGCGCATGCCGCGAGTCAGAACGCTCGACAGAATTCCCTCACGCGTTGCGCCAAGCGCCATCCGAATGCCGATCTCGGCGCGCCGCTGTGCCACGCCGAACGCAATGACGGAATACACACCGATGAGCGCGATGACGAGTGCCACGCCGGCATACGCTCCGAGAACGAGCGACCCGAATCGCGTTGCCGAGGCAACTTCACGCACGCGGGCGTCCAGCGTCTTGGTGTCATACAGCACGAGCTGGGGATCGAGGGCGCGGAGCGCCGAACGCACCGGCGCGACTAGCCCAAGCGGCTCGGCGGCGGCCTTGACGATCAGCACGGCGCGCAACGGCGGATCGTCGGTATAGCTGACGTAGACACCAGCCTCCGCAGGTGCGCCTGGCGCTCCGTACTGAATGTCTGGTGCCACGCCGACGATCTCCCCGCGTATCCACTTGCCAGAGGTCTCAGCGAGCAGCAATTCGTGAATCGATTGGCCGATGGGATTTCGCCCCGGCCAATATTGATTCGCCGCTGCTCGACTCACGATGACTGGGACCGCGTCGGACGCGCTGACACTGTGCGCCGGCGATTTGACATTCTCAACGCCGAGCGAACGGAAATACGCCGGACCAACCGTGTGGTAGTCGAGACGCGTGCCGCGTCCACCGTGTTGATTCGGCAACGAAAGGTCGACCGCCGCCGCAGTGCCGCCATCGGTTGCGGCAAGCGGCAGCGAGTTGGTGAGGTCGGCGGCTTTCACGCCGGGAATCAACACGAGTCGAGCCAGAAGATCGTCGTACAACGCGCGTGCGCGCGGGCCGTCGTATCGTGTCGCCGGAAGGTCGAGGCGAAGCGTCAACACGCCGGCGGGCGAAAATCCGTGATTGAGCGTGGTGAGCGTGCGCAGACTCGCGACAAACAGCACGGCGCTGGTGGTCACGACAAACGCCAAGCCGAGTTGAACCATCGACAGCGCAGCACGAACACGACCGGCGCCGGGGCTTGCGGTGCCCGCACCGCGCCCGCCCGCGCTGAACGACGCGCGTCGCGCACCGAGTGGACGCCGCACTTCGAAGACGGGCCACACGCCGATGAGCACGATCGTCACGATCGCGACGCCAATCGCAAAGGCGATGGTGCGCGCGTCGATCGCCGGCGGCGCGGCCGCGGCGAACTGTCGGGCCGCCGCGCCGCCGCCGCTTGGGCGCGCTGACCACAACGCATGCTCGGCCCACGCGGCGAACCCGAGTCCCAACCCACCGCCCACCACACCGATGATCGACGCCTCGATGAGCTGCGACGCCGCAAGACGAATTGCTGTTGCGCCAAGGGCGCTGCGGACCGCGAGCTCTGTTGCGCGGGCCGTGAGTCGCGCGACCGACAGACTCGCCACGTTCGCGCACGCAAGCAGTAGCACGCACGACGCGGCGCCAAGGAGAATCCACAGCAGACTTCTCAAGCCCGGTTCCATCAGCGCGTCGGCGGCCGACGCGAGCGCCATGTGCGACGTCGCCACCATCGCGGGCGCATCGACTGCGCCGCCACTGGTACCCACCCCACTCGCTCGTCCGCCGGTACCAAGCTCGCGATCGAGGTTGTCGAGCAACCCGCGACGTTGCGCGGCGTTCCACGCGCCGGGGACGCGCACGGCGATTCTAAATCCAAAATTGTACTGGCTGAGCGCTTCTGGTTGCGCCCACACCGCGGGTGCCGCCTCGAGTGGAATCCACAGGTCACTTCGCCCGGACAGTCCGAAGAAGTCGTTGGGCATGGTGCCGATCACGGTGAGGCTGATGCCGTTGACGCGTAGCGTCTTGCCGATCGCTGTGGTTCCGCCAAACAGGTTCCGCTCGAGACGCGTGCTGATCAGCACCGTGTTCGCGTCGGCGTCGCTGTGCGCGGTCGGGTCGAGCGCTCGTCCGTGAATTGGCGACACACCCGTGAGTCGCAGGTACGTGGGCGATACGAATTCCGCATCGGCACGAACGCCGCTGTCGCCGGCCGGTGCGGCGAGTGTCACGCCGCGCGTCGCGAAATTGGCGACATCGGAGACGCTACCCGCCAGTGCATGCCGCGCGACGTCGAATCGCGCCTGGCTCCAACCTGCCGTCACTTGACCGGTCTTCGCGTCCACGCGTTGCAGAAGAAACACTTCGGCGGGGCGGCGCCATGGCGCCGGCCGGAGCACCAGCCCGTCGATGATCGCGAACGTCGCGACCGTCGCTCCGATGGCAAGGGCCAGCGACGACAGCGCCGCCGCGGCGTAAAGCCGCGACTTGCGCAGGGTTCTCATCGCAAAGCGCAGGTCGGTCCTCACCGTCTCGACGATCTTCATGGCATCCTCATGGAGCAATTGAAGGGAAGCACAGGTCGCGCGTCGCTTCATTGGACACTGGCACCCATCGATTCCGTTCGCTAGACGGTCTTCAGGTGATAACATTGAACATGCGCCTGCTTCCAACTCTTGGTTTTGCCGCAGCAATGGGCCTGCCGTTGTCGGCCCAGACCGTCGCCTCATCGCCGCCGCCTACCGCCCGTGAGTTTCGCGCGGCGTGGGTTGCGACGGTCGCGAACATCGACTGGCCGTCCAAGGCTGGTCTGAGTACCTGGGACCAGCAGCGCGAGCTGCTTGCGATTCTCGATCGTGCGGCGTCGCTGCAACTGAACGCGATCATTCTTCAGGTGCGCCCCGGCGCAGACGCATTCTTTGATTCGCCCTATGAGCCGTGGTCGCAGTTCCTTACCGGACGCCAAGGACGCGCGCCCGAGCCGCCGTGGGATCCGCTGGCGTTCGCCGTGGAGCAGGCGCACAAGCGCGGGCTCGAGCTACATGCGTGGTTCAATCCGTATCGCGCTGCCTACCTGCGCGACACGCTTCCCGCACGCACCCACATCAGCCAGACGAATCCGGGCATGATTCGGCAGTACGACCGGTTTCTCTGGATGGACCCGGGCGACCCCGATGTCCGCCGCCGCTCCGTGCGGGCGATCGTCGACGTCGCCAAACGCTATGACGTCGACGGCGTTCACATCGACGACTATTTCTATCCGTACCCGGTGAACGACGCATCGGGCAAGCGAACCGATTTCCCGGATTCGGCGACCTTTGCGCGCTACCGAAAAGCCGGCGGCCGGCTCGAGAAGGACGACTGGCGGCGCGACAACGTGAACCAGCTCGTCGAGACGCTCTACCAAGCGGTGCACGCCGCCAAGCCGTGGGTCAAAGTCGGCATCAGTCCGTTCGGCATCTGGCGCCCGGGCAATCCCGCCCAAATCACCGGTCTCGACTCCTACGCCGAGATCTACGCCGACTCGCGGAAATGGCTCACGAATGGGTGGGCCGACTACCTCGCCCCCCAACTCTACTGGCCGATCGCCCAGATGCCGCAGAGCTATCCGGTGCTGTACGACTGGTGGTTGTCACAAAACACTAAACATCGCCACGTCTGGCCCGGCCTGGCCACGTATCGGGTCGCCGAGGCCAGTACGCGTCACATTGCGTCGCAGGAAGTCATCGACGAGATCGACACAACGCGCGCACGTGGCGGCGACCTCGGCCACATCCACTACAACATGTCCGCGCTCATGAAGGACCCGGACAGTCTCGACGAAAAGCTCGCGACGCGATACGCCGCACCCGCGCTCGTTCCCGCATCTCCGTGGCTTGGCGCCGCTCCGCCCGCAAAGCCGGCAGTCGCGCTGCGCAACGACAAAGCGACCGGCGAATCATTTCTCGACCTCACACCCAAATCGGGAACGAAAGTCTGGCTTTGGGCGGTTCAGTCGTTCGCCAACGGCACATGGACGTCCGAGGTCCTGCCCGGCTGGCTTCGTACGCATCGCTTGCCAACTCCCAACACGGACCACGTCTCGGTGACCGCGGTCAGTCGCACGGGCATCGAGAGCGCCGCGGCCACAGCCGGTGCGGTCACTCGCCGCGGAGCGCGTCCACCGGATCCACCCGACTGGCGCGCCGCGCCGGACCGTACGCCGCCACGGTGACGACGCCGATCAGAAGCGCCGCCGCCGCGGCCAACAACCGCGCGTCGTACGGACTTACGCCAATGAGGAATCCGGCAAGCCATTTTCCCGCGGCGAGCGCCAGCACCACGCCCGCGACGATCCCAACACACGCCACGCGCAGCGCGTCACCGACAACGCTGCGGCGCACGTGGTGCGCGGCTTCGCCGAGCGCCATGCGAATGCCGATCTCACGCGTTCTCCGCGAGACCGCGTAGGCAACGACACCGTAAATCCCCAGCACCGACAGCACCAACGCGAGCGCGCCCAGCGTGGCCATGAGCGCGGCGCGAAAACGTTGCGCGCCCAACGACGCATTGATGCGCTCCTCCATCGTCGCCGGGTCCGTCAACGCGATCGTCGCATCCACGCGGCGCAATACCACGCGGGCGGCACTCAGAAGACGCTCAGGCGGGACGGTCGATCGAACGATGAAGTAGCGCGAGCGACGCGGCGTTTGACGCGTCGATGCGTACAGCACCGGCGCCGGCTCGTCCCAGAGATTGTCGAGGTGCGTAGTCGCCACCACGCCGACGATGCGCCAACTCTTCAAGTTCCAATCGATGACACGACCGATCGGATCCGTCTCGGCGTAGTAGCGCTTGGCCAGGGCTTCGTTGATCACGACGACCGGCTCGCTCGCACTGTCGTCGGTGATCGCGAACCCGCGTCCTCGCGTGACCGGCAGTCCGAGCGCACGTTCGTATCCCGGAGCGATGTAGGCGATAGCCGCGCGCGGATTGCTCGTCCCCTGATCACCGCGCTCGTGCTGAATGTACGTGTCGTGGAACTGATCGCCCACGAAGGGCAGCATGTTTCCGGTCGCGACCTCGGTGACGCCGGGAATCGTTCGCAACGCGTCGCCGGCGTCATCGTAATAGCGATTCACCTTGCTCCCATTGGCGTACCGCGCGGCCGGCGCGAACACGTGAAAGGCCGTCGTGTTGCGCGCGTCGAAACCCGGCGTGACCTGTGTAAGTCGCCAAAACGTTTGCAACAACAAACCCGCGCCAAACAACAGCGCGAGCGACGCCGCCACCTGCGTGACGATGAGCGCTCGGCCCATTTGGCGATCGCGGCGCGCACCGCCCGACCGTCCTCCCGCGCGTAAATCGCGCGCAAGATCGAGCCGCGCTGTTTGACGCGCGGTCGGAAGGGCGGACAACACGCCGGCCAACAGCGTCGCGAACGCGGCGACGAGCAGCACGCGCGAATCAACGCCAATCTCACCGGCGCGAGGCATCGCGTCCGGGTAGACGGCGATCAACGCGCGCGTGAACACCGGCGCGACGGCAACGCCGACCACGCCGCCGATCATCGCGAGCACGAGACTCTCCGTGAACACCTGCCCACGCACGCGGCCCGGACTGCCGCCGAGCGCCGACCGGACCGCAAATTCGCGCGCGCGGGTTTGTGCGCGACCCAGAATGAGATTCGCGATGTTCACGCAGGCGATCAACAGCACAGCACCCACCGCCGCGGCCAGGAGCTCGAGCATGGACTGCACGGAGCCGACCACCGCATCTCGAATGGGTATGACGCCCGCCGAGATGCCGGTGTTGGAGGCGGGATACGCGGACGCCAGCGCGCGCGCGGCGGACCCGATGTCGCGCTTCGCCTGTTCAATCGTCGCACCGGATTTCAATCGCGCCGACGCGCCGGCCCACAGCGACCCGCGGTTCGTCATCGGAGAGTTCGGGGTGATAACGAGCGGCGTCAACACTTCCGCGGCCGGCACAGGATAGGTGTACGCCTTCGGCGCGAGCACGCCGATGACCTGCACGGTCTCGTTGTCAAGCGTGATCACGCGCCCGACGAGGGTGCGGTCGGCGCCGAACTCGCGCGTCCAAAAGTCATGGGACAGGAGAGCGACTTTCGGGCCGTTGACGACGCGGTCGTTCGGCGTGATCCATCGGCCGAGCGCAACGCGAGTCGCAAACACGCGCGCGTACGTTTCGTCCACCTGCACGGTGTGGACGAGTCGCGGATCGTCGCCGTGCTGCAACGTCTGGTCGCCGGATGAGTAAAGTGTAATATCGCTGAAATCCGGCACCGTTCGCCGAAAGTCCATCAGGTCCGGATACGCCAGGTTGTCGATGATTCGACCGTCAGGCACGCCGGCGCGCAGTTGGACCACCCGCATCGACTCGGCGAAAGGCAGCGGCTTGAGCAGCACCGCGTTCATCGCGCTGAACACCGCCGTTGTCGACCCGATGCCGAGCACCATCGTTGCGACGACGGCGAACGACGCGAACGGATTGCGCGCGGCGAGACGAAGCGCGTGACGCGCGTCGCCCAGGAGAGGAGTCCACATGGAGTCTGCGTCTCGTGGTGGAGTGGTCGTTCGTTGTGCCGACACCAGGCGCTGCCCGGCGAGCGGAAGAAGGGAGCGGAGGACCTCGCCCCAATACCATCGCCGCGCGGCGGCGACATCGAGTGACGCGAGTCGTTCATCGAACTCTTCGCGGAGATCGCCGACGACAAAATCCGCGTCGGCCGCCGGCGCCGCGCGCCGCACCAACCATTCGGCGAGCTGTGGCGGGCGCGGCTCACTCATCGTCCGATCCCGAGCTCGAGACCGTCCATCATACGCGCGAGCGCAGCGGTGGACTGCCGGAGCGCGCGCAATCCGGCGGGCGTGATCTTGGAGTATTTGCGAGCGCGCCCGCCAGGAACCGGCAGCGGATCAGAGATGCGAAAGATGACGAAGCCTTTGTCCGCGAGCCGGTCCACCGCCGCGTGCACCGCACCGATCGACGCCGGACGCCCGGCCCGGCGCTCGATCTCACGTTTGATCGTGACGCCGTACGCGTCGTCTTCCAGCCGCTGCAGCGCCGCGAGCACGAGGACTTCGAACTCGCCGAGAAAATTCCCTTTGGGCATGCCCGATTATCTACAAACGCGATCATATATTCAAGGCCCGCGGGCCGAGACGGCCGAACGGTGCCACCATCCGTCGCTGGGGCTAGTGCATCGGCGTCACGCGGCCGGCCTTGGCGGCCGCGCGCTTCTGATTCTCGCCCAGCACACGAAGCGTGTTCCCGCCCCACAGCTTGCGAATGTCCTCTTCGCGGTACCCGCGCTTCACGAGCTCCAGCGTCACGTTGAAGGTCTCCGACGCGTCGTTCCATCCCTTCACGCCGCCGCCCCCGTCGAAGTCCGAGCTGATGCCGACATGATCGATCCCCGCGATCTTCACGGCGTGGTCGACGTGATTCACAAAATCCTGCACGTTCGCTGAGGGCCAGCGGGCCTCGATCTCCGCCATGCGCCGATCGTAGTCAGCGAGTTTGTCCGGCGGCAATGACGCGCGTTGGTTGCCGCGACCGCCGCCGCCGCCGCCGCCACCGCCGCGTCCACCGCCAGCGCCACCGCGGCCACCGCCCGCCGGCGGCGCACCGAAGAATTCTTCATTCAACTTGCGCACGGCGGTATCGCGGGCCGGCGGCTGCACCTTCACGTAGCCGCTGAACGCCACGGTCTGCATCACGCCGTTGTTCCGCTTGATCGCCTCGAGCATCTCGTCATCCATGTTGCGCGGCACGTTGGCGAACGCCGTCGTGCTCGAGTGCGAGCCGATCACCGGCGACGTGGACAGCGCGGTCGCCTGCATCATGCACTCCTTCGACACGTGCGACACGTCCACCATCATGCCCACGCGATTCATCTCGGCGACTACCTGCCGGCCGAACGGACTGAGGCCATGCCACTCCGGGCCTTTCGGATCGGTCGACGAGTCGCAGATGTCGTTGTTCGACGTGTGCGCCAACGTCATGTAGCGTGCGCCCAGGTCGTAGTAGCGCTTGATGAGACTGAGATCGTGACCGACCACCCAGCCATTTTCGATGCCAATGCCCGCGACGAGCTTGCCGGACTTGTGAATCCGAATGGCGTCCTCCGGCGTGTACGCGATCTCGATGAGGTTCGGGTACATCTGCTCGGCCATACGGTGAATCGAGGCGAACTTGTTCAGCGCGCGATCCTTGGCGTACGCGTTGCCGCTGTCGGTGCGTGCGCCCTGGCCCACGTAAACGGCGAAGAACGCCATGTCGTAGCCGCCCTCCTTCATCTTGTCGAGGTTGACCTGTGACGTCATCGTCTTGGGGTCGGCCGCAGGCGTCGCGAAATTGTCGGGGATGTCCTTGTGCGTGTCGATCGTGAGGACGCTCGCGTGAATGGCGCGGGCGCGCGCGATGAGCGCCGCGTCGGTTGCACCGTTCGGCGACTGTGATGACGACGGTGATGACGACTGAGGCGAGCCGGTAGCGGCAGTGTGAGCGCACGCGGTCAAGGCGGCGATGGCGGCGGCGGAAAGCAGACGGTGGCGCATAGGTGATGTCTGTGGGTTTGGGCTCAGGCAAATGGACGCGGTCGCGATAGCGCGGTCAAGGCGCGCCACGTCCGCCGCGGGGCGCGCCCCTTGCGAGCCTCGAAGTGCCTGTCAACCTGACCCTCGTGACCAAGAAGCGAGTTATCGCGCGCCCTCGTGACAATTTTCTAATATCGTCTTTTGATCGAGGAGCGCCTCGCGCCGCTCCCGGGCTTCGTGCAGCAGCAAATGCCGGGCGACAGGGAGCTCAACTGCAATAATCGACCGTGGCGGAGTATGGCGATTGCATTTGATGACGCCCATGCGGCGACCACGACAGACACTCCGACGGTTTTTGTTGAGCTCGACGATGATCGCGATCGTCGGGGCCGCTGCGTGCGGGGATGGCTCCGGCCATCCCGAAAGCGGTTCGGAGATTGCCGGAGTCGCGGCCAAATTCGCGCAGGCGGCCGCGGCCGTCACCGGACAAGATGCACAATTCGCCGACGCCTACGAGCAGGGCCACTACGTGGGATTCGACACGCACACCTATCCGAGTACCAGCGTGATGTTTGCCTGGAAGAAAACACCGGGGTCGCCGTACTCGTGGGTGGGCTTCTATCTGCCATCGCCCTGCCACGCCGACACATCGTGGACCGGTAAGCGGGACACGCTGCAGGCGATGGGCTGGGGACTCGCGGTTGTCTACGTGGGCCAACAGACGTGGGGCAAGACGCCGCGGCGCTTGTCGGCGACACAGCACGCTGCGCTGCGAAAGCGAAGTGATTGCGCGAGCGACCTCGTAAGCGCCGACGAAGGCACTCGGAACGCGGACGACGCGGTCGCCCGCGCCGAGGCGGAGAACTTCGAGCCCGGCATCGTCGTGTTTCTGGATCTCGAACGCGTCGAAAAAGTGCCAGCGGCAATGCGCGACTACTATCGTGCGTGGACCGCGCGCATGTTGGCCACCGGAAAATATCGGCCGGGGATCTACGCGCACGAACACAACGCGCAATTCATCTTCAACGACGTGCAAGACGTGTTCAGAGCAGCCGGTGATACGTCAGCGCCGCGCTTCTGGATCGCCGGCGGCAAAGGGTTCGACGAAGGGCGCGCGCCGCAGGATGTCGGCTTCGCGTTCGCCGGAATGTGGCAGGGCGTGATCGACGTCGCGCGATCCGTCGCAAATCTCAAGCTGCCGGTGGACGTGAACGTCGCGTCGTGGGCGTCGCCATCCGGAACCGGAGTCTCGGCGCAGTAGCGCGTCATCGCTTCTCGCGTCGGTAGCGTATACGGGATACATTCGCCCGTCCGCTCCCACCGATGTGAGGAACCGAAATGAAACGATTCGTACTCGCGGCGCTGCTTGTCGCGGCGCCCCTTTTGGCTCAGGACACCACAGCCGGGCGCGGCGGACGCGGCGGCGGCCGGGGTGGTGGCCGAGCCGTCGTCATCACCGATACGGCGCGTGCCCGAGCGTTGTTCGTCAGCAAAGATCCCAAGGATCTGCCGGGCTGCGGAGCGAACAACTGCGATGCGCAAACGAAAGCCCGTCTCAAGGACGACAGCATCTTCGCCGTCCGCAGCAAAGCGAGCAACATCGAGTTCAAGAAGGTGACGTTCAAGAGCCGCGTGGACGGGCTGGAAGTTTACGGCAACCTGTTTGCGCCGATGAACAAGGGCACGGAGAAGCACGCGGCGATGGTCTGGGTCCACGGCGGGGTGCACAGCCACATGACGCCGATGCCCTATTGGCCGTTCATCAAGGAAGCCGTGCAGCGCGGGTACGTCATCATCACACCCGATTACCGCGGCAGCACCGGATACGGTCAGGATTTTTACGCGAAGATCGACTATGGCGGCAAGGAAGTGGACGACGCCATCTCGTCGGTCGACTATCTGAAAACTCTCTCATACGTCGACATGGACCGCCTGGGCGTCATGGGCTGGAGCCATGGTGGGTTCATCACCGCGCACACCCTGTTCCGCGAGAACCATCCGTTCCGCGCCGGCGCCGCGATCGTGCCCGTGACGAACCTGATCTTCCGACTCTCCGATCACGGACCGAGCTATCAGCGCGACTACGCCGCGGAAGAGGGTATTCAAGGCTTGCCGTTCGAGAACACCTGCGGACCCAAGCAGGATCACACCTGCTGGGAGGAATACATCAACCGCTCGCCGGTCTTCCACGTCGAGAATCTCAAAGTGCCCATGCTCTCGCACGTGGCCACGAACGATTGCGACGTGTACTTCCGCGAAGACCAGCAGATGATCTACACGCTGCGCGCCATGAAGCCGGATCTCGTCGAAACGAAGATTTACGTCAATCCGCCAATCGGCGCCGCGGGATGCGGACACGAATTCAGTCGCCGCACCAACCCGGAGACCCTCGAGCGCGACGATTCACCGGAACAAATCGATTCTTGGAATCGTACCTGGACGTTCTTCGAGTGGAACCTTCGACCGCTCAGCGTGATCCGCAAGGACGATAAGGTATGGATGAAGGATCCGCGCATCACCAACCGGCCGCCACGCTGAACGAGGACCGAACATGACGCACGAACGGGTGGGCGATTCAATCGCCCACCCGTTTCCAGTCTTATAGCATCTCTGGTTTGGCGCGATCGGCGCGCCGGACGTGCGTCAGACGACTCGCGCCTCCTCCAACTGCGTCTGCAGGCTCACCGGATCGATCTCGCGCTCCTGGTGCGGTGCGAACGTCACAGCGCGCATCTCGCGCGTTCGCCCAAGGGAGAGAAAAACTCTCGCCGGGAGCGTTGACGCAGCGGACGGCATGACGTACTCGCTGGCGACTGACGCACAGTCGCACACGCGCCACATCTCTCCGCGGCCGCTCACGAGAAAGATCGACCTAAATTGTTGAATGACGCGCGGTGCATCTGCCTTGCCCGGAAGGACGGCCGATGCGGCGAGGACACTATTCGGGCTGACCATGCTGTTTCGACTCCCGGGCGATCTCTTAATCGGATCCTGACCGGAACCGCGGACCAGAACGCGTGAACATGTGTGGACGAAATATCCTCGCTGTACAGACAGACGTCGGCGACGGGCGTCACATCGGTAAACAAATTTGGCTCGAGGAGGCGAAATGCCAATGCGATATTCGTTCGTGGGGATTCCCGACAGCGCGCTCCCGGTGGCTCGCGTGCGGCTCTTTCAGCACGCCATCGACACGTATGCGAGCGAAACCAACAAGGTTGGCTCCGTCTGGACACAATTCCACGACCCAGACCTGACGTATCGCCCGCATCCGCGTGCGTCCACAGTAGGGGACATTCTTCGCCACCAACTTCTCTCCGAACGCCGTTTTTTCGGCGAGTTTATCGGCGCCCCGGAACCCGCCGCCAGCGCTGTGATTCCGGTCACAGTAACGGTGCAGAGTTGTATCGAGCGACTCACTGAACTGGCCGTTCCGCGCCTCACGTTTCTTTCCGAGCAGGACGAAGCCTGGTGGATCGAACCGGTTCCATTCTTCGACGTCACACGAGAGCGCGCGTGGGTTTTTTGGCGGCGCGTGCTCCACACCGCGCACCATCGCACGCAACTCACGGTGTATCTACGGTTGCTCGATCGGCCGGTGCCGGCAACCTACGGCCCCACGGCCGACGTCACGTGGGAGGGTGCGGATCCCACAAACACCATTGAGGCAGCCGCGCGACGGTCGCCCGCCTGACGCGCGGACCCGCCCCGGCCGGCTACCGAACCGTCTTTCCTCCCGACGACGCCCGGCGGTCATCCGGAACGAAATGACTCTTTGCCGGCATATGCACCGCGGGAAGGGATTTCGCGTCCAACGTTGTGCCGTCGGGAACGATCCCCTCGCGATTGAGGAGGAACGCAGTCACCGCGTAGGTCTGATCCGCCGTCAACGATCCCGGCGCAGTCAACGGCATTGCGCGGCGCACGTAGTCGAAGACCGTAGTCGCATAGGGCCAGTAGTTCCCGATCGTGCGGGGAATCTTGAAATCACTGGAGAAGTCGAACGAGCCTTTGGGACCGCCGATCAGCTGCGGGTATAGCGGCGGCCTTCCTTCGCCTTTGTCGCCGTGGCACGATGCGCAGGTCGCGGCAAACACGGTCGCGCCCTGCTCGGGCGTTCCACTCCCCGCAGGAAGTCCCGCGCCGCTCGGCCCGACGTCCACATCGAGTGCCGCGAGCGTCGCCGGCGTTGCTGCGTGCCCCAGGTCGAACTGCTTGGGATCCTTGTCCCCCAGGTAGTCGTCGCGCGCGTCGAGTCGACAGGCGGTCATCAGCACGAACAACGCTGCGGCGGAGTACGAACGCACACGCTTCATGTGGCTGCCTCGAACGTCACGGTGCCGTCTTTCGCGACGCGCCATGCGCGAATGCCGTTGAAGTGATAGTCGGTTCCTGGCCCGCGCACTGCTTTGAGCTGCGCCATGGTCGGCTGAACGTACCCCTGATCGTCAACCGCCCGGCTCATGATCATTGTCTCATTGCCGTCCCACTTCCACATGTACTGAAAGCGAACGTGCGCTTTGGGCAACAGTGTTGTCAGCAGCTCGGCGCCGATCCACGTTTTTCCGCTGTCGACGCTCACGTCCACTCGGCTGATGCGACCGCGTCCGCTCCATGCCAAACCCGTGATCGGCCAGTATCCTGGTCCCGACAACCGCTCCGGGTACGCCGGCGACGTGATGATCGACTTGGCGTCCAACTCGAAGCTGAATTGGCGTATGATGCCGCCCGGCAGCGGGTCGGTGTACTTCGACGTCTCCCACCGCGTCATGAATGGCTCCGTGCCGAACTTGAGACGGCGCAGCCACTTTACGTTGGCGTTGCCTTCGTAGCCGGGCAGCAACAGGCGAACTGGAAAACCTTGTTCCGGTCGGAGCGCTTCGCCGTTCTGCGCGTAGACGATCAGCGCGTCGTCGCGACCCTTGCTCACCGGAATGCTCCGCGCGAGCAGGCATGCGTCGCCACCCTCGGCCAGAAACCACGTCGCGGTTTTCTGGACGCCCACTTCGCGGAACAGGTCGACGAGCGGCACGCCGGTCCATTCGCTGTTGCTCGTCATGCCGTCCACCTGTTGCGGCGTCATCTCCGGCTTGGGAGTGCGATACGCCGAGCGCCCGTTGCCTGAGCACTCGATGAAGTGCGTGCGCGTGACGGAGGGAAATCGCTTCAAGTCGGCGAGCGTGAACTCCATGGGCTTGTCGACGAGTCCGTGAATGACCAGCGTGTGCTTCGTTGGATCGATCGTCGGGACGCCGGCATGGATGCGCGCGAAATGCAAATCGGACGGCGTGATCGTTCCGGTCAGGTCCTGCAGAGGCGTCAGCGATGTTCCGGTGATCTCGCCAACGGGCGCGCGCTGCGGATTGACGAACGGCGATCGCGTCCCCACGGCGGTGGTTGCCGCGCCCGGTGCTTTGGTTGGATCGACGGGGACGACGGGAGGCGGCGCCGGCGGTGGCGTCTTCGCTGTTTTCGCAACGGCCTGTTGCGCGGCGGCGTCCGGCAAATTGCCGAGAAGTGCGCCGCCAGCGACGACGGCGGCGCTGGTGATGAGCGTCCGCCGGGTGATCGGTGAGTCGTTCATGAGGATTTCCTGATCACTTGGGCCGCAGCACCGACGCCGGTACGGCAACGATCGCGGCGGCGCTTGTCGCGCGCGGAAGTACCGGCGGCGGACGAAACGCCTTGTGTCCTTTGGTGTCGTACGGAACGTCCTCGGGCGCGCCGACGCCGCTCGGCCAATCGTTTTCTTTTCCCGGCGAGTCTGGTCGCGTCATCGACGTGACGTAGGCGGCGATGTCGAACGCCTGTTGGTCGGTGAGCGTGCCCGGCCGGTCGAACGGCATGTTGACGCGAATGAACGAGGCCGCGCGTTCCTGCCGCGCCATTGACGCGCCGATGCTGAACGACTGTGGTCCCCACAGGGCGGGGATCGGGCCCATGCCCGCGCCGCTCGGACCGTGACAGCGCGCGCAGTTGTCCACGAACAATGCGCCGCCGCGCGCCGAGTCGCCGGTGAGATTCGGCATCTTCAACAGACCTTCGCCGCGCACGTGTTCGCCGTTGGGAACGCCCTTGGAGATGAACGACAGGTAGGCGACGATGTCCTGCATCTCGCGGCTGTCGGACGGCAGCTTGGATCCGGCGAGACTACGCGTAAAGCAGTAGTTCACCCGATCTTCGATCGGCACCACGGCGCCGCTCCGGTCCATGAACTTGGGAAAGCGCGCAAATGCACCGACGAGCGGCGCCGCGTTCGGGCGGCGTCCCTCGTCGAGATGGCAGCTCGTGCAGTTGAGTGTTCCACCCACGTACGCCCGCAGACTATCTCGCGTGTGCGTGATGAGCGCGAGTCCGCGATAGACCGACGCCTCGTACGGATCGTCGGGCGTGCTGTCGACCGCCGGCGGCTGCCACGCCTCTGGATTCCAGCCGCGGCCGGCCGTGCGAGGCGCCGACGCGGCGGCGGAGTCGGAGCGGCTCGACGCCTCTTGCAGGGAGCACGACGCGATCGTCGCGCACCCGGCCGCTAGAAGAATCCAATGAACAGATCGCATTCGCGCGGCCGCTCAATCCACCGAGCGGATGGCATTGGCGAGCACGTCGAACATTCGATCGATATGGCTCTTTTCAAGAATCAACGGCGGCGAGAGGGCGATGGTGTCGGCGGTGGATCGCGTGAGAACGCCGGCTTCGAAGCACTTGAGGAAAGTCTCAAAACCGCGCGCACCGGGCGCGCCGGCCCGTGCCTCGAGCTCAATGCCGGCGACGATTCCGATGTTGCGCAGGTCGATCACGTGCGGCAGCCCGCGCAGCGCATGCACCGCGTCCGCCCAATAGGACTCGAGCGACGCGGCGCGCTCGAAGAGCCCTTCACTCCGATACAGTTCGAGCGTGGCGAGCCCCGCCGCGGCAGCGAGCGGATGTCCCGAGTAGGTGTATCCATGAAACAGCTCGATGCCGCCGCTCGGGCTGTTCACCACCGAGTCGTAGATGTTGTGGCGCACGCAGACCGCACCCATGGGAACGGTCGCGTTCGTGATTCCCTTGGCCAGCGTGATCATGTCCGGGACCACGCCGAATTTGTCGGCGGCGAACGGCGCGCCCAGGCGGCCGAATCCCGTGATCACTTCGTCAAAGATGAGCAGGATGCCGTGGCGACTGCAGATGTCGCGCAGGCGATCGAGATATCCCTTGGGCGGAATGAGCACGCCCGTTGAGCCCGCGACGGGCTCGACGATCACCGCGGCGATGGTCGACGCGCCGTGCTTCGCCACGAGATCCTCGAGCGCGTCGGCGAAATCGGCGCCGTACTCCGGCTGCCCGCGGGAAAAAGAGTTCTTTGCTGCGTCGTGGGTGTGCGGCAAATGGTCGATCGACGGCAACATTTGCGCGGCGAACTGCTTCCGATTCGCCTCGATGCCGCCGACCGCGATGCCGCCGAAACCGACGCCATGGTACCCGCGCGTCCGGCCGATGAATCGAACGCGCTGCGGCTCGCCTTTCGACTGCCAATAGGCGAGCGCGATCTTGAGCGCCGTGTCCACCGCTTCGGAACCCGAGTTTCCAAAGAAAACGTGGTCGATGCCGTCGGGAAGCATGCGCACCAGTTGCTGTGCGAGCTCGAAGGCGAGCGGATGTCCCATTTGGAACGGGGGTGCGTAGTCCATTATACCGGCCTGCTCGCGAATTGCCGCGGTGATGGACTCGCGGCAGTGCCCGGCGTTTACGCACCACAATCCTGCCGTGCCGTCCAGGATCTGCCGCCCGTCGGCCGTGGTGTAGTACATATCCTTCGCCGCCACGAGCATTCGCGGCGCACGCTTGAAGGCACGATTCGCGGTGAACGGCATCCATAGCTCCTCCAGCGACGGGAGCGACGGATGAGACTCGGCGGTCGGAATCTGAGGTGCGGCGGTGATGGACATAGGAACCTGCGGCGTGACGTGACGTGGCGGGACGTGCGGAGAGCGGACAGAGTTGCTACGATTGGACGGAATATGCTGCGGAACGCCGGGTACGGGGAGGATGCGCCGATGACCGAAGAGCCACACGACCTGGAAGACGTTCGACGACGTCTCGAGGAGATTCAGACCCGGAAGCGCGGCGACATTCGCTGGAATGTCTCCAAGCATACCGCCGAGCTTGCGATCGTGGCGATCGAGACCGCGGCAGCGCAGCCGCCGCCCCGGTCAGGGAAGGGAAAGGGCCGGCGCCGGAAGCGCAACAAGCGGATGCTCTGAGTCACACGCGCTTGACCTTCCACGTTCCGCGCCGGAACAGCAACGCACTCGAAACGGCCAAGGTCGAGAACGCTATTGTCATCGCGAAATAGACTCCGCGCGGGCCCAATCCGACCCAGTCGGCCAGCACGTACGCCAACGGAATCTCCCACAGCCAGAACACAAACAGGTTGAGCAGCGTCGGCGTCCTCGTGTCGCCCGCGCCGTTGAACGACTGCGAGATCACCATTCCCCATGCGTAAAACGGAAATCCGCACGCGACGATGCGCATCGTGCTTGCGGCCGACGGAATGATCGTTGGGTCAGGCGTGAAGAAGCGCGCGATCACGGGCGCAAAGATCGCCAAGAGCGCACCCACCACCGACAACACCGCCATGTTGTACATCCCCGCGATGCGCACAGCTTGCTCGGCGCGCTCCGGCTTTTTTGCCCCGAGCGCCTGACCAACCATTGTGGCCGCGGCGTTGGCGAGCCCGGCCGCCGGCAGCAACCCGAAAATGATCACGCGATAGCCGATCGTGTACCCGGCCAGCACGCCGCTGCCGAACGTCGCGATGAGACGCGTCAGCGCGATCCAACTGCCCATGCCGATCAGAATCTGAAAGGCCGCCGACCACGCGAGCCTCGCGATTCGCTTGATCACCTCAAAGTTCGGACGCAGATGCCGCAAATGTATGTCGATCCGCGACCCCGGCTTGAGCAGTCGGCTCAGCGCGAACAACACGCCCGTTCCGCGGCCAATGGTGGTCGCAATGGCCGCGCCCGTCACGCCGAGTTTCGGAAACGGTCCCAGGCCAAAGATCAAACACGGACCGAGCAGAATGTTGATCGCATTCGCGAGCCACAACACGCGCATCGCGATCGCCGCGTCTCCGGCACCGCGAAAGATTGCGTTGATGAGAAACAGCATGACGATCGTCACGTTGCCGCCAAGCATGATGCGGGCGTACGTGGTGCCGGTGCTGAGAATGTCGGGCGCCGCGCCCATGACCGAGAGCATCCGCGGCGCGAGCGCGCCGCCGACGAGCCCGATGGTGAGCGCGACACAAATCCCCAGGAGTATGGCTTGTCCGCCCGCATGCGCAGCGCCTTCGCGGTCACGTTCTCCGGTACGTCGCGCGACGAGCGCGGACGCCGCGATGGCGATTCCCATCGCGAGCGCATAAACAAGGGTGAGCCACGACTCCGTGAGCCCCACCGTGGCCACGGCGCTTGCTCCGAGCTTGGCCACGAAGAACACGTCGCAGACGGCGAAGATGCTTTCCATGATCATCTCGAGGACCATGGGCACGGCGAGCACGAGAATCGCGCGCGACACCGATCCTTCGGTGAAATCGCGATGCGAGCCGCGAAGCGCCTCGCGGATGGAATCCCAAAACCCGCCGTCGATTGGCGGCGGCGGGCGCAGCGACTCCGCGAGCGGCGCCTCGGTAGTTGTTTCAGACATCGATGTACTCACGAGAACCCTCAGGCTGGTAGAGAATCGATGGCGCGGCGGCGGGACGCCTGGAGTTGATACGAGTTGATATCAGTTGATATCAGTTGATATCAGAGCAATAAAAAGGGCGGCACCGATCGCGGCGCCGCCCTCGCTGTAGCTCGAGCCCCAATTGCGCGATCAGTCCCTGTGAACGAAAGCGTCGTCGACGACCACAGCATTCGACGCGTCGGCCAAAACGGCGACGGCGACAATGCGCGGGTTCGAGTTCGCTGTGACGCGAGTCTTCAAGGCGCTGACTCCACAGGGTTGAAGGGCAGGCAACTCATGCAACTGCGGCACGCGCATACTAGGCCAAATGGGCTCGCCGCGCAAGCGGCCCAATTGCGCACCGCGTGCAAAACCAAACTGTGAAAAAACAGAACCAACCGACCACGGCGAGCCGAGCTGCCTGCCACTACGGACGAACCGTGTCGACAATCGGATTGCCGTTCACATCGAGCCGGACGATGGGCGCGATCTTGGTTGCCATGAGCGGACCTTCGATCTTCTCACGATCGCCAACGATCAGGATCGCGAGATGATCCAGGTCGATGTACTTCTGCGCAACGCGCACCACGTCTTCTTTGGTCACCGCACCCACGGCGCGCACGAATTGGGCGTAGTAGTCCTCCGGCAAACCCTGCGAATAGATCGACGAGACGTTGGCGTTGACTCCGCTCAGTGTCTCGAAGCTTTCGGGCAGGCTCTGTACCAAGCTCGCCTTCGCCTGCGCCATTTCTTCATCACTCGGCGGGCGCGGGCCGCGAATGTCGCGCAGTTCCTTCATGAACTCGATGAGCGCGCTGTCATTCTTTGCCGTCATGATGTCACCACCGGCGAAGAACGCGCCGGGCCCCCGCCCAAACTGAAAGCCCGAGCCCACGCCGTAGCTGTAGCTCTTCTCCTCGCGGATGTTCCGATTGAGGCGAGACTGAAAGAGCACGCCCAACATCTCATTCATCACGCGGATCGCGTAATAGTCCGGCGTACCGCGCGCCGGACCTGTTTCACCGATGCGAAACGTGGATTGTGCGGCGCCGGGCTTGTCGACGAGATAGATGGTCGTCGGCTTCGCTGCCGGCAGCGCCGGATAGGCAAAGCTCGGCATTGAGCCGCCCGCTGGCCAATGGGCGAATGCTTGCTCGACGATGCGCTTGGCCTCATCGGGCTTCACGTCGCCAACCACCGTGACGATCGCATGCGCCGGCTGAAAGTACGCCTTGTACAACGATACCAGGTCATCGCGCGTGATCGACTTCACGGTCGCTTCGGTCATCGTGCGGCCGTACGGATGGTCCGCGCCGTATACGAGTTTTGGAAAGACGTCGGCCGAGATCGATCCGGTTCTGTCCTGCGCCTGGGTCAGGTTGACCAGGATGCGCGCGCGGTAGCGCTCCAACGCGTCCTGCGGAAACGTTGCATTTTCCATGACGTCGGCAACGATCGCGAGCGTGGGCGCCAGCTGCTCTTTGGTCGATACGAACGTTACGCGACCCGATTCGCCGGAGATGAGCGGCGAGCTGAAGTTCGTGCCGAGCATCTGCAGGTCGTTCACGATCTGCTCGCCGGTGCGATGTGCCGTGCCTTCCATCATCTGATTGGCAACGAACACGGCCAACCCGGTCCTGCCGGCAGGCTCGTACTGGTTCGCGCCGCCGATGAAGTTGACCTGCACGGACACGAGTGGCAGCCCATGCCGCTCCAACACGACCAACTGTGCTCCGTTCGACAGCGCGACCTTTGTCCACGACGGGACGTGAAGCTCCGGGTTCTTGCCCGGCGTGGGAATCACGCGTCGGTCGAACGATGCGCTCGCCGCCGCGGCCTTCTGCGCCCGCGCGGCCGGTGCGACGACTGATGCGCAGGCCAACATGAACACGCCGGCGAGTGCGCGCGCGACCCTTCCGCTCGTGCGATTCATGGCTTGATCTCCGCGACCTTCTCGGTGAGCGGATCGGTCACCACGACGCTCTTGTCGGCGTGCGATGCCTGCTCCGGGTGCCCCATGGGAACGTTGCTGAGCACGAGACGGGCCTTGCCCAGATATTTGTTGGCCACTCGCTTCACATCGGCTGGCGTCACGGCTTGCGTCTTCGCGAAGTCGACAGTGAACGTGTACGCTGGGTCGTTATAGAATGTTTGATCGTTGGCGAGCTGGCTGGCTTTGCCGAAGTTCGCCTGGAGTCGTTCCAGGGAGCTGCGCTGCTGGCCCGCTTTGACACGTTTCAGCTCGTCGGCCGTTGGACCGTCGCGCTTGATCTGCTCGATAATCGAGTCGACCTGCGTCTCCAACTCGGTGAGCGTGTGCCCGGTTCGGGGCGTGACGGTGACCACGAACTGGCCGACGTTCTCCGACGGGTTCTGAAACGCCGATGCGTTCGTCGCGACCTGGTTGTCGTACACCAGCGCTTTCGTGATGCGTGCCACGCGACTCAATCCGAGAATGTCGCTCAGCACGTCGAGCGGCGGCTGGTCGGGACTGTGCATGCCGGCGGACGGCCAGGCGATGGTCAATTGCGGAACCTGCACGCGATCCTCGAAGGTGATGCGCCGTTCGCCGGTCAGCGACGGCGGCCCGACCGTGGGACGCGTAATGGGTTTGCCGCGCTGCAGGCCGCCGAAATATTTCGCGACCCAACGCTTCGTCTGCGCCGGATCGATGTCGCCCACGATCGCGATCGTCGCGTTGTTCGGAACGTAATACAGACGAAAGAATTGTTTGACGTCTTCGACCGTGGCGCCCGACAGATCGCTCATGCTGCCGATCGTTGGCCAGGAATACGGATGCCCGGGCGGATACATGTTCAGCCCCATGACCTCGAAATCTCGGCCGTTGGGCGCATTGTCCGTGTATTGGCGCCGCTCGTTCTTCACGATGTCGCGCTGCGCGCGAAACTTCGCGTCGTCGAGCGAGTCGAGCAGAAACCCCATGCGGTCGGACTCGAGCCATAACGTCGTCTCGAGATAGTTGGCCGGAATGGTTTCGTAATAGCGCGTCCAATCGAACGACGTTTGGCCGTTGTTGCCGCCGCCCACGCCCTCTGTGAATTTGTCGTGCAAACCATACGCGACGTGGCCGGAGCCGGTAAACATCACGTGCTCGAACATGTGCGCGAAGCCGGTGTGGCCGGCGATCTCGTTCTTGGAACCGACGTGATACATCACCTCGACGGCGGCAGTCGGCGTCGAGTGATCCTCCGAGAGGACGACGGTCAAGCCGTTCGGCAGTGTGTACTTCTCGAATGGAATACGAATGGATGGAGCGCCGGCGGATGACTGCGCCGTGGCGCCGCCCATCGGCGCGAACGAGGCGGTGGCCAGCGCGACTGCGCACAAACGCGGTCGAAGGCTGCGGATCACGTTCGGTACCTCTCGTGCGATGGAAGTCGTGTGAAGGACACGTGGCATTCGAGCGAATTATGAGTCTGTGCGCGCGATTCGCCAATGTCTCGGTGACGAGCCGTCGGCAATACATTCCTTACAATGCGTCTCAAACGTCTCGAGCTGTGGTGGCGCGCGCTGTGGATCCGCATTCTCGTGCGGCTCATGCGTCGTCCCCACGACGCTCGCCCGCTCTGGGATTCGCGTCCATTTCGCGTGCTCTTTCTTCGGCACGACCGCGCCGGCGACATGATCGTGTCCACCGGCGTCATGCGCGCCATCGCGCGCTCCCATCAAACGATCACGCTGGACGTGCTCGCCTCACCGGCGAATGCGCCGATCATCGAGGGCGCCGACTACGTCGATCGAGTCATTGCCTTCGACAAGAAACGACTCTCGTCATACCTCCCGACGGCGTTTCGTCTGCGCCGCGCAAAATACGATGTCGTGGTCGACTGTATGGTCACCGCACCGTCGGTCACGACGCTGCTGCTGATCTTTGCCAGCGGCGCTCGCTATCGGATCGGCATTGCCGGCCGCGGCAACGACGCCGCGTTCAACATGACCGTCCCGCCGGAAACTCGACTAGGCGCACACATGGTCGATCTGCTCGCGCCACTCGCGGCCGCGTTTGGTGTCGATCCCCACGCGGCTCAACGACAGCCGCTGCTCCAGATCTCATCCGCCGAACGAACACGCGCTGAATCGGAGTGGGGTGCGCGCGCCAACGGAGGTCGGCGCGCTCTCATCAACGTGTCCGCCGGCACAGCGGAGCGTCTCTGGGCGGCGGAAAACTACGTCGCAGTCATGCGCCACCTGCGCACCCTCGATCCGGCGATCACACTTCGTGTGATTGGTGCACCCTCCGAGACAGAGCGCGCTGAGCGAATCGCCGGCAATGGTGGCGGGACGGTGGCGCGCACTCCGAACATTCGCGACGCGCTCGCGCTCGTTGCCACGGCTGATTTCGTATTCACGCCTGACACGAGCATCGCGCACGCGGCATCCGCCTTTCGTGCGCCGGCGGTGGCGATCTTCGTCAACGACAAAGCGGAACGCTGGGGACTCTACGGCACGTTGGGCGAAAACGTCCAGCATCCCGCGCCCACGATGGCCGCGCTCAGCGTGGATCGTGTGCGCGACGCCGTCGACAGGGTCTGGAACGAAGCAGTGCTCAGGCGTGACGATGAATGAGGCTGGTGACGACCGACTCGAGGGTCGCGCGGTCGGGTACGCTTCCTTGCGCCAACCGCGGCGATCCTCCACCGCGGCCGCCGACGGCCATGAGCTGTTCCTTGAGCAGGCGCCCGGCGTCTACGCCGGAATCCTCTGAGGCGGCGAACAACACGGACGGCGGATCGGTGAGTGTCCCCACGACGACAACGCGCGGGAGCGCAAACGCGGCTTGTGCCAGGTCGCGCAGATTGTCGATCGACGCGGCGTCGCGTATGACGACTGTGCGTACGCCGGCTTCATTCGGCATCGCCGCATCATAAAGCTCGCGCGCGAGCAGCGCCGCCAAGTCTCTCGCCAACCTCTTTCGCGCGCTCTCGCTCTCCTTGAGCCGGTCGGCCTGCGCGCCGACGAGCGACGGCGCATCGGCGAGTGACGCTGAGAGCGACGACGCGATCTGCGTCAGCGACTCATAGTCGGCGCGCGCCTGACGAACGGCGCGGAGTCCGCACACGAACTCGATGCGGCTCGTCTTTCGTACCTTCTCGACCGCCCGCAAGAAAATCGGTCCGATTTCCGCCGTCGACCGAACGTGCGTCCCGCCGCACGCGCTGCGATCGATTCCGTCGATCGATACGATGCGCAGAATGCCGGGGCGGTCGGAGTCCTTGCGAAGTCCCACCGCCGCCGCCGCGTCTTCGAAAGTCACGTTCACCGCGTGCGCTTTGCCGACGATGGAGTTGGCCCACTCCTCGGCCGTGACGAGCTGCTTGTGCGTGATCGACTCGAGATCGATGTCGAGGGTCGAATAGTCCGGGCCAAAATGGACGCTCGCCGTCTTGCCGCCGAACAGATCTTCGAACACCGCCGACAGCAGATGCTGTCCCGTGTGCTGCTGCATGTGATCGTGGCGCCGCGACCAGTCCACCACGCCGGCAATGGCGTTGGCATCCTCCGGCATCGGTCCATCGAGCACGTGAGCGATTCGATCGCCTTCATCCACGACGTCAACCACGTTGAGGCCGCCGAGGGTTCCGGTGTCGTGAAGCTGACCGCCGGAAGTCGGGTAAAAAGCGGTGGCGTCGAGATAGACGCGGCGGCCGTCCTCGCTCCGATCGATGATCGTCGAGGTGAACTCGGCGCGATATGCGTCGGTGTAGTAGAGACGGTTTGTCATCGGAGTCTCAACGAGGGCTAAAGACCAATCCCAAAATCGAGACTGACGAACCACCGCTTGGACGTTGCGTCGCCGGCGATGTTCCGAAACAGGCCGATTCGCGGACCGGTGAACAGAATCGGCCACAATATCAACTCGCCGCCGGCGTAGGTCGTGTTGGTCTTGACCGTCCACGGCTCCTTCCACGTGCGGAGCACAGTGGCCGCCAAACCGAACCCCGACCCGAAATTGCCGAATCCGTGGTCGAGATACGCTATCGACGCTCGCCCGGCGCCAAGTCCCGGCTCGGCGAACACGGCGATGTTTCTCGAGTGGTCATGTCCATTTCTCTGCCAATCTTCGCCGAGGACGACGCCCAACGCGATAGACGCCTTTTGCGGCGTTCCAACGTGGAGGCCGAGTCCGGGCAGAATGTGGCCGCGCGGTACGGTGTCCTCGTCGGCGCAGCTCCGGCAGCGTTGCGCCGCAAGCGCTCCGCACGGCGCGAGGAACGCAACAGCCAGCAGAAGGGTCATGCGTCTCATGATGCTCCGTCCACGACGTGTTGCAGTCGGCATGATTCAATGTATCGGTCGGTTCAGCAGGCCGCTCAGGACTCGCCGTTCGCGCCGGATCGAAAGCGGGGCCAGTGCTCCCGCGGTACACTGCGAATACCGATCCCGAGGACGCAGCACGACGCGAAGGCCATCGCCGACAGAACGATCATGAGGTCTCGCGTTGCGGCAATGGCGGCAGTCCGCCGTGCCTCGACGTCCAGACTGTATCGAAGCAGGCCGGTGGACTGCCTCAGGTCGAGCTTTTTGTCGCCGCGTTCCACGGCGGCAACGAAGTCGCTGCGATCCTTCCACGTGTCACTCACGCTTCCGAGCACGTGCAACTGCGACGCCGTGTAGACCATCCCGGCGACAACGAGTACGAGGACGATCGTCGGAGCGATCAAAAGCAGCTTACGGTCGAGGCGCACTCGGGAAAGTAAGCACAGACGGGGTCAGCCTTCACGCGGTCGTGACATTATGCCATTATCAACGCGATACTATCAAGCCAGTGGCGCTATAGAGGCAGGCGACCAAGCACATCGAACGCGTTTTCTAACCCCCGAATGGGATGACGGTTGCACTTTGCGGTCGGCGCCTATCACTAAGAAAAGTAGACGTCGGTCTGCGGCAGTGCTGTGACCGATGTGTGTCATGGTATGGTCAAGAGGTGCAGATGATTCATCCTCGCCGCCACCCACCCAATGCCTGACGCCGACCTCGTCCTCGTCATCGACGACGAACCTCAAATTCGACGTGCGGTGCGCGACGCGTTGCGCGACGTCACCGTTCGCGTGGACGAAGCCGCCAACGGATTGACGGGCGTCGACGCCGCAACGAACAATCGCCCGGATCTCGTGGTGCTCGACCTCGGCCTGCCGGACATGGCCGGTGTCGACGTGTGCCGAGAGATTCGCCAGCGGTCCGCTGTTCCGATCATTGTGCTGTCAGCGCGTCATTCGGAGCACGAAAAGGTCGACCTCCTGAACGCGGGCGCCGACGACTATGTCACCAAGCCGTTCAGCGTTCTCGAGCTCGCGGCGCGAGCCAAGGCGCAGATTCGCCGAGCAAAAACGCTGGCGGCGGCGAACGGAACGGCGACACCGGTGTTGGTCGCCGGGTTGGTGATCGACACGGTCGCCCGCAAAGTGTCGCGCGAGGGCACGCAGCTGCATCTGACGCCGATCGAATGGCAGATCCTGGCGACGCTGCTCGCGGCCGCGGGTCGAACGCTCACGCACCAGCAGATCTTCGACGCGGTGTGGGGCCGTCAGTTTGGAAGCCCACAGCAATACCTGCGCGTCCACATCACGAACCTCCGCAGAAAGATCGAGATGGATCCGGCCGCGCCTCAGGTGATCATCACCGAGCCGGGTGTGGGATACCGGGCGGAATTGTCGCGCTGAACCATGTCTCGGCGGCACGACGCGGGCCGGTGGGTGCTGTGGATCGGCCTCATGGCGGCGGCGACCGTCGTGATGGTGCAGGTGCGTCCGCAGATCGATCAAGTCCACGCCATTCTGATTTATCTGCTGGTCATTCTCGGAGCGAGCACCGCCGGCGGCCGCCGCCTCGCGTTCCCGCTCGCCGGCGTTTCGTTTCTGCTCATCGACTATTACTTCCAGCCGCCGTACGGCAGCATTGCGTACGACAAGCCGCTGGACCTCGTTGCGTTGACGGCCTTTCTCCTCACCGCGATCGTGGCGACCGATCTCGTCGTTCGCGCGCAGAATGAGACGGCCGAAGCGGAGCGCCGAGCGGTCGAGATTGCGTCGTTGGCGCGACTCGGTTCGGAAACACTGAGCGCCGGCCGCGCCGAGGATGCGTTGGCGCGGATTGCTGAAGTGATCCAATCCACGCTCGGGATGGCGGAATGCACGATCGTCGCGTGGGATCGCGACCATGGCTTCCGAGCGCCGTCGAGAACCGTTGCCGGTTCGTGGGCGGTGGTGGATGATCCGCTGCTTCGCGCGGCGGTGGAGCACGGGGGGCCCGCGTGGGTCCGCGCGTCGGGCGGCGTGGCGGCGTTGCCGCCGGCCGGCGACCGCCAGTCGCCGGCGGCGGGCGAATCGATTCAGAAAATACTCATACCGCTCACCGCGCAGGGTCGAGTGGTCGGCGTGATGCGCTTGGCGAATACCGCGCCCGTGGAGCTCGACGCGGCGCAGCGGAGGTTTCTCGACGCGATCACGTACTACGCGGCCCTGGCGATCGATCGTGTTCGTCTCGTCGCGGAAGCAGAGCATGCCGAAGCCCTGCGCGAGGCTGATCGTCTCAAGGACATCGTGTTGGCATCCGTGTCGCACGATCTTCGCACTCCGCTCACGACGATCAAGGCGTTGGCGCAGAGCGAGGCGATGCAGGGGAACAAATCGGCGGCGGCGATCGAGGAGCAGGCCGACCGGCTGACACGCTTGGTGAGCGATCTGCTCGATCTGTCGCGGCTCAAAGGCGGCGGGTTCGCGGCGATCGCGGAGCTGAACACCGCGGAAGACCTGATCGGCGCGGCCGTGCGCCAGACCAAGGGACTGTTTGGCGACCGCCCGTTGCGCACCGTGATCGATCTCGCCAGCCCGGCGCTGGTCGGGCATTTCGATTTCTCTCAATCGCTGCGCGTGCTGTGCAACTTGTTGGAGAACGCCGTGCGATACTCGCCGCCGTCGCAGGCGATCGAGTTGGCGGCCTGGCGCGACGGCGACTGGCTGGTGTTCACCGTGTCGGATCGCGGACCAGGCATCACCGACGAGGAGGTTGGGCGCATTTTCGAGCCGTTCTACCGATCCAACAGCGCGCTTCCCGACACCGGTCGCGCGGGACTCGGGCTCTCGATCGGCCGGACGCTGGCGGAGATTCAGGGCGGGTCGCTCGGGTACGCGCGGCGCGGCGGGGGTGGAAGCGTTTTTTCACTCCGCCTTCCGGCCACGGAGCTTCGCGAGGACGCGCTCGACCAGACGGCGTGACGCGTCAGCGACGTCATCAGCGTCTGGCCGGGTGTAAGTCCAACTCCTAGCTTACGGCTCCGCAGCACGTCGTTCCCTCCCCGAGCCGTCGAGTAGTCATGGAACTGCGCGATCAGCTTCAGTCGGTTCTTGGCGGGGCATACACGATCGATCGGGAGCTTGGCGGCGGCGGCATGTCGCGCGTGTTCACCGCGACCGAGAACGCGCTGGGACGCAAGGTCGTGATCAAAGTCGTGCCGATCGAGCTCGGGGCCGGCGTCAACGTCGATCGCTTCAAGCGTGAGATCGTGGTCGCCGCGAACCTGCAGCATCCGCACATCGTGCCGGTGCTTGCGGCCGGCGAGATGGATGGCGTGCCGTATTACACGATGCCGTTCGTGGACGGTGAATCGCTCCGCGCGCGGCTCGCGCGCGGTCCCATGCCGATCACCGACGTGGTGAACGTGTTGCGCGACGTGGCCAAGGCGCTGGCGTACGCGCACGATCGCGGCGTGGTGCATCGGGACATCAAGCCGGACAATGTGTTGATGTCGGCGGGTTCGGCGGCGGTCATCGACTTCGGCATTGCGAAGGCGATCAGCGCGGCGCGCTCGACGATGACGGAATCGTCGCTGACGCAGGTCGGGACGTCGATTGGCACGCCGATGTACATGGCGCCGGAGCAGGCGGCGGCGGATCCGAGCACCGATCACCGCGCCGATATCTACTCGTTCGGATGCATGGCGTACGAGCTGTTGTCGGGGCGTCCGCCGTTCAGCGGCCGCTCACCGCACAAGTTGCTCGCCGCGCACATGAGCGAGCATCCGGTGCCAATCGCCGAGTTGCGTACGGATACGCCGCCGTTGCTGGCCGATCTGGTCATGCACTGCCTGGAAAAGGAACCTGACGCGCGGCTGCAGAGCGCCTCGGATGTGGCGCGTCTGCTCGACGCGGTCACGAGCGGGATGTCGCACGATGCGTTGCCGGCGATCGCGTGGAGTGGGCCGGGTGCGCTCAAGCGGGCATTGCTGCTCTACGTCGCGCTGTTCGCCGCCGTCGTCCTTCTGGCAAAGGCCGCTGCCGTGGGTGTTGGCGTGCCGGATTGGGTCGTGCCGGTGTCGGTCGGGCTGATGGCGTTGGGCTTGCCGGTCATCCTTGCGACGTCGTATGTGCAGCGCGTTGCGCGTCGCTCGCTCGTCTCGACGACGTCGTTGACGCCGGGCGGTGGCGCGACGGTGCCATCGACGATCGCGAGCTTGGCGATCAAAGCGAGCCCGTATCTGTCGTGGCGCCGTGCCGGTGCGATTGTCGTGTCAGTGATCAGCAGCTTCGCGCTGCTCGTCACGCTGCTGATGGTTTTGCGTCCCTTCGGGCTTGGTCCGTTTGGATCGCTGTTGGCCGCGGGCAAGCTTCGCGAACGCGACAAGATTCTCGTCGCCGATTTCAGCTCGTCGGGATCGGACACGACACTCGGCGCAGTGATTGCCGAGGCGGTGCGCGCCGATCTCGGCCAGTCGCCGATCATGTCCGTGGTGACGCCGCAGACCGTCGGCGCGGCGCTGGAGCGAATGCAGCGACCGGCGAACACACGCGTCGACACGGCGATTGCACGTCAGATTGCGGTGCGCGAGGGCATCAAGGCGATCGTCACCGGCGACGTACATTCGCTGCCGGGCGGCGGATTCATCGTGTCGATGCGTCTCGTGAGCGCGGATTCCGGACAGGAGCTTGCCGCGCTGAAACAGAGCGCCGACGGCGCGAAGGACCTCATTCCGACGATCGGCTCGTTGACGCACGCGCTGCGCGGAAAGATGGGCGAATCGCTCAAGCATCTCGGGAATTCCCCAGCGCTCGCGCAGGTGACGACGGCATCGCTTCCGGCGCTCGAGAAATACACCGCCGGCCAGCGCGCGCTGACGGTGGAGCTGAACGCCGACAAGGCGATTCCGTTGTTCAAGGAAGCCGTAGCCATCGATTCGGGTTTTGCGTCCGCGTATCGCGCGTTGGCGATCGCATTGGGGAATCAGGGGCGCGATCGTGCCGGGCAAATTCGATATCTCGAAAAAGCCTATGCGCACGCCGACCGCTTGCCCGAGGTCGAACGATATCTCTCGATCGCCGCGTATTGGAATCAGGGTCCCAAGCCGGATGTGGCCAAGGCGGCGCAGGCATACGACTCCCTGTTGGCGATTCGCCCGGCGAACTTCGTGGCGCTCAACAATCTCGCGTTGATCTACGCGACCAAGCGCCAGTTCGTCAAAGCCGAGGAATACCTTCGTCGCTCGATCGCGTCGAACCCGTCGGCGCTGGTGGCGTACGGCAATCTGATCACGTACCAGGCCGAGCAAGGTCGGTTGGCGTCGGCGGAGTCGACGCTGGCGGCGGAGCTCAAGGTCTCGGAGAACAATCCGCGCATCGCGCTCGGCGGCGTGAACATCGCGTTCGTGCGCGGACAATACGATCACGCCAATGCGATTGTCGATTCACTCGCCAAGACAAATTCGGGCGATCCTGATTTCGAAGAGAATCGCGCGGGGATTCATGAGGCGACGGCATTGGTGCGCGGACGTCTGGTCGAGAGTCTGAAGTTCGCGAGTCAGAGCGCCGAGCTGTCGGTCAAACGCGGATCGCCCGCCGCGCCGCTCAACGTGTCTCTCGACTCGGCCATGATCGAAGCGTGGTATCGCGAGTCGAAAAGCAAAGCACTGGTGCTGGTGGAAAACGGACTGCGGCGCACGCCGTTGGCAACGCTTCCGGCGGCTGACCGTCCGTTCGAGAGTTTGGCGCAGGTGTACGCGCTGGCGGGCCGGCCGGACCTTGCACGCGCCATGCTTGCCGAGTTCGACAAGAACCCGGCGGCGAACGCGCCGGACGCGCAGGCCGCGTCGCGGCACGCGATCGAGAGCGCGATTGCGCTGGGCGAGCACCGATATCTCGACGCCGCGCACGAGGCTCGGGCGAGCGACGTGGGCATGTGCACGACGTGCGTGCTCCCGATCGTTGCCATCGCATACGATTACGCGCAGCAGCCGGATTCAGCGATTACCGCGTTCACGCGCTACGTCACGTCGACGTCGATCATGAATCGATTCGGCAGCGACGGATACTTCCTTGCCGGGTCCTACAAGCGGCTTGGTGAATTGTGGGAGGCGAAAGGTGATCGCGAGAAGGCGACCCAGTACTACACGAAGTTCATCGAGCTGTGGAAGGGTGCCGATCCCGACCTTCAGCCAAAAGTGGCGGATGCTCGCAAGCGCCTAGCTCGGCTCGCCGACACGGAAGCGCGTCGCTGATTCGTCTTAGTGGAATCTTTACCCACATTGCTCGGTGCGGCGAATAGTTTCTTCCTACGCCACCGGGTGCCCCCCAAACGTCGCCCGGTGGTGGGGAAGACGACAGGAGTTCGGTGATCCCGTATGAGGGGTGGGTGGGAAATCATACGTGGCCCCCGGCTCCTGTTCGTCGTTCCCACCCCTCAGTGCGCGACCGGTGGCGATTCGCGAAACGCTCTCGTTGTTCCAAGAACTAGAATGAGCGCTGCGAACCCGGCGTAGGCAATCGCCCAGTGGTATGGGAGCGTCGAGCCGGTGCGCCAGGGCAGATAGATGCCGCCCGTGGGCGTGACCGAGTGGATGAATCCGAACAACGCGAGAATCGCGCAGGTGCCGAATGCGGCGGCGGCCGCCACGATGCGGCGGTCGATCAAGAACGCGACGGCGCCGCCCCAAAGCATGGCGGTGAGAATGAATCCATGCGCGAGCAACACCATCACGCCGACGGTGCCGATGAAATCGGGGTTCATGATGCCGGTGGCTTTCATCGTGCCGACGGGATCGATCGCGGCCGACATGAGTGCGCCGTTGTAGACCTGCGAAAGAAAGATCTGCACGAGCTGCGCGACGGATGGAAGGAGCGCCAGAATGACCGCGGCGACGTGCCGTCGCGGTGTGGCGGTGACGCTTTGCTCCGTGATGTCGAGCGCGACGAAGACGAGGATGGGCGCGAGGGCCGGCTTGGGTAACGCGTCGGCCATGAAGGCTATGTAGCCGAAAATTCCGCCGAGTCCGATGAAGAGTCCGGTGGCCAGTGTGTAGCCGGCGCGGCCGCCCATCGCCTTGTAGGCGGGGTGGCCAATGTACGGTGTGGATTGGCTGACGCCGCCGCAGACCCCGGCGATCAACGTCGCCACAGCCTCAGTGAGCAGAATGTCGCGCGTGTTGTAGTCGTCGCCGGCGATGCGCGCGCTCTCCGTCACGTTGATGCCGCCGATGACCGTGAGGATGGCGAACGGCAGCGCGAGCGGGAGATACTCGCTCACGGCAATCGGCATCCCTTTCAAGAATCCTAATGTCGGCAGCGGCAAACCGATGGGAAAGTTGGCCACCGGCGCCACGACGTGGTGCACGGAGAGTCCGAGCGCACCCAGCCCATAATAGAGCGCGGCGCCGAGGACGACGCTGGCCAGCACCTCTGGAACCCGGAAGGGCAGCTTGATCTTGGCGACGAGCGCGTAGAGGATTACGCCGAGCGCCATCATACCGACGATCGGCTCGCCGTAGATCTCTCCGAGTTGCAAGGTGCCCAGCAGCGCGATGCCGACGCCGCCGATCGAGCCGAGGAGGCCCGCCTCGGGGATGGCGCGTCGCACGCGGTCGCCGATGAACGACATGATGAGCTTGAACACGCCCATCAGGACCATTGTCGCCATGCCGACCTGCCACGCGAGAATGGCGGCGTCGGCCTGCGGCAGGCGCGCCTTCGCGACGACGAATGCGGGGCCCAGGACTGTGAGCGCCATGCCGATCGTAGAGGGCGCGTCGAGTCCGAGCGGCATTGCGGTGACGTCGCTGCGCCCGGTGCGGCGCGCGAGCCGCATAGCCATGATCGTGTAGACCACGTCGCCGAACAGCACGCCGAGGGCGGTCCCCGGGAACATGCGGGTGTAGACGAGCTGCGACGGGAATCCAAAGCCGGCCACGAGAATGCCCGCGAGCACGGCAAGATTCACGACGTTGTCGAGCATCAAGCCGAAGAAGGCGTTGATGTCCCCGGCCGCTATCCACTTATATGACAGTGGGCTGACATTTGTCGCGCGTGTCGCGCGCTGGGGTGCGTTCATGGCGCACGAACATAGGATGGCGGAGCTTTCCCGGCCACCGTAGCTTCCCCGAAATCCTTCTATCCCGATTCGAGGTCACGATGCGGCATTGCTTGATGTATCACGGCGGGTTCGAGCGGAACTTCCCCAAGCTCGCGGCCGGAGCGACGTCGTTCGAGGGAACGGACGGTACCCCGCATTCCGTACCGGCGGTGCCGGCGAACGTCGACGGCCTCTGCGTGTGGTACATGGAAAAGGCCGGAAAGAAATTCGCCGCGGTTCGCGTCACGCACGGCCCGAGCGACGTTGTGCTGCAGCACGAAGTGCTGCTCGATCCGTCCCGCCACATGGGGTATGGCAAGCGATTTTCGCCTGAGCCAACGCTTGTCGACGATGAGATCATGGGCACGCTGATGGGTGACATCATGGCGACGAACCCGGACCAAAAGAACGAGCTCACCAAGCTGAGAAGCAGTTTCTCGGTCACCGGACAGGGGAAGAAGTAGGTGACGGACTCGCGGCAATTTTTGATGGCGGCGAGCCTACTGCTCGCAAGCCGCGCCATCGCGGCGCAGTCGTCGCCTGCCGCGCAAACCGAGTCGGACGCGTACACGCGCTACGAGCTGCTCGCGCCCGGCTCGGCGAAGTTCCGGATCGTTTATGAGGTTACGGCGTCGACCGCGGGCGCGACCTACTACTTCAATCCGATTCGGAAGGGGAGCGTCGCGACCGACGAGAGCGTGCGCGATCGTGCCACCGGCCAGCCGTTGGTTTTTGACGTGGTGGGAAGCGCGGTCGCACGTGCCGGCGGCGTGCGCAACAACGATACGACGCAAACGTATATTCGCGTGAAGCTGGCGCGTGCCGTTCCGGCGGACGGCGGCGAAGCACGCGTGCTGATCGACAAGACGTACGAGGACGCGACGAGCTACGTGGTGCGCGGCGACACGATCGTCTTCACGCGACCGCTCGGGATCAAGCGCAACGCGGTCGTGCTGCCGCGCGGATACGAGTTGCTATCGTGCAACTTTCCCTCGCAGGTGTTGCAGGAGCCCGACGGCCGAATTGCGATCAGCTTTTGGAACGACACGCCATCGGAAGCGGCGCTCACGCTTCGCGCGCGGCCGGCGCAACGTCTGGCGTCTGGCAAGTCCGCGATGGCGGCTCGACTCGATGAGCGCGCGCACCAGAATCGCGAAATCGTGTATTTCCTGCAGCAGCCGGAGACGCACGCGTTCGATCTCTATCACGACTACACTGAGTCGCGCGTGGGCGTGAGCACGTACATCAACGAGGTGCGCGGTGGGAGCACCGTATCGAATCCGCGGGCGCGGAATCTCGACACCGGTGAGGATCTCAAGTGGGAAGTGCTCAAGGGCGATGCGATCACGCGCGCCAACCTCGGCGTGAAGGACGTCACGCCGCAGAGTGAGATCGTCGTTTTTCGATTTGCTCCCGTGAAGACGGGTGAGTCGATTCGCCTGCGGATGTACGAGACGTACACCGACACGGCGCGCTTCAAAATTGTCGGCGACGAAATGATCTGGGATCGGAGCTTTGGGCGGCCGGCGAACGCGGTCGTGCTCCCCTCCGGGTGGGTGTTGACGAACAGCTCCATTCCGGCGGCGGTGAGCACGATGCCGGACGGGCGCGTGCGATTGGACTTTGTGAATCCTCGCCCCGACGAGATCGCCGTGCTAATCACCGCTCGGCGGCGGTAACACTGTTGGCGGGAGGGGCGCATGAAGACCGACGTGGTCCCGGGGGCCGAGCGGAAGCCGCGTGACGATGAGCTCGACGTCTACGGTCTCACGCACACCGGAAACGTGCGCGCCGAAAATCAGGATCATTTCCTGCTCGCATCGATCCACAAGCGCGTCGAGGTCGTTCAAACCAGCCTGTCCGACCTCCAACGCCTCCCGCTCGGAAGCGAGCGGCTCGCGTTTCTCGCGATGATCGCCGACGGTGTGGGTGGCGGGGAGGGCGGTGAAGAGGCCAGCTCGACCGCGCTCGAGATTGCGATGCAGTATGTGGCGCAGAGCATGAATTGCTACTATAGCAACGCCTATAGCAACGCGTTCGCGGAAAAGACATTCATCGACGCTCTGCAGGATGCCGCGATGCGGTCGCATGAAGCCGTTCGTGTCCGCGCGGAACAAGCGAAGATCTCCGGCACGATGGCCACGACGCTGACGCTGTTTCTCGCCGTGTGGCCGTGGTACTACATCCTCCAGGTCGGCGATTCGCGCTACTATCTCTGGCGCGATGGCCGGCTCGAGCAGCTGACACGCGATCAGACGATCGCGCAGGATCTCGTCGATCAGGGTGTGCTCACGCGTGCATCGGCGGGACGCTCGCCGCTCGGCAACGTGCTCTCGAGTGCGATTGGCGGCGAGCAAACGGCGCCGGTGGTGACGCGTCTGCAGGCCGACTGGCGCAACGTGCATTTGATGTGCAGCGACGGGCTCACCAAACACGTGTCCGACGAGCGAATCGCCGAGCGTCTCGCGTCGATGGTATCGGCGGAGCAGGTCAGCAAGCAGCTGCTGCAGGACGCGCTCGACGGCGGCGGCAGCGACAACATCACGATCATTGTTGGCCGCGCGATGCCGAATGATGGGGCGGCGTGAGGGCCGGACCGAATAGCTCTCCTCAGCTCGGCCGCAAGCTCTTCCCAGTTCCCTGGGCCGAACGCTGGCCTTCCCGCAGTGCGATCTTGCCGTTCACGGCCACGGCGTGAATGCCAACGGGATATTGAAACGGATCCTCGTAGGTCGCCCTGTCCTGCACGTTCGCGGGGTCGAACACCACGACGTCGGCGGCGAGTCCGGTTGCGATGCGCCCGCGATCGCCGAGGTGGATCCGCGATGCGGGCAGCGCACTCATCTTGTTGATCGCTTGCGTGAGCGTGAGCGCTTTGCGTTCGCGCACGTAGCGCGATAGCACGCGGGGAAACGTTCCGAGTCCGCGCGGATGCGGACTTCCGCGCCGCGTTGGGCCGTCCACGGCGAACGAGCCGCCATCGCTGCAGACCATGCCCTGCGGATGCGCGAGGATGCGGTCGAGATTGTCTTCGCTCATCGCGAACCCGACCATGCCGATGCTGCCGCGATTGCGCGTGAGCATCTCGACCGTGAGGGCGTACGGGTCTGTGCCGACCGCGGTCGCGTACGCGCCGAGCCGCTTGCCTTCGGCCGCCTTGTCTTCGGCGGCTCGGACGTTGGTGATCATCACGTTGTCCCACCCGCCGAGGAGCGCGATCTTGTCGAGGACCTGCGTTTTGATGCGCGGCGCGACGGATGCGTCGGCGAGCCGTGCGAGGAAGGCATCAGTGCCGCCGTCGCGACTCGAGACGGGAAAGAGATTCGTGAGTCCGGTGGAGTATGCGAGGTACGGATAGCGGTCGAACGCGACGTCCATTCCGCTCTGGCGCTCGCGGGCAACGCGCGCGAAGACGTCGTCGAGCTTGCTCCAATTCCGAGGCCCCTGCGTTTTCAGATGCGAGATCTGTAACGGGCATTTGGCGCCGCGGGCGACGGCAATCGATTCGTCGATCGCTTCGAGGAGACGGTCGTCTTCGTTGCGCATGTGCGTGGCGTAGGGCAGACGTCGCGCGGCAAGTGGCTTGCATAGTGCGATCAATTCGTCGAGTGGGGCGAACGCACCAGGCGTGTACTCGAGCCCCGACGATGCACCGCACGCACCCTGCGCGATCGCCTCTTCCACCATCACCGTCATGCGGGCCAACTCGGCGGCGGTCGCAGGGCGGTCGTCCGCGCCAACGACGATGCCGCGGAGGCTGCCGAGTCCGACCATGGACGCGACGTTGACGGCGGGGTGCAGCTTGTCGATCGATGCGAACAGCGTGGAGAAGGATCGCTCTCCGGCGTCTCCGGCGTCCGTCGCGCCGCCAGTGCCGGCGCGCGGGCGTGACGGAGCCTGCGAGCTTCCGTCCTGACCGACGACGATGGTGGTGATGCCCTGTCGGATGAGCGATTCGGCGCGCGGGTCTTGTTGGAGCGAGCCGTCGCCGTGCGAGTGGATGTCGATGAAGCCCGGTGCAACGGCCAGTCCGCGCGCGTCGATCTCTTCGGTGCCGCGCTCGGCGATGCGCCGTGAGATTGCCGCAAACTTTCCGCCGGTGATCGCGACGTCGCTCTCGATGCCGGCGGCGCCGGTCCCGTCGAAAACCGTGCCGCCCCGGATGATGAGATCGTGAGGGGCGCGTCGAAGGATGATCCACGGTGCGCCGGCGAGTGCGAGCACGGAGCCGGCGCTTGTTGCGACGAAGGAGCGTCGAGAAGTTGGCGTGGTCATGGAGGTGTGCGCATCGGGACGGCGGCGGTGGTGGAGTGGACGAGTGAACGGATAACATGCGTCCCGTTCGGGTCGACGGGAACCGTTGCATCACTGGTACACCAATCTGGTGTGCTTGCGTGCATTTCCGCCGCGGCATATGTTCGCCCCGTTCGCACTAACATTCTGTGTCGGGCATCGCGAGCCACCCCCTTGGCGGCGCGAGACCGGCTGGCGAACGCCGGAGGTTGGCCGTGATGAGCTTTGCGCCTGCCGTCCACCGCGCCTCGACGAAAGTCATGATGGCGCTTTCCTTCCTACTCTGCGCGGCCGCGGTGCGCGCGCAAACCGGCCGTATCGTGGGAACGGTGACGGATTCGTCGGCGGGATCGCCGGTGTCCGGTATCAATATCACGGTCATCGGCACGACCGTCGGCGCGATGACCGCCGAGAATGGCCGGTACGCGATGAACGCGGTGCCTCCCGGCACGTACACCGTGGAGGCGCGGCGACTCGGCTACGCGCCGGTGCGGCGCACCGGTATCGTGGTGACCGCCGGTCAAGTGACGACCGTGGACTTCAAGGTGCAGTCGGCGGCGTTGCATCTACAGGAGACGGTGATCACCGGCGTGGTGGATCCCACGGCGGGAACGAAGGTGCCGTTCACCGTTGGGCGTGTGACGAAGGAAGACATGCCGGTTCCGCCAACGAACGCAGTGGCGGCGATTCAGGGGAAGATCGCCGGCGTCTCAATGGTGGGGCCGGCACAACCCGGCGACGGGGTGAGCATCCAGTTGCGCGCGCCAACGAGCATCAACAAGAGCACGTCACCGCTCATCGTCGTGGACGGCGTCATTTTGTCGGAGTCGTCGGCCGACCTCAATGCATTGGATATCGAGAGCATCGAGGTGGTGAAGGGGGCGGCTGGTGCATCGCTCTACGGTTCGCGCGCGGCCAACGGCGTCATTCAGATTCGGACGGCGCGCGGCAGCGCGCTCTCGCTCGGGCAAACCCAGTTCACGTTTCGGTCCGAGTACGGCGGCAGCTCGATGAGCAACGACGTGCAGCGGGCGAAATATCACTTCTACCTTACGGACTCGAGCGGCAAATACGTGAGCGCGACGGGTGCGATCGTAGGGCGCGAGCAGCGAGTCCCGCGCCCGGCGGCGGCGCGCTTTCAGGACGTGCCGTATGTCACGCCGATCTACAACCCGGTCGACGAGGTCTTTCATCCCGGCGCGCTGGCAACGAATTCGTTCAACATCGCGCAGAACGGCGACAAAACGAACTTTCTCACCACGGTGTCGCACCAACAGCAGGACGGCGTCCTGCGCGATCACGGTGCGTACGATCGCACGGATTTCCGGGTGAATCTGGATCATCGTCCGCGCGAGGATGTTCAACTGTCAATCAGTGCGTATCACTCGCGCTCGAATCGCGAGGAGCTGGATCCGACCAACGGCGCGAACGGCGGCAATTTGTTCTTCAACCTCACGGCGACGGCGCCGGATGTGAATTTACTCCAGCCCGATCCGGATGGAACGAAGTACATCTTCCAGCCTGATCCACAGGGCGTGCATCCGAGTCCGCTGTACATGGCGGAGACGCAGAAGAACTTCACGCAGCGCATTCGTACGTTGGGCAGCATGGATCTGCGCTACACGCCGCTGGCCTGGCTCTCGGCGGATGCCAACATGAGCTACGACCGGTCGGACGAGAACCAATCATTCTTCCTCGACCGCGGGTTGAAGTCGGAGAATGCTGCGACTGGCGATCCCGGCTCGCTGACGCTGTACAATACGTACACCAGTTCCGTGAATGCATCCGGCAGCGCCAGTCTGCTCAAGGATTTCGGGAAGCTCACGGCGCGGACGACGTTCCGTGCGTTGCTGGAGCAGCAGACGTTCCAGGACGAGACCGGCACCGGTACCAATTTCGCCGTCGGCGGCGTCCCTCGTCTGGACGCGGCGCTCACGCGAAGCAGTCAGTCCACGCAGCAGGCGGTCAACGCGCAGGGCTATTTCGTGACCGGAGGATTGGACTATGACAGCCGGCTGATCGTGGACGGAGTGCTTCGTCGCGACGGCAGCTCGCTGTTCGGCCCGGACGAAAAGTGGCACATGTACTATCGCGGAAGCGCCGCGTATCGCATGGCGCAGGAATCGTGGTGGAAGTGGCACAACATCAACGAATTCAAATTCCGCTTTTCACAAGGCACCGCGGGCACGCGTCCCTCGTTCGCCGATCAGTATGAGACATATACGATCGGGTCGAACGGCACGCTCGCCAAATCCGCGCTTGGCAATCGCTTCCTCAAGCCGGAGACGGCGAAGGAAACGGAGTTCGGGCTCGACGTCATCGTCAACAACCGCTTCTCGCTGCAGCTTTCGCGGTCCAATACCCGGACCACCGACGAGCTGGTTCAGATCCCGCTGCCGGGCGCCGTCGGGTTTACGACACAGTGGCAGAATGCGGGAACGGTGGTCGGAAATACCCTCGAGGGAACATTCGAAGCGCAAATGTTCCGCCGAGGGACGACGTCGTGGAAGCTCGGCATCACGGCGGACCGATCGCGGAACCATATCGCCGAGTTCAACCGCAGCTGTGTTCGGACCAACACCATCGGGTATCGCTGCACCGGCGAGGATCTGACAACGATGTGGGGGAACGCGTTCGTGCATTCGCTGTCGAAACTGCCGGCGTCGCAGGCGAGCGCTCCCGCGGGCACGTTCGAGGTGAACGACGACGGGCTGTTGGTCGCAGTCGGGTCGGGCAGTCACTACACCGATCCGGGCAAGTGGGGCACGACGGTGGTCAGCAACGGCACGACGTATCAGTGGGGCATGCCGATTGTGCTGCTCGATTCCACGGGGCAGCAAGCGATCATCAAGATTGGGAGCGGCAACCCGCGCTTCCACTATGGCGTCTCGAACAACATCTCGTGGAAAGGCATTCAGTTTTACGGGCTGTTCGACACGCAGGTGGGCGGGAACATCTACAATCAAAACAACCAGCGGAGCTATCAGTACAATCGGAGCTCCGACGTCGACCAAACCGGCAAGCCGGCGGAGGACAAGAAAACCGTCGACTACTACGCGCTCGTGTACAACGGCAATGCCATCGAGGATTGGTTCGTCGAGCCGGGCGGGTTCGTGAAGCTGCGCGAGCTGTCGGCCACTTTCAATGTGCCGGATCGTTTGCTGTCGCGTATTCCCGGCAATCGCGGGCGGGGCGCGTCGATCTCGCTCGTCGGACGAAATCTGAAGACATGGACACGCTACAAAGGCTACGACCCCGAGGTCGGCAGCGTGAACAATCGCCTCGATACGTATGCGTATCCGCAGTACAGAAGTTTCACGGCGGTTTTCCAGCTCAAATTCTAACCGGCGACGGGAGAACACTTCGATGATGCTTCGATCGATTGCGCGTCGCATGGCGTGGGTGGCTGCCGGCGGAGCCTTGGTGGCATGTGCGGACTTGACGGTTCCAAACAACAACAATCCGGACCGCGTTCGCGCGACAAGCACGCCGGGCGATGTTCAGGCACTGATCTCGTCGACCTTCCAGCGGTGGTGGCCGAACGTATACAGCACCACGCCCACCGTCATGTTCGGGTCGATGGGCTACGAGTTCAGCACCCCCTTCCTCTGCTTCGCCGGCCAGCCAATGGAGCAAGAGCCGCGGCCGGCGTGGAACAACAATTCGTCGTTCACGAACGCCAACGTCTCGTCGACCACGTGGCTGAATTTCTACGGCGTGATCTCGCTGGCGAACGACGGCCTGCAGGCGCTCGAGCGCGGCGTGAAACTTGGCGCGCTCGTCGTGACGGCGAACAAGGACACGATCGGTGCCGACGACGCACGCGCGCGTGCGTTCGCCAAACTCATGCAGGGCGTGGCGCACGGATATCTGGCGCTCATGTGGGACAAGGCGGTGATCATCGACGAGCATGCCGACGTCGACACACTCGCTACACCGACGTACGCACCCTATCCGGAGGTGATGGCCGCGGCGATCAACATGCTCAAGGTGTCCATCGCGATCTCCGACACCTCGACGTTCACGTTGCCGAGCGTGGGTTGGATTCCCGGGCTGACGTACACGAACAAGGATCTGTCGCGTCTCGCACACACGTTCATCGCGCGGTTCGAGACATACGTGGCGCGGAGCCCGGCGGAGCGAGCGGCGGTCAATTGGGCGGACGTTATCGCGCAGGTAGACGCCAGCATCACGGCTGACTTTGCGCCGATCGGCTCGCCCACGGGCCTGTCCGATTCGTACAAGCAGGTTGCCGCGCGCGTGCGAACGGTGGCGGGCGACTACATGCGCGGTGGCTACTGGCTCGTGGGGCCGGCCGATTCCACCGACGGATGGAAGAACTGGGTCGCCACGCCGGTTGCGAACCGCGTTGCGTTCCAAATGCGCTCGCAGGATCGCCGCATCATTGGCGCAGCCGGTCCAACAGCACCGGGAGCATACTTCGCCTATGACGTGAATATCGCGTTCTTCAATCCCACGCGCGGCACGTATCTCCAAACGTTCTACTACTATCTCAGGTACGGCGCCGGCACGACGTTCAACAACGGGCCGCTCGTCGCCATTGGACGAACGGAGTTGGACATGTTGAAAGCCGAAGCGTTGATCCGCCTGAATCGCGCGACCGAAGCGGTTCCACTCATCAACAAGACGCGCGTCGCCAATGGCAAGCTTCCCGCGGTAGACATCAACGGTCCGCCCGATGTGGCCGGCTGCGTCCCGAGAAAGACCACTGGCGCGTGCGGCGGCTTGTGGGATGCGATGCGCTTCGAGAAACGCATCGAGGGTGCGGGCGTGGACGGACAGGTTTCCTATTGGGACGCGCGCGGGTGGAACACGCTCGCGGCGAACTCGTTCATCCAATTCCCAATTCCTGGCCGAGAGCTCGAGATTCAACGTCTTCCGATCTACACGTATGGCGGCGGCGGCTCGGGAAGCGCGCCGACTCCGACGTGGGACAAGTGCCCGGCGGCGGTCACGCTCGCGAGGTGTTCGTAGTTCTTTCGATCGTGGAGCGCTAGATGTCCGACCCCATCAGACTGCTCGGCGCGCCGACCTCCGCGGTCGGCGGCCGAGCAGCCGTCGTTCAGGCCGCGCGCACGCCCACGGGCGATGTCGTTGGCAGCTCGCTGACGCCCCTACAAGACCTGAGCGGCACCATCACGCCGGCCGATCTACACTTCGAGCGACATCATGCGGGCGTGCCGGCGATCGATCCGGCACATCACACTTTACTCATCCACGGTCTCGTCGATCGCCCGATGTCGTTTTCGGTCGATGACATCAAGCGATTTCCGCGCGTCACGCGCGTGCATTTCATCGAGTGCTCGGGCAACGGCGAGCTCGCGTTCCGCGGCGGGATGTTCGGCGCGCCCAATCCAGGGTTGACGCCGCAGCGAGTCGCCGGTCTCACGGGGAATTCGGAATGGACGGGAGTGCCGCTGCGCGTGCTGCTCGACGAGGTCGGCGCGAAGCGCGTCGGCACGTGGTTGCTCGCCGAAGGGGGCGACGCGTGTCTCCTCGCCCGAAGCATTCCGATCGCCAAGGCGCTGGACGACGCGCTCGTGGTCTGGGCGCAGAACGGTGAGCCGATCCGTCCCGAGCAAGGATTCCCTCTGCGACTGTTGCTTCCCGGATGGGAGGGCAGCACGAATGTCAAATGGCTGCGCCGTCTCGAGCTTGGCACGCGGCCGTGGATGACGCGCTGGGAAACGGCGACGTACACCGATCCGCTGCTCGACGGCACCGCGCGACAATTCGCCTTCGAGATGGACGCGCGGTCGATCATCACGTCGCCGGCGCATCCGGAAACGATCACGCCCGGCTGGCGGCAAATCACAGGACTCGCATGGACCGGGCGCGGAAAGATCACCCGCGTCGAGGTGAGCACCGACGCCGGCCAAACGTGGACCAACGCTCGGCTGCAAGAACCGGTGCTGTCGAAGGCGCACACGCGCTTCATGCACATGTGGGACTGGGACGGACGCGAGACGATTCTGCTGAGTCGCGCGACCGACGAGACCGGCTACATCCAACCCACGCGCGCCGAGCTGATTCGTATTCGCGGGCCGGGCACGCTGTATCACTGGAATCCGATCTACGGGTGGAAGGTGGCGGCGAATGGCCGCGTGTTCTTTCACGGAGCCACGTAGTGAAACGCGTGTTCGCGGGCGCGTTTAGTGTGGCGATCATGCTCGTTGCGGCATGCAGTCGATCCGATCCAGCGCGCTCCGAGCCGTCGCGCCGTTATGGCATCGGGCGGGTCGCGTCGGACGCTGAGATTGCCGTGCGGGACGTCGACGTCGGTCCAGACGGCGTTGGTCTGCCTCCGGGAAGCGGAACGGTCGCGCAGGGCGGCACCGTCTTCACTGAGAAATGCGCGTCGTGCCACGGCGCGAACGGCGAAGGCAAGCCGCCGTACCCAACGCTCGTGGGCCGCGATCCCGCCGCTGAGAATTTTGTGTTTGGCCAAAATCCGAATCTCAAGCGAACGATTGGAAACTACTGGCCGTATGCCACGACGGTCTTCGACTACGTTCGCCGAGCGATGCCGCAGTCCGCTCCTGGCTCGCTCACCAACGACGAGCTCTACGCGGTGACGGCGTATCTTCTGGCGGCCAATCAGGTGATTCCGATGGACGCGTCACTCGACGCTCGCTCGCTGGCGGCGGTGAGGATGCCGTATGTTGCGCGCTTCGTGCCCGACACCCGGCGAGGCGGGCGCGAGGTGAAGTAGATCGGCTGGGACGCGACATGCCGGGCTCAACACGCACTGCGACGGTGCCAACATTCGCTCGGTGTGTTACGAATTGTATCCTCACACCCGTCGACCATTGAGTTGTAGCTCGTCAACGCGCCGCTGATTCAATGCCGAATCTTTGGCCCTACGAGGCGGATTTCGTCTTTGTCGACGGCTCACATACGTACGAATACGTCATGAGCGATTCGGAAAAGGCCCTCGGGCTGCTTCCGAATGACGGCGGGGTCGTGTTGTGGCACGACTACGGCGAATGGCCGGGAGTCACGAGAGCGCTGAACGAGCTCCAGGCGGGCGACCAACGTTTTGCGGGCCTGAGACACATCGAAGGAACGTCGCTCGCGTTGTTGTCTCGTTAGCCGAATGGGTATGGTCGGTCGCCAGGCATGACCGCCGAACACTTGCGTCGCCACCGCCACGCGCCATACTCTCGCGTCGGCTAGTCGCCGTTGGATCCCATCGTCGGAGCTCTCCATGTCATCGTTTCCGGCTTTCTCGAGCCGCCTGGCTCACGTCGCCTTGACCTTCGCAGCCGCGATCGCCCTGTGGCCGACCGCCAGCTTCGCGCAGACGCCCGAATCCATCCGCTTTGCTCGAAATGCAGGTGTCGCGAGCGATGGGCGCGTGGCGTTCACCTACCAGGACGACATCTGGCTGGTCGACGCCGACGGCTCGAATCCGCGACGCCTGACGGTGAACATCGCGCGCGACTTCTCGCCGCGCTTCTCCCCCGACGGCAAGTGGATTGCGTTCACCAGCGCACGCACCGGGAACAACGACGTGTTCATCATGCCGTCGGCCGGCGGTGAGCCCAAGCAGCTCACGTGGTATTCCGGCGACGACCAAGCGTTGTACTGGACGCCGGACGGCAAAGGCGTGGTCATGTCGAGCGCGCGCGGCGCGAATGCGTGGGGCGCGCCCCTCTACGTGCAACCGATCGACGGAAGCGTCGCGCATCCACTCGGCATGGGTATAGCCCGGGCCGGCATGATGAGCCAGGACGGATCGATGATCGCGTTCAACCGCAATCTCCCATCCACCTGGCGCAAGGAGTATCGCGGCAACGCCGCGGCAAACATCGCCGTGATGAACGTGAGCAACGGCAGCATCGAAGAGATCACCAACACCGATCTCAAGCAGTTCAAGGGATTCGCGAACAACGTGTTTCCCATGTGGGGCGCCGACGGCATGATCTACTTCGCGTCCGAGCGCGACGGCACGTTCAATCTCTGGCGCATGGCGGCCAAGGGCGGTGCGGCGCAGCAGGTCACGACGTTCAAGGGCGGCGGCGTGTTCTTTCCGTCGATCTCGCCGGATGGCAAAAAGATCGTGTTCCAACACGATTTCGATCTCTACACCATCGATCTCCCAGCCGGCAAAGCCAAGAAGCTCAACATCGCGCTGTCGTTCGACCAAAAAGACTTCGACGTCGAGGTGCTCGCGGTACAGAGCCGCGCCGAAGGGTTTTCGATCGCGCCGAGCGGGGAATACATGGCCGTCGACTATCATGGCGAGATCATGATTGTGCCGACCGACGCCGGTGTGGGCGAGAAAACCCAGGTGACGAGCACTCCGTGGCGCGAGCGCGCCGAGGAGTATTCGCCGGACGGCAGAAAGGTCGCGTACATCTCTGATGAGGGCGGCGAACAACAGCTGTGGGTCTATGACGTGGCGACTGCCGTGCGCAAGAAGTTGACGACGGCCGCGGGCGACAAGGACAACATCACGTGGGCGGCGAACGCGCAGAAGCTTGCGTACGGCTCGGAGAACAAGGTCTTCGAGGTGGATCTCGCGAGTGGTGCGCCGCGGGAGATCACGCACAATCCGGCCGGCGGGTTCACAGTTTCTCAATATTCTGCCGACGGCAACTGGCTCGTGTACAGCCGTCGCGACGACGAGCAGAACGCCGACGTCTATCTCTACGACATCAAGGGCAAGAAGGAATACAACGTGTCGCAGAGCCCGTGGAACGAGACGACGGCAGCCCTCACGCCCGATGGAAAGACGGTGATCTTCTCATCGAACCGCGATGGCGGAATGAACCAGCTGTTCGCGGTATCGCTGTCGCGCATGACGGAAGACCCGAACGATCCGCTGGTGCGCGAGCGTGTTCGTCGCGCGTCGGCCGCGACTGGGCGCGGTGGTGCTGGGCGGGCGAGCGTCGATACGGCTGCCGCCGTCGCTCCGAGCGACGCATCGGCGATTCATATCGATATCAAGGGCATTGATCGTCGCGCCGTGCAACTCACGCGCGGCACGGTCGGCGCAGGCTCGTACTTCCTGTCGCGCGACGGCCGCACGGTCTTCTTCACCGTTGGCGGCGGCGCAGGCGGTCGTGGCGGCGGTGGTGGACGCGGCGCCGCCGCTGGCGACAACGCTCAGAATGGTCTCTACTCCGTGAGCATCGACGGGCGCGATCGTCGTCGCATTGCGGCCGGCACGTTCGCCGGAATGCAGCCGACCGCCGATCGCCGCGCGATCTACTTCCGCGGTCCGGTCCGCACGGCAAACCCTGATGATCCGAACCCGCCGCAGGGGCGCGGTGGCGCTGCGCCCGAAGTCGGCTTCCCGATCGAGCGTCTCACGATCGGTGGTGGAGGCGCGGGCGCGGGTGGCGCTGCTGCTCCCGCGGCCAACGGCGGCGGACGAGCCACGGGCGGAGCCGCCGGCGGCGCGGGTGACCCGGTGACGTTCGCGTTCAACGTTCGTGTCGACCGTCGCGACGAGTGGAAGCAGATCCTCGACGAGTCGTATCGCGTGATGAAATACCGCTATTACGATCCGAACATGCACGGCAAGGATTGGACGGCGCTCTACGCACGCTATCAGCCTTTGCTCAAGTACGCCGGCACGAACGAGGACGTGTACGACATCGCCAACGCGATGATCGGCGAGTTGAGCTCGTCGCACACGGGCGTGAGCGGTCCGTCCAGCGCCACAGTCCCCCGCGCGTACACCACGCGCTACCTCGGCTTCGAGATTGAACCGTCGAACGGCAAGTATCGCGTCACGCACGTGTATCGCGACGGACCGGCCGACAAGGACTGGATTGACGTCAATGTTGGCGACTACGTGCAGTCCATCAACGGCCGGGACGTCAAAGCCGGCGATGACTATTGGAAGATTCTCAGCGAGACCGAAAACGAATACATCCCGGTGAAGGTGTCGAAGGCGGCGGACGGCGCGGGCGCCAAAACCTACCGCATCGCCACCACCACGAACCTGACGAACATCAAGTACGAGGAGTGGGTGGCGAACAATCGCGACTCGGTGGACAAGGCGACCGACAATCAAATCGCCTACGTCCACATTCGCGCGATGGACCAGCCGTCGCTCGAGCGCTTCCAGAACGAGATCGACCGCTTTTGGCAGAAGAAGGGCATCATCGTCGACATCCGGAACAACGGCGGCGGCAACATCGATCAAGAGATTCTCGACATCCTCGAGCGGCAGCCGTACCAGTTCTGGAACAACAGAAATGGATCGCGCACCTGGGGACGCCGCCCGCGCCAAGCCATTGTCGGACCGAAGGTCATGATGGTCAACTATCGCTCCGTGTCCGACGCCGAAGTCACGCCGGCCGGCTTCCGACAGCTCGGTCTCGGTCGCATTGTCGGAAACCCGACGTCGGCGCAAGTGATCGCCACCGGCAGCTACGCATTGATCAACGGCGGAGCGATCCGCACTCCAGGCTCGCTCGTCGTCTCGTGGGATCCGAGCAAGCCGAACAACTACGGATTCGACCTCGAGAACTTTGGTGTGCCGCCCGACGTGTGGGTAAAGAACACGGTTGCTGACGACGCCAAGGGACTCGACCACGAGCTCAAGGTCGCAATCGAAGAAGCGATGAAGATGCTCAAGGCCCCGAAAGTACAGACGATGGACAAGTAAGAGATGGCGGCGTGTCGTCTATAGCAGCATGCATCTGACCGAGCTGTTCGACCTATCATTCCGCGGACGCTCGGCGCGTCCGGCACTCGAGTATTTCGACTCGGCCGGCGCGCTCCGCACGGTGACGTTCGGCGACGTCGACGCGCGGGCAAGCCGTATGGCGAACGAGCTGCTCGCGCGAGGCATGAATACGGGAGACCGTCTCTGCGTGCATGTGGCGAACCGAATCGAGTTCGTCGATCTCTTTCTCGCCTGCGTCCGGATTGGCGTGATCTTCGTGCCGATGAACGTGCTGTACAAAGAGCGCGAGCTCCGACACATCGTGGGCGATGCCGAGCCGGTGGCGATCGTCGCGGCGCGCGAATCGGATGCAGCGTATCCGGTCGATACTCCGCGTTGGAACGTCGAAGAGCTGAGTGCAGGCGCCGAGTTGCGCGATGCGGCGCGTCCGCGCGTCGCCCTCGACGGCGACCAGCCCGCGATGATCATCTACACGTCGGGAACGACCGGCACGGCGAAGGGCGCCGTTCTGTCGCACAACAATCTCGCCGCGAACGGGATCACGGTCACCACCGCGTGGCGCATCTCGGAGAGCGATCGATATCTCGCGTTTCTTCCGCTGTTTCACGTGCATGGGCTGGGCAACGGTCTCCACGCCTGGTTGATCAGCGGATGCATGATGCGCCTGCTCGAGCGGTTCGATCAACGAACGGCCGCTACCACTCTCACGGCCTTCAAGCCGACTCTGTTTTTCGGCGTGCCCACGGTCTACGTGCGGCTTCTCGACGCATCTGTCATCAGCGGCGAACAGGCGCGCGAGGTCGGCGCACACGCGCGTCTGTTCGTATCGGGTTCGGCGCCACTTCCCGCGCACGTCCACGAGGCCTTTCGCGCCAAATTCGGCCACACGATTCTCGAACGCTATGGAATGAGCGAAGCGCTCATGATCATTAGCAATCCGTATGAAGGCGAGCGGCGCGCGGGCACGGTTGGGTCGCCGCTGCCTGGGGTGTCCGCTCGAATCATGGGTGACGAGGGCGCCGTTGTGGTTGGCGACGCGGTTGGCGAGGTCGAGATTCGATCTCCGCACCTGTTCTCATCGTATTGGCGGCGCGCTGAGGCGACGACGGCCGCGTTTCACGACGGATGGTTTCGGACGGGTGATCTCGCGTCACGCTCCGCCGACGGCTACTACACGCTTCGCGGACGGCGCGGAGATCTGATCATCAGCGGCGGCTTCAATATCTATCCGCGCGAGATCGAAGAGATGCTGCTCGAAGATCCGCGTATTCGCGAGGCGGCTGTCGTCGGCGTGCCGGACGAGCTGCGCGGAGAAGTGCCGATCGCTTACGTCGTGACCGACGACGAGCTCGACACCACGGTTCTCGAGGCCACGTGTCGAGCACAGCTTGCATCGTTCAAAATCCCGCGCGCTTTCGTTCGTGTGGAAGCACTTCCGCGCACGGCGCTCGGGAAAATTCAGAAGCACCTGCTGCCACCATTGACGCGCGCGACCTGAGACTCACCGAGAACGAGGGGCGATGACCGGTACAAGCATTGGGATCGGCGTACCATACCCGCGAACAACGCTCAATCGCCAACAAATCGTCGGCTTCTGGGCGGCGTGGTCCGGTTGGCTGCTCGATGGCATGGACTCGGTGATCTACGCGCTGGTGCTTGCGCCCGCGCTCACCGAGTTGCTTCCGCGTTCCGGGATCGAGGCGACACCGGCGCACATCGGCTTCGCCGGGTCGGTGCTGTTCGCCGTGTTTCTGGCCGGCTGGGGCTTCTCTTTTTTGTGGGGACCAATCGCTGATCGCTTCGGACGCACGCGAGCGTTGGCGGCGACCATCCTCGTCTACGCCGTGTTCACGGGCGCCGCCGCGTTCTCGCAGAACGTCTGGGAGCTTGGCGCCTTCCGATTTCTCGCCGGCATTGGCGTGGGCGGTGAATGGGCGATGGCTGGAACGTACGTCGCGGAAGCGTGGCCTGAGGATCGCCGGAAGATGGGCGCCGGATATTTGCAGACCGGCTACTACTTCGGATTCTTCGCTGCTGCGGCGCTCAACTACACAGTCGGCGCCCACTACGGTTGGCGCGCGATGTTCCTGTGCGGGTTCGTGCCCGTCGTGGTGTCGGTGCTCACCCTCTCGCGAGTGAAAGAGCCGGCGCGATGGAAGGCGCAGGAGAAGGCGGCGAAGCGTACGCACCCGTTGGCGGCGATCTTTGAGCCACGCTATCGCAAGCGCACGATCGTGAACTCGCTGCTGCTCACGGTCGCCATCATCGGTCTGTGGGCCGGAGCGGTCTATGAGCCGGCGGCAATCACGACGCTCGCGAAGAAGGCGGGCATGTCGGCGGCGTCGGCAGCGAAGATGGTCTCCGTCGGAACCGGCGTGCTGTCGCTCGGCACGATTCTCGGGTGCCTCTGCCTGCCGCCGCTGGCCGAGCGGTTTGGAAGAAAGCTGACGGTGGCGCTGTATTTCGCCGGAATGATGATCACGATTCCGGCGGCGTTCGGTTGGGCGTTCTACCTCGACAACGGGTTGATCCCGTTCATCACGATTCTTTTCTTCATGGGCTTTGCCGGCGGCAGCTTCGCTGCGTTCAGCCTGTGGTTGCCTGAGCAGTATGACACGCGTGTTCGTGCGACGGCGTTCGCGTTCGCAACATCGGTGGGCCGATTCGTAGGCGCCGGCGTCAACTTCCTGCTCGGCGCGCTCGTGTTGCGCATGGGGACGTTGGGGACTCCGGTAGCACTCACCGCGATCGCGTTCGGCATTGGCATTCTCATCGTGCCGTTCGCCGTGGAAACGACCGGGCACACGCTACCGGAGTAGTTCACGTCAATTAAATAACTGGCGGCGGTGGCGGTGGGCCGCCGCGGCGTCCACCCGGAGGCGGTCCTCCCGGCGCGGGCGGAATGCATCCCGACGCAATCTGCGACGGTGTGAGCCACGACACGACGGACGTTGCGAATTCCTTTCTCGCCGGTGCGAGCGCGTCGCTGATCGGTTTGGCGGTCTCCATGATGGCGCGCACCTGCTCCGGCGTTTGACCGGCCGCGCGTGCCGCCCGCGACGCTTCCATGATCGCGCGCAAGCTGTCGAGCTGCGGGGCGTGCGCCTTGGTGAACACATCGGCCAGAGCGTGAACCTGGCCCTTTTGCACGTCCGTGAGTGAGTCCGCGGTTCCGGCGCAACGACCACCCGGTCCGCCCATACCGCCCGGTCCCATTCCGCCGCGGCCACCACGGCCGCCCCTCTGAGCCTGTGCCGTCGCAGCCGTGGCGACGAGCGCCAGCGCGATGAGCGCGAGTTGTGTCTTTCGCATGATTTTCCTCTATCAAGAAGGTGTTCAGTGCATTGACATCGCGATGCCATCCGTCATTCCATGATTCCCCCACACAACGCGGGCCGAGCGCCTATCTTTCCGGCCATGCCCGCCGCTTCTCGCCGCGCACCGAGCACGCGGTACGCCTGGTACGTCGTCGCCATTCTCACGTTGGCGAACGTCAGCGCCAACGTCGATCAATTCGTTCTCGCGCTGCTCGTTGGCCCGATCAAGCGTGACCTCGGCATCACCGACGTACAGATGAGCTACCTCGGCGGCCCGGCGTTCGCGTTGTTCTACGTGATCCTTGGCTTGCCGATCGCGCGGATCGCCGATCGCGCCAACCGTCGCAACCTTATTGCCGGTGGTGTCGCGCTGTGGAGCGTCTTTACCGCTCTAGGCGCGGTCGCCCGCACGTTCGGTCAGCTCTTCCTGACGCGTGTGGGCGTCGGCGTCGGCGAAGCGAGTTTGTATGCGCCGAGTGTGTCGCTCTTGTCCGACTACTTTCCACGTGAGAAGCGCGCGCGGGCGTTGAGCGTATACTCATTGGGCATTTTTCTCGGCGCGGGGGCGTCGTACATCATTGGCGGCTGGGTGGTTGGGCGTCTGGCGGTCAACGAGGTCTGGACGCTGCCGATCATTGGCGCGGTTCGCCCGTGGCAGACCGTGTTCCTCGTCGTCGGCTTGCCGGGCGTCGCGGTGGCGCTTGCGTTGCTCACGGTTCGCGAACCGGAGCGCGGGCACCCGGTGTCGCCCGTGCAGCCGCCGCTCTCGGAGTTTCTTCGCTACGTCTGGGCCAATCGTCGCACATTCGGAACGCTGAGCTTCGCGTTCGCGTCGTCGGCGCTGGTGAACGTGGCGATCGCGTTCTGGCTCGCGCAATTCCTGATCAGAACGTATGGCATCACCGCGTCCCAGGCCGGCAGGATTCAGGGATTGCTAACCATGAGCATTGGGACGTTCGCCGTGATCGCCGGTGGATGGTTGTCCGATTGGTTCGTGAAACGTGGTCGAGTGGACGGCCCGCTGCGCGTCGGGATGATCGGCGCGGCGGGGATGTTGGTGGCCGCGACCGCGTATCCGCTCATGCCAACGCTCACGCTTGCGGTGATCTGGCTCGCGGTGGTCAATGCGTTCGCCGCGCTTCCGTTCGGTGCGGCGTGGGCCGCGGCGTCGGAGGTCGTACCCGCGCCGCTCCGCGCGCAAGGCGTTGCGCTCTATTTCTTTGTGCTCAGCCTCGTGAGTCGAACGTTGGGTCCGAGCTCGGTCGCATGGCTCACCGACTACGTGTTTCATGACGACGCCAAAATCCGCTATTCGTTGGCGACCGTGAATGTCGTCGGCATGTGCGTCGCTCTCATGCTGTTTGCGTTTGGCTTGAGCGCGTATCGAAAGACGGTTGCGTCGGCGGGGATCCAGTAGCTGGCGCGATCAGTCCGAAACCAGCAGAGTCAAAAAACGTCTAGCACGGACACTCACGGCGCACTGACCGAGAAAGGCACGGGGCACTGCTTTTGCGCTTCCGCGCAACGAGCCGTGTTTTTTTTGAGACGGCCACTCGGGAAGCCACCAATCGCGTCCCGAGATTCTATCCCAAATACAGATTCCGTTCGCGCGCGTGGAGCGCGGAATTCTCGACCGTCGCGGATCACCCCGGGAAGTACAGTTTGGCATTGGGGGCTCAGCGATACCTAGTCGGTCCTCCAAAATCGCTCAAGCACGCCTTCGCGCCGCCATCCAGCCCGTCCCGAAAATTCTGCATTCGCTGGTCTTTGGTGCCGTGGCTTTCCCGGGCGAGACGCGCCTGGATCATCGCGTCGTACCGCTCGTTGCCGGTCGGCTGCGGCGTCGGATCACCGGCGAGCGACATTCCAAAGAACGCTTCGTCGACGTCACCCTTTTCGAGCTCGCCGTCACGCTGGGCCTGCTGCGCGAACGCTCCCGCGAGACAATCGGCCGTCGACTCGTTGGTGTATGAACTGCGCGATTCGTGGCCGAGCTGCATTGCTACTGCGTGCCCCATCTCGTGGGCGATGATGCCAACGGCCGTCATGTCGCCGTCCGTTCCGAGCGACGTCGCCGCGAGCTTCGCCATCCCGGCGACGAATACGTCGTCGTAGTAGATGGTATTTGCCTCCGGACAATACTCGGCGTTGTTCGGTTGAATGAGACCGCACGCCGTGTACGCGCGACCCCTGTACCGAGCGATCTGCGGTGCGTCGAAGCGTTCGCCGATCTGTCGAAAGTCGTTCGTCCACATGGAGAGAAGCGACGAATACGCCATCGCGATCTTCTTGTTGGATGCGGCGACGTCCTGAGCTGTTACCTCGACTGGCTTGGTACCTGGCGCGGGCGCGGCTGACGCGGCGAACGCGTTCGATATTGGAGCAAGAGTGGCTATGAATAGTGCGGCCGCGGCAATGCGGCTGCGCCGGAATGACAAGGTGTAGGTCATGGGCTGATCCTCCGTGGTCAGTACTACCCCAGAGGCACCCCGCGAGTTGCGCGTCGGCGGCGCTACATTAGTCGAGGCTGCCTCGCGCGGCCGCCCGCGGCGACGACGCCGTCAACGGACCTGCCTGGAGAATGCCATGACCACAGCGCGAATGGAGGCGTTCAGCGACGGCGTGATCGCGATTCTCATCACGATCATGGTGCTCGAACTGCGGCTGCCGAACGGCGCCGACTGGGCCGCGCTTCGCCCCATGCTTCCAATCTTTCTCAGTTATCTGCTCAGCTTCGTCTTTCTCGGCATCTATTGGAACAACCATCACCATATGATGCTTCTGACGGACGAGATCAACGGCGGCATTCTGTGGGCCAACCTGCACCTGCTCTTCTGGCTGTCGCTCGTTCCGTTTGCCACGAGCTGGATGGGCGCCAATCACGTCGCGCCGCTGCCGACCGCCGTCTACGGTGCCGTGCTTCTATTGTCGGCGATGGCGTACACCATTCTCCAAACCGCGATCATCAGTCATCAGGGCCGCGGATCGAAGTTGAAAGCCGCCGTGGGGCGCGACAGAAAGGGCATTGCCTCCGCGCTGCTCTATGTTGCCGCGATCCCACTGGCGTTCGTCAACTCTCGCATCGCCGTCATCATCTACGTCATCGTCGCTGCGCTCTGGCTCGTCCCTGACCGGCGAATCGAGAAAAGTCTTACTCGCCACACCGAGGATCGTCCGCGTCACGCATAGCGGATCCATTTCGCCACTTCGGCGAACGACGGCTTCTTGCCGTACATCAGCATGCCCACCCGATAGATTCGCGCCGACAACCACACCGCGAACACGCAGCCAACGATCGCCACGACGATCGACCCAGCGACGGTATACGGCGACACCGACGTCAACCCGATGCGCATTGGCATGATGATCGGCGACGACCACGGCAGCCACGACAGGATCACTGCGAGCTTGCCGTTCGGATTGATCAACACCGGGTTGACCATCAGCCAGGTGCTCATGAGGAGCAACATCACCGGCACTGCCGCTTGCTGCGCCTCTTGCTCGCTATTCACCATCGATCCAGCCGCGGCGTACAACGTCGCGTAGAACACGAATCCGATGAGAAAGTAGGCGAGCGCGATTCCAAGCAGGCCAATCGACATCCCGCCCAACGCGCCGCTCACTGCGGCCGGGCCGCCCCCGGACGCGCCAGCCGAGGCACCGCGCATCACGATCGGCGTGAGAAAATTCATAAGGTACGCGCCGATGCCCAACCAGGCGATCTGCTGCGTCAACCCAACCGCGCCCACGCCCAGCACCTTGCCCGCGAGCAGTGTTTCCGGCTTCACGCTCGACAGCACGACCTCGGCCACTCGGCTCGATTTTTCCTCGAGCACGCCGCGCAGAACGTTCTGTCCGTGAATGATGATCGACATGAACAACAGCACGCCGACAATGATGCCGGCGAACAGGCCAGCCTGGCCAGAACCCGAGCGCCCGCTCTCGCTCAAGCGCTCTGAGTTGAGCTTGAGATGCGTGGTCGCCAGATCGTTGATGATGTCGTTGCGCACGCCTTCATGGCTGAGGCGTTGGATCATGACCTCCTGCCGCAGTGCCGTCGTCAACTTTTCCATCTCACTGATGCCGGACGCATTTCGACCGGCATAGCGCGCCGACTTGCCGGCCAACGTGCTGTCCGTCAGCACGAGATAGCCCGCGATGTGTCTGCGTTGCTGCACTTCGGCGCTGGCTGCCTTCTCTTTCTCCGGAAGTTCAGCCGGCGTTGTATTGACCACACGCGGCGCGATGGTATCGCTCCCGGCGCCTCCAGCCAAACTGCTGTCGGCCATCAACGACTTCGCGAGCCGATCGCCCAACCCGGCGCCGGTGGCGTCGAGAATCGTGATGTGGCGAACCTCATTCGACGCGGCGCTGTGCGTGGCCATGTACAACGGAAGCATCACGACGCCGGCCATGATCGCCGGCACGAGCAGCGTGATGATGACGAACCAGCGCGTGCGGACGCGCTCGAGATACTCGCGCTTCGCGACAACGAAGATTTTGCTATCCATGGCCGGACATCCCTGTCTCGATGCCCGTGGCACCGACGCGTTGGAGAAAGATTTGATGAAGTGAGGGCTGCATCAGCTCGAACCGCTCGATGTTCGCGCCGGCATCGAGCAACCGCCGCAACAAAACCTGCGAGTCGGCGTTCGCCGCGAGCTCGAGCTCGAAGTAGTTGGTGTTGTCGTCGAACTTGCGAACGAGAGTTTTGTCGCGCAGAACGTCGCCAACACCGTTTTGCATGCCGCCGGCCAGCGACAGCGCAATGTTTCGTGCGCCGGCCTCGCGCTTCACGCCGGCGACCGACCCGTCCAACACCTTTTCGCCGCGCGCGATGATACACACCGAGTCGCACATCCGCTCGGCGTTGTCCATCACGTGCGTGCTGAAGATCACGGTCTTGCCGCGCCGCTTGAGCTCGAGCACCGCGTCCTTGAGTGCTTGCGCGTTGATCGGATCGAGACCGCTGAATGGCTCGTCGAGAATCACGAGGTCGGGGTCGTGCAGGAGCGTTGCGATGAACTGGACTTTCTGCTGCATGCCGCGCGACAGTTCGTCCACCTTGGCCTCGCCCCAGTTCTTCTCGGGCGTCGTCAGGCTGAAGCGCTCCATCCACTCGTCGATCCGCTTGCTCGCCTCCGACGCGGTCAGTCCCTTCAACTCGGCGAGAAACACGAGCATGCGTTTGACCTGCATCTTCTTATACAGCCCACGCTCTTCCGGCAGATATCCGACGTTGTTGAGAACGCCGGCCGACGTGTTGGGCTTTCCGAATAGTGTGATCGTCCCGGAGTCCGGGAGAATGATGTCGAGGATCATGCGGATGGTCGTCGTCTTGCCGGCGCCGTTGGGGCCGAGCAGTCCGTAGACCGAGCCGCGCGGAACTTGAAGAGACAGGTCGCGAACCGCGACGTGCTCCTCATAGCGCTTCACGACATTTCGAATGTCGATCGCGAGGTCAGACATGGCGAGGAGGGGGATTGGCAGGAGTCGAGCGGAGGGAATCGACGACTTGTACTACAACATTAGGACAAGTGGTGGTTTGCGCAAGCCGTCACTCATAGAACGGGTCCAAACAACCGAAGTTTCGGTGTGGCGGCGCCTGCGGCGCCGCGCTTTCTTATCCCCATGCTGCGACTCATTGCCGACACGCTCGTCATCTACATCGCCGCGAGCCTGAACAAGCCCATCCAGCCCGTGCTCGACACGTTTGCCGCACGCACGGGAACCGTCATCCAACGCGAAAGCGGTGCGTCGCTCGAGCACGTCAGGAAAATCACCGAGCTCAATAAGACTCCCGATCTGCTCCTGCTCGCCGACGCCGACGTCTTTCCACGGTTTCTCGTTCCCAAATACGCATCCTGGTACGCGGAGTTCGCGCGCAACCGAATGGTCGTCGCCTTCACGGCCAAGTCGAAACACGCAAAGGAAATCAACGCCGACAATTGGACCACAATTCTCCAATCGAAGGACGTCGAGGTCGGGCGTACTGACCCCAACCTCGCGCCCGTTGGCTACCGAACGTTGCTGATGCTCCAGCTTGCCGAGCGTTTCTATAAGAAGTCGGGCCTGAGCGCCTCGCTGCTCGGCCGTGCTCCCGAACGAAACATGCGCGGAAACGCCGCCGAGCTCGCCGCGCTCCTTGCCGCCGGAGAGCTCGACTACATCTACGACTATCAGTCGGTCGCCGAATCGAACGGGTTTCAATTCATCGCGCTTCCCCCTGCCATCGACCTGGGCGATCCAACGCGCGCTGCCGAGTATTCAAAAGCGAGCGTGAGTGTTCGCGGATCGACGCCGGGAAGCAAAGCCGAGTTCAAGGGTCAACCCATTCTCTATGGAATGACCGTTCTTCGCGCCGCGCCTCACTCCGCGGCTGCCAAGCGTTTCCTCGACTATCTCACCTCGCCCGCGACCGTGGCTCAACTCCGCGCCGCGCACATTGACATGCTCGACCATCCGATCGTCGACGGCTCGGGCGCGCCGGCCGAGCTGCATGGCACTGCCCGACCCTAGTCGCTTGGAACCTTCAACCGCGCGACAAAGCTCGAATCCCATCCCCCGCGCGATAGCGACGATCGCGGTCGCGATCCTGACGTCGCTCTTTCTGCTGTTCATTCTCGCGCCGGTCGTTGGGCTCGTCTCGGCGGGTGGCGCTCACGGCCTATCGAGTCTTGCCTCCGACGCCGAGCTGCGCGCGTCGTTGTTGCTCACCGTGGGCACCGCGACGATGGCGACGTTCCTCGGCGTGCTCGGCGCAACGCCGCTCGCGTACCTGCTTGCGCGCCGCGCCTTTCGCGGACGAGCGATCGTCTCGGCGCTGCTGGATCTGCCGCTCGTCATTCCGCATCCCGTTGCTGGAATTGCGCTCTTGCTCGTGCTTGGGCGAAACACTCCGCTCGGCGTCGCGCTGTTGGCGGTCGGATTGCGTGTCGCCAACTCCCCGACCGGAATTGTCTGTGCGATGTTGTTCGTGTCCGCCCCGCTGTACGTGAGCGCGGCGAGAGAGGCCTTTGCTCGCGTGGACCCGCGCTATGAAACCGTCGCACGCACGCTCGGCGACGACGCCTGGCGCGCGTTCCGCCGCGTGACGCTGCCGCTGTCGGCGCGCGGATTGACCGCCGCGGCCGTCGTGATGTGGGCGCGTTCGGTGAGCGAGTTCGGCGCGATCGTAATTCTGACATACAATCCGAAAGTCGCGAGTGTGTTGGCGTACGATCGGTTCACGAGTTACGGGCTGAGTGAGACGCTGCCTGTCGCGGCGGTGCTCGTGCTTCTCGCCCTGATCCCTCTGGCCGCGCTCCGCGCGTTGCGCGGCGGCGAGCCGTTGCCACGCTGATGCGACACATGCGATGATTGCACTCGAGCGAGTCAACGCCCGCGCCGGCGGATTCCGTCTCACCGACGTGACGTTCGCCGTTCCGCAGGGAGGCTACGGCGTCGTCATTGGGCCGGCGGGTTCCGGAAAGACGACGCTCCTGGAGACGATCGCCGGAACAATTCGCGCGACGTCGGGCCGCGTCATGCTTGGCGGCGACGACCTCACGCACGCACCGCCCGAACGACGCCGGCTCGGCATCGTGTATCAGCATGCGTATCTCTTTCCGCATCTCGACGTGCGAAAGAACATTGAGTACGGCGCCGTGAGCACGGCCGCGGCGGCCGAGGTGGCCGAGCGTTTCGGTGTGCACGTGCTCGGCGATCGTCGCGTCGAGTCGCTGAGCGGTGGTGAACGACAGCTCGTCGCGATTGCGCGGACGCTGGCTCGGCAGCCCGAAGTGCTCTTGCTCGACGAGCCGTTCAGCGCACTCGATCCACGCACGAGGAACACGGCGCGGCGCCTGTTGCGCACGATCTACTTCGAGCGGCGCTTCACGGTGCTGCAGGTGACTCACGATTTCTCGGAAGCAGGCCTGCTCGGAGACATCGCCATCATGCTCGATCGCGGTCGGGTCGTTCAGCAGGGCGACCCGGAGCAGGTATTCCGCAAACCGGCATCACCGTACATCGCCGACTTCCTCGGCGCGGAAAATGTCTTTGCCGGAGTGGCGCAGCCTATCCGTGCGGAAGCGCCCGACTGGATCGACGCCGCTGAGAGCGAATTCACACAAAACGCCGTCGCGTTCACGACCGGGGCGCTCACTTTCTACGCGCTCGGCGACGTCGTACCTGGTCCAACGCATGCCGTAATCCGCGCCGAAGAGATCTCGTTGTCGGCGGAACCGGCGATGTCGTCGGTACAGAATCAATTCCGCGGAACGATCGTCGAGATTGTTCCCGGTGGGGCGTTAACGCGCGTGACGGTGGATGCGGGCGGAACGCCCATCGTTGCCGCCGTAACGTCGCGTTCGATGCGTGAGCTCGGGTTGTCGGTTGGCGTCTCGGTCGTCGCCGGATTCAAGGCGACGGCTGTGCATCTCTGCTAGGCGTCGCCGGCGCGGTATTCCGGGTAGTCTCATCTCGTCCAGATGAGCGTCACGCATCGCGAGGCGAGCGTTCGCCGAATGAATTGGCGTCGTGTCCACGGTCGCGGCGTTTGGATTCGCATGCGCGACCTGCTTGTACGTTCCGAGCTTGATGTTATACGCGTAGCCTTTTCGCAGCGTGACGTACACGTGTCCGACTGCGGGATAGTCGTTGTCGCTGAGTGATTTGTCGAAGCATGTTACGTAGCGGATCTCGTCGATCGCGTCGGACTTCACTCCATGGAGCAGTTCGTCGAACGTTTCGGAAAATACGGGATGGGCCGCTCGTTGATGTAAATCCGAAACGGCTCGGCTTCCGGCCTGGGTGACATTTGTATTCGATGTCATTGTTGATGCGTGTGAGCAGTCCCGCGCGCAACTTTTTTAGGACGTCAACAAAGTCGTAGATGTTGCGCGTCGAGCTTGCGATCTCGTCGCCACGAATGACCGGTTCGGCGGCCAAGCGCGTCGAACGATCGGATACGCGAACCGTGTCGAGAGACGCCGAGACCGGCGCGAGCGCAATCTCGATCGGCGCTTCGCCGTCGGACGTCCGCACCAGCCGGCGTGTCCCGAGAAAGCCCAAGCGTTGCACGACGAGCTGCAGGCGGTTGCTCGACGCCGAAATTCGGAGCACACCCACGCCCGAGGTGTCTGTCGCGCCGGTAGCGAGGAGCGAGTTGTCGGGCGAGAGCAATGACACCGTCGCCGCCGGGATTGCCGCGCCGGTCGTGTCGGCCACGTGGATGCGCACGGATCGCGTTTGCGCACCGACGGTCGTTGCGAGGGCTCCAAGGAAACCCAAGCAATGCGCAGCCCTGGACGGCAGGTCGGCGTCTGCCGAATGTAGGTCGCGATCGGCGGGTCAGACAAGCGAGTCTTCACGCGGCTGAGCGCGGGTGATACGTTGGTCCCATGACCAACTTCAAATACCTCTCCGCCGCGCTGATGCTTGCCGCGACCACCGTCGCCGCGCAGTCCGTGCTTCCCACCACGAACGCCAAGGTCCGCGCCGCGCTCGAGCTCATCAAAGCCGACAATGCGTGGACCATCCAGCAGCAGGTCGAGCTGACGCAGATCCCGTCGCCGCCGTTCAAAGAGGCGAAGCGCGGCGCCGAGTACAAGCGACGTCTCGAAGCCCTCGGCCTCAAGAACGTGCGGATCGATTCGGTTGGCGACGTCATCGCCGAGCGTCCCGGTGTGGGAACGGGACCAACGGTGATGATCTCCGGGCATCTCGACACCGTCTTCCCCGAAGGCACCGACGTTACCGTCAAGCACGATGGAGACAAGCTGCGCGCGCCGGGCATTGGCGATGACGATCGCGGGCTGGCCGTGGTATTGGCCGTCGCACGCGCGTTCGAGAAGAGCGGCGTGCAGACGAATGGCACGGTCTATTTCGTGGGCAACGTCGGCGAAGAAGGACCCGGGAATCTGCGCGGCATGCGTCACCTGTTCGGTAAGGAGCTCAAGGGAAAGATCAACTACTTCATTTCGGTCGACGACTCCGGGCTCGGTATCGCCAGCCGCGCGGTGGGCAGCAATCGGTATCGCGTCACATACAAAGGCCCTGGTGGGCACAGCTACGGCGCGTTCGGAATTCCCAATCCCATTCACGCGCTTGGCCGCGCGATCGCCGGCATTGCCGACATTCAAGTTCCAGCCACGCCGAAGACGACATTCAACGTCGGCGTCATCAACGGTGGAACTTCGGTCAACTCCATCTCGGGGGATGCGCAGATGGAAGTCGACATGCGCTCCGAGGACGCCGCGTCACTGGCGACGGTGAATACCAAGGTGCAGAAGATTCTGCACGACGCGCTCGCCGCCGAGAATGCACGGTGGACCGGACCGCGCGCCGGCGCGGCGAAGCTGACGATGGTCGTCGACACCATCGGCATCCGCCCGACGGGCGCGCAAGCTGACAACGCACCGATCGTGCAGGCCGCGCTGAGCGCCGCGAAGGCACTCGGCTTCACGTCGCAGACCGGCGCGTCGAGCACCGATGCGAACTGGCCGATCAGTTTGGGGATTCCGGCGATTCGTATCGGCGGGGGTGGATCCGCCGACGGCGGGCACTCACTCGGTGAGTGGTATCAGGACGGGCCGACGGGCTACGTCGGCGTGCAATGGGCGGCGTTGATCGTTGCAGCGTTGGCGGGCGTCAAATGAGATCCGCCGCGATTCTCGGACTATTCGGGCTCACCACTGTCGCGCTACCGCCGGCCTTTCTTGGCGCGCAGCAGCAATCGGTCGTGACGTTCCATCAACTCGGCCACGCCATTCTGCGCGAGCTGATCGAAACGAATACGACGGGGTCGAACGGGAACACGACGCCGGCGGCCGATCAGCTCGGCGTGCGGTTTCGCGACGCCGGGTTTGCGGAGGCCGACGTTCAGGTGATCGGCCCCGTTCCGAGGAATCGCAATCTGATTGTCCGCTACCGCGGCACTGGCGCGCACAAGCCGATCTTGTTGCTCGCGCATCTCGACGTCGTGGAGGCGAAGAAGGAAGACTGGACCTACGACCCGTTTCAGCTCACGGAGCGCGACGGCTACTTCTATGGAAGAGGGACGCAGGACGTGAAGGGCGGCGCGACGACGCTTGTCACGGCGCTGCTGCGTCTCAAGGCGGAGAAGTGGGAGCCGGACCGAGATCTGATTCTCGCGCTCACGGCGGGCGAAGAGGGCGGCATGAAGTACAACGGCGTCGAGTGGCTGCTCAAGAACAAACGCGCGTTGATCGACGCCGAGTATGTCATCAATGTGGACGCGGGCGGTGGTGAGATGGAGAGCGGCAAGCACACGTTGTTCGATGTGCAGGCTGCGGAAAAAGTCTTTCACTCGGTCGCGCTCACGGCCAAGAATTCCGGCGGACATAGCTCGTTGCCGCGAAAGGACAACGCGATCTACGCGCTGTCCGCGGCGCTCGACCGATTGGCCAACTATGACTTTCCCGTCAAGATCAACGACGTGGTGAAGGCGTACTTCACAAAGGGAGCCGTGGCCGCGAGCCCGATGGTTGCGGCGGACATGCGCAAGGTTGCGACGGCCCCCGGTGCGCCGGATGCAGCGGCTGTGGCGCGATTGAGCAAGACGCCGCTATACAATGCGCTGATGCGGACGACGTGCGTCGCAACGATGATCGAGGGTGGGCACGCGCCGAACGCGCTGCCGCAGACCGCGAAGGCGACGGTGAATTGTCGCATGCTGCCCGGCGAGGATCCCGGCGCCGTCGAGAAAGCGATCGTACGCGTCGTGAACGACACGTCAGTGCATCTGACGCCGATCGACACGGCGGTGCAGAGTCCGGTGTCGCCGCTTCGTGGCGATCTGTTCAGCGCCATCGAGGCGTCGGTGAAGGCAGTATGGGGTCCGGTGCCGATTGTGCCAATCATGGAGACCGGGGCGACGGACGGGCTCTTTCTGCGGAACGCCGGGATCCCGGTGTATGGGTTCAGCGGCATGTTCATCCCGATCAATGACGTTCGGGCGCACGGAAAAGATGAGAGAATCATCATCACCGAATTCGATCAGGCCTTGGATTTCACGTACGATCTGCTCAAGCGCGTTGGGCGCTGACAGGGAGACCGCGGTCCGTCTTCCATTTGTTACGTGATCGTCGGGAAGGGCTCGCAACTCCGCCGTACTTTCCCGGCCAGAGAATGCGAGATCTCGCACTGGGGAAACGGATTTTGCTCATCGGTGGGTCTCTCAACCAGACCACGATGATGCACGCGGTCGGCCGGCACCTCGCGGCCCACCGCTGTTCCTACACCCCGTATTACGGCGACGGAATCGTCCGCTGGGCGTCGCGGAAAGGCTATCTCGACCGAACCGTGCTCGGCGGCGCAATGCGCCGGCAAACGGTCGAGTACCTGACGCAAGAGCAACTGCACGTCGACGAAGGCGGGCAACACGGTCCGTATGATCTCGTGGTCACCGGATCGGACCTGCTCGTTCAGCGGAACGTGCGCGGGCGCCCGTTGGTGCTCATTCAAGAAGGCATGACGGACCCAGAGACTGTCGGCTTTCGGCTCGTTCAAAAATTTGGCCTGCCGCGTTGGATCGCCAGCACCGCCGCCACCGGGTTGTCCCTCGCCTATTCGCGATTCTGTGTCGCCTCGGACGGCTTCCGCGATCTGTTTATGGGGCGAGGGGTGCCGGCTGATCGGATGATCGTCACCGGCATTCCGAACTATGACAATTGCGCGTCGTACCTGCGCAATGCTTTCCCGTTGCGCGGCTACGTCCTTGTCGCAACATCGGACACGCGCGAAACCCTCAAGCGAGACGATCGCGCCAAATTCTTCGCGCGTGTCCGCGAGATCGCCCGCGACCGGCCGATTGTCGTCAAGTTGCACCCCAACGAAAATGCCGCACGATCGATTGCTGAGATCAACGTCGCGCTGCCGGGCGCGCGGGTGTTCCACGACGGAAACGCCCATCACATGGTGGCCAACTGCGACGTGCTGATCACTCAATGGTCAACGCTCGTGTTCGACGGGCTGGCGTTGAACAAAGAATGTCACTCGTCGTTCGACATGCATGAGCTGCGCAGGTTGTGCCCCATTCAAAACGCCGGCACATCGGCAGCCCACATCGCCCGCGTGTGCGAACAGATACTTCAGCTCGACGCTGGCGCTCGCACGGGTCGCGCGATCCTCGAGGAGGCGTCCTGACCGGCATCGTCACGATCGTCCAGGCTCGATCCGGCTCCACGAGGCTGCCCGGAAAAGTGCTGCGTCCTTTGGGCAGCGGTTCTGTTCTCGACGTCATGCTCGATCGAGTCAAGGCGGCGCGCCTCGTCGGCACCGTCGTCGTCGCCACGACGACCAGCTCGGACGACGACGCGATCGAAGCGATCGCGATACAACGCGGCGTCCAGTGCTACCGCGGCCACGCAACCGACTTGCTCGATCGCCACTACCGGGCGGCGCTGTTGTACGGCGCGGCTCATGTCGTGAAGATTCCGTCAGACTGCCCGCTGATCGACCCCGGGATAGTCGACGCGGTGCTCGCGGCCTACTTGGCGCGCCGGACCCAACTCGACTTCGTCAGCAATCTGCATCCGCCCACCCACCCGGACGGAAACGATGTCGAGGTCATGTCTTTTGGAGCGATCTCCTCGGCGTGGCATGAGGCGACGCGTCCGTTCGAGCGCGAGCACACCACGTCATTCATCTGGAATCATCCAGAGAGATTCCGCTTGGCGAATGTCACGTGGGGCGGGCGGAGAGACTGCTCGCTGTCCCACCGCGTTGTGCTCGACTATCCCGCCGACTACGACGTCATCCGCGACGTGTATGCGGCGCTCGGAACGCGCGATCCGCTCTTCTCCGTTGAGGACGTCGTGCGATTCCTCGATGCGCATCCCAACGTGAACGACCACAACGCCGAGCACCGCGGCGTGTACTGGTATCGCGATCACCTCGACGAACTGCCGGCGTTCGCCGGCCCACACTGCCGGGAAACGGCGCGGGCGTCATGAAACAGGCAGAGCGCACCGCTCTCGAGTCGTTCGCTCATCGCGTTCGACGCCACGTGATCGGGATGTCCGGCGGCGGAGGGTGCTTCCTCGGCGCGTCGCTCTCGTGCACGGATCTCATCACGTATCTCTATCGCCGCTTTCTTCGCTTCGATCCCGCCCGCCCCACCGATCCGGCGCGCGACATCATGCTCCTCTCCAAGGGTCACGACGTGCCGGCGCTATACGGCGCGTTCGTCGAGCTTGGCATGCTCGACGTGGCGCGGCTCGGGAATCATCTCTCGCCGTTCGACCACATCTATTGGCATCCAAACCGCGCCATCCCCGGGATCGAATTTCATTCGGGGTCGCTCGGACACTGCTTGTCGGTTGCGATGGGAATCGCCTACGACGTGCGCCTGCGCGGTGACGACAACCGCGTCGTCGTGCTACTCGGCGACGGAGAGTTAAACGAAGGGTCGGTGTGGGAGGCGCTTCTCGTCGCGTCGGCGTACAAGCTCGACAACCTTGTCGTCGTCGTCGATCGCAACGGCTTTCAGGCGAACGTCATGACAGAGGACTTGATCCCGCTCGAGCCGCTCGACGCAAAGTTCGAAGCGTTCGGATGCGCCGCGACGACGGTCGACGGCCACGACTTCGACGACCTCGATCGCGGTTTTGGCCGAATCCCCATCACCGCGGGGCGCCCAAGTGTCGTCATCGCAAAGACGATCAGAGGAAAAGGCGTTGCACAACTCGAAGGACGAGCAGATCGCTGGTTCTGCCGATTCTCCGACGTCGAGGTCTCGGCCCTGTTGGACGAGCTCGAGGGCGGCGCGGAGACGCAGATCGAGGCAGAAGCGCTGGTGGTACGATGACGACAACGACGACCTATGCCGACGCGCTCCTTGCGCTCGCGCGCGCCGACGAACGTATCGTCGTGATGACCGCCGAGAATCGCGCGCCGATTCGATCACTTCCCGCGGCACTCGGCGACCGATTTTTGGACACGGGAATCACCGAGCAGACGATGGTCGGCATGGCCGCCGGTCTCGCGCTTCGTGCCCGAATTCCCGTGGTGCACGCGCTTGCGACCTTTCTCACCATGCGAGCCTTCGAGTTCATTCGGACGGACGTCGGCATTCCGGCGCTCCCGGTGAAACTCGTCGGCACCGTTCCGGGGATTCTCTCCGAGGCCAACGGACCAACGCACCAAGCGCTCGAGGACGTGGCGCTGATGCGCGGCATTCCGAATATGCGCGTCTTTTGCCCGGCGGATGTCGGCGATCTGCTCGCCGGATTGGCGGCAGTGATTCACGATCCAGCGCCCTGGTACATCCGCTACTGCGATCGTCCCGCGGTCACGGCACACGCGCCGCTCGAGATCGGAACGGCCGAGGTATTCGGCGCCACCGAGGAAGACGATGTCGCTCTCGTGGTTGCCGGCGCGCTCTTTCGCGAGACGTGGGACGCCGCGGCGCTTCTCCGGGATGAGGGCCTTCGAGTGCGCATTGTGAACCTGCGAACCGTAAAACCTGTGGACACCGCGGCAATTCTCGATGCGGCGCGGTGCGCCCTCGCCGTCGTCACGATCGAAGATCATTTCGAGATTGGCGGCGTGTGGTCGATCGTCGCCGAGTTGATTGCGCGCGCGTCGATCAGTACGCAAACGATGTCCATTTCCTGCGGCGATCGCTGGTTCACGCCTGCACTGCTGCCCGACGCACTCGGCAGCGCCGGGTTCACGGCCGAGGCCATTGCCGCTCGGGTCCGCACGGAGCTCGCGACACTCACGTCTTTCTAAGGAGGGCGACTCATGCCTGCATCCGCGGTTCATGCAGACTTTCCCGTCATTGCCGAGTCGAACGCGCTCTGGGCGCGCGCGCGAGGGTTGATTCCCGGCGGCACGCAGACGTACGCGAAGGGGCCCGGTCAATATGTCGGCGGCGTGGCGCCAAAGTACCTGCGGCGCGGACGCGGTGCGCGCGTGTGGGACGTTGACGGCAACGAATACCTCGACCTCAGTATGGCGGTCGGTCCGGTTGTTCTGGGGTATGCGTACGCATCCGTCGACGAGGCCATTCGCCGTCAACTGGAAGACGGCATCACGTTCTCGCTGATGCATCCGCTCGAGGTCGAGGTCGCCGAGCAGATCCGCGAGCTCGTGCCGTACGCGCAGTCCGTGCGGTTCAGCAAGACGGGCGCCGACGTCACCACGGCGGCAGTGCGCGTTGCACGCGCGTTTACGGGCCGCGAGAGAGTGCTGTGCTGCGGATACCACGGATGGCACGACTGGTATATCGCGACCACGGATCGCTCCGGCGGAATTCCCAAGGCCGCAAGCGATCTGACGTTCACGTTCGAGTACAACGACCACACATCATTCCTCGCCGCCA